>QFZU02000191.1 GCA_003260025.2 Microbispora triticiradicis | reverse complement strand
CCGCACCCGCCGCGCACGGGAGCGCCCGGCGCGCACGTCGGCGGCCCGCCGTACCCCCGAACGCCCGCCGGGTCAGCGCAGGCGGCGGGGGCCGGCGTCGGGGCGCAGCGTGGTGACGGGCCGCAGGACGGCGCGGGCGCCCAGCACCACCGCGCCGTTCGCGCCCGCCAGAACCGGGTCGAGGTCCATCCGCACGACCTCCGGCAGAGCGTCGGCGAGCAGCCCCACCCGCACCAGCAGATCCTCCAGCGCCTCCACCGCCACCGGCTGGTAGCCGTACTCGCCGAACAGCAGCGGCGCGGCGCGCACCGACCGCACCAGCGCCGCCGCGTCCTCGGCGGAGAGGGGGGCGAGGCGGTGCGCCTGGTCGCCGAGCAGCCGGGCGGTGACCTCGCCGAGGCCGAACGTGACGACCGCGCCGAAGTACCGGTCCTGCGTCACCCCGACGACGGTCGGCACCGAGGGCTGCGGCGCCATGCGCTGCACCGCGAGCGGTGTGCCGGGCCCGAGCAGCGCGGCCAGACCGGCGTACGCCTGCCGGACCCCGGCGGCGTCGGTGAGGCCGACGCGGACCGTGCCCGCGCGGCGGACGTGCTCCGGGTCGGCCGACCTGACCACCACGGGCGGGCCGACGCGCTCGGCGAGGGCGACGGCCTCCTCCGCGTCGGCCGCCACGTGCGCCGGCCACACCTCGACGCCGTAACAGGCCAGCAGCGCGGTCGCGTCGATCTCCCGCTCGGCCCCGGCGTCCCCGGCCCAATCCACGGCGGCGTCTACGGCGGCGTCTCCGGCCGTGTGCCCGGTGCCGTCCCCGGCCAGCGCGGCGGCGACGATCCGCCGCGCCGCGGCCGGGTCGATCCCGTCCACCTGCGGCACCAGGCCCAGGGGCTCCCGGCGCCAGCGGGCGTACCGCACCACGTGCGCCAGCGCGCGGACCGCCTCCTCCGGGGCCTGGTACGACGGGATCGACCCCCGCCCGGGGGACTCGCCGCCGGGAGCGCCCGGGACACGCAGCTCGTCCGGCATGCCCAGCCGGCCCTGGAAGGTGGCGAGCACCGGTTTGCCGGACTCCCGGGCGGCGTCGAGCAGCGCTCCGGCGACCTCCCGGCAGTCGCCCGGGATCGGCGGCATGTAGATCGCGACGGCGGCGTCCACCTCGGGCAGCACGCTCCTCAGCGCCTCGGCGAACTCCGCGGCGCCGGCCCGGGCGCCGAGGTTCACCGGCGGGCGGGGCTCCAGGCCCGCGCCCGCGCACGCCTCCTCGGCCAGCAGTGTGAGCGCGTCGGAGTTGCCGACGACGCCCACCCGCGGCCCGGCGGGCAGCGGCTGGTGCGCCAGCAGCTGGGCGACGTCGAAGAGCTGGACGAGGTCGTCCACCCGGATGACCCCGGCCTGCGCGAACAGCGAGCTCAGCGCGGTGTCGGGCATGGCGAGCACCGGCGCGGCGTGACCTCCCGGCACTCCTCGGGACCTGACCACCACGATCGGCTTGGACCGGGAGATCCGCCGGGCCAGCCGGGTGAACTTGCGCGGGTTCCCGATGGACTCCAGGTAGAGGAGGATCACGTCGGTCGCCGGGTCCTCCTCCCAGTACTGCAGGAGGTCGTTGCCGGACACGTCGGCCCGGTTGCCGGCCGAGACGAACGTCGAGATGCCCATGCCGCGCTGCGCCACCCGCTGCAGCAGCGCGGTGCCGAGCGCGCCCGACTGGCTGAAGAAGCCGACCCTCCCCCGGCCCGGCAGGGTCGCCGCGAGCGTCGCGTTGAGCCGTACGGCGGGGTCGGTGTTGGCGATGCCCAGGCAGTTGGGCCCCACCACCCGCATGCCGTACGCGCGGGCGATGCGGACGAGCTCCTCCTGGCGGGCCAGGCCCTCCGGGCCGGTCTCGCCGAACCCGGAGGAGACGACGACCAGCCCCTTCACGCCCTTCCGCGCGCACTCCTCGACCAGTTCGAGCACGCCCTCGGCGGGCACCGCCAGCACGGCGAGGTCCACCTCGCCGTCGATCGCCGACACGCTGCGGTGCGCCGGTACGCCGGCCACGGCCCGCACCTGCCGGTGGACGGGGTAGACGGGCCCGGTGAAGTCGGCGGCGAGCAGGTTGCGCAGCACCGCCTGGCCGATGCCGCCGGGTTCACGGCTCGCGCCGATCACCGCGACCGACTCCGGCGTGAGCAGGCGGGCGATCGAGCGCGCCTCGGCGCGGTGCTCGCGGGCGAGCCGCACCTCCAGGGCCGTCTCGGTGCTCGACAGGTCGAGCGTCATCCGTACGACGCCGTCCTCGAACTGGCTCTGCGCCGTGTATCCCGCCTGGCGGAACAGGCCCATCATCCGGTGGTTGCCGGGCAGCACGTCGGCGATGAACGTCTTGATCCCGCGCTCGCGGGCGGCGGCCCGCAGGTGCTCCATCAGCACCGAGGCCACGCCCCTGCCCTGGTGGGCGTCCTCCACCAGGAAGGCCACCTCGGCGTGGTCGCGCGGCTGCACGCGGTCATACCGCACGACCGCCACCATCTCCGTGCCGATCGTGGCGATCAGGGCGACCCGGTTGTCGTAGTCGACATTCGTGAAGAACGCGACGTCCTTGTCGGTCAGCCGGGGGCGCGGGCCGAAGTACCGGAAGTAGATGGACTCCGCGGACAGGCGTGAGTAGAAGGAGCGCAGCATGCCGGCGTCGTCCGGCCTGATCGGGCGGACATGGGCGGTGCCGCCGTCGGACAGCACGACGTCCGCCTCCCAGTGGGCGGGGTACTGAGGGTGCACGCAACCGAGATTATCCGTGCCCGGCTTGGTGGTAATTGGGGGATTTCTACTTACTTATGGAGATAGTCTCGCGAGAGCGCTTATAAGGGATCTACGAACCGAGGAGGGACGAGTTGGACAACGCTTGTGCATCGACTGTTCCCGTCTGTCCGCTCTCCACCCACGGCGCCCCTGGAAGCTGTTAGGTTTCTGGGCGTCAGCCTCTACAGCACGGAGCGGACGCCGCCCCTCCTTGGGCCTGGCTCGCCTCCATTAGCCAGTTGGCAAGGTGGTGACAGCATGACGCGGGTCGTCGTGGTGGGCGATCTCATGACGGACGCGGTCGCGCGCGCGAAGTTCCCTCTCGCGAGGGCGAGCGACACCCCGGCCGTCGTGACCATGCACGGCGGCGGATCCGGCGCCAACATCGCCTCCTGGCTGGCCGTGGAGGGCTCCGAGGTGGCCTTCATCGGCCGCCGCGGCGCCGACATCACCGGCCGCAACCGGGACATGGAGCTAATGGGGTACGGCGTGGACGCCCGCCTCGTCATGGACCCCGAACGGCCGACCGGCACCTGCGTCGTCCTCGTCACGCACAAGGGCGAGCGGACCATGCTCTCCGACCCCGGTGCCAACGCCGCGCTGTCTCCCGAGGACCTGCCGCGCGACCTCTTCTCCGCCGGCGGCCACCTGCACGTGTCCGGTTACACGCTGATCAACGAGGGATCGCGCGACGCCGGCCTCGCCGCTCTCGACATGGCCCGCCGGGCGGGCATGTCGATCTCGATCGACTGCGCCTCCTCCGCCCCGCTGGAGCGCACCGGCGCCGAGCCGTTCCTGGAGTGGACCGACGGCGCGAAGCTGCTGTTCGCCAACGCCGACCAGGCCAAGGTGCTCACCGGCAGGGACGACCCCGCCTCGGCGGCGAAGGTGCTGACCGCCTGGTTCCCCCAGGTCGTGATCAAGATCAACGCCGAGGGCTCGCTCTGGTACTCCAACAGCCGCCCCGAACCGGTCAGGGCGCCCGCCGAGGTCGTCGACCGGGTGGTGGACGGAACCGGCGCCGGGGACGCGTTCGCCGCCGGTTTCCTGCCGGTCTGGCTGGACGGCAAGCCGCCCGCGGAGGCCCTGGCCGCGGGCAACGCCCTCGCGGCCCGGTGCATCTCCAACCTCGGCGCCCGCCCCCGCCTCTAGCCCGAACGGGCCGCCCTCCCGCGCGCCCTGTGCCTACCCACGTGCCTACCCACGCGCTTGCCGCGGGTTCGCCCTGTGCTGCCCCTGGACGCGCCCCGGCGGCCGCGCCCGGCCGACGACGGCCGTCCCGGAACTAGTTCGTGACGGCGAGGGCGAGGGGAAGCACGGCGGGGGCTCCCGCGTGGCGGATCTGGGCGGCGGCGAGCGCCATCGTCCAGCCCGTGTCGACGCGGTCGTCCACCACCAGCACCGGTCCGTCCAGGGCGGCGATCCGCGCGGCGAGCTCGCGCGGCATCGCGAGCGTCCCCCGGATGGCCGCCACCCGCTGGGCGCTGTTGTGCCTGGCCGCCGGTGATCCGTCGCGGTAGCCGAGCGTGCCGAGGTGCTCCAGGCGGCCCACCTGGGCCAGTCGTTCGGCGAGCGTCCCGACCAGCACCGGCCGCGAACCCGAGGGCATCGCGACCACGCCGGCCGGGCGCCGCGCCCACTCCCACGACTTCAGCACCTCGACGACCGCGGCGAACACGTCGTCGGGGACCGGCCCGTCGCCCGCGGAGAACAGTTCCCGCAGCCGGGTGCCCCAGCCGATGTCGGTGAGGCGGCCGAGCGCGCGGCCCGGCTCCGCGCACAACTCCGGCTTGATCCGCCCCTTCAGATCGGGCAGGCCGGTGGGCCACTGGCGGCGCGGCTCGATCTCCACACCGGGCCGGGCCAGCCGCTGCCGGGCGACCTGCACGGCCTCCTCCGGCACCTCGGCGGACCGGCGGGCGCCGGTGCAGTTGTCACACCGGCCGCACGGCGCGGCCGTCTCGTCGTCGAGATGGCGGCGCAGGTACCGCTCCCGGCACTCGGTGGTCGTGATGTAGCCGAGCATCGCCTCCTGCTCGGCCCGGCGTTCGGCGGCCACCCTGGCGTAGCGCTCGGTGTCGTAGCTCCACGGCTCGCCGGTGGCCTCCCAGCCGCCCTTGACCCGGCGCACGGCCCCGTCGACGTCGAGCACCTTGAGCATCATCTCCAGCCGGCTCCGGCTGAGGTCGACCCTCGTCTCCAGGGCGGGGGTGGACAGCACGCCCTCCTGCGACAGCGCCTCCAGCGTCGCCTTGACCACCCCCTCCGGGGGGAAGGCCAGCGAGGCGAAGTAGGCCCAGATCTCCCTGTCCTCCGGGCCGGGCAGCAGGATGACCTCGGCCCGCTCGACGCCGCGACCGGCGCGGCCCACCTGCTGGTAGTACGCCACGGGTGAGGCCGGAGCGCCCACGTGGACGACGAAGCCGAGATCGGGCTTGTCGAAGCCCATCCCCAGCGCCGAGGTCGCCACCAGCGCCTTGACCCGGTTGCCGAGCAGGTCGGCCTCGGCCACCAGCCGGTCCGCCGCCTCGGTCTGCCCGGTGTACGCGGTGACCGGGTGGCCCTGCTCGCGCAGGTACGCGGCGATCTCCTGGGCCGCGGCGACGGTCAGCGTGTAGACGATGCCGGAGCCCGGCAGCTCGTGGAGGGTCCTGGCCAGCCAGGCGAGCCGCTGGCCTGCCCCGCCCAGCCGTACGACGCTCAGGTGGAGGCTCTCGCGCTCCAGCGGGCCGCGCAGGACGAACACCTCGCCGCCGGGCAGCTCGTCCCACTCCTGGGTGACGGCGAGCTGCTCGGCGACGTCGCGGGTGACCCGGGCGTTCGCGGTGGCGGTCGTGGCGAGCACGGGGATGCCCGGCGGCAGCTCGGCCAGCAGGGTGCGGAGCCTGCGGTAGTCGGGCCGGAAGTCGTGCCCCCAGTCGGAGATGCAGTGGGCCTCGTCGATCACCAGGAGCCCGGCGCTCGCGGCCAGCTCGGGCAGCACCTGGTCGCGGAAGTCGGGGTTGTTCAGCCTCTCGGGGCTGACCAGCAGCACGTCGACCATGCCCTCGGCGACCTGGCCGTAGACCTTCTCCCAGTCCTCGGGGTTGGCCGAGTTGATCGTCTCCGCGTGGATGCCGGCCCGCTCCGCGGCGGCGATCTGGTTGCGCATCAGCGCGAGCAGCGGGGAGACGATGACCGTGGGACCCTCGCCCAGCTCGCGCAGCAGCGCGGTCGCGATGAAGTAGACGGCCGACTTGCCCCAGCCGGTGCGCTGCACGACCAGCGCGCGCCTGCGGTCCATGACCAGGGCCTTGATGGCGGCCCACTGGTCGTCGCGCAGCCGCGCGTGCTCGCCGGCGAGCGCCCGCAGCCGGGCCTCGGCCTCTTCCCGCAGGGACTCCTCTTCCTCGCTCATCCCGTCATTCGTATCAGGTCCCGCCGACCGTTTCCGCCGGGACGGCGGGAGGCGGGGCGGGGAACTAGAGGTCGTGTCCCCGGCCGCGGTCTCCGGACGCGCCGCTTCCCGCGTCGGCGTCTCGGAAGGACAGGGGCAACAGCAGGCCGAGCTGCGAGTAGATCTGGAGCTGGTCGTAGTAGAAGCGCTGGCTCAGGATGCGGCCGTCCTTCAGATGCCAGAACCAGGAGACGCGCACGTTGATGCCCCGGCCGGTCGGGGCGAGGAGGTCACCCCCGGCGACCAGGTAGGGCCCGGTGTGCGTCCCCACCGCCGTCATCTCTGTCGCGACCACGTCCGCGAAGCGGATCGTCTCCCAGACTGTGAATCGCAGATCGGGGAAGCCCCTCCACATCTGCATCATGTAGGAGCCGATCTCTCCGGGCTCCCCCGCCTCCATCTCCGGTCCGACCACCACCGCGCCCGGCGCGTAGCACCGCAACACGGCGTGCAGGTCGTGCGCGTTCATCGCGTCGAGCATCTGGTCCACGACGTCGTGCATGGCGGGAGCACCTCCCTCTCCTGGGGGAGAGTACCGAAAGAGCGGTTATAACCGGACAAACAGTGCATACACGAAGATTCGCCTCGCCCTCGGCGCCGACGGAGGCCCCGCGGGACGGTGCCGGCCGGCGCAGGGGCGGGCCGCGTGGCCGGACGTGGTTGGATGAGTCCGTTATGGACGTGACCACCTGGTATCTCGAACAGACCAGCCCCTCCGACCTGCGCCCCGGCCGGACCCCCGCGCTCCCCGCCGAGATCGTCCGGGCGGAGGTGCCCAGCCCCGAGTTCGGCCGGTTCCTCTACACGGCGGTCGGCGGCGACTGGCAGTGGACCAACCGGCTGCCGTGGACCTGGAAGCAGTGGAAGGACTGGCTCGACCGGCCGGGAGTCGAGAACTGGGTGGCCTGGACGCGCGGCACGCCCGCCGGATACGCCGAACTCGTCGCGCGGGACGGCGGCGCCGTCGAGATCGCCAGCTTCGGGCTGCTGCCGTACGCGATGGGGCAG
The DNA here is from genome assembly GCA_003260025.2 of Microbispora triticiradicis. Classification (GTDB taxonomy): domain Bacteria; phylum Actinomycetota; class Actinomycetes; order Streptosporangiales; family Streptosporangiaceae; genus Microbispora; species Microbispora triticiradicis. The sequence goes on along the minus strand of QFZU02000191.1, from coordinate 45,728 downwards.
GGGCTCGGCGGATGGCTGCTCGGCGAGGCGGCGGCGCGCGCCTGGGACATCGCGAGCCGGTGGCCCGGCCTGGAGCCCACGCGGCGGGTCTGGCTGCACACCTGCTCGCTGGACGGCCCGGCGGCGCTGGCCAACTACCGGGCCCGGGGCTTCCGCGTCTACGACGAGAAGCTGAACGAGCCGGGCGACGAGGACGAGGGCGAGACGCCCGGCCCCTGGCGCGGCGCCGGCCCCCGCACCTGATCCCGCGTTCCCGCCACCGCCTCTTCGACACCGAGTCCCTGATCCCGCGGGCGCCCTTCTCACCGCCGTGATCAGGGAAACCGGCACGCCGCGGCGGCCGTGAGCGCGGGCTCACCGGCGAAGCCGGAACGGAGGGCACGGGCCCGGCAGTAGGGTGGTGAGTCGCGAACAGGGCGAACTCTCGGCAGAATGTTCGATGTTCACGACCGACATTCGCCCCTCCCCGGTCCCGACGGCCGGGGCCCGGCTCCTCGACACGCAGGAATCCACATGGCCCGACGCACGACGACACCTCCGCCGGACGAGGACTTCGAGGAGCGGATCGTCGACATCGACGTCTCCGCCGAGATGCGGACGAGCTTCCTTGAGTACGCCTACTCGGTGATCTATCAGCGCGCGCTGCCCGACGCGCGCGACGGACTCAAGCCCGTCCAGCGGCGCATCCTCTACTCGATGAGCGAGATGGGCCTGCGCCCCGACCGCGGGCACGTCAAGTCCTCCCGGGTCGTGGGCGAGGTGATGGGCAAGCTCCACCCGCACGGCGACGGCGCCATCTACGACGCGCTCGTACGGCTGGCGCAGCCGTTCTCGATGCGGCTGGGCCTGGTGGACGGGCACGGCAACTTCGGCTCCCCCGACGACGCCCCCGCGGCGATGCGGTACACGGAGGCGCGGCTCGCCCCGGCGGCGATGCTGATGGTGCAGTCGATCGACGAGGAGACGGTCGACTTCAAGCCCAACTACGACGGGCAGGAGACCGAGCCGTCGGTCGTGCCGTCGGCGTTCCCCAACCTGCTCGTGAACGGCGCCTCCGGCATCGCGGTCGGCATGGCCACCAACATGGCCCCGCACAACCTCGGGGAGGTCGTCGCGGCGGCCCGGCATCTCATCAGGAAGCCGGCCGCGACGCTCGACGAGCTCATGCGCTTCGTGCCCGGCCCCGACCTGCCGACCGGCGGTATGATCATCGGCCTGAACGGCGTCAGGGACGCGTACGAGACCGGGCGCGGCACGTTCAAGATGCGGGCGAAGGCGGCGGTCGAGCAGGTCACCCCGAGGCGCAAGGGCATCGTCGTCACCGAACTGCCGTTCAACGTCGGCCCCGAGCGGGTGGTGACGAAGATCAAGGAGCTGGTGACCTCCAAGAGGCTCACCGGCATCTCCGACCTCAAGGACCTGACCGACCGGCACAAGGGCCTGCGCCTGGTCATCGAGGTCAAGAACGGCTTCAACCCCGAGGCCGTGCTGGAGGAGCTCTACCGGCTCACGCCGATGGAGGAGACCTTCGGCATCAACAACGTCGCGCTGGTCGACGGACAGCCCCGCACACTGGGCCTGCGCGAGCTGCTCTCGGTCTACGTGGACCACCGGCTCGACGTGGTGCGCAGGCGCTCGGCGTACCGGCTGCGCAGGCGCGAGGAGCGGCTCCACCTGGTCGACGGCCTCATCGTCGCGCTGCTCAACATCGACCAGGTCATCCAGGTCATCCGCGGGTCGGACGACTCCGCGCAGGCCCGCGCCCGGCTCATGGAGACCTTCGCGCTGAGCGAGATCCAGGCCAACTACATCCTCGACACCCCGCTGCGCCGCCTCACCCGCTACGACAAGCTGGAGCTGGACCGGGAGAAGGAGCAGCTCCAGGCCGACATCGCCGAGCTGAACGAGATCCTCGGCTCGGAGGAGCGGCTGCGCCGGGTGGTGTCGGCCGAGCTGGCCGAGGTCGCCAAGACGTACGGCACGCCGCGCCGCACCGTCCTGCTGGAGTCGTCGGACGCCGCCAGGGCCGCCGTCGTGCCGCTGGAGGTGCCCGACGACCCCTGCCTGGTCATGCTGTCGTCCACCGGCCTGCTCGCCCGTACGACCGACGCGTCGCCGATCTCCGGCGAGGGCGAGCGGGCGGCGCACGACGTGCTGGTGTCGGTGGTCCGCTCGACCGTGCGCGGCGAGGTGGGCGTGGTCACCTCCAAGGGCCGCGTCATCCGTGTCTCGGTGCTCGACCTGCCCGCCCTGCCGCCTTCGGCGAACCCGCCGTCCCTGGCCGGGGGGCATCCGGTGTCGGAGTACGTCTCCCTGGAACCGGACGAGAAGGTCGTCGGGCTCGGCTCGCTCGACCCCGACGGGCCGGGCCTCGCGCTCGGCACCAGCCAGGGCGTGGTCAAGCGGGTGGTGCCCGAATACCCGGTCAACCGCGACGAGTTCGAGGTCATCGGGCTGCGGGACGGCGACGTGGTGGTGGGCGCGGTGGAGCTCACCTCGGCCGATCACGACCTGGTCTTCATCACCTCGGACGCGCAGCTGCTGCGCTTCCCCGCCTCCGTCGTACGGCCCCAGGGCCGTCCGGCCGGCGGCATGGCCGGTGTGCGCCTGGAGGGCGACGCCCGGGTGGTCTTCTTCGGCGCCGTCGATCCCGCCCTGGAGGCCCGCGTCGTGACGATCGCCGGCTCCTCGACCGCCCTGCCCGGCACCCAGATGGGCGCGGGCAAGGTCTCCGACTATGCCGACTTCCCCCCGAAGGGCCGGGCGACCGGCGGGGTCCGTGCCCAGCGCTTCCTCAAGGGCGAGGACGTGCTGCTGCTCGCGTACGCCGGTCCTATGCCGGTCAAGGCGGTTTCCTCAACCGGCAAGCCGGTGCCGCTGCCGGACGAACTCGGCCGCCGCGACGGCTCGGGCGTGCGGCTCGTGCACGCCATCGCGGCGATCGGCGGCGCGCTCGGCGCGGACGGCGACGGCGAGGAGGCCACCACCGACGGCGGTATGGCCACGACCGGCGACACGGGCGGCGAAGAGCCACTCGCATAGGCACGGGCGGCGAAGAGCCGCTCGCGGGAACACGAGCCGGCGAAGAGCCGGCTCCACGGATGCGGGAGGCGAAGAGCCGCCGCCGGGGCCTCCGCCGTTCAGGTGACGGCGGGGCCGCCGTGGAAGGCGGAGCGGTACGCCTGCGGCGTGGTTCCCACGACCCGCTTGAACCGCTCCCGGAACGCGGTGGGCGACCCGAACCCGGCCTGCGCGGCGATGCGCTCGATGCTGTGGCCGCTGTTCTCCAGCAGGTACTGCGCCCGCCGGACCCGGGCCCGCAGCAGCCACTGCAGCGGGGTGGTACCGGTCTGCTGCCGGAAGCGTCTGCTGAACGTCCGCTCGCTCATCCCGCAGCGGACCGCCATCTCCCGGAGGGTGAGGTCGCGGCCGAGGTTGTCCTCGATCCACGCCAGCACGGGCTCCAGCAGCGAACCGCCGGGCACCGGCGGATACTCGTGGACGATGAACTGGGCCTGACCGCCCTCCCGCTCCAGCGGCATCACCGACAGGCGGGCGGCGTCGGCGGCGACGGCCGACCCGTGGTCGCGCCGGATCATGTGCAGGCACAGGTCGAGTCCGGCCGCCGCGCCGGCGGAGGTGAGCACCAGCCCGTTGTCGACGTACAGGACGTCCGGCCGCACGTCCACCAGGGGGAACCGCCGGGCGAGTTCGGGCGCCGCGGCCCAGTGGGTGGTCGCCCGCAGGCCGTCCAGCAGCCCGGCCGCCGCGAGCGTGAACGCGCCCACGCAGATCGAGGCGAGGCGGGTGCCGCGGGCGGCCGCGTCGCGCAGCGCGTCCAGCGCCTCGGGCGGGGGCGGACCGGCCCGCTCCGAGCAGCCGGGGACGATCACGGTGTCAGCCCCGGCCAGCGCGTCCAGCCCGTACGGCACGCGCAGGGCGAACGTCTCTGTCTCCACTTCCCGGGCGGGCCCGCACACCCGCACGCGGTAGGGCCGCCGGCCGTCCGGCAGACGGGTGCGCCCGAACACCTCGATGGGGGTCGCCAGGTCGAACGGCACGACGCGGTCCAGCGCCAGGATCGCCACGGTGTGCACGATCGCCACCATAGCCGGATTCCCGCCAGCGACGTGGTCAGCGATCGGCCGTTCACAACCAGGTGACAGCGGTTGGCGGGAATCCGTTGGTCTTTGTCATTCTCGCCTCTGGGGCGGAGGCGCCCGTGCTCCTACGGTTGGTGACCGCACGCCGACGACAAGGAGCGATGCCGATGCCGGCCCAGTTCGTGCTGTCCGACGGGTTCGATCCCCCGGACGTCCCCGCGCCGTCCGCCGCTGGGGGCCGGGCACGATGACCGCGTTCTTCCTGGCCGTCCACGTCCTCGCCGCGATCCTCGCGATCGGCCCGGTCGCCGTGGCCGCGAGCATGTTCCCCGCCGCCGCGCGGCGCGTGACGGACGCACCGGTGCGGGGTGGGCAGGCCGACGGCCTGGCCGCGCTCCGCGTGCTGCACCGCGTCTGCCGCGTCTACGCCCTCGCGGGCCTGGCCGTCCCGGTTTTCGGGTTCGCCACCGCGAGCGGCCTCGACGTGCTGCGTGACGCGTGGGTGATCGCGTCCATCCTGCTCACCGGCGCGGCGGCCGCGATCCTCGCCCTGTGGGTCCTGCCGCGTCAGGACGCCGTCCTCGCCCTGCTCACCGCCGGGGATCCCACGGCCGCGGGCATCGGCCGCCAGGTGGCGAGGCTCGCCATGCTGACCGGCGTCTTCAACCTGCTGTGGGCGGCCGTGACGGTTCTGATGATCGTCCGTCCCGGCTCGACCACGGGAGTCTGACCATGTCGCGCCCTCGTTCCGCCCTGCGAGCCGCCGCGGCCGTCGAGCTGGGATCTCTGGCCGTCCTCCTGGCCAACCTGGCCACCGTGCACCTGCCGCCCGTCTCCTCGCTCGTCGGCCCCCTGCACGGCTGCGCGTACCTGTTCGTGATCGTGGCCGCCGCCCGCGACGCCGGTTGCGACCCGACCGGCAGGGTCCTGGCCTGGCTGCCGGCCGTCGGCGGCCTGCTCGTCCTGCGGCGCCTCGCGCGTGCGCCGCGGGAGGAGGCCGCCTCCGGCGCTCCGGGCTGAGGCGTCAGTCCGACGAGGGGATCAGGCAGAACGGGTGCCCGGCCGGGTCGAGGTAGACCGTCCAGTTCTCCTCCTCGCCCGGCTGGTGCTCGTGCCTGACCGCTCCGAGGGCGAGCACGCGCTTCTCCGCCTCGGCCATGTCGTCCACGGTCAGATCCAGGTGGAACTGCTGGGGGTGCTCGGAGCCGGGCCACTGCGGGGGCCGGTAGTCCGGGACGCGCTGGAAGGCGACGCGGACCTGGTCGTCACCGGCGAGCGTGACCCATTCCTCCCCCTCCTCGTAGGCCACCTTCCAGCCCAGCACCTCCGCGTAGAAGGCGGCCAGGGTCTTCGGCTCCGGACAGTCGAGCACGACCGTGCGCATTCGCGCGACACCGCTCATGAGGGATGTTTCTCCTTCCGTTTAACACCAGCGAAAACCTTATACCGGTGTTGTGAGCAAAGACCAGCCGATATGGAGAGGGAATCTGCTACCCCCGCGCCAACCGCTAAAAGGGGATCGGGCAACATCTGTCACATGACCGGTGCTTTCGATGATCTTCTGGCCGCCAACGAGAAGTACGCGAGCACGTTCTCGCACTCCGGCCTCACGGGCCGGGCCGCACGCGGCCTCGCCGTCGTCACGTGCATGGACTCCCGCATCGATCCGCTCGGACTGCTCGGCCTGACGGCCGGCGACGCGAAGATCCTGCGCAACGCGGGCGCCCGGGTGACCGACGACGTCCTGCGGACCCTCGTCCTCGCCGTCTACCTGCTCGGCGTGGACCGGGTCCTGGTGATGCCCCACACCGACTGCCGGATGTCCAAGTCGACCGACGAGGACGTCCACAACCTCATCGCCGACAAGCACGGCGTCGACACCCGCAGCCTGGAGTTCCAGACCGTTCCCGACCAGCCGGCGGCACTGCGGCACGACATCACCCGCATCAAGTCCAGCCCGTACCTGCCCGCCGATCTCGTCGTCGGCGGCGCGCTGTACGACGTGCACACGGGGAGGCTCCAGCCCATCGAGATCTGACCCGCCCGACGGAGGGGGCGCGGCCGGCGCGAGAACGGAACCCGGGATGGCGGTTACGACGTTCTCCTGGCGACGAACGAGAATGTGACGTCTCCGCCACTCCACCCCCAGGAGCCCATATGCCCAGCCGCACCCCCTCCGCCCCGTCCGGCGGCGCCTCCCGCCGGTCGTACCGCGGGCTCGCCGCCGTCCTGATCCTCGCGCTCATCGTGATCGGAGTGCCGGCCCTGTACGGCGCCTTCCAGGGGTTCGAGCGCACCAGCGGCGGCGAGGTGGCGGTCGTCCGCGACGGCGGCCCGCTGGACGACAACAAGGTCCGTCAGATCATCGACCCCGGCTCGGGGGTCGCCTGGATCGGCTGGTGGTCGCAGATGCACCGCTACCCCGCCCAGCAGCGGTTCTACACGATCACGTCCGACAAGGGCCACGGCGAGAGGTCCGGCGTCGACGTGGTGAACGTGCCGAGCGGCGACGGCGTCAACATGGGCATCGAGGGCACGCTCTACTTCGGCCTCAACCTCGACCACGAGACGCTGAAGTCGTTCGACGACAAGTTCGGCACCCGGAAGTTCCGCAGCACCAACGGCGGGACCTACTACCCCTGGCAGGATGACGAGGGCTGGTCCGCGTTCCTCGACCAGATCATCCGGCCGGTGATCGACAACGACCTGCGCACACAGATCAACAACTTCCGCTGCGCCGAACTCGTCTCCTCCTGCGCCCTCGTGCAGAACAACAGCAGCCAGCAGGGCGGGGGCACACCGCAGCAGGGCAACAACGCGAACATCGCCAAGATCCAGAACGCGGTCAACACGAGCCTGGCCGAGGACCTCAAGGCGACGCTCGGCGCCGACTACCTCACCGGCATCCACTTCAACCTCTCCCGGGTGACCCTGCCCACGGAGGTCCAGGAGGCGGTGAACCAGGCGCAGGCGGCGTTCGCGAAGGTCACCGAGGCGCAGGCGAAGGTCGCCCAGGCCCGCGCCGAGGCGGACGCCAACAAGGCCCGGCAGGACGGCTACAACAAGTGCCCCACCTGCGCGGAGATCGAGAAGCTCAAGGCCCTGCCCCAGGGCATCACGGTCTACGCGCCGGGCAATACTGGTGGCGTCGCTCTGCCCACCAAGTAGTCTGCCCACCAAGTGACAGGGTCGTGATCCGATGCGCCTGCTGACCCTTCCGGTGACGCTCATCGTGCTCGCCGTGCTCCTCTACCTGCTCTTCGCGGTCGTACGCCGGTCGGGGCCGGCGTCCCGGCGGAGCGTGGGCGGCCCTCCCCGCTGGGAGGCCGACACGGTCATGGAGAACGGGTGGACCCTGATCGTGGTGCGCAAGGTCGCCCCCGGCAGGAACGGCCCGGTGGAACTGACCAGGCAGACGGTCCGCGCCATCGCCGACGACGATCCCGACTGGGACGAGCGCTACCGGGAGGGCATGCTGGAGGCCCGCAACCGCGTCAGCACCCTGGAGATCGAGTCCGGCTGAGGCCCCCGCCTCCCGCTAGACGGCCCGAGGCTCCCGCGCGTCACCTTGAGGCGCTGGAGCCTCACCCTCCGTCATATTACCTATTGACTTGGTAGGAATCATAGGCAAAGGTGGGGGGCGACGACGACAGCGATCGAGAAGGGCACCCAGATGAGCGTCACCGACGAACTCCTCGCCAACGCCGAGCGGTACGCCGCCGGGTTCGACAAGGGGCACCTGCCGCTGCCGCCCGCCCGGGGCGTGGCGGTCCTCGCCTGCATGGACGCCCGGCTCAACCCGTACGGGCTGCTCGGGCTGAGCGAAGGCGACGCGCACGTGATCCGCAACGCCGGCGGCGTGGTGACGGCCGACGAGCGGCGCAGCCTGGCGATCAGCCAGCGCCTGCTCGGCACCCGGGAGATCATCCTCATCCACCACACCGACTGCGGCATGCTGACCTTCACCGACGACGGCTTCCGGCGGGACATCGAGGCGGAGGTCGGGATCAAGCCCGACTGGGCGGCCGAGGCGTTCCCCGACCTGGACGCGGACGTCATCCAGTCGATCAACAGGATCACGGCCGACCCGTTCATCCCGCACAAGGACTCGGTGCGGGGATTCGTCTACGAGGTCGAGACCGGGCGCCTGCGCGAGGTCAAGCCCTGACGCGGTCGCCGGCGGTCATGGCCGCGTCCGGGGAGTGACCACTTCCGGACACCGCGTGGCGGATCGGCCCGGAGCCGGCCGGGTAGGGATGCAGGGGTCCGCACCTCCTCCCCCGGTAAAGGACGCCCCCCATGAACGCTCCGCTCAGACGCGCGCTCACGATCTGCGCCGCCGCCGTGCTGGTGACCGGCGTCACCGCCGCCCCGGTCGCGGCCCTGGACATCGCCGACTACACCTGCGCGTGGGCCGCCGTGCTCCCCGCGATCACCCCGGACGCCTACAACGTCCTCGGCCGCGACTGCACGGGGTCGGGCACCGGCACCGCGGGGAGTATCACCACCCCCTCCGGGCCCTACTTCTGCCGCTTCGTGTACTACATCCCCGAGAACGGCTACATCGCCGGCCGTGACTGCAACTGAGTCGGTGCCCGGCGGGGCGTCGGTCAGGCGTCGATGGCGTCGCGGTCCACCTCGGCGGCGCTGCCGATGATGAACTCGCGCCGCGGGCCCACGTCGCTGCCCATGAGGAGGCTGAAGATGCGCTCGGCCTCCTCCACGTCCTCGATCCGCACCCGGCGCAGGACGCGGTGGCGGGGGTCCATCGTCGTCTCGGCGAGCTGGTCGGCGTCCATCTCGCCGAGGCCCTTGTAGCGCTGCACCGGGTCCTTCCAGCGCTTGCCGCGCCGCTCCAGGTCACGCAGGACCTTGTGCAGCTCCGCGTCGCTGTAGGTGTAGACGTACTTGTCCTGGCCGCGCCCCGGGTTGGTGACCTCGATGCGGTGCAGCGGCGGCACCGCGGCGAACACCCGCCCGGCCTCGACCATCGGCTTCATATACCGGTGGAAGAGCGTCAGCAGCAGGCACCGGATGTGCGCGCCGTCCACGTCCGCGTCGGCCATCAGGATGATCTTGCCGTACCGGGCCGACGCGATGTCGAACGAACGCCCGGAGCCCGCGCCCACCACCTGGATGATCGCGGCGCACTCGGCGTTCTTGAGCATGTCGGCGACCGACGCCTTCTGCACGTTGAGGATCTTGCCGCGGATCGGCAGCAGCGCCTGGAACTCCGAGTCGCGGGCCAGCTTCGCGGTGCCCAGCGCGGAGTCGCCCTCCACGATGAACAGCTCGCTGCGGTCCACGTCGTCACTGCGGCAGTCGACCAGCTTGGCGGGCAGCGCCGAGTTCTCCAGGGCCGACTTGCGCCGCTGGTTGTCCCGGTGCTCCCGGGCCGCGATGCGGGCCTTGGCGGCCGCGACGACCTTCTCCAGGACCGCGCGCAGCTGCTGCTTCTGCCCCCGCTTGGGGCTGGCGAACAGCGCCTTGAGCTCACGGGAGACGACGTGGGCGACGATCCGGCTGGCCGCCGAGGTGCCGAGCACCTCCTTGGTCTGGCCCTCGAACTGCGGCTCGGGCACCCGCACGGTGACGACCGCGGTCAGGCCTTCGAGGATGTCCTCCTTGGTGACCGGCTCGTCGCCGTTCTTCAGCAGCCGGGTCTCCCGGAGCTGCTCGTTGACCGTGCGCACCAGCGCCCGCTCGAACCCGGCGACGTGGGTGCCGCCCTTCGGCGTGGCGATCACGTTCACGAAGGAGCGGACGGTCGTGTCGTAGCCCTTGCCCCAGCGGATCGCGACGTCGGCCGTGAGCTCCCGCTCGACCTCCGTCGACGTCATGTGGCCCTGGTCGTCGAGCACGGGGACGGTCTCGTGGAAGTGGCCCACGCCCTGCAGCCGCATCACCTCGCACACCGCCTCGTCCCGGGCGAGGAACTCGGTGAACTCGCTGATGCCGCCGTCGAAGCGGAAGGTCTCCTCGGCCGGCTCCTCGCCCCGGCTGTCCCGGACGACGAGGGTGAGCCCCGGCACCAGGAACGCCGTCTGGCGCAGCCGCACGTGGATCTCGTCGAGCGAGACCTCGGCCTCGGGCAGGAAGATCTGGCGGTCGGCCCAGAAGCGCACGCGGGTGCCGGTGAGCGCGCGGGGGGCGGCGCCGCCGTCGCGCAGGCCGGACTTCTTACGGAACTTCGCCGTGGGGCCGTCGCCGTCGAACAGGCCGGGCACTCCCCGCCGGAAGCTGATCTGGTGGATCCGGCCGTCGCGGTCGACCTCGACGTCGAGGCGCGAGGACAGCGCGTTGACCACCGAGGCGCCCACGCCGTGCAGGCCGCCCGAGGCGCCGTAGGAGCCGCCGCCGAACTTGCCGCCCGCGTGGAGCTTGGTGTAGACCAGCTCGACTCCGGCCAGGCCGGTCTTGGGCTCGACGTCGACGGGGATGCCGCGCCCGTCGTCGCGCACCTCGATCGACCCGTCGCGGTGCAGTTCGACCTCGATCCGGGTGCAGAAGCCGCCCAGCGCCTCGTCGACCGCGTTGTCCACGATCTCCCACAGGCAGTGCATGAGGCCGCGTGTGTCGGTGGAGCCGATGTACATCCCCGGGCGCTTGCGGACGGCCTCGAGGCCTTCGAGCACAGAGAGATGACGGGCGGTGTACCCCGTCTCCGCGCGAACCGCAGTCACACCCAACTCCCACTTATCAATCGAACACGCGTACGCAGCTTAACGCCACTTCTGTTTGTACGCGTACAAGCTTGCCAGGCACAGCGGGTTGACCGGCACTTCGGCTGTGATCCCCGTCACTTCCAGGGGCATTCTGCTCTGGGCGTAGCCGCGCCATGATTGGGAACGCCCGCATCCGGTTAGATGTTGTCCCAAGTGACTGACGCCAACGACCCCGCACCCGTGGGGCGACCCGAAAGGCGATACGTGACTGGAGCTCTCGCCCCCGCCAAGCCGCTGACGGCCCTGGACCGGTGTGACCGGTGCGGTGCTCAGGCCTACATCCGCGCTACCCTGCCCGTGGGCGGGGAGCTGCTGTTCTGCGCCCACCACGGGCGTCAGCACGTGGCTGTACTGCGCGGCAAAGGTGCTGAGATCCAGGACGAGTCGGCCCGACTCTCCGCATCCCCCGCGACCGCCCCTGACGGCGAGCGCTGACCCCCATAGACGGCGTGCCGGAGCAGCACGACGACGACGTCGGCTCGGTGCGCCGTCACCATAGATTCCCAGATTCCCCGTCCGCCTCCATGCCGTACCTGACCTGACCGCGGTGCCCGTCAGGGCCGCACGCGGTAGTGGTAGCGGCCGGCCACGCCGAAGCCCTCCCGCTCGTAGAGCGCGCGGGCCGCGGCGTTGGCCTCCGTGACCACCAGGTAGGCGCTGTCCGCGCCTTGCCGCCGTCCCCAGGCGGCGAGGGCGCGCAGCACGGCTCCGCCCAGCCCGCGCCGCCTGGCGCGCGGCTGGACCGCCATGCAGTAGATCCCCAGCCAGCGGCCCTGCGGCACGCCCCGGCCCACCGCGTTCCTGTCGGCGTTCCCGTCGGCGTCCCCGTCCAGGTGGCCGCCGAGGAGGACGTAGCCGGCGGGCACCCCGGTGACGATCCGCTCGGCCCACACCCGCGCCGGGACGTCCCCGGCGGCGTTGTGCCGCCCGCCGTCCACGCTCCACCAGGTGCGCAGCCACCGCTCGGACGGCGCGCCCGCCACCTCCACCACGCCCTCGTCCGGCGTATCGGCGGACAGCGGCCCGGTCATCACCAGGGTGGGGTCCACCAGCCGGTATCCTCGGCGGTCGAGTTCCTCGTCGAGTCCCGGCGTCGCGCCCATGCCCACGGAGAACACGCACGGCAGGCCGACTCCCGCGTAGAAGCGCTCGGCCCGGTCCACCGCCTCCGGCAGGTCCGCCCGCTCCCCCAGCGGCAGCACCGAGTTGGCCCGCTTCGTCACCCCGCCGGCGTGGCGGTAGACCCAGCTTCCCTCCGCGGCCCGTCCCGGCGCCGGCCACGCCTCGTCCACCAGCAGGTCGAACTGCGCCAAATCCCGACTCACCCGCCGCAGCCTAGCGGCCTCCAGCCGATCTCCACCCATACAGGGCGCCGCGGCGAGACGCCGGCGACGGAACGGATATCAGCGGAAGGGGCACCCCTGACCTGCGCTGCTCGCGTTTAGGTCAGACCTGGCGGGCAGAGGGAGCCGGCCTCTGTCCTTCGGCCCCCCAAAGGAGCGGCAGTGTCCCCTTCACGCAGGAGCCGTACCGGCATGGTCGTCCTATCAGGCGCCCTGGCCGCGGTGCTGGCGGTGGCCGCGTGCGGCGGCGTGGGCTCCGGGAGCGGCGCGCCGCCTGGCGGCGGAGCCGCCCTGACGACCATGGGCTTCGGCTTCCCCGACGAGATCGCCACGACTCGGGCCGACGCCTTCAAGAAGGCGCACCCCGAGGTGAAGCTCACCGTCAACCAGGGCCAGTTCGACGAGCAGGCGTTCCTGTCGGCGGTGGCGAGCGGCAACCCGCCGGACGTCGTCTACCTCGACCGCCAGCTCATCGGCACGTACGCCGCCAGGGGCGCGATCCAGCCCTTGGACGACTGTGTGGCCAAGGAGGGCATTCCGATGTCCGACTTCTACCCCGCCGCGCAGCAGCAGGTGAAGCTGAACGGCAAGTGGTACGCCGTGCCGGAGTTCTACACCTCGATCATCCTGCTGGTGAACGACAAAGCCGCCAAGGAGGCGGGGGCCGACCCGAAGAGCATCGACACCTCCGACTGGGACGCCCTGGCCGCGCTGGCGAAGAGGATGAACAAGGTCTCCGGCGGCAAGATCCGGCGCTTCGGCTTCTACCCGAAGCTGCCGGAGTTCCTCCCCCTGTGGGCCAAGGCCAACGGCGCCGACCTGCTGTCGGCGGACGGGAGGACCTCCCGGCTGGACGACCCGAAGGTCGCCGAGGCGCTCGGCTACGCGCAGGGGCTGCTGAAGGACCAGGGCGGCTGGACCAGGCTCAAGGCGTTCACCGACACCTTCGACTACTTCGGCGAGAAGAACCCGATCGCCGAGGACCAGATCGGGATGATGCTCACCGAGCAGTTCCTGGTCACCTCCCTGGCGAGCACCTCCCCCGACGCGAAGATCACCGTACTGCCGTTCAAGGACAGGCAGGGCAATCCGGTCACCATGGTCGGCGGCAACGGCTGGGCCGTCCCCAAGGGGGCAAAGCACCCGGACGTCGCCTGCCAGTGGATCAAGACGATGACCTCGGCCGACACCTGGATCGCGGCGGCGAAGGCGCGGGCGGCGAAGCGGGCACAGGAGGGCAGGCCCTACCCGGGCACCTTCACCGCCAACGCCAAGGCCGACCAGGCGATCTTCTCGCAGATCGTGAAGCCCAGCGGGCACAAGCCGTACGACGACGCGACCACGACGATCCTGGGCGTGCAGGAAAAGGGGTTCGTCGTCCCGCAGTCACCCGCCGCGGCGGAGTTCCGCACCGCCTGGATCGACGCGGCGACCCGGGTGATGCAGGGCCGCCAGGACGCGAAGGCCGCCCTCTCCCAGGCGCATCAGGAGGCCGTCAAGGCCCTCCAGGCCGCGGCGGGCTGAGCGCATGGCACGCCCGCTGTCCGGACTGGCGCGCCGGGAGGCGCGCTGGGCCTATGTGTTCCTGCTGCCGTGGCTGCTCGGCCTGGTGATCTTCCAGGCCGGACCCATGGTCGCCAGTCTGGTGCTGTCCCTGACCGACTACGACCTGATCTCCAGCCCGCGTTTCGTCGGCCTCGGCAACTACGCCGAGATGCTGGAGGACCCGACGGTCGCCACGGCCATCGGCAACACGGCCTTCTACACCGTCCTTCACGTGCCGCTGGCCCTGGTGGTCTCTCTCGCGCTCGCGCTGATGCTCAACCGCGTCACCGGCCGGGCCGCCGGGTTCTTCCGCACCGCCTTCTACCTGCCGTCGATGACGCCGTACGTCGCGGTGGGCGTGCTGTTCCTGTTCCTGCTGAACGGCCAGGCGGGACTGGTCAACCAGTTCCTCGGGCTGTTCGGCGTGGACGGGCCGCAGTGGACGACCGATCCCGCGTGGGTCAAGCCCGGCGTAGTGCTGATGTCGCTGTGGAACCTCGGCTCGACGACGATCATCCTGTTCGCCGCCCTGCGCAACGTGCCGCGCGACCTGTACGAGGCCGCGATGATCGACGGCGCGGGCCCCTGGCAGCGGTTCCGCTCGGTCACCCTCCCGATGATCAGCTCCGCGCTGTTCTTCGTGGTGATCATCAACACCATCGCGGCACTGCAGATGTTCGACCAGGTCTACACGATGTTCTTCGGCAACCAGACCGCTCAGAACTCCTACGGCGACGCGGCCCTGTTCTACGTCGTCTACCTGTTCCAGCAGGGGTTCCAGTTCCTGCACATGGGCTACGCCTCGGCGCTCGCCTGGCTGCTGTTCGCGATCATCGCGGTCATCACGGTCGTGCAGGTGAAGGTCGGCAACCGGCTCGTCTACTACGAGGCCGAACCCCCGGGAGGGACGCGATGACCACGACGGCGGGCCGTACGCGGGCGGGACGCGCCGGGATAGCGGAACGGGCACGGGAGACGGCCCGCGACGACCGCCCGGGCACCGCCGGCACCCGCGGGGCGTTCTTCCTCGTCATGCTCTCGGCCGCCGCGGCGGTGTTTCTCTACCCGTTCGTGTGGCTGGTCGTGGCATCGCTGAAGCCGCGCGACCGCACGTTCTCCGATCCGTTCGTCCCCTGGCCGAACCCCTTCGCCCCGGAGAACTACGCGAACGTGTGGGACGCCGCGCCCATGCTGGCCTGGCTGTTCAACACCGTGTTCGTGGGAGTCGCGGCGGCCCTCGCCGTGACGGTCTCCAGTGCGTTCGTCGCCTTCGGCTTCGCCTACTTCCGCTTCCCCGGGAGGGGCGTGCTGTTCGGCAGCGTGCTCGCCACGATGATGCTCCCGGGTGCCGTCACACTCGTGCCGACGTACCTGATCTGGAACACCGTCGGCCTGACCGGCACGCAGGTGCCACTGTGGGCGGGCAACCTGTTCGGCTCGGCGTTCTACATCTTCCTGCTGCGCCAGTTCTTCCTCGGCATCCCGCGCTACGTGTTCGAGGCGGCCAGGGTGGACGGCGCGTCCTACCTCGACCTGTTCCGGCGGATCGCGCTGCCCCTCGGCCGTCCGGCCCTGATCATCGCGTTCATCTTCGAGCTCAAGGCGAGCTGGTTCGATCTGATGAAGCCGCTGATCTACCTCCAGGACCCGGCACTGTTCACGCTGCCGCGCGGGCTCAAGGCCGTGGTCGACCAGTTCTACCAGGGCGGCGACCCCAAGTGGGAGATCGTCCTGGCCGCCAGTGTGATCACCACTCTGCCGCTGGTCGTCATCTTCTTCGCCGGGCAGCGGTACTTCGTGCAGGGCATCGCCACGACCGGCCAGAAAGGCTAGGTCGTCTCCCCGGGCTCGGGCGGGGCGTAGCCGAGCACGTGCTCGCGGAGCAGGACGCCCACCTCGGGGTCGCCCCGCTCGAACGCCTCCACGAGAGGTTCGTGGTCGGCGGCGTTCTCGTGCGGGCGCATCCGGAACAGGCGGATCGACAGGTGGGTCCACACCTCGATGCCGAGCGACTCCCACACCGACAGCAGCACCGCGTTGCCCGAGGCTTTCACGATCTCCCGGTGGAAGGCGACGCCGTGCCGCACCTGGTCGTGCAGGGAACCGGCGTCCGCCGCGTCGTGCAGGCGGCGCAGATGCGTACGCAGCGACTCCACGCGGGGCGTGCCCAGCCGGACGGCGGTCTCCTCCAGGCCCGCCCGCACCTGGTACACCTCGCGCAGATCGCTCCGGGTGAGCCTGCGGACCCGCGCGCCCTTGTTGGGCACCGACTCGATGAGCCTGAGGGCCTCCAGTTCGCGCAACGCCTCGCGCACCGGTGCCTGGCTGACGCTCAGCTCGGCGGCCATGCGCCGCTCGACGAGGCGGTCGCCGGGCTTCCATCGGCCGTTGATCAGGCCGTCGAGCACGGCTTGCCGGATCTGGTCGCGAAGCGGCGACCGCACGACGGGTTCCACGAGACCGATGATAGGCGGCGGGGGGATACATCCTATGATCGATCATAGGGTGTTTTAATGGATTCATGGACGCAGACCTGAATCCCCAGGAGACCGCCGAATGGCTCGAATCCCTTGAGGCGGTGCGCCGTGTGGCCGGTCCCGAACGGGCCGACTACCTGCTGAGGCGGCTGGCCACGACCACCCGCTACCTCAACACCGTGCCGACCTCCGAGGAGCCCGTCTACCCGGGTGACCTGGAGCTGGAGGCACGCATCGCCGCGTACGACCGGTGGAACGCCGCAGCGATGATCACCAGGGGAAGCCGGCTGGGGCTCGGCGGCCACCTGGCGACCTACGCCTCGGCCGCCTGGCTGTACGAGGTGGGCTTCAACCACTTCTTCCACGCCGGCCACGACCAGGTCTACTTCCAGGGCCACGCCTCCCCGGGCGTCTACGCCCGGGCCTTCCTGGAGGGCAGGCTGAGCGAGTCCCAGCTCGACCTGTTCAGGCGCGAGCCCGAGGGCGGGCTGCCGTCGTACCCGCATCCGCGGTCCATGCCGGACTTCTGGCAGTTCCCCACCGTCTCCATGGGGCTCGGGCCGCTCAACGCGATCTACCAGGCCAGGTTCAACCGCTATCTGCACAACCGCGGCGTCAAAGACACCTCGCGCAGCCACGTGTGGGCCTTCCTGGGCGACGGCGAGATGGACGAGCCGGAGTCCACGGCCGCCCTCACCCTGGCCGCCCGCGAGGGGCTCGACAACCTCACGTTCGTGATCAATTGCAACCTCCAGCGGCTCGACGGCCCGGTGCGGGGCAACACGCGCATAGTGCAGGAGCTGGAGAGCGTCTTCAGGGGCGCGGGCTGGCACGTCGTCAAGGCTCTGTGGGGCCGGGAATGGGACGGGCTGCTGGGCTCGGACGAGCTGGTGGCCCGGCTGGGCGAGGTGCCGGACGGGCAGTTCCAGACGTTCGCCGCCTCGACGGGCTCCTACATCAGGGAGCGGCTGTTCCAGGGACTGGACGTGCCGTGCTCGGACGAGGACCTGCGGCGCGTCGTCGGCGGGTCGCGGGCGGGCCACGAGCCTCGGAAGGTGTACGCGGCCTACCGCAGGGCCCTGGACAACCGGGGCGCGCCCACGGTGATCCTCGTGCAGACGGTGAAGGGCTGGACCCTCGGCACGGGGATCGAGGCGCGCAACGCCAACCACCAGATGAAGAAGCTGACCCAGGACGAGTTCCGCGCCCTGCGCGACCGGCTCGGGCTGCCGGTGCCGGACGAGGCCCTCGACGGCGACCTGCCGCCGTACCTGCATCCCGGGCCGGACTCGCCGGAGGCGAGGTACGCCGCCGAGCGGCGCCGCGACCTGGGCGGGCCCGTCCCACGCCGCACGGTCTCCCACGCCCCGCTGCCGGCCCCGGGCGAGACGGCGTTCCGGGCCCTGGAGAAGGGCTCGAAGCAGCCGGTGGCGACGACGATGGCCTTCGTCCGCCTCGTCAAGGACCTGATGAAGGAGCCGGAGACGGGACGCCGCTGGGTGCCGATCGTGCCGGACGAGGCCAGGACGTTCGGCATGGAGTCGCTGTTCCCCACGGCCAAGATCTACTCGCCGCTGGGCCAGCGCTACGAGTCCGTCGACCGGGACCTGCTGCTGTCGTACAAGGAGGCGGCCGACGGGCAGATCCTGCTGGAAGGCATCACCGAGGCCGGGTCGATGGCGTCGTTCACGGCCGCGGCCTCCAGCTACGCCACCCACGGCGAGGCCATGATCCCCTTCTACATCTTCTACTCGATGTTCGGCTGGCAGCGCACCGGCGACCAGATGTGGGCGCTGGCCGACCAGCTCGGCCGCGGGTTCCTCGTCGGCGCGACCGCCGGCCGGACCACGATGACCGGGGAGGGCCTGCAGCACGCCGACGGTCACTCGCAGCTCCTCGCCTCCGCCAACCCCGCGTGCCTGGCCTACGATCCCGCCTTCGCGTACGAGGTGGGGACGATCGTGCGTGAGGGGCTCCGGCGCATGTACGGCCCCGACGGCGAGAACGTCTTCTACTACCTGACCGTCTACAACGAGCCGATGCCCCAGCCCGCGATGCCCGAGGGCGTCGAGGAGGGCATCCTCCGGGGCATCTACCGGTACGCCGCCGGCGGCGGTGACGCCCACCTGCTGGCCAGCGGCACCGCGGTCCACTGGGCGATGGACGCACAGCGCCTGCTCCGGGAGGAGTACGGCGTGGGCGTGGACGTGTGGTCCGTCACCTCCTGGAGCGAGCTTCGCCGCGACGCCATGACCACGACGGGCGTGCCCTACATCCGGCAGGCCCTGGCCGGGACCTCGGGGCCGGTGATCGCGGTCAGCGACTGGATGCGCGCGGTGCCGGACCAGATCAGCCCCTGGATCGACCGGCCGTGGACCTCGCTCGGCACCGACGGGTTCGGGCTGTCGGGCACCCGCGAGGCGGTCCGCAGGCATTTCGGGGTGGATCCGCGCTCGATCGCGGAGGCCGTGCTCAAGGCGGTGGAGACCGGGCGCGAGTGAGGGAACCCATCCCTGCGAGACAGTGCCCCGAGCGGGAACCTCTCCGGTGGGGGCGCAGTAAGCTGCGGAATCGTGCTCATCCTGCTGCCTCCGTCGGAGGGGAAGGCCGAGCGGGGGACCTCCCGCGTCCGCCGGCTGAGCTTCCCCGAACTCGCCGGCCCGCGCGAGAAGGTCCTCGACGCCCTCGTGTCGCTCTGCCACACGCCCGAGGCGCGCGACGTGCTGGGCCTGTCGGACGGGCAGGCCGGTGAGATCGAGCGCAATCGGGGGCTGCCCGCGGCGCGCACGCTGCCCGTCGCCGACCTCTACACGGGCGTGCTGTACGACAACCTCGGTCTCGGCACCCTCTCCCCCGAGGCGCGGCGGCGGGCCGACCGGAGGATCGTCGTCTTCTCCGGCCTGTGGGGCCTGCTGCGCCCCTCCGACCGGGTGCCGCCGTACCGGCTGTCCATGGGCGTACGGCTGCCGCCGATGGGCGGTCTGGCCGCGTTCTGGCGGCCGTCGATCAGTGCGGTGCTCGACGCGACGAAGGGCCTGGTGGTGGACATGCGGTCGGCGACGTACGCCGCCGCCTGGCAGCCCGGCGAGCGCGGCGTGGCCGTGCGGGTGCTCAGGGAGGCGGCCGGGAAGCGGACGGTCGTCAGCCACATGGCGAAGGCCACGCGCGGCGTGGTCGCCCGCTCGCTGGTGGAGACCCCGGACCGGCCGCGTACGGCCGGCGACCTCGCCGACCTGCTGGCGGGTCTGGGGCACCGGGTCGAGCTGGCCGCGCCCGCGGGAGGGAACCGGCCGCGGACCCTCGACGTGATCGTGGACGAGTGAGTCAGAGGTTGAGCCGGGCGCAGGCCCGGCGGTACTGCTGACCGGGGTCGCCGAGATGTGACCAGGGCAGGCGGCTGAAGCGGCCGCCGGTCCTGCTGAGGTGCGCGCGTGCCGGGCGGCGCAGGTCCGCCAGGAAGAAGGCGGCGCCGAAGGCGTTGTGCGCCTCGATCGACCGGGGATGCGCGCCGCCGAGCCGCCGCTCCGACCAGTGCCCGGCGGCCGAGACGATCTCGCGCTGCGCCTCGAAGGGGAACCATCCTCCCCGGGACATCGGCGTCCGGCCCGCGGCGATGATCTCGAAGTGGGCCAGCGGCACCAGAGCCGGGAGCGGGCTGCCCTCGGGGGCGTGCGCGGCTGCCGAGCGGGCGAAGGCGAGCGTCTCCTGGGCGGAGCCGCCCCAGCCCGGCGACAGGGTGATCAGGCGGGCCACCGCCGCGGAGTAGAGCGACGGCCACCGCCTGGAGCACTCGTGCCAGACCGCGTCCTTGTCGGTCCGCGGCCGGTCCAGCCCGACGGCCAGCCACATCAGGCACTCCCACGGCACCGGGTCGCCGGGAGCGAGGGCCGCTGCGGCCAGCAGCGGCTGTCTCGCGCCCTCCATCGCCGACTGGTAGGCGTGCAGCCGGTCCGCCTGCACGGCTCTGGCCCGCACGTCGGGCCGCAGTTCCCAGGCCTCCTCCAGCCGGGTCCGCCCCAGCCACAGCCAGAGGTCGGGGTTGCCCTGGTCGTAGGCGAGCGGCGCCTCGATGGACCGGCTCGCGCCGACGAGGGCGCGTGACAGCGCCTCCACCCGAAGTGACCGTACCTCCGGGTCGCCTCTGCTCGTGGCGAGAGCGGCGATCGCCGGTCCGATGTCTCCCCGCCGGGCGGATTCGACCGCCTCGTCGAGGATGGTGTCCGCCCACGGGCGGTCCGGGATCATTCGTGGCCCCCGAGCACGCGCCCGATCCACTTCGATCACTCCCATGAGGCGCGAGCCTAGGAGCGACAGCGTGCCCGTGGTGCTACCACGATGTTACGGAAAAGTTAATCGTCCCCCGGCCTTCCCCGCGGGGCCGAAGGACGATCGACTCGTGTCTCAGTCGAGGTAGTCGCGCAGCACCTGGGACCGGGACGGGTGGCGCAGCTTGGACATCGTCTTCGACTCGATCTGGCGGATCCGCTCGCGGGTCACGCCGTAGACCTTCCCGATCTCGTCGAGGGTTTTCGGCTGCCCGTCGGTAAGACCGAACCGCATCGACACCACGCCCGCCTCCCGCTCCGACAGCGTGTCGAGAACGGAGTGCAGCTGCTCCTGGAGCAGCGTGAAGCTGACCGCGTCGGCCGGGACGATGGCCTCGGAGTCCTCGATGAGGTCGCCGAACTCGCTGTCGCCCTCCTCGCCCAGCGGCGTGTGCAGGGAGATCGGCTCGCGGCCGTACTTCTGCACCTCGATGACCTTCTCAGGGGTCATGTCGAGCTCGCGGGCCAGCTCCTCGGGCGTGGGCTCGCGGCCGAGGTCCTGCAGCATCTGCCGCTGGACCCGGGCCAGCTTGTTGATCACCTCGACCATGTGGACCGGGATGCGGATGGTCCGCGCCTGGTCGGCCATGGCCCTGGTGATCGCCTGCCGGATCCACCACGTGGCGTACGTGGAGAACTTGTAGCCCTTGGTGTAGTCGAACTTCTCGACCGCGCGGATCAGGCCCAGGTTGCCCTCCTGGATCAGGTCCAGGAACAGCATGCCGCGCCCGGTGTACCGCTTGGCCAGCGACACGACCAGCCGGAGGTTGGCCTCCAGCAGGTGGTTCTTGGCGCGGTGGCCGTCCTCGGCGATCCACTCCAGCTCGGCGCGGACGTCGACCGGGAGGTTGTCGGCCTCCTGGGCGAGCTGCTCCTCCGCGAACAGGCCGGCCTCGATCCGCTTGGCGAGCTCGACCTCCTGCTCGGCGTTGAGCAGGGGCACCTTGCCGATCTGCTTGAGGTAGTCCTTCACCGGGTCGGCGGTGGCGCCGGCCGCCGCGACCTGCGCGACGGGCGCGTCGTCATCGTCGTCGGTGAGGATCAGCACCTCGTCCTCGGACTGCACGAGCGCCTCGGCCTTGGGCTCCTCGCCCTCGGTCTCGGCCTCGGTCTCGGCCTCGGTCTCCTCGGTCTCCGCCTCGGACTCGATCTCGACGTCCTCGACGTCCAGCTCGAAGTCCTCGATGTCGACGTCACCTTCGAGGTCGATGTCCTCCTCGTCCTCGGCGACGTCGGCGGACTTGGGCTTGGAATCGGCCTTGGGCGCCTTGCCCTCGGGACCGGCGGCGGGGGCCGCCGGGGTGGCCGCGGGCGCGGCCTTCTTGGGCGGGGCGGGCTTGGCCGGAGCCGGCTTGGCCGCCGCCGCGGCGGGCTTGGCCGGGGCGGCCTTCTTCGCCGCCGGCTTGGCGGGGGCGGGCTTGGCGGCCGGCGCGGAGTCGGTCACCACGGCGGTGACGGTCTCCGGCTGCGACTCCTTGGCCGCCGCGGACTTGGTGGTCTTCTTGACGGGCGCGGTGGTGCGGCGCTTGGCTTGACCTCGAGAACGCTTGGGAGCCGCGGAGTCGGCGGCCGTCACCACGACGGTCACGCCCTCCTTGCTGAGGCTTCGCAGGAATCCAGCGGCTTGCGACATCGGGATGTCCGCTTCCTCGAAGGCCTTGCGGACATCCTCGGACTCGAGGAAACCCTGCGAGCGCCCACGCTCGAGGAGCTGCTGAATCACTGGCTCGTTCAGCTCCGACGGCTTCGAGCGAGTCGAACTTGCAGGCGACACGAACACCTCTCGAACGAACGCATGGCGAGAATGGACCCAGGTTCTTCTTCTTTTCCGGTGGTGTGGTCGCGCGAACCGCGACATGCCATTGTGGCACGCCAAGGTCCGTGATACGGCCGCGTCCCGCCGGTTGCTCCTCCACCCTAGGCCGACCGAGAGACTACTGCGTACGGACGGAGGTCACTGATACCCGAAAGCAACCGTTATGACTGTTTCATTCAGTCACTCTTCGTGGCCGGTGGGACGTGGACCGCGAGTACCGTTACGTCGTCATCCTGTTCATACCCGGACAGCATGCGCTCCACCAGGAAATCGAGCAGCATATGTGGACTGGCCACGACTTCCGGCGGCGCTTCGGCCACGACGCTTGAGAGTTCCCTGAGCCCGGCGTCCAGACCGCGCTTGCGGTTCTCCACGAGCCCGTCCGAGTACAGCACGGCCGTGTGCCCCGGAGGGACGCAGAACCGGTACTGCTTGCGGCTGGTGGCCCAGCCGAGCGGCGTGCCCGGCTCGGTCTCGTGCAGCAGGCCGACGCCCTGCGGCGAGACCAGCAGCGGTGGCGGGTGACCGGCCAGGGCCAGCGTGCCCTCCCCGGTCCCAGGCTCGACGACCATGTACGCCAGCGTCGTGACCTGCTCTTCCTCCTCGGTGGCCTCGAAGACCCGGTCCAGCCCGGTGAGCACCGCCGCGGGCGGCGGGTTGGTCAGGGCGAGGGCGCGCATGGCGTTGCGGATCCGGCCCATTCCCGCGGCGGCCTTGACGCCCTTGCCCATGACGTCGCCGACGACGGCCGCGACCCGCCCGTCCTGAAGGACGAACGCGTCGTACCAGTCACCGCCGACCTGCACGTGGCGGGAGCCGGAGCGGAAGCGCTGGGCCAGTTTCAGGCCGCTCACCACGGGCAGCCGGTCGGGCAGCAGGCTCCGCTGCAACGTTTCAGCGGTCCGGTGCTCACGCTCGAACAGCGTGGCCCGCTCGACCGCGAGCGCGCACTGACCGGCGAGCGCCTCCAGGAAGACGCCGTCCTCCTGCGAGATCTTCTGCGACCGGTTGAACGAGAACCGCAGCGCGCCGAGCGCACGACCGGCCGCGAGCAGCGGTAGGCCCACCCAGGCCCGTTCCTCGGTCTGCTCCAGGAACTTGGCGATCTGCGTCTCGTCGGCGCCGGCGTCGACCAGCTGGATGCGCAGGCTGTCCAGGGACTCGGCGAAGACGGGCCTGCGGCTGTTCACCGCCATCGTCATGACGCTGGGGTGGGCGAGGTCGATGTCCTCGCCCGGCGCGTCGGGGGTGCCACCGCTGTTGATCACCTTCAGGGTGGCCCTGTTGTCGTCGAGCAGGGCCACGGCCGAGTGGTCGGCGGCCAGCGCCGTCCGCCCGACGTCGATGATCACCTGCACCACCTGCTCGACCGTCAGCGCCTCGGCGAGCTGCGCCGTCGCGCCCTGGAGCCGGGCCGTGCGCAGAGCGGCCGCGCCGAGCTGGTCGGTCAGGCGTCCCCGCATGTCCTCGGCCTCGCGCTGCGGCGTGACGTCGGTGTTCGCGCCGACCCACTCCACCACGCGGCCGAGCCGCATGATCGGGACGGCCCGCACCTCGAAGTGCCGGTAGCCGCTGGCCCGGGTGCGCACCCGGTAGCTCCACTCGAACATCGTCCGGCCGCGCAGCGCCTCGCGCCACGCCTCGTCGGTGCCGGGGCGGTCGTCCGGGTGCACCGCCTCCAGCCAGCCGTGCGCGAGGTACTCCTCCAGGCCCTGGCCGGTGACGGCCCGCCACTGGGGCGCGTCCTCGATCACCCCGCCGTTCGGCGAGGTGATCCAGACGAGCTGCTGCTGCGACTCCACGAGAGAGCGGTAGCGTTCCTCGCTGCGCTCCAGCACTTCCTTGTTCATCTGCCGTTCGGTCAGGTCCACCCCGAACAGGGCGGTCCCGAGGACGCCGTCGTCACCGCGGAGCGGGAAGAACGACACGGTCCAGTGCCGCGCGTCGCCGTTCTCCGCCCTGGTCGGGTACGGCTGGTCGGTGACCGGCAGGCCCTCGTCGGCGATCCGGCGCAGCGCCGACTCGATCAGCGCGGTCAGATCGGCCGGCAGCAGCTCGGCCGGGAGGCGGTCGAGATGCAGCTCGACAGGATGACCGGTCAGCTCGGTGAAGGTCGAGTTGACTCGGACGAACCGCCCTGAAGGGTCGAAAAACGCGAAGGCGAAAGGCGCCTCCGACATCAGGCCTCTGAAGAGGTCGGAGTCTGAGATGTCCAAACCGGACTCCCGGGGCCGGGGCACGGAGGTTTCGGCGCTCATGGTCGGCACCTCCGTCGCGTGCCAGCGTCTCCCACGAGGCACATCTCCATAACTGTGTTTGGTAGCGCGATCTGCCCTACATCATCGGCGATCGGCATGCGCGGACGGAAGCCCCGCCAGCCATGCGGTCAACGCATCCTGTCAAAAGACCGGCACCTCGCGCAGGAAGATCCGGCCTACTTCTTGGCCGCCCGCTTCGCCTCCTGCTTGGTCGTGGGGACCGGTCGCAGGCTCACGGCGTCGGCCGGGCCATCGTAGTGCTCGGAGAGGTGGGCCGCGAGTGCCCGGACGCGGGCCGTCGTCGCCCCTGGACACCGGTGGACGGCGAGCAGGGCGGCGAACTGGCAGGGAGCATGACGAACGGAGGGTTGACACAGCCGCGGAAAGAGGTGGAATTGGGGGCGGCAGGTCCCCATTCAGCGAGGAATGCAGTCGATGCCCGTACTCGCA
The DNA here is from genome assembly GCA_003260025.2 of Microbispora triticiradicis. GTDB lineage: Bacteria > Actinomycetota > Actinomycetes > Streptosporangiales > Streptosporangiaceae > Microbispora > Microbispora triticiradicis. Next base: position 20,686 of record QFZU02000191.1, on the reverse strand, counting down.
GCACGAATCGATGGCGGCCCATCGCCGGAGCCGAGGCTCCGGGAGCTGGTGGAACCGGTGGTCAACCGGCTCGCCGCGGAGTTCCTGACCGTTCCCCTGTCCACCGTCGCCCGCTGCGTCGCCGACGCCTGGGCCTGCGGTGAGCACCTGGGGGTGGCGGTCACACCGGAGATCGCCGGAAGGGTGGCCCGTGAGCGCCTCCTGGGACTGGTGAACTCGGCGCCGCCTTCCCGGCGCTGAGGCGCCGTACGGCGCGCCGGCGGCGGCCGTACGGCACGGCAGGGGCGGGAGCGGCAGATAACGGGGAAGTCACCGGGCCGCGTTCATGGTGCCCTTCCCGGCGCGAATGCGAGAGGGTGGTGACCGTGAGCGAGCGGAGCGAGATCTCGTGAGTCACCGGCGCCGACGTGACCCCCGGGGGACCCGGCCGCCGGACGACGTGTTCGCGGAGATGCTGCTGGCGGCCAGGGAGCTGCTGGCCGTGCGCAGCCCGCTCGACGCGGAGCTCATGGTCTCCGACATGCTCGGCGCCTGGTGGGGCAGGCGGCTGCGCGGCGGCGACGTCGAGCAGATCCTCGGCGAGGGCCTGGTCGACTACGCGGCCAAGGCGGGCACGCCCGCGGCCCTGTCCCTGCTCGTCTCCGTCGCCTACCTCGGCACCGCCCGGCAGGCGGCCAAGGCGGAGGGCGCGGCGCTCGCGCTGATGGAGTCCGGCGTCGCCCGGCCCCGCTGGGCGGACCGCGTCGGCGCGGTCAAGCCGGCCGGCTGCTACGTCTCCAGGGACGTGTACGGCGACCAGGACACCGTGGTCTGCACCTTCGCCTACAACGGCGAGGACAGGCACGCGCTGGTCGTGGTCGTCGACTACAACATGGGCGGCATGGCCCGGGACGCCTGGGTGTCCTCCCAGGTCGACAAGCTGCTCGACCAGGCCAGGCTGGAGGCGTCCGGCAACGAGCTGCTCCGGTTCGAGGAACTGGAGCCGCAGCAGGCGCGGGCGCTGCTGGAGTTCGCGATGAAGGCCGCCAGGGCCGCCGCGCACAACCGCAAGGGACCGAAGCTGGTCAGCGACAGCTACAGCGCCTACCACGCCTTCGCGCGGGCCCGGATCAAGGCGCTGCCGCCCGGGCGCCTGCGGCCCGCCCCCGCGCACACCGAGGCCCCCTACAGCCGCGACCGCCGCGCGATGCTGGCCGCCGAGTTCCTCGCCTCCGACGCGGCGGAGAACCTGTCGGACCCGTCGGCCGCCTCGCGGTGCGCCGACCACATCATCGAGTACGGCTGCGACCAGGACTTCGGCCGGCCGACGCGGGTCAGCCCCACCAAGTGCGAGACGTTCCTGCTGGACTGGCTGCCGCGCAAGGTCCTGCTCACCCCGGCCGAGCAGGACGCGATGCCGCACGTGCTGTCGGCGTGGGTCCGCTTCGCGGGGCCCCGGATCGGGCTGCCGGAGCGCGGCGTGCGGGCGACGCTCGACGCGGTCTGGGAGGCCATGGGCCGGTTCACCGAGGCCTACCGGGACCCGGCCACCTTCGGGCTGGACCGCTCCCTCGTGGAACGGCTCCTGCCCGACGGCGACCTGTCGGCGCTGGCCCGGCGGGCCTTCGCGTTCCCCCTCCTCCAGGGCATGCGCGGCGCGACCAACCTCGACCTGCTCAACCCGGCGGACGAGGCGGACCGGCGGATCCTGCTGGAGATCGACCACACCGGCGAGCTGGGCCGCGCCGACCTGGAGGAGCACCTGGCCTGGCACGAGGAGATCGCGAGCCGCCTGTGGGTCGGCGACCCGCCCCAGCTGTGGGAGGCCGCCCAGCGCCTGCTCGACCTCGGGCACGACCGGCACGACGTGCTGCACGTCCTGATCGAGATCGCCGAGCGCATCGGCGACCACCCGGACGAACTCGCCGCCGCACTCGACGACATCGCCGACATCCCCGACGAACCTCCCCTCTGACCCCTGCGGCAGGATGGACATGGCCGACGGGGAGACCACCGAGCGAGCCGGGTGTGAGCGCCCCGATGAGCGAAGCGGGAAACACAGTGGTAGTGATGGATTTGAACGCCGATCTCGGGGAGGGCTACGGGATCTGGCGGCTGGGCGACGACCTGGCCCTGCTCGACCTGGTGACGAGCGCGAACGTGGCGTGCGGCTTCCATGCGGGCGACCCGCTGATCATCCGCCGGACCTGCGCGGCGGCGGTGGACCGCGGCGTGGCGATCGGCGCCCAGGTCTCCTATCGCGACCTGGCGGGCTTCGGCCGCCGGGAGATGGAGGTGGACCCGGAGGAGCTGTGCTCCGACGTGCTCTACCAGCTCGCCGCGCTCGACGGGATGGCGAGGTCGATGGGCGGGCGGGTGTCGTACGTGAAGCCGCACGGCGCCTTGTACAACCGCGCCTGCCGTGACGAGGAGCAGGCGGAGGCCGTGGTGGCGGCCGTCACCGCCTTCACCCCCGCCGCCTCGGCGCTGCCGATCCTCACGCTGCCGGGGTCGGCCCTGGCGCGGGTGGCCGGCCGGCACGGCGTGCCCACGGTGGCCGAGTGCTTCGCCGACCGCGCCTACACGCCGGAGGGGACGCTGGTGCCGCGGCGGCGGCCGGGCGCGGTGCTGCACGACCCGGACGAGGTCGCGGCCCGTGCCGTGCGGATGGCCGTCGAGGGCGTGGTGACGACGATCGAGGGCGGCGAGGTGCGGGTCGGCGCCCGGTCCGTCTGCGTGCACGGGGACACTCCCGGCTCGGTGCGGATCGCCAGGGCCGTCCGGCAGGCCCTGTTGGACGCGGGTGTCGTGGTGGGGCCGTTCGCATGACCATCCGGGCGGCGGGCGAGCACGCGCTGCTGGTGGAGACCGGCTCGCTGGAGGCGGCCCACCGGCTGGACGCGCTGCTGCGGGCCGATCCCCCGCCGGGGGTGGAGGACGTCGTGCCCGGCTCGCGGACCGTGCTCGTCGTGGCCCCCGCCGCCGATCTGCCGCGCCTGGAGGCGCTGCTGGCCTCGCTCCTGCGTACGGCGCTCGCCCCGGCGGGCGCGGGCGGGCCGGGGCGGCTCGTGGAGATCCCGGTGGTCTACGACGGGGCGGACCTGGCGGAGGTCGCGGCGCTCAGCGGCCTGCCGGCCGAGGAGGTGGCCGCCAGGCACGCCGCCTCGGAGTTCACGGTGGGCTGGCTCGGGTTCGCCCCCGGCTTCGCCTACCTGATCGGCCTGGATCCGGCGCTGCACGTGCCCCGGCTGGCGGTGCCCCGCACCAGCGTGCCGCCCGGCTCGGTGGCGATCGCCGGGTCGTACTCCGCCGTCTACCCTGCGGCCTCTCCCGGCGGCTGGCGGCTGCTCGGGCGTACGGACGTGCGGGTGTGGGACGCGGCTGCCGAGCCGCCGGCGATGCTGCCGCCCGGCACGCGGGTGCGGTTCCGGCCGGAGGCGGGGCGGTGACCGCCGTCGTCGAGGTCCTGGCGCCGGGCCCGTACGCGACCGTGCAGGACCTGGGGCGGCCCGGCTACGCCCATCTGGGGGTGCCGAGGTCGGGGGCGGCCGACCGGCCGAGCCTGCGGCTGGCGAACCGGCTGGTCGGCAACGCGGAGACCGCTGCGGGCATCGAGCTGACCCTCGGCGGGGCGGCGCTGCGCTTCACCGCCGGGACGTGGGTCGCGGTCACCGGGGCGCCGTGCCCGGTGGAGGCGGCCGGGCGGCCGGCCGGGACGGACGCGCCGGTGTGGGTGCCGCCCGGCGGCGTGCTGCGGTTGGGCGTGCCTCGCCGGGGCCTGCGGACCTACGTGGCGGTGCGCGACGGGATCGGCGTGGAGCGGGTGCTGGGCAGCCGCTCGACCGACTCGCTGTCGGGGATCGGGCCGCCTCCGCTGCGGGCGGGCGCGACGCTGCCGGTCGGCGCCGGGGCCGTGGCCGCCGCGATCATCGCAGACTTCGCCGCCCCGCCGCCGCTGCCCCGCCACCCGGTCGTCCGGGTGCTGCCGGGGCCGCGCGACGACTGGTTCGTCCCGGAGGCGCTCGCGGCCCTGTGCGCGGCGGCGTACGAGGTCACGGCGGACAGCAACCGGGTCGGGGCGCGGCTGCGCGGCGCCCCGCTGGAGCGGGCCAGGTCCGGTGAGCTGGCCAGTGAGGGCATGCCGCTCGGCGCCGTCCAGGTGCCGCCGGGCGGGCAGCCGATCGTGTTCCTGGCGGATCACCCGCCGACCGGGGGTTATCCCGTCGTCGGCGTCGTCGCCGCCGCCGACGTGCCGCTGGTCGCCCAGGCGCGGCCGGGCGACCTGCTGCGGTTCCGGCTGGTACGGCGGGCCGCCCGCCACCGGGAGACGGCACACCACCGGGAGACGCCGGACCGTCCCGGCGGCGCCCGTCAGGAGGCGTAGCCGATGTCCTCGTACCTGAGGTCGTAGAAGCCGCCGGCTCCGATGTTGGCCAGCGCGGAGCGCACCACCACGCCCTGCGGGCACTGGTAGAGCGGCAGCACGTTGACCTCCTTCCAGACCAGCCGGTCGGCGTCGTTGAGCAGGCCGGGCACCTTGGCGGGGTCGAGCACGCTGCCGGCGCGGTACATGGCCTGGTCGATCTGCCTGCTGCCGCTGCGCCCCAGGTTGGAGTACCACTCGACGTCGTCGCCCTTGCCGCGCTCGCCGTCGGCGTAGACGTCGAAGGCGCCGGACACCGGGTAGGGCGTGCTCGGGTAGGCGAAGGCGGTGAGGTCGAAGTCGCCGGGGATGAGGTACTTGCCGAAGAAGTCGTTGAAGGACACCTTGCGCACCTCGGTCCGCACGCCGACGCGCTGCAGCATCCGCCCGGCGGCCTGGGCCTCGGCGAGGCTCGGCGGGATCCCGTCGGGGACGACGAAGCGCAGCGTGAGCGGCTTGCCGTTCTTCGTCCGCGCCTTGCCGGACATCTTCCAGCCCGCCTGGTCGAGCAGCCGGCCGGCCAGGGCCGGGTCGTAGCCGCCGGTCTCCGCCGCGTTGGCGTGGTAGCCGTACTGGCTGTTCATGAGGAAGTGGTTGTCCAGGGTCACCGTCGGCCAGCCGAGGCCCTTGAGGTCGGCCTGCATGAGGGCGCGGCGGTCGAGCGCCGCGGCGACGGCCTGGCGCACCCGGACGTCGGACAGGACCGGGCTCTCGCCGTTCATGGTGAACTGGCGGTACTGCGTGCCGGCGGCCTGCCGGACCACCGCGTCCCACGCCTCCCTGACCCGCGCGTAGTCGTCGGGGGACGGACCCACCTCGAACACGTCGACGTCTCCCTTGGTGAACGCGCGCACCATCTGGTCGGGCCGCACCGTCCGGAACTCCATGCGGTCGAGCTTGGGCCGGTTCCCCCACCAGCCGGGGTCGCGGGCGAGGGTGACCGTCCTGCCCTTGGCGTCGAGCCGCTCCACCCGGAACGGCCCGGCGGTCACCGGGATCCGGTTGATCCAGTCGGAGTTGAACGCGGCCGGCGTCGCGTTGGTCACGCTGGGGTACAGCGGCGTGAACAGCGACTGCCACTCGTTGAACGGCTGGGCGAGGGTGACCACCACCTCCCGGTCGCTCGACCCCCGGGCCACGCTCTGGATGTTCTCGTAGGCGATGGCCGCGTCGACCCGGTAGTCGTGGTCGCGCCCGCTCATCGCCTTCCACTGGGCGGCGAAGTCGTTCCAGGTGATCGGCTTGCCGTCCGACCATCGCGCCTTGGGGTTGATCGAGTAGGTGACGACCTGCCGGGGAGAGGTGGCGGTGATGCGGGCGTTGGTCACGTAGTCGGTGTCGAGGGACGGCCGTCCCCGCTCGTCGGACCGGAACGTGCGCGGCATGAGCGCGTCTGTCACGGCCTCGACCGCGTTGCCGTCGCCGTCGACGTGGTTGCGGTTCCACTGGGTGGGGAAGTCGACGAGCCCCCACCGCAGGGTGCCGCCGTCCTTGACCTTGTCCCGGGGCAGGGGGTTGATGTCGTACGCCTTGACCGGGGAGGGGGCGAGCGCGCCGTCCTGTTCGCCGGGCCCCCGCTGCGCACCACACGCGCTCGCGGCCCACACGGCCGCGAGCAGGGCCAGGGCGACCGGCCATCGTGGTCTCACGTGTCTCTCCGCTCCTCCGGCTACCCTACGAAGTAGATTAGTAGCAGAAAGTGACGATCGCCGTCAGCGGGACACGCATCGCCGCGACGCGGCTCTCCTCCGGATCAGGGCGGCTCGCGGATCAGGACAGCTCGTCCACCGCGCTGCGGACGTCCTCGCTGGTTATCGTGGTCAGCTCGGCGGCGTTCGCCGTGCCCTGGGCGGCCAGGCGCACGTCGCGCCGCAGCGCCGCGCGCTCGTACAGCGAGCGGGCGAAGCGGCCGTTGCCCAGCCCGTCGATCAGTCCTTCACGGCAGACCCAGTCGAAGACGTCGGCCAGGTCGCGCCCGGCGGAGGCGTCGAACCTGTCGCCGGCCGCGGCGGCCTGCAGGTTGGCGATCTCGGCCAGCTCGGACGGCGAGTAGGAGGGGAACGCCACCCGCTGGTTGAACCGCGAGGCCAGGCCGGGATTGGTGGCGAGGAAGGCGTCCATCTCGCGCTCGTAACCGGCCAGGATGATCACCAGGCGGTCGCGGTCGTCCTCGGCCCGCTTCAGCAGGGTCTGCACGGCCTCGGCCCCGAAGGCGTCTCCCCCCGAATAGCCGGTGTTGACCAGGCCGTACGCCTCGTCGACGAACAGCACGCCGCCGAGCGCCCGGTCGACCAGCTCGTTGGTCTTGATCGCGGTGGCGCCCAGGTGCTGGCCGACGAGGTCGGCCCTGGACGCCTCGACGACGTCGGGCCTGGCGAGCAGGCCGAGCGCCGAGAAGATCCGGCCGAGGATCCTCGCGACGGTCGTCTTGCCGGTGCCGGGCGGGCCGGCGAACACGAAGTGCCGCATCTGCGACTGGACCGGCAGGCCCTGCTCCTGCCGCATCCTGGCCACCTTGAGCTGGGCCGTGATCGCGTGGACCTGCCGCTTGACCGGCTCCAGCCCGGCCATCCGGTCGAGGTCCGCGAGCGCCTCGTCCAGCGTCGGCGTGGCCTGGTAGCCGCGGTAGCGTGCGGTGATCTCGTCGAACGCCTTGGTCACGTCGCCGGCCGTGATCGTCACCAGGTCCTCGCCGCGCGGCGCCCCGCCCGCGCTCACGACCCGCACGTCGCGCGCCTGCGCGGCGGCCTCGGCGAGGCTGCGGGCGAAGCGGGCGTTGCCGAGGTCGTCGACGAGCCCCCGGCGGTGGACGTCCTCGAAAAAGCGGCGCAGCACGGGACGGGCCTCGGGGGCGAGCCGGTCGCCCCGGCGCTCCTGCAACGCCTCGGTGATCTCCAGCAGCTCGCCGGGGTCGTAGCTGGGGAAGCGGACCCGGGTGGCGAACCGGCTGGACAGCCCGGGGTTGGACGACAGGAAGTCGTTCGTCTCGCGCTCGTATCCGGCGAGGATGACGATGAGCCGGTCACGGTCGTCCTCGGCCCGCTTGAGCAGCGTCTGCACGGCCTCCGCGCCGAACCGGTCGGGCTGGCCGTCGCCCGAGTTGATCAGGCCGTACGCCTCGTCGACGAACAGGACCCCGCCGAGCGCCCGGTCGATGAGCTCGTTGGTCTTGATGGCGGTGGCGCCGAGATACTCCCCCACGAGGTCGGCCCGCTGCGCCTCGACCACGAAGGGCGTCTCCAGCAGGCCGAAGGCGTAGAAGATCTTGGCGAGGGTGCGGGCCACGCTGGTCTTGCCCGTCCCCGGCGGGCCGACGAACACGAAGTGGCGCATGGGCCGCTCGTTGGCGTAGCCCGCCTCCCTGCGCAGCCTGGCCGCCTCGATGGACGCGGCGATGGCCCGCACCTGCTCCTTGACCGGTTCGAGGCCGATCATGGACTCCAGTTCGGCGAGAGCCTGCTCGACGGTGATCGGCGGCGGGTCGCCGGTCTCGGCCGCGGCCGGCCGGTGACCGCCCGCCCTGACCTGCTGCCTCTCGTGGGCCTCTCCGCCGATCGGCTCGCGCTCCGCGGCGGCGCGCACCCTGCGGGCCAGGATCAGCCGGTAGAGGAGCACCGCGGCGGCCGCGCCGTACGCGCCCCACAGGGCGGCGGAGGAGGACAGCGGCGACAGCGACAGCGCGACCAGCCCGGCGGCCGCCAGGGACATGAGCGTCGTCAGCCAGGGCGGCACCCACCGGATCAGGTGGGCCGAGATCGCGACCAGCACGCCGAGCAGCATCAGTAGGCCGGGCACGGGCGACTGCCCGCCGTACACCACCATGAACAGCGGCAGCAGCAGGCCCCACGCGGCGAGCACCAGCACGGTCGCGGCGGCGCGGGGATAGCTGAGCGCCAGCGCGACGAAGGCCAGCGCCGTCACGGTGCCGATGAAGGTGGGCATCAGCGACCAGTTGAGGGCCGCGGCCACGCCCATGACGGCGACGAGCAGCACCACGAACAGCACGCGCCGCGCGAACGGCGGAAGATGGAAATAGCGGAAACGCACCTGTTCGAACAGATCACGTGCCGCAGTCCGACTTAAGAGGCTCGCCGCCCGTGCTCTGTCGGAGTCCCGCATCGACGCCTCCCCGCTTCGACCCCGGTTATACCGCACGGGGGAAGGGAATGGGTGGACCCCGCGCGGCACGGTTGACGAGGCACCCGCCGGTCCCTGTGATCACCTGGAACGATACGGAACCGGCGCTGTGTTCCCGACATCACCGGAAGGGCTGAGAGATCCCCTTCCCATGGCTTAAGCTGCCACGCATGTTCCAGCGGGGCCGCAGGCACTGAGCGGTTTATGATCATGGTTTCGGTCGGGTCCGTCACCGTCCGCGTGGCGGGCGCCCTGCGCGAGCCCCGGGTCAGCCGGTGGTCGGTCCTCGTGCTGCTGTGTTTCAGCCTGCTCCTGATCGCGGTCGACGCGACCGTGCTGCACATCGCGGTCCCCGCGCTCACCGCCGCCCTGGAGCCGTCGTCCGTCCAGCTCCTGTGGATCATCGACGTCTACTCGCTGGTGGTCGCGCCGCTGCTGGTGACGTTCGGCACGCTGGGCGACCGGTACGGCAGGCGGCCGTTCGTGCTCGGCGGCTACGTGGTGTTCGGCCTTGCCTCGCTGGCGGCGGCGTTCGCCGCGACGCCGCTCGCGCTGATCGTGGCGCGGGCCTTCCTCGGCGTCGGCGGCGCGATGATCATGCCGGCGACGCTGTCGATCATCCGGCAGGTGTTCACCGACCGGCGGGAGCGGGCCGTCGCGCTCGGCGTCTGGAGCGCCGTGGCCGCCGCGGGCGCGGCCGTCGGGCCGCTGATCGGCGGGGTGCTCGTCGAGCACCTGTGGTGGGGCGCGGTCTTCCTGATCAACGTGCCGCTGCTGCTGGTGGCCCTGCCGTTCGCCGTACGGATCCTGCCCGCCTCGCCGAGGCGGGCCGACCACCCGTGGGACGCGCTCAGCGCCGCGCTGTCGACCCTCGGCATCCTGTCGGTCGCGTTCGGGCTCAAGGAGGCGGGATCGGGGCACACGCTGGGCCGGGGTCCGGCGCTCGTCGTCCTCGTGGCCGGCGCCGCGATGCTCGCCTGGTTCGTCCTGCGCCAGCGGCGGCTGGCCTTCCCCCTGCTCGACATCGGGCTGTTCGGGCAGCGCGGCTTCGCGACCGGCGTCGGCTGCGTGGTGCTGGCCGTCTTCGCGCTGGTCGGCCTGGAGCTGATGCTGGCGCAGTATCTGCAGCTCGTGCTGGGGCTGTCCCCGCTGGAGGCCGCAGTGCGGATGCTGCCGCTGATGGTCGCGGCCGTCGCCGGGGGCCTCGCCGCCGCGCACGTGCTGGGGCGGATCGGGCTGCGCGCGACGGTCGGCGGCGGCCTCGCGCTCACCGCGCTGTCCCTCGCCCCGGTGCTGACCTGGGGGACCGAGCAGCACCCCGTGATGCTCATCGCGTGTTTCGCGGGGATCGGCTTCGGCGTCGAGGTCGCCCTGCTCGCGGCGTCGGACACGATCATGGCCTCGGCGCCGGAGTCGCGGGCCGGCGGCGCGGCCGCGATCGAGGAGACCGCCTACGAGCTCGGAGCCGGCCTCGGCATCGCCGTACTCGGGACGATCACCACGATCGTGTACGCCCCGTCCCTCGGAACCGTCCCCGGAGTCCCGTCCGGCCTCATGACGCAGGCGCGGGAGTCGCTGGCCGCGGCCGCGCACGTGGCCGGGAAGGCCGGCGGCGTCACCGGGGACGCGCTCCTGGCCGCCGCCCGCGCGGCCTTCGTCACCGCCCTGCACAGCACCGTCGTCGTCAGCGTGGCGCTGCTCGCGCTCACCGCGCTGGCCGTGGCCCTGCTGCTCCCCCGTCACCCGGCCGGCGATCCCGGCACCGAGACCCCGGCGCCCGAGCGCGCGGACGCCTGACCTGGTCCGCGCATGACGGCGACCGGGCCGGGGAGAGTATCCGGGCAAGCCGCCGCCCCCCAGCCCCCAGGATGAGAAGCCGTGAAGAAAACCTTGCACGACCTGGCCTCGCTGGCCGCCCGCATGGGCGTCGGCGGGATCTTCTTCGCCAACGGCTGGCAGAAGCTCGAAGCCGGCCTCAACGCCACCCAGGCGCAGTTCACCGAACTCCACGCGCCCGTCCCCTACCTCTGGGCGGCCGTCACCATGCTGGTCGAACTGGTGGGCGGCACGCTGCTGATCGCGGGTCTCGCCGTGCCGGCCGTCGGGCTGCTGCTGTTCGCCGAGGCCCTCGCCGTGTTCGTGGTCACCGCCGGTGACACCGGCCTGCCCCTCACGGGCGGCGCCATCGAGCTGATCGTGGCGCTCGGAGCCGCGTCCGTGCTGCTCGCCGTCACCGGCGGCGGCCGTGTCTCGGTGGACCACATGGTGGTCATCAAGCGCCGCGAGGCGGAGGCGGCCGGCGAGTTCGCCGCCGACGCCGAGGCCGACGCGGTGATCGCCGCACTGCGCCCGCAGTGGCCCGGCGAGGACCGGGAGACCCGCGGCACCCGCGACGCCGGTGAGTCACGCGGCGAGGCCCGGCAGCCCCGCGAGTCCCGGGAGGACCAGGACGCGGGGGCGGGCACGCCGGACCCGGCGGCGCGGCCCTCCGGTTCACGGCCCGGCCCGCGAACCGGCCCCCGAGCCGGTACGGACACCCCGGCGGCCCCGGAGACACCGGCCGGTCCCGCTCCCTCCGCGGCCGTAGCGGAGGACCGGACGGACCCCGCCGGCGACGCCCCCGGAACGCCCACGGGCGGGCAGGCTTCCACGACGACCCGCCGGGCCGCCGCGCCCCGTCCGCGCCGCACCCGGCGCGATGACGACACGACGACGGAGAGCCGCGCCGAGGCGCCGCCCGCCCGCTGAGGGGGTCACCGCGAGGGGGTCAGGGTTCCCGTGACAGCGGCAGGCGCAGCAGGAAGCGGGCGCCCCGCGGGCTGTCGATGATCGTCAGCGACCCCCCGTGGCTCTCGGCGATCTGCCGGGCGATCGGCAGGCCCAGCCCGGCCCCTCCGGCGCCCCTGCTCCGGGCGGTGTCCAGGCGGGTGAATCGCTGGAAGACCCGCTCGCGCTGGTCGCCGGGGATCCCCGTGCCGTCGTCGAGCACCTCCAGCACCGCGGTGCCGGACAGGAAACGGGGGTCGCCGTCGGGCGACTCGTCCCGCCGCACCTCCAGGCTCACCGAGGACGCGGCGTGCCTGTCGGCGTTGTCGAGCAGGTTGGTGATCAGGCGGCCCAGCCGGATGCGGTCGCCCCGGACGGTCACCCCGGGGGGCAGCCGCGGGACCATCGTGTGCACGGCCCGGCGGTGGCCCAGTTCGTCGGCCACGAGCCGGCCGAGGTCCAGCGGCTCGCGTTCGCACGGCGCGCCGGCGTCGAGGCGGGTCAGCGTCAGCAGGTCGGCGGCGATCGCCTGAAGGCGGTCGATGCTCCTCAGCACGGCCTCACCGATCTCCCGTACGTCGGTCTCCTCGGGAGCCAGCAGCGCGTCCTCCACCTGCGCGCGGATCGCGGTGATCGGGCTGCGCAGCTCGTGGGAGGCGTCGGAGGTGAAGCGGCGCTGCTGCTCGAAGGTCTCCTCCAGCCGGTCGAGCGTGTAGTTGACGCTCTGGGCGAGGTCGTAGATCTCTCCCCTGCCCGCCGGGACCGGCACCCGCCGGCCGAGCTCGGACGTGTTGATCTCGTCGAGCTCCGCGCTGATGGCCTTCACCGGCGTGAGCGCCCGCCTGACGCTGCGCCGGGCGCCGTACGCGACGGCGGCGGTGACGAGCGCGGACCCCGCCGCCAGCCCGGCCACCAGCCCGGGCGCGACGTCGAAGGTCCGCACCGGCGCGGCGCTGTAGACGGTCCAGTCCTGGCCGTCGTGGTAGACCCGCTGCGCGACCACGACGCGGCACCGGCCCGCGCCGAACACGCCCCCGCAGACCTCCTGGACGGTCCTGAGCTGCGGCGCCTCCGGACGGAACCGCGCCATGGGCGGCTTGCCCCGCATGTCGGGCGTCGCGGCACGCACCTGGCCCCCCGGGCCCACCACCTGCACGGACCCTTTCAGGGCCGGGGACTCGGGCGGCAGCACGGCTCCATCCCGCGCGCGTTCCACCTGGTAGGCCGCCCGCTCACCCGCCGCCGTCACCTCACTGACGAGATGCCGGCCGGCCGCCTGGTGCAGCGCCCACACCAGAACGACCGAGAACGCCACGCACAACAGGGCGACAGCCGTGCCGGTGAACAGCGCGACACGACTCCTGATCGACCATTGATCCCCAAAACCCACGCGACCGCCTACTCCGGGAACGGCCTTCCATGGCCGCATCCCGAAATCTACGCCAAACACCTTAATTAGGATGCAATAGTACAAACTTGAAGATTCACCCCTAATTGCCGTAAATCCTTCCCTGCGCAACGCGAACGGCAAGCGCGTAAAGCCGCCTTCCGGGCGGCGGGCCGAATGGTGGAACCTGGGGGTATGAACAGTGCGGGACCGTTGCCGGTCATCGACGTGAGCCCTTTCACCGGCCCTTCCACCTCTGACGGCGGCCGGGAGCGCGCCGCCGTCGCGCGCCGGATCGAGGCGGCCTGTCTCGACAGCGGCTTCTTCTACGTCAGCGGTCACGGGGTGCCGGACGACCTGATCGCGCTGCTCCGGGAGGCGGCCGCGCGTTTCTTCCTGCTGCCGCCCGAGCACAAGATGCGGGTCTCGATGGACCGGGGCGGACGGGCCTGGCGCGGATACTTCCCGGTGGGGGGCGAACTCACCTCAGGCCGCCCCGATCTCAAGGAGGGCCTCTACTTCGGCGCCGATCTCGGCCATGAGGATCCCCGGCCGCTGCACGGGCCCAATCTCTATCCCGAGGAGGTGCCGGAACTGCGCGCCGCCGTACGGGCGTACATCGACGCGCTCACCGGCGTGGGACAGGCCGTCATGCGGGGCGTGGCGCTGAGCCTGGGGCTGGAGGAGGACTACTTCGCCTCCGGCTACACCGCGACGCCCACGGTCCTGTTCCGGATCTTCCACTACCCGCCGCCGGCCGAGTCCGGACGGGGCGAGTGGGGGCCGGACGAATGGGGGGTCGGCGAGCACACCGACTACGGCCTGCTGACGCTGCTGCTGCAGGACGACAATCCCGGCCTGCAGGTGCACACGGCCCGCGGCTGGATCGAGGCGCCGCCGATCCCCGGGACGCTGGTCTGCAACATCGGCGACATGCTCGACCGGCTGACCGGCGGCCTCTACCGGTCCACTCCGCACCGGGTGCGCAACCACACGGGGCGGGGCAGGCTGTCCTTCCCCTTCTTCTTCGACCCGGGCTGGGACAGCGAGGTGCCGCCGCTTCCCTCCCGGCCCGCCCGGGACGGTGGCCGTCCCCGCTGGGACGGCCTGGACCTGCGCGCCTTCACCGGGACGTACGGCGACTATCTGACCGCCAAGGTCGCGAAGGTCTTCCCCCACCTCGGCGGCCGGGTGCTGCCGCGCCCGTCAGCCGGGCGCGAAACCGTGTGACCCGCGGCACGGCCCGGGCCGGCCGGGGCCCCGGCCGGTCGGCTACCGGTCGCGGCGCTCCGGCTGGAGCGCGTCCTGCAGGTTCCCCGCGACCTCGCACAGGCTGGGCAGTTCGCCGCCGTGCGCGATGTGCCCCGCCACCACGCGTCGCAGCAACTGCCTGAGCGTCTCCCGCTCCGGCTCCTCCAGCGGGGCCAGCAGGTGCGCCTCGGCGCGTTCCATCGCCTCGGAGACGTCCGCCAGGCGCGCACGGCCGAGATCGGTCGCCACGATGAGGCGGTTGCGCCGGTCACACGGATCGGGACGCCGCTCGACGAGCCCGGCCTTCACCAGGTCGTCGACCAGGTAGACCATCACGGTCCGGTCCAGCCCCAGCTGGCGGGCCATCTCGATCTGGTTGCGCGCGCTCTCGTGCACCGCCGCCGACAGCACCTGGTAGCCGCGGTGCCCGGACGGCAGCGCCTCGGCGGCGCGCTTGGTCACGGTGATGTGGGCATGCAGCGCCTGTCCCAGCAGCCATCCGAAGTCGATCTCCAGGCCCGCGGGCAGCTCACATGCCAGTTCACTCACGCCTCCCATGATATCCGGCGACTTGACAGATACTCTTCCATGCAGACAGTCTGACTTACAGACGATCTGAACGGAAGGCGATTGCTATGTCTCATCTGCTGCACATCGACGCGTCCGCACGCGCCAAGGGGTCGGTCTCGCGTGAGATCGCCGCGACGTTCCGGGACGGCTGGACGGGAACGGTCAGCCACCGCGACCTGGGCGCCGAGCCGCTGCCGCACCTGACCGGCTCCGCCATCACCTCGCGATGGAGCCCGGCGGACCAGCACACCGCGGAGGAGCGCGCGGCCGCCGCGCTGCAGGACGCCCTCGTGGACGAGCTGCTGGCGGCCGACGCCTATCTGTTCGCCGTGCCCATGTACAACTACGGCGTCCCGTCGACTTTCAAGGCGTGGCTCGACCACGTCCTGATCGTCGGGCGCACCGTCGGCGTCGCGGAGACCCCGGTCGCCGGACGCCCCGCCACGCTCGTGCTCAGCAAGGGCGGCGGGTACCGCCCCGGCACACCGCGAGAGGGCTGGGACTACGCCGAGCCGTACCTGCGCCGGATACTCGGCGAGGTGCTCGGCCTCGATCTGCACGTGATCGCGGCCGAGCTCACGCTCGCCGACACCACGCCGGCCATGGCGGACCTGCGCGGCCTGGCCGCCGAGTCGCTCGCCGCCGCGCACGCGGCGGCCGGCGCCCGGGTCCGGTCCCTGGCGGCGGCGTAGGGAGGAGGGCCCCGTCAGTCCGGGAGGCCGCCGCGGGCGATGACGTCGCGGTACCAGCGGGCACTGTCGCGGGGGGTGCGCTCCAGCGTGTCGTAGTCGACGCGGACGATGCCGAACCTCTTGTGGTAGCCGCGGGCCCACTCGAAGTTGTCCAGCAGCGACCACACGAAGTATCCGCGCAGGTCGGCGCCTCGGTCCAGGGCCGACCGCGCGGCCCGGAAATGGGTGTCGAGATAGGCGATCCGCCCGGGGTCGGACACCCCGTCGGGGAACGCGGCCCCGTTCTCGGTGATCATCAGCGGGGTGCCGGGATACTCCCGGCACAGCCGTACGAGCAGGTCTTCCAGGCCGGACGGGTTGATCTCCCAGTCCATCTCGGTGACCGGCCCGTGCGGGTCCTCCCAGGCGATGCCCTCGCTGCCCGGATACTCGGGGTGCCCCTCCGCCGAGGCGTCGGCGACGACCCGGTTAACGGTGTAGTAGTTGACGCCCAGCACGTCGATCGGCTGCGCGATCGTCGGCAGGTCGTCCAGGTTCACCTTGGTGAATCGTTCCAGATGAGCGAGGACGTCGGCGGGGTACTCGCCGCGCAGCACCGGATCGAGGAACAGCCGGTTCGCCAGGCCGTCGATCAGGCGGGCGGGCTCGGGGTCGCCGAGGATCGGGGTGAGGTTCAGCGTCAGCGAGACCGACTCGGCGCCCCCCGCCCGCAGGGCCTGGGTGCCCAGGCCGTGCGCGAGCATCAGGTTGTGGGCCGCGGTGAACGCGGCGGCCGGGTCGGTCACGCCGGGCGCGTGCCGCCCCGAGCCGTGCCCGACGAAGGCCGACACCCAGGGCTCGTTGAGCGTCGTCCAGGTGGCGACGCGGTCGCCGAGACGCGCGTGGACGGCCGCGGCGTAGTCGGCGAACCGGAAGGCGGTCTCCCGGTTGGTCCAGCCGCCCATGTCCTGCAACGACTGCGGCAGGTCCCAGTGATAGAGGGTGGCCACCGGCGTGATGCCCCTGGCGAGCAGGGCGTCCACGAGCCGGTCGTAGAAGCCAAGGTCGGCCAGGCGCGGCCAGGCCACCGAGAACCGGTACGCCTTGAGCCCCAGCCAGGCCATGATCTCGACGTCTTCGAGGTAGCGGTTGTAGTGGTCGCAGGCCACGTCGCCGGTGTGGCCGTCGCTGACCATGCCGGGCGTGTGGGAGAAGGTGTCCCAGATGGAGGGGACCCGGCCGTCGGCGTGGACCGCTCCTTCGATCTGGTACGACGCGGTCGCGGCCCCCCAGAGGAAGCCGTCGGGGAATGTGATCATCGTGAACTTTCGCGAATCGTCAACCGTGGTTCGAGGAGCGTCGACTCCGGGACGGCCTGGCCCTCCAGCTTGGCCATGAGCAGCCGGACCGCCTGACGTCCGACGTCCTCGGCGGGAACGAGCACGGAGGTCAGCGCGGGGCTGGCCCGCTCGGCGATGTCGTCCGGGCAGATCGCCACCACCGAGACGTCCTCGGGCACCCGCCTGCCGAGGATCCGCAGAGCCCCCAGCACATGGCCGGCGGCCGCCTCATTGTGCACGACGAGCCCGGAAAGCTCCGGCCGTTCGTCGAGCAGCCGCTTCACCGCGGCGTGTACCTCGTCGAACGACTCCTCGCACGGCCAGGCCCCGGCCTTCAGTCCGTGCCGCGCCGCCGCCTCGGCGAACCCGGCCATCGTCCGCTCGGCGAAGCCGGTGCCGCGCTCGTAGACCACGGACGGCGCGCCGAGCAGGGCGATCTCCCGGTGCCCGAGATCGGCCAGGTGGTCGGCGCACAGCGCGCCGGCCCGGGCGAAGTCGAGGTCGACGCAGGTCAGCCCTTCCGGGTCGGCCGGGAAACCGATCAGCACGGCCGGCTCGGCGAGCCGGCGCAGCAGCGGCACGCGGGGGTCGTGGATCTCCACGTCCATCAGCAGCAGCCCGTCCACCAGCGCGCTCGCCGCCACCCGGTGCAGCCCGTCCGGCCCCTCGTCGGCCGTCATCAGCAGCACGTCGTGGTCGTACTGGCGGGCCGTGGTGACGACCGAGGTCGCGAACTGCATGAGGACCGGCAGGTTCATGCCGGCCCGCAGCGGCAGCACCAGCGCGATGACCTTCGCGCGCTTGCTTGCGAGGGCGCGGGCGCCCGCGTTGGGGTGGTAGCCGAGCACCCGGACGCTGTCCAATACCCGCTGCCGGGTCGTCGCCGAGATCGCCCGCTTGCCGCTCAGCACGTACGAGACCGTGCTGACGGCGACTCCCGCGTGCTTGGCGACGTCGGCGATCGTCACGGTCCTCACGGGCGGAGCCCTCCGAGGAAAGTCAGCGTGCTCACCGTGACCCCCTCGCTTTCGTACACCACATAAAGATCGCGCACTCCGGCCGCTCCCGCCAGGGGGGTGTTCACCTCGACGAAGTCGTGCCTGGTGGCCGTGGGCGGGACGGTGACCGCGCCGGCCACCTCGCCGGTCAGAGGGTCGTCGATCCGCAGCGTGACCACCCCGCCCTCGTCGCTCGACACCCTGAGCGCGCACGTCCGCGGGCCCGCGTCACCGGGAACCGGGCCCTCGCCCGGGCGGCCGCCAGGGTCCCCGCCGAAGTCGCAGTCGCGGAAGGCGATCCAGGCCCCGGGCGAGGCGGAGCGGACGGCGTCCCCGGCGTCCGGCGCCGCGTCACACAGCACCACCCCGTCGTACTCGTCGTGGCCGGCCGCGTCCAGTGGCCGGCCGGTGAGAACCCGCGGCGGGATCCGCTCGCCCCGCACCCGCAACGGCGCGCACAGCCGGATGTCCCCCGACGACGCGCCCACCTGCACCGTGTGCGCGGCGTCCTCCACCACGAACCGGCCGCGCGTGACGTCCCAGAAGGCGAGGCCAGCGACCGGCACCTCCACCTCGACCGTACGGCTCTCACCTGGCGCGAGCCGCACCTTGGCGAAGCCGCGAAGCTGGCGCAGCGGCTGCTTCACCCGGGAGCGCCGCTGGTGGGTGTAGACCTGCACGACCTCCTCCCCGGTGCGCCCGCCCTCGTTGGTCACGGTCACCCGGACCGTCACCGTGTCGCCCGGGGCGGCCTCCGCCGCGGACAGCTCCAGGCGGGAGTAGGCGAAGCGGGTGTAGCTCAGCCCGTGCCCGAAGGGGTACAACGGCCGGCCCCGGTAGTAGAGGTAGGTGGCGTCGGAGGCGATGACGTCGTAGTCGAGCAGGTCGGGCAGTTCGGCGGCCGAGCGGTACCAGGTCTGGGTGAGACGGCCGCCCGGATCCTCGTCGCCGAGCAGCACGTGGGCGAGCGCGTGGCCGTACTCCTGACCGCCGTGCGACGACCAGACGATCGCGGGCACGTGCTCCTGCGCCCAGGTGACCGCGAACGGGTAGCCGCTGGAGATCACCAGCACGGTGGCCGGGTTGGCCGCGTGGACGGCCTTCAGCAGCGCCTCCTGCCGCTCGGGCAGCGCCAGCGTCGTCCGGTCCTCGGTCTCCCGGCCGTTCACCAGGGGGTGGTCGCCGAGCACCACGACCGCGACGTCGGCGCGGGCCGCCGCCTCCGCGGCGCGGGCCTGGCCGCTCTCGACCAGTTCGACGGACAGCACGGACGCGGCGTCGGGGTCGTCGGTCGTGCGCACGACGCCGCCGGCCACGGTGACGTACCGGCCGGAGGAGATGTTGCGCAGCACGACGCCCCTCGGCCGCTCCTCGATGCGGAACGTCTGGCGCACCTCCCAGCCGCTCGGGCCGGGCTGGTCGTTGACGAGCACGCCGTCCTCGCCGGCCTGCACGTGCCGTCCGTTTGCGCACGCCCGGAAGGCGAAGGCGCCGCCGCCCCAGTCGAACACGTCGAAGCAGGACCGCTCGCTCCCGACGTACAGCGGCCCGCCGGCGGGGTCCGGCGACGCTCCGACATAACCGCCCTCGGCGCGCAGCGCCACCCGGTCCACGCCCTCGTGGTAGACCGTCTCGCACCGCTCCGTGAGCCCCGTCAGCGCCGTCACCTGGTACGGCAGGGTGCCGCTGTACCAGTCCTCGAACAGGGCGCCGGCCAGCGGGCCGACGATCGCGACGGTGCGCGGCGCCGACAGCGGCAGCAGCCCGTCGTTCTTGAGCAGCGTGATCGACTGGCGGGCCGCCTCCCGCGCGAGCCGCCGGTGCTCGGGGCTGTTGACCACCTCGTGGGTGATCTCGTCGTACGGCGTGGCGGGGTCGAACTCCCCCAGCCGCACCCGGATCGACAGGGTGTGCCGTACGGCGGCGTCGAGGTCGGCCTCGGTCAGCAGGCCGCGGTCGAGTGCCGTCCTGATGTGGGCCAGGGTCGCGGCTCCGTCGGCGTCGTCCTGCGTGAAGCTGTCGAGCCCGGCCCTGATCGCGTGCGCGTACGCCTCGGGGAGGTCCTTGTGGTAGCCCTGCGGCGCGGTGAGGTTACCCGGGGCGTAGGCGTCGCTGACCACCAGGATGTCGTCGGGCGCCCACTCCCGCAGGTGGCTGCCGATCAGCGGCGACAGGTGGGCCGGGCGGCCGTTGACGAGGTTGTACGACGGCATGACCGCCACCGCGGCCCCCGCTTCGAGCGCGGGGCGGAACGCCTTCAGTTCGTACTCGTGCAACACCCGGGGCGGCAGGCCGCTGGAGGTGACGCACCGGTCGGTCTCGTTGTTGTAGCCCAGGAAGTGCTTCAGCGTCGGCGCCGTCTTGAGCACCTCGTGGCTCCCGCGCAGGCCCTGCGCGTACGCCGTGCCCATCACGCCGGTGAGCCAGGGATCCTCCGAGTAGCCCTCCTCGTTGCGGCCCCAGCGGGGGTCGCGCAGCGGGTTGACGACCGGCGCCCAGACGTTGCGGCCCACGCTCTGCGGGTCCTTGTGGTGGAAGGCCATGACCTCGTCGCCCGCCGCCTCCCCCACCTGGCGGACCAGGTCGGGGTTCCAGGTGCAGGCCAGCCCGAGGGCCTGGGGGAACACGGTGGCCGGCCCATGCCAGGCCAGGCCGTGCAGGGCCTCCGTGCCGGTGCGGAAGGGCCGCAGGCCGAGACGCTCGACGGGCGCCTGGTACTGGTGCAGCAGGCCGATCTTCTCGTCTAGCGTGAGCCTGGCGAGCAGGTCCGCCACCCGGTCGGCGGGAGGAAGCGCGGGGTTCCTGAATGCCGGGTCCTGAGCCGGTTCGTTCATCTGGAGACTTCCCCTTCGCGTCGAAGCGCTTCGATGACCTGCCGAAAGAGGTGCCCACGAGGGCGTCGCGAGGATCCGCTGTTCGGTTGGGAAGCGCCGCCTGTCGAAGCGCTTCGAAAGGGCTACCGGACGTTTCCGGTGTGTAAATACGGGCTTATCCGGAAGATTGCCCTTTCCCTCGCCTCAGGTCAAGACCCGCGTCTCGCCTGTTTCACCGCGATTTCAGTCCCGTACGCGGGGCCCTGCGGCGTGCGTGCGCGGCGAGACGGATCACAGGAAGAAGGGTCGCACGGGGACGGGCGCGGACCCCGGCCGTACTTCCGGCCGGGG
>QFZU02000190.1 GCA_003260025.2 Microbispora triticiradicis | reverse complement strand
CGGGGAGGCCGCCGTGACGGCCTCCCCGGGCGTCGCGCGATGGGTGGGCGGAGGAGGGTCCGCCTCGTACCCGCGGTGCGATAGCCACTCGTGGTGTGGCCTCACCTCCCGTACGGATAGGTGGGAGCGCTCCCACGTGCCCCGGACCCTAACGCCCTCCTCCGTCACCGGCCAGCGGCCCGGGCCCGCCCGCCTCAATCGGCCCAGGTCGCCGGGGGCGACCGGATGAAAGTTTCGCGGCACGACGTCAGGCCACAATGCGCGGCGTCGCCCGCCGCCGCGCGGAGGGGGCCGAGCCGTACCTCTCAGGAGAGGAGCCGCTCCGTCAGCGGGCCAGTGCGCGGTCGAGGGTGACCTCGCGCCGGCCGAGGAACCGCGGCGAGGAGCGCAGGACCAGGCCGTCGAGCAGGCCCTTGGCGGCGGCGGGGAACTCCCGCATCGCGTAGACCACGGTCTCCGTCGGCCAGTCGTGGCTGGAGTCGTCCCCGACGCCGAAAGCGTCGAGCCCGGCGGTCCGGCACAGCGCGACGGCCCGGGGGAGATGGAACACCTGAGTGACCACCACGAGACGCGACGCCCCGAAGATCTCCTTGGCCCGGACGCAGGAGTCCCAGGTGTCGAACCCGGCGTAGTCGAGCACGATCCGCTCGCCGGGGACGCCCCTGGAGACCAGGTAGTCGCGCATGACCGTCGGCTCGTCGTAGCTCCTGCGGCTGTTGTCGCCGGACAGCAGCAGGGCCCGCACCCGGCCCGCGCGGTAGAGATCGGCCGCGATGTCGAGCCGCGTGCGAAGCATGGGGGAGGGGCGGTCGCCCATGACGCCCGCGCCGAGCACGAGCGCGGCCGGCATGGCGGGCACCGAGGCGGTCCACCGCGTGCCCGGCTCCGCCGTCACCCGGTGCGCCGCGCTCGTCAGCCAGGCCCAGGTGATCGGCGCCAGCGGCAGCACGCTCAGGGCGACGAGGGCCTGGAAGCCCCGGCGCCGGGCCGTACGCGACCAGGTCCAGGGCGCCAGGCGGGACGAGGGGCGGGGTAAGCCTCCCACCTCGCTCACACCGCCGCGTGGTGGAGCTCCGGCCGTTCGGCCGCGGAGACGGGTACGGGGCCCCGGGTGCGCATGAGGAACACGACGCGGAGCGCGCAGATCCACACGAGCGTCGCTCCGAGCACGTGCAGCAGCACCAGGGCCGCGGGCACGGCGAGGAAGTACTGGACGTACCCGACCACGCCCTGCGACAGCTCCACGCCGAGCAGCACGAGCGCGGCACGCCGGGCGCGGCCGGGGGAGTCGGTCACGTGCAGGGCGAACAGCAGGGCGAACGTCAGCCCGACGACGAGGTAGGCGACGTCGGTGTGCAGCCGCACCACGCTCTGGATGTCGAAGCCGAACCGGGAGGCCGCCTCGTCCCCCGAGTGCGGGCCGGTTCCGGTCACCACGACCCCCGCCAGCAGCAGTGTGAAGGCGGCGGCGACCAGCACGTACCCGAGCGTGCGGATGTCCTTGTGGACCAGCCGCTGCCCCGGGGCGTCTCCCTCGGAGGCCCGCGCGTACAGCACGACGGCGGCGGCGGTCATGCCGATCGAGAAGAGGAAGTGGACGGCCACGGTCACCGGGTTGAGCATGCTGTGCACCACCAGGCCGCCCCACAGCGCCTGCACGACGACTCCGGCCGGCTGCAGCAGCGCGAGCCGCAGCAGGACCGGCCTGCCGCGTTCGCCGCGCCCCAGCCTCCAGGCGGCGACCACGCACGCGGCCGCGACCGCGAGCACCAGGAACGACAGCAGCCGGTTGCCGAACTCGATCGCCATGTTGACCGGGGCGTGGGTGTCGATCCGCGCCGGCACGAAGCTGCCGGGCGTGCAGCGCGGCCAGGTCGGGCAGCCGAGGCCCGAGCCGGTGACGCGGACGGCGGCGCCGGTGATCGTGATGCCGACGTTGACCACGATCGCCGCGAGCGCCCACCGCCGCATCGACTCGGCCGTCGGGAACACGATCGAGCGGTACAGGGCGAGCACGGCGGAGCGAATCCGGTCAGTCGTGGGCTTCACGACATTCATGGTAGGCGGCCCCCGGGGTGGTCCCCTCCCCGCCCCGGGGGGCCCGTGCCTGCGCGAAGGGCCGCTCCCGGAGCCCGTACGCGTAGATCATCGCGGGCGGGGAAACGGTACGATCGGCCGTGGAGCGTGAGGAGGGCGGTGACCGGACGATGTCCGGGGCGGGGGGAAGGCAGATGCGCGGAGAACCGGTACGCGGGGAGCCGGGCCGCGTAGAGCCCTGCGACGCCGGCCCGGCGGTTCCGGCCACCCGGCAGAACCTGCGCGAGCAGGTGGCGCAGGCGCTGCGCGACGCGCTGGTGGCCGGGGAGATGCGGCCGGGCGTCGTCTACTCGGCGCCCGCCCTGGCGGCGAGGTTCGGCGTCTCCGCCACACCGGTGCGCGAGGCGATGCTCGACCTCGCGAAGGAGGGCCTGTTCGAGGCCCTGCGCAACAAGGGCTTTCGGGTGGCCGAGGTGTCCGAGCGGGACCTCGACGAGATCATCGAGATCCGGCGGCTGATCGAGGCGCCCACGGTGGCCCGGCTGGCCCGGGAGGGCCGCGCCGCCGAGGCCGAGGAGCTGCGCCCGCTCGCCCGGGAGATCGTGGCGGCGGCCGCCCGCGGCGACCTGCTCGCCTACGTCGCGGCGGACCAGCGGTTCCACCTGGCGCTGCTCGGCCTGTCGGGCAACGCCCGGCTGGTGGAGACGGTCAGGGACCTGCGGGCCCGGGCCCGGCTCTACGGGCTGCGCGGGCTGCCCGACACGCGGATGCTGGTGGCCTCGGCCCGCGAGCACCTCGACCTTCTCGACGCCGTCGTACGCGGCGACGTCCCGGCGGCCGAGCGCCTGACCCACCACCACATCCAGCAGGTACGCGCGATCTGGTCGGCCGACCCGCCGCAGTAGGGCCCGGCGGCGTACGGTTCAGCCGCCGGCGCGGGTGGCGCCGATGGAGGCGACGACCACGCAGCCGATCGCCGCCCACTCGCGGCCCTGGAGCACCTCGTGCAGGACGAACAGGCCGACGAGCGCGGCGACGGCGGGTTCCAGGCTCATCAGGATCCCGAAGACCCGCTTGGGCATCCGGCGCAGGGCCTCCAGCTCCAGCGAGTACGGGATGACCGAGGAGAGCAGGCCGACGCCGGCCCCGAGGAGCAGGATCTCGGGCCGCAGCAGGGCGTCGCCGCCCGCCACGACCCCGACGGGGGTGACGAACACCGTGGCCACGATCATGGCGAAGGTCAGCCCGCTCGCGCCGGGGAACCGGGCGCCGGTGGCCGCCGAGAACACGATGTAGGCGGCCCAGAACGTCCCGGCCAGCGCGGCGAACCCGATGCCGGCCCAGGTCGCGGAGCCCGCCTCGCCCCAGGGCGCGAGCAGGATCACGCCGGCGGCGGCCAGCGCCACCCACAGCAGGTCCAGCCGGCGGCGGGAGGACACGACGGCCAGGGTGAGCGGCCCGATGAACTCGATGGACACCGCGATCCCGATCGGCAGCCGGGCCAGGGCCTCGTAGAACGACAGGTTCATCAGGGCGAGGCTGAGCCCGAAGGCGACGCCGACGCCGAGGTCGCGCCGCGACAGCCCGCGCACCTTCGGCCGCACCACGGCCAGGAGCATGACGGCGCCGGTGGCGATGCGCAGGAACACCATCGCCGCGGGAGGAACCTGCCCGAACAGGTTCTTGGCCAGCCCGGCCCCCACCTGCACCGACAGAATGGCCAGCAGCACCAGCCCCGGCGGCGGCACCGCGTCCGACGCCGCCCGCAGCGCCCTGCCGGCCCGTGGCCCCGCGCGATACGGCTCGGCTGCCCCGGACAGCGATTCAGCCGTCATGCCCAACCCTCACCCGTCACCCCGATCAGCGCAAACTCCGCAATCATACGGTGTATACACACGGTGCAAACGGGCGACGGACCCGCCGGACTACTCCCAGCGGAAGGTGCGGGCGGCCAGGGCGAGGGCGGCGACGGCCCAGCAGAGCAGCACGAGCAGCGGGCCGCCGGGGAAGCCGCCGCCGTCGCCGAGGACGCCGCGCAGGCCGGAGGTGAGCGCGCTGATCGGCAGCAGTTCCAGCACCTGCCGCACCCCGCCCGGGAACCGGTCCAGCGGGAACAGCACGCCGCCGAGCCCGAGCAGCACCAGGTAGACGAGGTTGGCCCCGGCGAGCGTCGCCTCCGCCCGCAGTGTGCCCGCCATGAGCAGGCCGAGGCCGCTGAAGGCCGCCGTGCCGAGCAGCAGGAGCGGCACGGCCCACAGCGGGCCGCCGTGCGGCGACCAGCCGAGGGCCAGGGCCACCACGGTGATCACCACGATCTGCAGCGCCTCCACCGCGACGACGGCGACGGTCTTGGCCAGCAGGAGCCCGGTCCGCGACAGCGGGGTGGCGCCCAGGCGCCGGAGCACGCCGTACCGCCGCTCGAAGCCGGTGGCGATGGCCTGGCCGGTGAACGCGGTCGACATGACCGCGAGCGCGAGGATGCCGGGGGCGACGAAGTCGACCCGCCGGCCGCCGCCGACGTCCACGAGCGGGGCCGCGGAGAAGCCCGCCAAGAGCAGGATCGGGATGATCAGGGTGAGCAGGAGCTGCTCGCCGTTGCGCAGCGTGGCCCGGATCTCCGCGCCCGCCTGCGCGAGCACCATCCGGTGCAGCGGCGCGGCTCCGGGCCGCGGGGTGAGGTCCAGCGTGGTGATCGCGCTCACCGCAGCTCCCTGCCGGTCAGTTCGAGGAAGACGTCCTCCAGCGTGCGCCGCTCGATGCGCAGGTCCTCGGTGGTCACGCCCTCGGTGGCGCACCACGCGGTGACGGTCGCCAGCAGCTGGGGGCCGACCTGTCCCTCGATGATGTAGTGCCCCGACGGCGACTCCTTGGCGGCGCTGCCCGGCGGCAGCGCCGCGAGCAGTTCCTCCACGTCGAGGCCGGGGCGGGCGCGGAACCTGAGCTGGCGCTCGGCACCGGTCAGCTCCGACGGCGTGCCCTCGGCGACCACCCGTCCGTGGTCGATGACCACCACGTGGTCGGAGAGCCTCTCGGCCTCGTCCATCTGGTGGGTCGTCAGCACGACCGACACCCCGGCGTCGCGCAGTGCGGTGACCAGGTCCCAGCAGGCGTGCCTGGCCTGCGGGTCGAGCCCGGCCGTCGGCTCGTCCAGGAAGACCAGCTCGGGCCGCCCGACGACGGCCGCCGCGAGCGACAGGCGCTGCTGCTGGCCACCCGACAGCCGCCGGTACGGCGTGCGCGCGTGCGCGGTCAGGCCCAGCAGGGCGAGCAGGGCGTCCGGATCGAGGGGGTGGGCGTAGAACCGGGAGACCACGCGCAGCCATTCGCCCGCGCGGGCGGCCGGCGGCACCCCGCCCGCCTGCGGCATGATCCCCAGGCGCGGCTTCAGCGCGGGATCGGCCGGGTCGAGCCCGAGCACCCGCACGGTCCCGCCGTCCGGCCTGCGGAACCCCTCGCAGATCTCGATCGTGGAGGTCTTGCCCGCGCCGTTCGGGCCGAGGATGGCGGTGACCACGCCCCGGGCGCAGCTGAAGGCCAGCCCGTCGACGGCCGTGGTGCGGCCGTACCGCTTGACCAGTCCGTCGATCTCGACCGCCGGCGCGCCGTCGCCCACCGCGCTGTCACCCACCGCTGTCACCCACGCCGCCGGGCGTGCTGCCTACCCCGGTCACGCGACCGGCCTCCCCTCACAGACGCGACCGCGCGGCGGGACGGAAATCCGGACCCCGTTCCACGCCGTCGACTGCATCGAGTTTAGGGAGCGGCGGGCGCGCTCTCGTCGGCGGACGCCGCTCGCGAACGTCCGTGGAGTAAAGAGCACGGAAAACCTTCGCGGCGCCGTCGTCGCAGGTTAGGTAAGCCTTGCCTGCGTGAGAAATTGCATGCCCGTCGACCCCGTCTTGGGTTTGTCGACCGGGAAGGAATTACGGCACACTGATGTTGTGAAAAACGTGCAGGGGCGACTGAGCGTGGAGAGGGCCGTGGCGACGCGGCCGTTCTCGGCGTCCGCGTCCCCCGCGCGTGAGGCCGCCGCCATCGGCGCCGGCAGGGGCGACATCAGCGTCGAGCGGGGCACCCGGGCGAGGGTGGCCCGGCTCATCCTGGAACACGGGCCGGTGACCGCCGCGGCGCTCGGCGAGCGGCTCGGGCTGACACCGGCCGCGGTGCGCCGTCACCTCGACGCGCTGCTGGCCGACGGCATGATCGAGCCGCGTACGGCCCGCCCCCGCGGTCAGCGGGGACGCGGCAGGCCGGCCAAGATGTTCGCGATCACCGACGCGGGCCGCAGCGCCTTCGTCCACGCCTACGACGACCTGGCCGGCAGCGCGCTGCGCTTCCTGGCCGAGCGCCTGGGCGGCGATGCGGTGTCGGAGTTCGCGCGGGCGCAGGTGTCCGGGCTGGTCGGCAGGCTGGAGACGCTGATGCGCGAGGTCCCGGCCGAGCAGCGGGTCCGCGTGCTGGCGGAGGCGCTGTCGACGGAGGGATACGCGGCGTCCGCGACCGCGACCGGCAAGGGCGGCGAGCAGCTCTGCCAGCATCACTGCCCGGTGGCGCACGTCGCGGCGGCGTTCCCGCAGCTGTGCGAGGCGGAGACCGAGGCGTTCGCCCGGCTGCTCGGCACTCCGGTGCAGCGGCTGGCCACGATCGCCAACGGCGACGGCGTCTGCACCACCCACGTCAGTTCACCCGCGCTGGCCGCGCGGCACGGCCGTACCGATCCGCCGGTCGCACCCGCACCGGCCGCACACATATCGAGCACAACGACGAGCAAGGAGTCCGGCAGGTGACTGTCACCGACCGCCCGGAGCTGGAAGGCCTCGGGAATTACAAGTTCGGCTGGGCCGACGCGGACGTGGCGGGGGCCACGGCCCGGCGTGGGCTGTCCGAAGAGGTCGTCCGCAACATCTCCGCGCTCAAGAACGAGCCGGAGTGGATGCTCGACCTGCGCCTCAAGGGCCTTCGGCTGTTCCGGAAGAAGCCGCTGCCGACCTGGGGCTCCGACCTCACGGGCATCGACTTCGACAACATCAAGTACTTCGTGCGCTCCACCGAGAAGCAGGCCGCCTCCTGGGACGAGCTGCCGCCCGACATCAAGAACACCTATGACAAGCTCGGCATCCCGGAGGCGGAGAAGCAGCGCCTCATCGCCGGCGTCGCCGCCCAGTACGAGTCCGAGGTCGTCTACCACAAGATCCGTGAGGACCTCGAGGAGAAGGGCGTCATCTTCGTCGACACCGACACCGGCCTGCGCGAGCACGAGGAGCTCTTCAAGGAGTACTTCGGCACGGTGATCCCGGTGGGCGACAACAAGTTCGCCGCGCTCAACACCGCCGTGTGGTCCGGTGGCTCGTTCATCTACGTGCCGCCGAACGTGAACGTCGAGATCCCGCTGCAGGCCTACTTCCGGATCAACACCGAGAACATGGGCCAGTTCGAGCGGACGCTGATCATCGTGGACGAGAACTCCTACGTCCACTACGTCGAGGGCTGCACCGCGCCGATCTACTCGTCCGACTCGCTGCACTCGGCGGTCGTCGAGATCGTCGTGAAGAAGGGCGCCCGCTGCCGCTACACGACGATCCAGAACTGGTCGAACAACGTCTACAACCTGGTCACCAAGCGCGCCGTGGCGTACGAGGGCGCGACCATGGAGTGGATCGACGGGAACATCGGCTCCAAGGTCACGATGAAGTACCCGGCCGTCTACCTCATGGGCGAGCACGCCAAGGGCGAGACGCTGTCGGTCGCCTTCGCCGGCGAGGGCCAGCACCAGGACGCGGGCGCCAAGATGGTGCACCTCGCGCCGAAGACCTCCTCGACGATCATCTCCAAGTCCGTCGCGCGAGGCGGCGGCCGCACGTCCTACCGCGGCCTGGTGCAGATCGACGAGGGCGCGGCCGGCTCGGCCTCGACCGTCAAGTGCGACGCGCTGCTGGTCGACCAGATCAGCCGGTCCGACACCTACCCGTACGTCGACGTCCGCGAGGACGACGTCTCGATGGGCCACGAGGCCACGGTCTCCAAGGTGTCGGAGGACCAGCTGTTCTACCTGATGAGCCGGGGCCTCGGCGAGGACGAGGCGATGGCCATGATCGTCCGTGGGTTCGTCGAGCCGATCGCCCGCGAGCTGCCCATGGAGTACGCCCTGGAGCTCAACCGCCTGATCGAGCTGCAGATGGAAGGAGCGGTCGGCTGATGGGCCTGGAGACCAAACCGCTGTCGACGCTGCACGAGAAGGCGTCGTACGACGTGGCGGACTTCCCGGTGCCGACGGGTCGCGAGGAGGAGTGGCGCTTCACGCCGCTCGCGCGGCTGAAGGGGTTGCACGACGGCACGGCCGCCGTCACCGGCGGCGTCGTGGTGGACGTCGAGGCCGCGCCCGAGGTGCGGGTCGAGACCGTCGCCCGCGACGACGCCCGGCTCGGCCGGACCTACACCCCGGCCGACCGGGTCAGCGCGCAGGCGTACTCGTCGTTCGAGAAGGCCACCGTCGTCACGGTGCCGAGGATGACGGCCGCCTCCCGGCCCACCGTGATCACGCTGCGCGGGTCCGGGGCCGGCGCCGCCGCCTACGGGCACATCCTCGTGTCGGTGGAGCCGATGGCCGAGGCCGTGCTGGTCCTGGACCACCGCGGCAGCGCGGTCTACGCCGACAACGTCGAGTTCGACGTGGCCGAGGGCGCGACGCTGAAGGTCGTCAGCCTGCAGGACTGGGACGACGACGCCGTGCACGTCTCCCACCACCACGCGAGGCTCGGCAAGGACGCGACGTTCCGGTCGTTCGTGGTCACCCTCGGCGGTGACCTCGTACGGCTGTCGCCCTCGGTGTCGTACACCGCCCCGGGCGGCGACGCCGACCTCACCGGGCTCTACTTCGTGGACGCCGGGCAGCACCTGGAGCACCGCCTGCTGGTGGACCACAGCGTGCCGAACTGCCGCAGCAACGTGACCTACAAGGGCGCGCTGCAGGGCGACGCCGCCCACGCGGTCTGGATCGGCGACGTGATCATCCGGGCCGAGGCCGAGGGCACCGACACCTACGAGCTCAACCGCAACCTCATCCTCACCGACGGCGCCCGCGCCGACTCGGTGCCGAACCTGGAGATCCTCACCGGCGAGGTCGCGGGAGCGGGCCACGCGTCCGCCTCCGGCCGCCTCGACGACGAGCACATCTTCTACCTGCAGGCCCGGGGCATCCCGTTCGACGAGGCCCGCCGCCTGGTCATCCACGGGTTCTTCGCCCAGTTGCTGGAGAAGATCCAGCTTCCGGAGCTGCGCGAGCGCGTGCTGTCCGCGGTCGAGGCGGAGCTGGCCCGATGAGCGGCGAGCTCCGCTGGGAGAAGGTCTGCCAGGTCGCCGACATCCCCGACGGGGGCGTCGTCGGCCTGGAGGTCGAGGACACGCCGGTCGCGCTGGTGCGGACCGGCGGCGAGGTCTTCGCCCTGCGCGACGTGTGCTCGCACGCCGAGGTCCGCCTCAGCGAGGGCGAGGTCTACGACAACACGCTGGAGTGCTGGCTGCACGGCTCCTGCTTCGACCTGCGCAGCGGCAAGCCCACCGGGCCGCCCGCGACCAGGCCCGTCAACGTCTACCGAGTCAAGATCGAAGGCGACGACGTGTACGTCTCGCTCTCGAAGGAGTAAATACCAGTGTCCACCCTTGAGATCCGTGACCTGCACGTCGCCGTGGGCGACAAGGAGATCCTGCGCGGCGTCGACCTGACGGTCCGCAGCGGCGAGACGCACGCCATCATGGGCCCGAACGGCTCGGGCAAGTCCACGCTGGCGTACGCCGTCGCGGGGCACCCCAAGTACACCGTCACCTCCGGCACCGTCCTGCTCGACGGCGAGGACCTGCTGGACATGGCGGTGGACGAGCGCGCCCGCGCCGGCCTGTTCCTGGCCATGCAGTACCCGGTCGAGGTCCCCGGCGTCAGCGTGTCGAACTTCCTGCGCTCGGCGATCACCGCGGTCCGCGGCGAGGCGCCGAAGCTGCGCGAGTTCGCCAAGGAGCTGAAGTCGGGCATGGACGCGCTGTCCATCGACCCGGCGTTCGCCCAGCGCAACACCAACGAGGGCTTCTCCGGCGGTGAGAAGAAGCGGCACGAGATCCTCCAGCTGGAGCTGCTCAAGCCGAAGATCGCGGTGCTGGACGAGACCGACTCGGGCCTCGACGTCGACGCCCTGCGCGTGGTCTCCGAGGGCGTCAACCGGTTCCGCGCCTCCGGCGACACCGGCGTGCTGCTGATCACCCACTACACCCGCATCCTGCGCTACGTGAAGCCGGACTTCGTCCACGTCTTCGCCGGCGGGCGCGTGGTGGAGGAGGGCGGCCCCGAGCTGGCCGACAAGCTGGAGGCCGAGGGCTACGAGGCCTACACCTCGAAGGCGGCGTCCGCCTGATGAGTGCGGTGTCCGGCTTCGACGTGGAGAGGATCAGGAAGGACTTCCCGGTCCTCACCCGCGAGCTTCCCGGAGGCAGGCCGCTGGTCTACCTCGACTCCGGCAACTCCTCCCAGAAGCCGGCCCAGGTGGTCGAGACCATGCGCGACCACCTGACCTGGCACTACGGCAACGTCGGCCGGGCCCTGCACGTGCTCGGCAGCGAGTCGACGGTCGCGTACGAAGAGGCCCGCGACAAGATCGCCGCGTTCGTCGGGGCGCCGTCGCGGGACGAGATCGTCTTCACCAAGAACGCCTCCGAGGCCCTCAACCTCGTGGCGTACGCCTTCGGCAACCCCGTCGGCGAGGACGAGCGGTTCCGGATGGGCCCCGGCGACGAGATCGTCATCTCGGAGATGGAGCACCACTCCAACATCGTGCCGTGGCAGCTGCTCGCGCAGCGCACCGGCGCGACGCTGCGCTGGTTCCCGGTGACCGACGAGGGCCGCCTCGACGTCGAGGGCCTGGAGGAGCTGGTCAACGAGCGGACCAAGATCGTCTCGATCGCGCACCAGTCGAACGTGCTGGGCACGGTCAACTCGGTCTCGCCGATCCTGGCGCGGGCGCGCGAGGTCGGCGCGCTGATGATGCTCGACGCGTCGCAGTCCGTGCCGCACCAGGCCGTGGACGTGGCCGAGCTGGGCGTCGACTTCGTCGCGTTCACCGGCCACAAGATGGTGGGTCCCTCCGGCATCGGCGTGCTGTGGGGCCGGCGTGAGCTGCTCGACGCGATGCCGCCGTTCCTCGGCGGCGGCGAGATGATCGAGGCGGTCTGGATGGACCACTCGACGTACGCGCCGGTGCCGCACAAGTTCGAGGCCGGGACGCCGCCCATCGTCGAGGCGATCGGGCTCGGCGCGGCGGTCGACTACCTGAACGCCGTCGGCATGGACCAGATCAAGGCGCACGAGAAGGAACTGGTGGCGTACGCCCTGGAGGCGCTGCCGGAGATCCCCGGGCTCAGGATCATCGGGCCCCGCACGCCCATCGCCCGCGGCGGCACGATCTCGTTCACGCTGGAGGGCATCCACCCCCACGACGTGGGGCAGATCCTCGACGACGTGTACGGGATCGCGGTCCGGGTAGGTCATCACTGCGCCCGGCCGCTGCATCTCAGGTTCGGCATCCCGGCCACCACAAGGGCGTCTTTCTACCTGTACAACACGACGGCCGAGATCGACGCACTGGTCCGCGGCCTCCACCACGTGCAGAAGGTGTTCGGCTGAACATGATCGCTGAATCCATGTACCAGGAGCTGATCCTGGAGCACTACAAGCATCCCCAGGGGCGCGGCCTGCGTGAGCCCTTCGACGCGGAGGTCCACCACGTCAACCCCACCTGCGGCGACGAGCTGACGCTGCGGGTGAAGGTGGCCGACGGCGGCAAGGTGCTCGACGTGTCCTACGACGGCCAGGGCTGCTCGATCAGCCAGGCCGCCGCCTCGGTGCTGCACGAGCTCGCCACCGGCTCCACGGTGGACGAGTCGCTGTCGGTGGTGGAGGAGTTCACCCGGCTGATGCAGGGCAGGGGCCAGGTGGAGCCCGACGAGGACGTGCTGGGCGACGCCGTCGCGTTCGCCGGCGTGGCGAAGTTCCCGGCCAGGGTCAAGTGCGCGCTGCTGGCCTGGATGGCCTACAAGGACGCGCTGATGCGGAGCCAGGGATGACCGGACACCCCACCGGTGTTGACACCCTGGCTGGGCGCACAGACCGGCCCGGGAGAAGAGCTGAGGAGACGACGTGAGCAAGCCCACCGAGACCCCGACGGGAACCGTGACCGAGGCCGCCGAGCCCGGCGCCTTCGACGGGTCTCCCAGTCTGGACGACCTGATGGAGGCGCTGAAGGACGTCGTCGACCCCGAGCTCGGGATCAACGTGGTCGACCTGGGCCTCGTCTACGGCGTCAACCTCGACCCGGCCGGCGAGGGCGAGCGGCCGATCGCGACGATCGACATGACGCTCACCAGCGCCGCCTGCCCCCTCACCGACGTCATCGAGGACCAGGCCAACTCGGCGCTCGCCGACCTGGTCTCCAACGTGGTCATCAACTGGGTCTGGCTGCCGCCGTGGGGCCCGGACAAGATCACTGACGAGGGCCGCGACCAGCTCAGGATGCTCGGCTTCAACGTCTGATCCGTCCCGCTGCCCGTCCATGGCGGCCTTCCGCCGGGAGGCCGCCTGCCGGTGCTCATCCCGCCGCGCGGGTCTGCGTCGCCCCGCGCCGCGCGGGAATGCCGTAGAGTGATTCTTTGCTCCATCTTGTGCGACGCGAGTCGAGCGTCCGCGGGAGGCCGCCGCCAGGCGGCCCACCGCACCGGACGCCTGCTTGTGGTTCTCTGGGTGCACGGTTTCAGGGCGCACGGTTCTCCGGGCCCAGGGCCGCCGGTCAGTCACCGGCGTGCCGCGCCCCGATCGGTACGGCTCGCCGTACGTCATGGGTCGTCCTTTCGCAGAAGTGACGCCCCGCGTGCTCCGGCACGTTCTCAACCCGCCCACGTGGCGGGATCTCCTACGAAAGGCACGATTACGTGACCATGCTTGACCTCGGTGACGGCGCGACCGCCGGTATCACCGAGAACCCCGTTGAGTTCGCGGATCTGGGACTGCCCAGGCCGCTCGTGACGGGGCTCGCCCGGCAGGGCATCACCGCGCCGTTCCCGATCCAGCAGGCGGCCATTCCCGACATCCTCGCCGGACTCGACGTCCTCGGGCGGGGCCGGACCGGTTCCGGCAAGACCCTCGCGTTCGGCCTGCCCACGCTGGCCAGGATCGCGGGGGAGCGGGCCCGCCCCCGGCGGCCCCGCGCCCTCGTCCTCGTGCCCACCCGCGAGCTCGCGCTCCAGGTGGCGAACGCCATCGAGCCGCTCGGCCGAGGGCTGTCGCTGCGCACCAGGACCGTCGTCGGCGGCATGCCGATGGGCCGTCAGATCGAGGATCTGCGCCGCGGGGTCGACGTCGTCGTCGCCACGCCCGGCCGCCTCACCGACCTGATCGAGCAGGGCGAGTGCGACCTCGGCGAGGTCGAGATCACCGTCCTGGACGAGGCCGACCACATGTGCGACCTCGGGTTCCTCCCGGTGGTGACCGCGCTGCTGGCGCGCACGCCGGCGGACGGCCAGCGGCTGCTGTTCTCCGCGACGCTCGACGGCGACGTGGACAAACTGGTCCAGCGGTTCCTGACGGACCCGGTCGTCCATTCGCTGGACCCGGCCACCTCCCCCGTCGACACGATGGAGCACCACCTGCTCCAGGTGCACCGGGAGGAGAAGACGGACGTCACGGCGGAGATCGCCAACCGCGACGGCCGGACCATCCTGTTCGTGCGGACCCAGCACGGCGTGGACCGGGTCGTCAAGCAGCTGGCCCGGGCGGGGGTCCGAGCCGGCGGCCTGCACGGCGGCAAGCGGCAGAACCAGCGCACCCGCATCCTCGACGGGTTCCGCCGGGGCGACATCGGCGTGCTCGTCTGCACGGACGTCGCGGCCCGCGGCATCCACGTGGACGACGTGAGTCTCGTGCTGCACGTGGACCCGCCGGCCGACCACAAGAGCTACCTGCACCGCGGCGGCCGTACGGCCCGCGCCGGCGAGCACGGGGTGGTGCTGACGCTGGTGCTGCCGAGCGAGCGCCGCGCCACCGAGTCGCTGACCCGCAAGGCGGGGGTCGTCGCGTCCCGGCACCGGGTGGCTCCGGGCGACCCGATCCTGGCCGACATCGCCGGGGCCAAGCGGCCGAGCGGCGACACGGTGCCCGTGTGGGAACCGGAGGTGCGCACGCCGCTGCGGTCCCGGCCGGACGACCAGTCCCGGGCCGGCCGCCCCCGGCGCTTCGGCGACCGTTCCCGCGGCGGTGGCGGCGGCGGTGGCACCGGGCGTGCCGGTGGCGAGCGTTCCTTCAACGGCGAGCGTTCCTACGGCGGCGACCGGCCGCACAGTGCTGACCGGCCCCACAGTGGTGACCGGCCCCATGGCGGCGACCGCTCCTACGGCGGCGGCGGACGTCCCCGCGGTGGCAGCGGCGGCGGTGGCGGCGGCTACAGCGGTGGCGGGCGCGGCGGCGGCGGTCGCCGGTACACCGGCCGCTGACGCGCCTCTGACCTGGGTTCTCTGACCTGGGCTCTCCCGAGGGGAGGGATCGCGATCCGGATGCTGATCGCGATCCCTCCCCTCGGTGCTTTCCCGGTGCGTCCCCGGCGGCGTCGCTCAGCCCTTGAGGCCGCTCAGCACGATCCCCCGGGTGAAGTAGCGCTGGAAGACCAGGAAGAAGACGATCGACGGCAGAGAGGCGAGCAGGCCGCCCGCCATGATCGCTCCCTGGTTCTGCGCCCCCGTGAAGTACGAGTTGAGGCGCGCGAGCGCGACCGGGATGTTCGCCATCTCGTCGCTCTGCACGAGGATCAGCGGCCAGAGGAAGTTGTTCCACTCGGCGAGCACGATGAAGATCGACATCGCGGCGAGGGCGGGGCGCAGCAGCGGCAGCACGATCCGCCACCAGATGCGCCACTCCCCGGCCCCGTCGACCCGGGCCGCCTGGACGAGCTCGTCCGGGATCGAGTGGAGGAACTGCACCAGGAAGAACAGCACGAACGCCTTGGCCAGCGCCGGGACGATGTAGCCCTGGTAGGTGTCCAGCCAGCCCAGGTTTCGCATGATGACGTAGTTGGGCACCAGCGTGGTCTGCCAGGGCACCATCATCGAGGCGACGATCATGAGGAAGATCAGCCGTCTGCCCGGCACCCGGTGCTTCGTGATCACGTACGCCGCCAGCGAGGCGATCAGCAACGAGCCGGCCGTGATCGCGACGGTGATCACCAGGCTGTTGAACATGAACCGGCCGAAGCCGAAGTCGACCTGGAACCGCTGGAAGATGCCCTGGAGGTGGCCGGGGTTGACCTGGGTGGGGGAGTAGCCGGGGTCGTAGAAGTTGTCCAGGGTGGGGTGTTCGGGCACGAACGACGGCGGCTGCCTGTCGATCTCCGTCACCGGTTTGAACACCGTGATCACCATCCAGTAGAACGGCGCGATCATGGTGAGCGACAGCAGGTAGAACGGCAGGCGCAGCAGGGGAGCGGCGGTCATCAGAGCTCCTTCAGGGCGCGGCCGATGCGGAGGTTGACCATGCTGAGCGCGAAGATGATCACGAAGAGCACCCACGCGATCGCCGAGGCGTAGCCGAGCTTGAAGTGCGTGAAGCCCTGGTCGTAGAGGTAGGGCACGATCATCAGGCCCGAGTCGAGCACGCCGCCGATGTTGTTGGTGCCCCGGAACACGATGTAGACGGCTTCAAAGACCTGGAACGCCCCGATCAGGCCGGTCACGACCACGTACGTGGTGACCGGGCGCAGCAGCGGCAGCGTGACCCGGCGGAACTGCTGCCAGGACGTGGCGCCGTCGATGCGGGCGGCCTCGTAGTACTCCTGGGGGATGGTGTTGAGCCCGGCGACGTACAGGACCATGCCGTAGCCCATCCCGCCCCACACCGACATGAGCACGAGGATCGGGATCGTGAGCCCAGGCGTGGCCAGCCACTCGACGGCCCGGCCGCCGAACCATCCGGCGACGGTGTTGGCCAGGCCGAAGTCACCCGGATTTAAGATCCATTTCCAGAGCAGCATCAGCGCGATGGACGAGGTCACCGAGGGCAGGAAGAAGACGGTCCGCATGACGCGGTGCGGCCAGCCCGACCCGCTGAATGCCAGCGCGAGACCGAGCGACAGCAGCGTGCCGATGCCGACGGACGCCACCACGTAGAGGAACGTGTTGCCGAGGGCGTGCCGGAACCGGTCGTCGTCGAACAGCAGGCGCCGGAAGTTCTCCAGCCCGGTGAACTCGGGGGCGGTCACCCCGTCGAACCTCGTGAAGCTGAGATAGAGCGAGTTGGCCAGCGGCCAGACCAGGAAGCCGGCGAACAGGGCGAGGAACGGCAGCAGCATCAGATAGGACGTGCCGTGGCGGCGCCATCGGTGCCGGGAGACGGCGGCAGGGGTTGTCATGAATCTCTCCAGTCGAAAGGGGGCCGCCCCGCGATCCGTACGGACGCGGGGCGGCCGGGGAGGGGTGCCGCGGCCGGTGAGAGGTCAGGTGTCACCGGCCGGTCCGCGGCCGTGGGCGGGCGGTCAGCCGGCGTTGCGCTCCATGACCTTGGCGGCCTCGCCCAGGGCCGTCTTCATGTCGGCCTTGCCGAGGATCGCCGACTGGAGGTGTTTGGCCACGTCGCCCGCGCTCTCGTCCCAGCCGGGGCATCCGGGGGCCGCGGCGCCGGTACTGATGATCTTCGCGAATACCTCGGACTGCTGCGGCTGGAACGGCGAGTCGGCCACCTTGTCCGGACGCGGCGGGAGGTAGGAGACGTTGCGGGCCTTCGACTCGGCGTTCACCGCGTCGACCGCCTCGTCGGTGTAGAGGTACTTCACGAAGTCGGCCGCCTGCTGGATGTGCTTGCTGTAGGAGGTCACCCCGACCGCCCGGCCGCCGATGAAGGTCGTCGGGCCCGCCGGACCGGCGGGCAGCGGGGCCACCGCCCACTTGCCCTTCAGCTTGGGCTTGGAGGTGTCGATGCCGAGCGCGTTCCAGTTGCCGCCGTAGACCATCGCGGTGCCCGCGTCCAGCGCGTCCGAGGTGGTCACCGTGTCGGTGGGCGCGCCGTACTTGCGGTGCAGGTCGATCCAGAACGACAGCGCCCGCTCGGCCTCGGGGGTGCCGAGGGAGGGCTTGCAGTCCGGCGTGTAGAAGCTGCCGCCGGCCTGGTAGAGGAAGTTGAAGTAGCCGATCCAGTCGAGGTTGCCCCAGTCGATGCTGAACGGGGTCCTGACCCCGGCGTCCTTGAGCTTCCCGATGTCGGCGGTCAGTTCGTCCCAGGACGTGGGCGGCTCCTTGATGCCGGCCTTCTCCAGCAGGTCGGTCCGGTAGTAGAGCGCCTCGGTGGACATGTCCAGCGGGATGCCGTAGACGGTGCCGTCGGGGGAGACGGCCGACTTCCACTGGGCGGGCTGCGCCTGCGCCTTGAGCTGCTCGACGCCGTACTTGCGCAGGTCGACCATCCCGCCGCGCAGGCCGAACTGGATGGTCCAGGTCATGCCGCCGGAGACGACGTCCGGCCCGCTCCGGCTGGTGGAGGCGGCGAGCAGCTTGGCGTACGCGTCGTCCCAGCTCAGCGTCTGCACCTTGATCGTCACATTGGGGTGCGACTTCGTGTACAGGTCGGCCGCCTTCTGGAAGGCCGCGCTCTCGTCGTCGCCTCCGGTGGACCACCACGTGATCGCGGCGGGGGCGTTCGCGTCGGCCTGCCTGGTCTCCGGGGTGCCGCTCGTCGCGCAGCCCGCGCCGAGGGCGATCAGGCCGGTGATGAGGGCGGCGCGGGCGGCCGCTGTCGTTCGTCGCATGGGGTCTCCGATCTCACGGACGGTGATCGATTGACATGTCGTGCCCCCGAGAGGCGGCCGCCGCGACACCGTGCCGTGCGGACGCACCTCACACGCGTGGAATTCGTGCAGAGTCCAGCACTAAACCGGATTAGTTGCAAGAGGGTCTTTCAGCCCGTCAATCCGGGCTTTACAGGTCATCAGGCGTGATTACGCAGGTGATCGCCGTATCTGATCAGGAGATTCGTTCCGGTTGGCGACCCTTAACCGGGTCAGAACCCTGAAACGAGGCACTTGTGTAGCCTTGACCGGCGTATGCCCCACCAGTCCACGGGAGCCCCCATGTTCGTTGACATGCCCCTCGACCACCTGCGTGCGTACCTGCCCGAGCGCCGGGAGCCGGCGGACTTCGACGACTTCTGGGACCGCACGCTCGCCGAGGCGCGCGAGCACGACCTGAACGCCGTCTTCGAGCCGTACGAGGCCGACCTCGCGCTGGTGGACGTGGCCGATGTGACGTTCGCCGGGTTCGGCGGGCATCCGATCAAGGGGTGGTTCATCGCGCCGGCGGGCGCGTCCGGCCCGCTGCCGTGTGTGATGGAGTTCATCGGGTACGGCGGCGGCCGCGGCCGGCCCCACGACTGGCTGCTGTGGCCCGCCGCCGGGTACGCGACCTTCGTGATGGACACCCGCGGACAGGGCGGCACCTGGCGCTCGGGCGACACGCCCGACCCGGTCGGCGGCAACGGCGCGCAGATCCCCGGCAAGCTCACCCAGGGCGTGTTCGACCGGCACGACTACTACTACCGGCGGCTCTACACCGACGTCGTGCGGGCGGTGGAGGCGGCCAGGTCGCATCCCCTCGTGGACGCCGGGCGCGTCGTCGTGACCGGCGGCAGCCAGGGCGGCGGCATGGCGCTGGCCGCCGCGGCCCTCGTGCCGGACCTCGCGTACGCGTTCGTCAACGTGCCGTTCATGTGCGACATCCGGCACGCGGTGGAGATCACCGACGAGGACCCGTACGGCGAGCTGGGGCGGTTCTGCGGCATCCACCGCACCCGGGTCGAGGAGATCTTCGCCACGCTCGGCTACTTCGACGGGCTGCACTTCGCGGCGCGGGCCCGCACGCCCGCCCGGTTCTCCGTCGCCCTGCGCGACGGCGTCACCCCGCCCTCCACCGTGTTCGGGGCCTACAACCACTACGCCGGCCCCAAGGACATCACCGTGTGGCCGTTCAACGGCCACGAGGGCGGCGAGTCGCAGCAGGCCCTGGAGCAGCTCCGGCTGGCCCGCAAGATCCTCGGCTGAGTCCGGCCGGACGCGGGCGTGATCTCGCCGTGTGATCTCGCAGGGTGGACGCGGGGCGCGGACTCCCCGCGTCCGCAACTACCCTGGGGCCGATACCCTGAACGGGCAGGCCCACGATTCCGAGAGAGACCATGAAGACCTTCGAAGAGCTGTTCGCCGAGCTGACAGACAAGGCCCGGACCCGGCCCGCGGGGTCCGGCACCGTGGCCGCGCTGGACGCCGGCGTCCATGCCATCGGCAAGAAGGTCGTCGAGGAGGCCGCGGAGAGCTGGATGGCGGCCGAGCACGAGTCGGCGGAGCGGGCGGCGGAGGAGATCTCCCAGCTCCTCTACCACGTCCAGGTGCTCATGCTGGCCCGCGGGATCGGGCTGGACGAGGTCTACAAGCATCTGTAGCCGCCGCGGCGGCCCCGGATGTCCTGAAGCTCATCGACCTCGTCCTGCCTGGAAGGATCTTTCACTCATGCTGCGCATCGCCGTACCGAACAAGGGCGCGCTCTCCGAGGGCGCCCAGACCATGCTGAAGGAGGCGGGCTACCGCCAGCGCAGGGACAGCAAGGAACTCGTGGTCGTCGACTCCGAGAACTCCTGCGAGCTGTTCTTCCTGCGCCCCCGCGACATCGCCGTCTACGTCGGCGAGGGCACCCTGGACGCCGGCATCACCGGGCGCGACATGCTCTTCGACTCCGGGGCGCCGGCCGAGGAGGTCATGCCGCTCGGGTTCGGGCGGTCCACGTTCCGCTTCGCCGCCCCGGCCGGCGCCCACTCCGGCGTCTCCGGCCTGTCCGGCCTGCGCATCGCCACCTCGTACGCCGGGCTGCTCGGCAAGTACCTCGCCGACCAGGGCGTGGACGCCCGGGTGATCAAGCTCGACGGCGCGGTCGAGACCGCGATAAGGCTCGGCGTCGCCGACGCGGTGGCCGACGTGGTGGAGACCGGCACGACGCTGCGCAACGTCGGGCTCGAGGTCTTCGGGGAGCCGATCGCGCACTCCGAGGCCATCCTGATCAAGCGGGCCAGGGCGCCGGAGGCCAACGGCTTCCAGCAGCTCATCCGCCGCCTGCAGGGCGTGCTGGTGGCCCGCGACTTCGTCATGATCGACTACGACATCCGGGCCGAGCGCATCGACGAGGCCATCTCGATCACCCCGGGCATGGAGGGGCCGACCGTCTCCCCGCTGCACCGCGAGGGCTGGGTGGCGGTGCGGGCGATGGTCCCGCGCAAGGGCCACCAGCAGGTCATGGACCAGCTCTGGGAGATCGGCGCCAAGGCGATCCTCGTCACCGCCATCTTCGCCTGCCGCCTGTGACCCGCGGGGCCGGCCGCACGCGATGACATTTGTCATCGCGGAGGCCGGAGGCATCCCACTGCCGCGTTTCCCGGCCCGCTTCTAGTTTTGTCGTCATGAACGCCATCTCCTTCACGGACGTCACCAAGAGGTACGGCGACGTGCTCGCGGTCGACGGCCTCGACCTGGAGGTCCCGGCCGGCAGCACGGTCGCGCTCCTCGGGCCGAACGGGGCCGGGAAGTCCACCTCCATCAACATGCTGCTGGGCCTGCTGAGGCCCTCGGCGGGCGAGATCCGGGTCTTCGGCGAGCCGCCGGAGACCGCCGTCGCCCACGGCGAGATCGGCGCGATGCTCCAGGAGGGCGAGCTGATCCCCGAGCTGACCGTGGCCGAGACCGTGGACTTCGTCCGCCGGCTCTACCCGAACCCCCTGCCGCGCGAGGAGATCCTCCGGCTCGCCGACCTCACCGAGCTGGCCGGGCGGCGGGCGAACCGGCTCTCCGGCGGGCAGACCCAGCGGGTCCGCTTCGCCCTGGCGGTCGCGGGCGGGCCGAGGCTGCTGCTGCTCGACGAGCCGACCGCGGCCATGGACGTCGAGTCCCGTCGTACGTTCTGGGAGAACATGCGCCGATACGCGGCGCAGGGGCGCACGATCCTGTTCGCGACGCACTACCTGGAGGAGGCCGACGAGAACTCCGACCGGGTCGTCGTGATCGCGCGGGGGCGGGTCGTGGCCGACGGCACCGCCGCCGAGATCAAGGCCGGGGTGGCCGGGCAGACGGTGAGCTTCCGGCTGGGCGACCAGCCGGCCGCCGGGCTGGAGAGCCTGCCGGGCACGACCGGCGTGGAGCTCCAGGCGGGCCGTGTCACGCTGCGCACCACCGACCTCGACTCGACGGTCGAGGCGTTGTACCGGAAGACCACCCTCGACGTGCGCGATCTCCAGGTCCACGGGGCCGATCTGGAGGACGCCTTCCTCGCTCTCACCAAGGAGTCGTGACGATGACGCACTACCTGAAGGTCGAAGTGCTGCGCATGCTGCGCAACAAGCGGTACGTCATCTTCGTCGTCGCCTTCCCGCTCGGCTTCTACCTGCTGTACTCGAACCTGTGGGGCGCGCAGACGGACGAGACCACCGGGATCAAGGGCAGCGTGCTGCTGATGGTCAACATGGCGGCGTACGGCGCGCTCGCCTCGTCGGTGATGTCCACGGCCGTGCCCTGGGCGCAGGAACGGCACAGCGGCTGGCTGCGGCAGCTCCAGATCACCCCGCTGCCCGCCTGGGCCATCCTCGCGACCAAGCTCGTCGCGTCCCTGCTGCTGGTGCTGCCCGCGCTGGTGCTGGTGGGGCTTGCCGCGGTGCTCACCCAGCACGTGTCGCTGCCGGCGGGGCAGTGGGCCGGGCTGCTCGCGTTCATGTGGATCGGGACCATCCCCTTCGTGGCGCTCGGCCTCGCCATCGGCTCGATGCTGCGGCCCGACACCGCCCAGCCCGTGGCCATGATCTCCATGTTCGGCCTGGCCCTGCTGGGCGGCCTGTGGTTCCCCACGTCGCTCATGCCGGAGGCCATGCGGAACGTCGCCAGGGTGCTGCCGTCGTACGACTACGCGGGCATCGGATGGCGCATCGTCGCCGGGCAGGCGCCGTACGGGCCCGACGTGGCGGGCATCGTCGCCTGGGCCGTCGCGCTGGGAGCCGTCGCGGTGTTCGTCTACCGACGTGCCGTGGTCCGCGCCTGATCCGGAGAGGGGCGGCGCGATGAGCCGGCTGGCCAGGATCTTCAGCTTCGGCGGACCGGACGACGGCCCGTACCGCCTGCGGCGGCTGATCGGCATGTCGCTCGGCCTGATCTACCTGTTCTACCCGGTGGCCGAGGTGATCGACGGCAGGGTGGGGACGGCGCAGGCGGTCTGGCGGATGGTCGCGCTCGCGGCCTTCGTGAGCGTCTACCTGACGGTCGTGCTGGGCCCGCGCGGCCTCGGCCACCGTCCCCGGTGGATATTCCCCCTGCTCGCTCTCGCGACCCTGATGGGGGCCGCCTTCCCGCTGGTGTTCCACAGCGAGAGCTGGCTGACCCTGCCGGTCTACCTGGCCGTCGTCTACGCGATGGCCCTGCCGCCCCGGCGCGCCGTGCTCGGCATCGGCGCCATGGCGGCGCTCCTGATCGCCGACGGCCTGGTGATCGGCGCCGAGGACGGGCTGCTGTGGATGCTCGTGCTGCAGACCGCCACCCTCGGCGTGCTGTTCATGAGCGTCCGCAACACCCGCGTCCTCATCGGCAAGCTCAAGGAGGCCCAGAGCGAGGTGGCCAGGCTGGCCGCCGCCGAGGAGCGGCTGCGGATCGCCCGCGACCTGCACGACCTGCTGGGACACGGCCTCTCGCTGATCGTGCTGAAGAGCGAGCTCGCCCGCCGGCTGGCCGAGCAGGGATCGCCGAAGGCGGCCGGGGAGGTGGCCGACATCGAGGCGGTGGCGAGGCAGGCGCTGCTCCAGGTGCGCGAGGCCGTCACCGGCTACCGCCGCAGCTCGCTGCCGGAGGAGATCGACGGCGCCCGCGCCGCGCTGGCCGCCGCCGGGATCGCCCTCACCGCCCGCACGTCCGGCGCGCCGCTGCCCGAGGACCTCGACGGCCTGTTCGGCTGGGCCGTGCGCGAGGCCACCACCAACGTCGTACGGCACGCCCGGGCCACCCGCTGCGAGATCACCGTGTCGTACGGCGAGCGGGGCGCCGTGCTGGAGGTCGCCGACAACGGCCGCGGCGGGCCGTACCGGCCGGGCAACGGCCTGACCGGGCTCGGCGAGCGGGCGCGCGCCGCGGGCGGCGACCTGGAGGTCGAGAGCGGCGGGCGGGGGTTCCGGGTGCGGATCAGGGTCGCGCCGCCCCCGGACCTCACCCGCCCTCCCACTCCGGAGATCGCCGCGGATAGGTTGGCCGAATGATCAGGGTCGTGCTGGCGGAGGACCAGAGCATGGTCAGGGGCGCGCTGGCCTCGCTGCTCGGTCTGGAGCCCGACATCGAGGTGGTCGGGGAGGCGGCGAACGGCGACGAGGCGGTCGAGGTCGCCGAGGCGACCCGGCCGGACATCGCGCTGCTGGACATCGAGATGCCCGGCAGGGACGGCATCGCCGCCGCCGAGGAGCTGCGCCGGCGGGTCCCCGGGTGCCGCGTGGTGATCCTCACGACCTTCGGCAGGCCCGGCTACCTGCGCCGGGCGATGGAGGCCGGGGCGGTGGCGTTCCTGGTCAAGGACAGCCCCGCGCGCGACCTGGCCGCCGCCATCCGGCGGGTGCTCCGGGGAGAGCGGGTGATCGACCCCGGGCTGGCCGCCGCGGCGCTCAGCGCCGGGCCGAACCCCCTGTCGCCGCGCGAGCGGGACGTGCTGTCGGCCGCCGCGGACGGCTCGACCATCAACGACATCGCGCTGCGGCTGCACCTGTCGGAGGGCACGGTGCGCAACTACCTGTCGGCGGCCATCCAGAAGACCGCGGCGCGCAACCGCATCGAGGCCGTCCAGAAGGCCCAGGCGCAGGGCTGGCTCTGACCCGGCCGGGTCAGCGGGCGGCCTGGATCTCGGCGACGTGGCGCAGCAGGTCGCTGATCCGGACCACGCCCATGCACCGGCCCACCTCGTCGACCACCACCAGGTCGTCGTACGCGCGGGTGTTGTCGCGCCCGGCCACCTGCATGGCCGCGATCGCCGGGGTGGTCTTCGCCACGATCTTCGGGGCGTCGGCCAGGCGGCTGGCCGGCTTCTTCGCGTGCAGCGCGTGGCCGTACGCCCCGGCCATGAACAGCAGGAACCGGCTGCGGTCGACGCTGCCCTGCGGGCGCT
Source organism: Microbispora triticiradicis (assembly GCA_003260025.2). Classification (GTDB taxonomy): domain Bacteria; phylum Actinomycetota; class Actinomycetes; order Streptosporangiales; family Streptosporangiaceae; genus Microbispora; species Microbispora triticiradicis. The sequence goes on along the minus strand of QFZU02000190.1, from coordinate 10,947 downwards.
GGTACTCGTCCACCAGCACCACGCTGGTGATCGAGGGCTCCGCGCTGAGCACGCCCACGACCTCCTCGGCCGTCGAACCGGCCGGCAGCGTCACCGCCGGGAGCAGGAACTCCTGCACGCGTGGTCCCAATCCGTAGGCACCCGGTCCGGTGAGGCCCGGCGCGGCCGGGACGGCCTCGGCCTCCGGCACCGGCAGCGGCACGTGGACGCGGTTGTGGCCGTGGGAGGGCCGCCAGTCGAGCGGCGCGAGCAGGGGCCCCTGAGCGAGCCTGATGCCCCAGCCGCGCACCGCCGCGAGCTGCGTCTCCTCGCGTACGCCGGGGGCGAGCACGTGCGCCCCGGCGCCGCGGGCCAGGCGGACGAGCGACTCCACGAGCGCGCCGCGCCGGGGGTCGCGCGCTCCCCGCGCCACCAGATCGCCGGAGAGCGCGATCACGTACGGCGCGGCGTCGGCGAGCAGGTCGAGCGGCAGCGGGGCCGTGCCGAGCTCGCCGAAGGCGACGAGGTAGCCCACCGCGCGCAGACCGTCGATCCCGGACAGCAGGGCGGTCCGCCCCACGGCCGCCAGGTCGCCCTCGATCATCAGGATGACCTCGCGCGGACGGCGGTTGCACATCCGCAGCGCCTCGTGCAGCGGCGCCGTGCCGGCCGAACCGGCGGCGACGACGGTGGCGGAGATCGGCAGCACCAGCGGCAGCGCGGTCTCCTCGCGGGCCGCGGCCAGCACGCCGTTCACCGTGTCCGCCACGCCCCCCACGCCGCCGGGGTCCTCGGGGACCACCTGGACGGCGATCGCGCCACCGGTGTCGAGGTCGACCACCGGCAGGAACAGCGGGACGGCCGGGCGGAGCGGAGTGCCGTGGCGGATTTCGTGGTGAGTTCCGTGGGGAGTCCCCGGGGTGAAGGGCGAGGGCAGGGGCCCGGTTGCGGAGGCGGCGGGGGTGTACCGCCGCACGAGGCCCGCCGGGTGGTGTCCCTGCGGGTCGTCCGGGTGGTACGCCGACGGGGCGCCCGGGAGGGACGCGGCGACCGGCGACGCCGGGGAGGAGGGGAGCGTCACGGGGTGAATTGTGGGACGACTCCCGGGGGCCGTTGACGCTTACAAGGGGAAATTCACCTACATTTCCCCATCAGTTGGAGGGAATCCGGCAAACGACCACACCGGTAGTCTGATCAGCCATGACGGGACGGCCCGCCGCCGGAGGCGGCAGATGGGTCTCGGTGGCCCCCGAGCGGCTCGCGGGCTGGATCGAGCGCTTTGCCGTACGGCACGGCCCGATCGAGGCGGTCACCCTGCCGGACGTCGTGCGTCTCGACGCGGCCGACGGCGCGGTCGCCGAGTGCCATGTGCCGTTCCCGCCGCTGCGCCCGCCGTCCGCCACGCTGTCCGACGCGCCGGGCCTGACGCCTCCCGGACTACCGGCCCCGGCGGCGGCACTGGTGGCCCACGCCTGCCGCGAGCGGACCGTAGGCGTGCTGCTGGCCCGCCTCGGCGGGCACGCCGCCGGCGTCTTCACCGGCACCCGCCTGGTCGCCGCCAAGGCCGGGTCGCGTCAGGTCCACGGGCGCAGCGCGGCGGGGGGATGGTCCCAGCAGCGCTTCGCCCGGCGCAGGGACAAGCAGTCGGCCGAGGCGCTGGGGGCCGCCGCCGACGTGGCCTTCCGGCTGCTGACGCCGCGGCTGGCCGACCTGGAGGCGCTGGTGCTCGGCGGGGACCGGCGGGCGATCGACGAGATCCGGGAGGACCGGCGTCTCGCGCCGCTGTTCGCCCTGGAGGCCGGGCCGTTCCTCACCGTTCCCGATCCCCGGCTGGCGGTCCTGGAGGGCGCCCCGGACCTGTTCCGCGCCGTACGGATCCGGCTGCTCGACCCCTGACCGGCGGGCGGGCGCTCGCCGCAGCCGGCGGCGGTGACGGCGGCACTACACTTGAGCCCATGAGCGCTCCCGACTGATCGCTCCCGGCACCGGTCCTGTCCGCATCATCCACGGGAGTGTCCCCTTCATCATGATCATCGCCACCGACGTCGAACTTCGCGCGGGTTCCCGCCTGCTCATCGAGGGCGCCTCGTTCCGGGTGAACCCGGGCGACAAGATCGGGCTGGTCGGGCGCAACGGCGCCGGCAAGACCACCCTCACCAAGGTCCTCGCGGGCGAGGGCCTGCCCGCCACGGGCTCGGTCACGATCTCCGGCAGCGTCGGCTACCTGCCGCAGGACCCCCGTACGGGAGACCTGAGCGTGCTGGCGCGCGACCGGATCCTGTCGGCCCGAGGGCTCGACGAGGTGCTGCGCGAACTGCGCGAGGCCGAGGCCGGGATGGCCGCCGACGACCCGCGCGTGCGCGACCGGGCGGTGCGCGCGTACGGCCGGCTGGAGGACCGCCTGCACGTCCTCGGCGGTTACGCCGCGGAGTCGGAGGCCGCGTCGATCGCCTCCAGCCTCGGGCTGCCCGACCGGGTTCTCGGCCAGCCGCTGCAGACCCTCTCCGGAGGGCAGCGCAGGCGGGTCGAACTGGCTCGAATCCTGTTCAGCGGAGCGGAGACTCTCCTGCTCGACGAGCCCACAAACCACCTCGACGCGGACTCGATCGGCTGGCTTCGCGATTTTTTGCGTTCCCACCAGGGCGGCTTGGTGATCATCAGCCACGACGTCAACCTTCTTGAAGCGACGGTAAACCGGGTGCTCCACCTGGACGCGAACCGCTGCGTCATCGACACCTACAACGTCGGCTGGAAGGCCTACCTGACCCAGCGGGAGACCGACGAGAAGCGGCGCAAGCGGGAGCGCGCCAACGCCGAGCGGCAGGCGTCCGCCCTGCTGTCCCAGGCCGACCGGATGCGGGCGAAGGCCACCAAGGCCAAGGCGGCCCAGGACATGGAGCGCCGCGCGCGGCGGCTGCTCTCGGGCGTGGAGGGCGAGCGCCGGTCCGACCGCGTCGCCAAGCTGCGCTTCCCCCAGCCGGCGCCCTGCGGCAAGACGCCGCTGACGGCCCGCGGCCTGTCCAAGTCGTACGGCTCGCTGGAGGTGTTCACCGACGTCGACGCCGCCGTCGACCGGGGCTCCCGGATCGTCATCCTGGGCCTGAACGGCGCGGGCAAGACGACCCTGCTGCGCCTGCTCGGCGGCATCGAGAAGCCCGACACCGGCGAGGTACTGCCCGGCCACGGGCTCAAGCTCGGCTACTACGCGCAGGAGCACGAGACCCTCGACGCCGGGCGCACGGTGCTGGAGAACATGCGCTCCGCGGGCCCCGACCTCGCCGACGTCGACCTGCGCAAGGTGCTCGGCTCGTTCCTGTTCACCGGAGACGACGTGGACAAGCCGGCGGGGGTCCTGTCCGGCGGTGAGAAGACCCGTCTGGCGCTCGCCACGCTGGTGCTGTCGAGCGCCAACGTGCTGCTGCTGGACGAGCCCACCAACAACCTCGATCCGGCCTCCCGCGATCAGGTGCTCACCGCCCTCGGCTCCTACACGGGCGCGATTGTGCTGGTCACCCATGACGAGGGCGCCGTGGAGGCGCTGAAGCCGGATAGGGTGATTCTGTTGCCAGACGGAGTAGAAGACGCATGGAGCGACGAATTTTCCGATCTTGTGGCGCTTGCCTGATCTTAATTTGAGCGGGTAGGGATCTTTTCCCGCGGAGTAGGTAGCCGATCCCGTCGAAATGACTGATCATGGGCTGAAGTAACGCTGCGGAAGTCTGGCACTACAGGAGGTACTCGTGGCCGAGACTCTGAAGAAGGGCACCCGGGTGACCGGGGCCGACCGGGAAAAGCTGGCCAGCGATCTCAAGAAGCGCTATTCCGCGGGTGAGAGCATCCGCGCTCTGGCCGCTTCCACTGGCCGGTCGTACGGGTTCATCCACCGCATCCTGAGCGAGTCCGGAGTGACTCTGCGCGGGCGCGGCGGCGCGACCCGGGGCAAGTCCAAGCGCTAGATCCACCTCAAGACGCGCGACCGCAGCCGCTCGTTCCTGTGAGAGTGAGTGGTCGGGTCCAGCTAACCAGAACGTCGTTCGGTAGGCTCGGGCACGACCGCGGGTCGAACAGGAGCGCGGACGCCCGGCACGGGCGGTGCGCCGCACCGGACCGGCCGTGCGAGGCGACGTGGCTCCTCACCGAAGGCAGGAGCAGGCATGGCGGAAGCGGCAGTGGGGGGGGATCCGGAGCACGCCCGCGAGACGGGCGGCGGCTCCGATGTGTCGACGGTCTCGGCGGCCGCGCCGGCCGAGATCGGACTGCGCTGCGAGGTGGACGGCGAGATCGCGACCGTCACCCTGGACCGGCCGGACAAGCGCAACGCACAGACGTTCGCGACCTGGTCGGCTCTGGCCCGGATAGGGGACACCCTTCCGGAGCGGGTGAGAGTGGTCGTGGTCAGAGGCGAGGGGCCGTCCTTCTCAGCCGGAATCGACCTGCGCATGTTCACGCCCGAGGGGGTACCCGGGCAGGAATCTTTCGCGAGCGCCGCGGCGCTCGGCGACACCGAGCTGGAACGGCTGATCGCGGAGGCACAGAGGGGTTTCCTGTGGCTGCGCAGGCCGGAGATCGTGTCGATCGCGGCCGTGCAGGGTCACGCCATCGGGGCGGGTTTTCAGCTCGCGCTCGCGTGTGACCTGCGGGTCGTCGCGGACGACGTGAAGTTCTGCATGAAGGAACCCGCGCTGGGGCTGGTTCCCGACCTGACCGGGACCAAGCCCCTGGCCGACATCGTCGGGGTTCCCCGCGCCATCGAGATGTGCCTGACCGCCCGTGTCGTCGGGGCCGAGGAGGCCGTACGGCTCGGCCTGGCCGAGATAGCGGTGCCGGCGGGCGAGCTCGGCCAGACCACCCGTGACCTGGCCGCCGCGCTGCTGGCCACCGACCACGCCGCCGCGACCGCCACCAAGCGCCTGCTGAGGGCCGCGCCGGGGCGCACCCTGGAGGAGCAGGCCGCCGCCGAACGGGCCGAACAGGTGGCGCGCATCCGCGCACTGTTCGCTGGGAGCTGACGGGGGAATCGGGGGAGTCCTCCCATCGCTGCACGGCCTGGGAGGATGTACGGCATATGTCGATGATGAACGGGGGCTACGGCTTCCAGGTGATGCGGTCCCTGCGGCGTGACAGCTCCGTGACGAAGGAGCGCATCGCGCCGGGGACCGTCCGGCGCATCGCCGGGTACGCGCGGCCCTTCCGGGCGCAGATCGCCGGATTCCTCGCGCTGGTGGTGGTCGACGCGGTCATCGTGGTCGCCAACCCGCTCCTGATGAAGGCGATCATCGACGACGGCATCATCCCGAAGCGGGTCGAGGTGGTGCTGTGGCTCGCCGTCACGATCGCCGCGCTGGCCGTCGTGGACGCCGGGCTCGGCCTGGCGCAGCGCTGGTTCTCCGCGCGCATCGGCGAGGGCCTGATCTACAACCTGCGCACGGAGGTCTACGACCACGTCCAGCGCATGCCCGTGGCGTTCTTCATGCGGGCCCAGACCGGCGCGCTGGTCTCCCGGCTGAACACCGACGTCATCGGGGCGCAGCGGGCGCTGACCAGCACGTTGTCGTCGGTGGTCTCCAACGTGATCAGCCTGGTGCTGGTGCTCGGCACCATGATCGTGCTGTCGTGGCAGGTCACGCTGGTCGCGCTGGTCCTGTTACCGATCTTCATCTTCCCCGCCAAGTGGGTCGGCCGCCGGATGTCGGCGCTGACCCGCGAGCAGATGCAGCTCGACGCCGAGATGAGCTCGGTGATGACCGAGCGCTTCAACGTGGCCGGGGCGATGGTCGCCAAGCTGTACGGCAGGCCGGACGACGAGGCGGCGTACTTCGCCGAGCGGGCGGGCCGGGTCCGCGACGTCGGCGTGATCGTCGCGATGTACGGCGCGGTGTTCCGCATCGCGCTGGGGCTGGTCGCCGCGCTGGCCACCGCGCTCGTCTACGGCCTCGGCGGCACGCTGGCGATCTCCGGGGCGTTCGCGCTCGGCACCCTGGTCGCCCAGTCGTCCCTGCTCATGCGCCTGTACGGCCCGCTGACCAGCCTGTCGAACGTGCACGTCGACGTGATGACCGCGCTGGTGAGCTTCGACCGGGTCTTCGAGGTCCTGGACCTCAAGCCGATGGTCGCCGAGAAGCCCGGCGCGCGGCCGATCCCCGGGGGACCGGTGACGATCGAGTTCGACGACGTGCGCTTCCGCTACCCGGCCGCCTCCGACGTCTCGCTGGCGTCGCTGGAGTCGGTGGCCCGCCCGGACACCGGCCCCTCCCAGGAGGTGCTGAAGGGCGTGTCGTTCACCGCCCGCGAGGGCGAGCTGGTGGCGCTCGTCGGCCACTCGGGCGCGGGCAAGACCACCATCACCTCGCTGGTCTCCCGGCTGTACGACGTGGACGAGGGAGCCGTGCGGATCAACGGGCTCGACGTCCGCGACGCCACCCTCGACGGCATCAGGGACACGGTCGGGGTGGTCATGCAGGACGCCCACCTGTTCCACGACACGATCGGCAGCAACCTCCGCTACGCCCGTCCCGACGCCACCGACGAGGAGGTCTGGGAGGCCCTGCGCGCGGCCCAGATCGCCGACCTGGTCAAGAACCTGCCCGAGGAGCTGGAGACGGTCGTCGGCGACCGCGGATACCGGCTGTCGGGCGGGGAGAAGCAGCGCATCGCCCTGGCCCGCCTGCTGCTCAAGGCGCCCCGGGTCGTCGTGCTCGACGAGGCCACCGCGCACCTCGACTCCGAGTCCGAGGCGGCGGTGCAGCAGGCGCTGAAGACGGCCCTGCGGGGACGGACCTCGCTGGTGATCGCCCACCGGCTGTCGACCATCCGCGAGGCCGACGCGATCCTGGTCATCGAGGACGGCCGGGTGGTGGAGCACGGCCGGCACGAGGAACTGCTGAAGAAGGGCGGCGCGTACGCCGAGCTGTACCGCACCCAGTTCACCGGCTCAGGGGGCTCAGGCGGCTCGGGACGCTAGCGGTATCCGAGACGGGCCAGTTCCTCCCTGGCCACCTTCTCCACCAGCTCGGCGTCCTCGCCGGACAGGCGGCTGCGCCAGCCGCCCGGCCGGGGGATCGTCGCGCCGTACAGCGCGATCATCGAGACCTTGGTCTCCAGGAAGGACGACACCGCGTCGATCGCCTCGCCGGGCGCGGCCACCAGGTCCTCGTACCTGAGCGTGAGCAGGTGCTCGGCGGGCAGTTCGCGGCGCAGGGCCGCGCTCAGCCGTACGGCGCCGCGCCAGCGCAGGGCGCACTTGCCCGCGGCCGGCATCTCGGCCCAGCGCTGCCGGTGCTCGGCCGAGCGCACGCCGAGGAACGGGTTGGGAAACTCGGCGTCCTCGCTCAGCATGTGCGGCTTGACCCAGGCCATGCAGGCGGGATCGGCCAGCATGTCGGCGACGACGTCGCGGCCGTCGCGGATGACCTGGATGAACCGGGCGTCCGGAAACGCCCGCAGCAGCACCGGCGTGCTGTAGATCAGGTCGGGACTGGCGTCGCCGAACCGCGACAGCGCGTCCGGCCCGACGCAGGGCCCGGCGCCGATGATGCCGCCGGCCTCCCGGCAGGCGGTCGTGCACTCCGCACAGGAGGCCGGGACGACCTGCCAGGCCTCCGCCAGCACGTCGCGCAGCACCCGGGGCGCCCCGCCGCTACGGGCGATCGAGGGCCTCCGGGCGAAGGCGTAGACGACCCGGGTCACCGGGCCCCTGCCCATGGTCACGTGGAAGCCGGGGGAGCGCTTGAGCGCACGGCCCAGCAGGTCCGCGCCGGAGTGCGGGGCCGCGATCACGAACACCGGGCGACGGACCTTGACGCCGTTGACCACGAGGATGTGCGTCGGAGGTCGCATAGATACCGCTTAGTCTGACACCCTTTGAAGGGTGAGCGAGCGCATCCGCGGCGGGGCGGGGGGTGTCGCCTCGGTAACGGTACCGGAGGCGCCCCGGCGGCTGCGGCCGGGGGACACCGTCGCGCTGGTCGCGCCCGCCGGGCCGGTGGATCCCGTACGGCTGGAGCGCGGCGGGGCGGTCCTGGAGGAGCTCGGCCTGCGGGTCGTGCACGGAGCGTCGGTGCGGGCCCGGGAGGGCTACCTGGCGGGGCCCGACGCCGCACGCGCCGCCGATCTCCAGGAGGCCTGGTGCGACCCCGAGGTGGCGGCCGTCATCTGCGCGCGGGGCGGCTACGGCACGACCCGGCTGCTCGGGCTGCTCGACTGGGACGCCATGGCGGCGGCCGGGCCGAAGATCCTGCTGGGGTCGAGCGACATCACCGCGCTGCACCGGGCCTTCGCCGACAGGCTCGGCCTGGCGACGCTCTTCGGGCCGATGCCGGCCTGCGCGACGATCAGCGACCCCGGGGGGCCCGAACCGGTCACGTTCGCCCACCTGCGGCAGGCGCTGTTCGAGGGCGGCACGCCCGCCCCGATCACGGGCGACCGCGTCGTCGTGCCGGGACGGGCCGAGGGACGGCTCACCGGGGGCAACCTCGCCCTGCTCGCCGCCCTGTGCGGCACGCCGTACGCGATGCGGGGGGAGGGCCGGATCGTCCTGCTGGAGGACGTGACCGAGGAGCCGTACCGGATCGACCGGATGGTGACGCAGTTGCTCCAGGCGGGCTGCCTGGACGGCGCGGCGGGGATCGTGCTCGGATCATGGGTGGACTGCGGCGACCCGCTGCCGGTGCTGGCCGAACGCCTGGCGCCGCTGGGTGTGCCGGTCCTCGCCGGGCTGCCCGTCGGACACGGATCACCACAGCTGAGTATGTGGTTGGAGACGAATGTGGCTATTGTGACCGAATCGTGTTCCGTCGCGGGCGCAATCCGCGACTCCGACGCGGCAACCTGATACGCGCCCGGAGGCGCCCGGGCCGTGGTGAAGGGATGGTGCGTTGGGACTCTTGCGGCGACTGCTCAGCCGGACGCGACCGGACCATCCCGCCCCGAGAGCCGTCGAGGACGTCGATCTCGACTCGCTGCTGGGGCTGGTCGCCGAGACCATGGGCTACACCTGCGGGTTCGCCGCCGACGGCACGTCGCTGACGCTGTCCTCCCCCGAGCGCGAACGGGTGGTGAACCTCGTCGGCCTGCGCCGTGAGGCCGCCCGGCGCACCCGGGAGGACTGGCCCATGCTGGTCTCCGAGCACCTGGCCCACGCCGTGTCGGGCGAGCCCTTCGACGCGTGCAACCTCAAGCCGATCAAGCCGCTGCTGCGCACGCGGGTCCACGCCGCCGACGACCCGGCCTTTCCCGACCCCTCCCGGATCATCGGCCGCCACCTGAGCGCCGACCTGATCGAGGTGCTGACGATCGGCGCCCGCCCGGTCCGCCCGGAGGAGGCGTTCTGCTGGCCCATCCCCCCGGGTGAGGCGCTCGACGTCGCGGTGGGCAACGCCCTGGCCGACGAGCGGCCCACGGTGTCCCGGCTGGACCTGGGCGGCACGGAGGTCACGCTGCTGACCGCGCCCAGCGCGGCCGCCCACCTGCGCCGCCTGCCCGCGCACACCCACGTGCCCGAGGACGGCATGCTCGCCGTGCTGCCGCACCGGGGGTTGATCGCCGTGCATCCGGTGGCCGGCATCGGCGTGGTGCGGGCCATCGAGCGGCTGCGCCTGTTCGCCCACCGGGAGCACGCCGGCCACGCCGACGGGCTCAGCCCGCACGTGTACTGGTGGCGCCGCGGCAAGCTGACCCGCATCCAGGCCGACCTGATCAGTCACGACGGGCAGACCCGGCTCGTCGTCGCGCCGCCGCCGGAGTTCGCCCGGCTCCTCGCCCGGATCGCCGGCCGGTCCTGAGTTCGGCCGAACTGGTCGGCGCCGGGAATGTCCCGCGGCCGGGCATGGTTCAACGCGTCAGAAGTTGAACTTTCAACCAGGAGAGGTGGCCATGCCCGCCGTCACCGCAGACACCCTGACCCTGCCCCGCGTCGCCGCACCCGATCCGGCCGTCGCCGGACCCCGCCCCGTACGGTCGGTGACGACCGCGCCCAGCGGCTTCGAGGGCGAGGGCTTCCCCGTACGGCGCGCGTTCGCCGGGGTGCCGCAGTCGCTGCTGGACCCGTTCATCCACATGGACCAGATGGGCGAGGTCGAGTACGCCCCCGGTGAGCCGAAGGGCACGCCGTGGCACCCGCACCGCGGCTTCGAGACGGTCACCTACATCATCGACGGCGTCTTCGAGCACCAGGACTCCAACGGAGGCGGCGGCACCATCACCAACGGCGACACCCAGTGGATGACCGCCGGGTCCGGCCTGCTGCACATCGAGAAGCCCCCGGAGCACCTGGTGGTCTCGGGCGGGCTCTTCCACGGCATCCAGCTGTGGGTCAACCTCCCCCGCGCGCACAAGTTCCACCTGCCCCGCTACCAGGACATCCGGGGGCGGGAGGCGGCCCTGCTCGCCTCCGCCGACGGCGGCGCGCTGCTCCGGGTCATCGCCGGAGACCTGGACGGGCACGCCGGCCCCGGCGTCACGTTCACCCCGATCACGATGGTGCACGCGACCGTCAGCCCGGGCGCCCGGCTCGACCTGCCGTGGAACCCGGACTTCAACGCCCTCGCCTACGTGCTGGCCGGCCAGGGCTCCGTGGGCGCCGAGCGGCGGCCGGTCCGCAAGGGGCAGCTCGCCCTCTTCGGCCCGGGCGGGTCGCTGACCCTCGCCGCGGACACCGCCCAGCCGCAGGCCGAGCCCGCTCTGGAGGTGCTGCTCCTCGGCGGGCGGCCGATCCGCGAGCCGGTCGCGCACTACGGCCCGTTCGTGATGAACACCCGCGCCGAGATCATCCAGGCGATGGAGGACTACCAGGCGGGACGCCTGGGCGTCATCCCCGCCGAGCGGGTCCCGCACGCCGACGGCCCGCTGTCCGAGACGCCCTGACGGCTAGCCTCGCAGAGCCAGCGCCGTACGGATCAGGTGGATGTGGCTGAAGGCTTGGGGGAAGTTGCCGAGTTGGCGGTGGGTGCGGGGGTCGTATTCCTCGGCGAG
>QFZU02000019.1 GCA_003260025.2 Microbispora triticiradicis | reverse complement strand
CCTCGCGCTGCTGACGGCGGCCGCGACCGGGCTGCGCCGGCGCACCCCGGCGCCGGCCTCGGCGCCGCTCGCGGAGGCGGACACCGCGGCGCGGCTCTCGCGATGACCCTCACCAGGACGCGCGGCGCGGGGCTCGCCGTCCTCCTCGCAGGGTTCGCCACCGCCGTGTCCCTCGTGATGGCGAGCCCTGCCTGGGCGCACGCGGAACTGGTCGACGCCGCGCCGGCCAACGGCCAGATCTACCAGGACTCCCCTCGGACGCTGCTGCTGCAGTTCACCGACCCGGTGACCGTGCCGCCGGACGGCCTGCGGCTGTTCGGCCCAGACGGCGCCCGCATCGGCATCGGCGCACCGGTCCACCGCGTGGGCGACGACACGTCGGTGGAGGCCCCGCTGAACGGGAAACTCGCCGACGGCGTCTACACCGTCTCGTGGCGGGTGGTGTCCTCCGACAGCCACCCGGTGCAGGGCGCCTACACGTTCACCGTCGGTACGCCGGGCAGCCGCCCGGCCGCCGTCACGCCCCCGGGCGATCGTTCCGGCGATGCCGCGACGGCGTACGGCGCCGCCCGGTGGGCCGCGTTCGCAGGGTTCGCCGTGCTGCTCGGCACCGCGTTCTACCTGGCGTGGTGCTGGCCGGCCGGTGCGCGGCGACGGCCGGCCCGGCGGGTGTTGTGGGCCGGCTGGGGCGCCAGCCTCGCCGCCGCGATCGCCTCCGGCCTGTTGTACGGGCCGTACGTGGCCGACGGCGATGTGGCGGGCGCCTTCGACCCGCGGCTGCTGTCCACGACGTGGGCCACCGGCCTGGGCCGTGCCCTCGGGATTCGCGTCGCTCTGCTGCTCGCCGCGGCGCCCGCGCTCGTCTGGCTGCTGAACCGCTACCCGGACGCGCCGGACCGCCGCACACGGTGGACGGTCGCGGCGGCGGTGCTCGCGGCCGCCGCGGCGCTCGCCGTGACCTGGAGCATCGCGAACCATAGCGTGACGGGCGAGGCCGGCGGGTTCGCCGTGCCGGTCGACGTCGTGCACCTCGTCGCCGGCTCGGTCTGGCTCGGAGGTCTCGTCGCGCTCGCCATGACGCACGTGCCGACCCGCGACGCCGTCACCCTGCGCGTGGCGGTGCCCCGGTTCTCGCACACGGCGCTGGTGTGCGTGGCGCTCATGGTCGCCACCGGCCTGTTCCAGGCATGGCGGCAGGTCGGGTCGCCGCCGACGCTGTTCGCCACCGCGTACGGCCGGGTTCTGCTGGCGAAGGTCGCCCTCGTGGTCGTGCTGGTCGCGTTAGGCGCCGCCGCCCGCGGATGGGTCGCCCGCCACTACGGCGCGGGCGGCAAGCGGCACCGCGGCGGCCCTGACCCGCACCAGCTCTACGCGTTCTACCGGCGGCTGCTGACCGAGACGGGGGTGGGCGCCGTCGTGCTCGGCCTGTCCGCCGCGTTGGTCGCCATGGAGCCGGCCCGCTCGGCGTTCGCCGAGCACCGCTCGACGGCGGCGGCCGCGAATACGGCGGCGCCCGCGAATCGAGCGGTGCCGGCCGTGCCCACACCCGTGCCGTTCTCGGCCGGCTCCGGCCCCGCCTCGCGCGGTGCGGTGCTGCTCGTGGTATTTCCGCCCAAGGTGGGGCCGGCGCAGCTGCACCTGTCGGTGCTCGACCCGAACGGCGCGCCGCTCAACGTGCCGGAGGTGCACGCCGCCATGACCCTCCCAGACCGGGACCTCGGGCCGATCCCGGTGGAGCTCCAGGGCGCCGGCGGGCACTACATCGGCCAGCTGAACCTGCCGTTCCCGGGTCGCTGGCAGGCCGTTCTCACGGTCCGCACCACGGAGACGGACCAGGCCACGGTTCGCGTCGTGGTCGACGTGAGCGCCTGAAGAACGCGGCCCGCCTCGCCGACTCCGCGAAGGTTCTCGGCTCTCAGCGCAGGTAGTGGAACTCGGGCTTCGGGTGCATGAGGAAGTCGTGGTGGGAGATGTTCCAGGCGTACGCGCCGGCCATGGCGAAGGCGACGACGTCGCCGACGGCGAGTGCGGCGGGGACGCGGCGGGAGAAGACGTCCTTGGGGGTGCAGAGCCGTCCCACCAGGGTCACCGGGCCGTGCTCGCCATCCTCACTTCGGGGCAGTACGGCGAACGGCTGGTCGTGTCCCTTCGTCACGGGGGTCCGCAGGTGGTGGGTTCCGCCGGAGAGTACGGCGAAGCGCTCGCCGTGGACTCGCTTCACGTCGAGCACGGTCGTCAGGTACCACCCGCAGTAGGCGGTCAGGGCCCGTCCCGGTTCCACGCGCAGCGTCTCGCCCGGCCGGGCGAGCGCCCGCAGGCCCGCGCCGTACGCCGCCCAGTCGAACCGCTCCTCGGGACGGGTGTAGGAGACGGCCATCCCGCCGCCGAGGTTGAACTCCCGCAGGCCCAGGCTCCTGCCGTACGCGAGCACGGCCTCGGCGAGGGTGAGCAGGTCGGGGGCGGCCAGGCCGCTCGCGAGGTGGGCGTGGACGCCCCGCAGCCGCAGCGCCCCCCGCCCGCCCGGCAGCCGCTCTGAAAGCCCGCCTGAGGCGGCGTCGGCGGGGGTGGGACGGCCGAGGAGGGCCAGGCATTCGGCGACCCCGTCCGGGTCCATGCCGAACGGCGTGGCGCCGCCGCCCATCGCGAGGGCCGCGCCGGTGACGGGCACGTCGAGGTTGACCCGCAGCAGCACGTCCGCCGGTCCACGCAGGCGCCGCAGTTCGGCCGGGCTCTCGACATGCCACCGGTGTGCCGAGGGGGTCAGGGCCAGCTCCGCGCCGGTCTTGCCCGGCCCGCCGAAGCTCAGCCGGGCGTCCGGCAGCAGCGCCCTGACGTGCTCGAACTCGCCGCCGGAGGAGACCTCGAACCCGTCCGCGTAGGGCGCGAGCGCACGCAGCACCTCAGGGTCGGGGTTGGCCTTGACGGCGTAGCAGAGCTCGGTCCCCGCCAGGGCAGCCCGTACAGCCGCCGCGTGGCGGGCGAGCCCGGCGAGGTCGTAGACGTAGGCGGGCACGTCGTCCAGCGACTCGGCGGCCCGCCGCACGCCCGATGGGACGTCCATGCTCATCCGCGCCCCCTGGCGTGGGTCGGCTCGGGCCAGAGCGGGCCGAGGCGGGGCCCGGGCGGCGCGAGCGGGTTGGCGACGTGCACGTATCCGGCATCCCGGTCGGCCGCTCTCGCCCACCGTACGGTGAGGTTCGCCTTGGCGGGCAGCGGCGCCCCCGCCAGCAGCCGGGTCAGCGGCACGAGGGCCTCACAATCGGCAGCGTGGCTGGGCGCGTGGTCAGCCACGTAGCGCTCCAGGGACGCGCGGGCGGCGGCCCACAGGTCCCGCAGGAGACGGTCACCTCCCGCGTCCGCAGTCCGGTCCGTCGCCGCGTCGGCCACGGTGGCGGCCACTGTGGCGGCGACCTCCGCGAGATGGTTGACGAAGAGGCAGTAGGCCACCCGGTCCCAGCCGCGCCCGGCGTCGTACGACAGGGAGCCGGCGACCTCGTCCCGCAGGCCGGTCAGGTCGTGGCGGCCGGTGACCAGCTTGGTGCCCTCCAGGTCGCGGAAGACGACCTCGGCGGGCAGGCCGTCCGCGTCGAACCCGACGAGCACGTTCTGCACGTGTGGTTCGAGCACGACGCCGTGCCGGACGTACGAGTCGAGCACCGGGTATGCCACACGCTCGACGTATGCCTCGAACCAGGCGACCGGGTCGGCCGCCCGGCGGACCAGGACGGCCTCCGGCACCCCTTCGCCGCCCGCGGCCAGGGCCGCGGCGAGGACCGGGGTGACTCCCGGCCCGCACAAGGCCCACGGCCCGGTACGGACGATCACCGAGAGCCCTTCGAGCAGCCGCGTGCCGAGTGCGGCCGACCGGTAGCCGGGCTCGGGCAGCCAGCGCGTGCCGGGAAAGCGTTTGTCGAGCAGTTCGAAGACGGGGGCGAGCCGCCGGGTCAGCTCCACCGCGCCGGCCAGCTCGTACCACGCGTTCTTGCGCACGCAGTTGGTGATCCGCATGTCCAGGCTGAACTTCAGGCACACGCCGGCCCCGGGGTCGTACACGGTCCGGACCGAGGACGTGGGCACGACCATGCGGGCGCCGGGCCCGAGGTCCACGAGCCGCCCGTCCGCGAGCGGCTCCCGCAGCTCGGCGGCCAGCAGGCGGAGCTGCCACGGATGGGCGGGCAGCGGCAGGTAGCCCGGCGGCGCCTCGCCGAAGCCGCCCAGCGCCGTCGTGTCGCCCTCCTGGGCCACCAGGTCGGCGCGCACCCCGAGCAGCCGCGGCGCGAACCGCGCGTGCGCCTCGGGCGCGTAGTCCAGCCAGCCGTCGCCCGCGCGTGCTTTCGGCGCGGGGTGGAACGGATGCCCGGCCACGAGGGCCTGCTCGGAGGCGAGCCAGGGGTCGGCGGGCGGGGCGGCCCGCTCGCGGGCGGCCAGGATCGCGGCCGTCGCGTCGCGCCCGGCGCGGACCTGGTCGGCGAACTCCTCGTTGTCGCCGTCGAGATCGCCTACCACGAGATCGAGGAGGGAGGGCAGGCCGAGGGGCCGCCACCGCCCCTCCGCCAGGTATTCGGGCGGGCCGTCGAATCGCAGGGCGATGCCCCCGCGCGCGCGGACGCGCACCGGCGTCCCGGCCACCCGGAGCGTCAGATGCGGCCCGGCGGCGCGCACGTCGCCGCGTGGGCCGCCGACCTCACGCAGCCAGCAGCGCAGCAGCGCCCCCAGCGCGGTCTCCTCGGCTGCGAGATCCGAAGCTGTGAGCTCCGCAGCTGTGAGATCCGCGGCTGTGGGGTCTACGGAGCGGGCGCCTCTCAGATAGTTGGGGCCGGTCGTGCCGTAGAACTTGTTGACGTCCCGGGCCCCGGTGCGCTCCTTGGCGACGAGCGTCCCGGCGACCACCATCGACTTGCCGGTGAGGCGGGCGGCGTCGAGCGTGCGGGCCCGCAGCAGCCGGGCCATCGGGTCGTCCCCGTACTGCTCCAGCGCCGCAGCGAGCGCCCGCCGGACCGGCGCGGCGCCGGAGTGGGGCAGCAGGCCGTGGGCCACCGCCATGGCGGCCAGGTGCAGCGTGATCGTCACGAAGACGTCGGCGAGCGCGTAGGGGTCGTCGGTCAGCATGCGCGCGTCGTCGAACTCCGGCGCGTCCAGCCCGGCGGCCCGCAGCCGCCCGGGGGAGGCGAGCAGCCCGTCGTTGTCCTTGACCAGCAGCCGCATGGGCCCGTCGCCGAACAGCAGGGCCAGGTTCTGCTGGTGGGCCTCCAGCGCGACGCCGTACCGCACGAAGAGTGTGACGTTCCAGGCGAACAGCGCCGCGAGGTAGTCGTCGAGCAACGCGCGCACGTCGCCGCCGTAGTGCCGGTCGGCCACCTCGTGCGCGACGAGCCGGCCGTCCCCGTCCGGCAGCGGCGCGAGGAGGGCCGCGACCGGGACGATCTCCCCCTCGGGCAGCCCGCGGACCAGCCAGCCCAGGTATTCGTGCCCCGCGTGCCCGTACGTCTGCTCGTCGGCGAGCGTGGCGCGCAGGGCGGGCTCGCGCAGCAGGATCCGGCGCAGCAGCGACTCGGCCAGCGCCCCGTCGAGCAATGTTCCCGGCTTGATCGACCTGCGGTTGCGCAGGCCGAGCGTGCTGGTGGGCAGCGGCACCTTGAGATGGACGCGCGGGCCGGCCTCGACCGTCCGCATCGACAGGGTCGGCCGCACGACCAGGTACGGACGCCGCCCCGGCACCAGCCAGGGAAGCCCGGGCGCCGCCCCAGGAAGACCCGCCACGAGCGGCTCCGCCAGGGGATGCACGGGGAACAGCACGTGCGTACGAGCGAGGCCGGGCGGCAGCCCCACGTCGCCGGGACGGGGCCACCACTCGGGCGGCTCCGGCCGCGACAGCGTCGCGAGCTCCCGGGGTACCGCCGTCCAGCGCATCGCGAACTCGGGGGCGAACTCCGGCGCGTACGACGGGAGGTCGCCGGGGGAGACGCCGAGGCGGCAGCGGGCCGTCGGATAGAGCGGATGGTCCACCGAGGCGGCCAGCGACTCGTAGCGGATCAGCCCGTCCCGCCCGCGCAGCCGCCGGTCCACCTCGCCGCGCAGCCGGTGCCGGGCCGCCAGGGCCGCGAGCGTCTCGCGGCACTCCCGCGCGAAGGCGGCGACCCCATCGGCGTCGGCCGGGTCGGCGACCTCCCGAAGCGTGTCCAGCACCTCGGCCAGGCTCAGGCGCTCGTCCGGGGCCGTCGAGAAGTCCTGGAACGGGCTGCCCGGCGTGAGGCCGGCCCGCCGCCCCGAGGCGAGGACGATCGCGACGCCGTCCCGGTCGCGGGTCACCCGGGAGGAGACGCCGCCGTAGTCCTCCCGCAGCAGCGCGTCGAGCACCCGGGCGGCGAGATAGTGCTCCGCGGTCATGCGAGCACCCAAGGGTGCTCCTTCCGGAACGCGTCCACGGCGGCGTCGACGCGCTCCCGGTCCGGGCCGACGGCGCGGAGCAGGCCGAGGTAGTCGCGGTTGGTCCCGGTCACCTCCACGTGATCGCCGACCTCGCGCAGCGCCCGGTGCCACAGCCGTACGCCGTCCCCGGCGTCCGGCGCGGAGAGGCCCGACGCGGAAAGACCTGGGACGGAGAGGCCCGGCGCGGAAAGGCTCAGCGCGGGGAGATCCGGCGCGGGAAGGTCCGGCGGCGCGGCGGTGACCGTGCCGGAGCGCTCGGCCACGAGGCTCACGACCGACCCGTACGCCGGACGCGGGCCGTCCATGCCGAACAAGTCGGCGTCGAACGCGGAGAGGGGCTCGCCGGCGTGGATCCGCAGGATCCACTCGTGCAGGGGCACGCCGAGGAGCTCGGCCAGCAGGAAGTCGCAGGTGTCGCCGATGAGCCGATAGTTGATCTCGATGATGCGCGGGCCGTCCCGGGTGACGGCGTACTCGGTGTGGCACACGCCGAAGCCGACGCCCACGGCGTCCAGCGCGGCGTTCAGGTGGGGGAGATGCCCGGCGTCCGGGGGCCGCCAGTCCAGGCGCTCCTCGATGAATCGCGGCGGCGGGCCGAGCGTGGTGGCGAACCCGCCGAGGACCCGCCGCACACCCCCGCCGCCGCTGTGCCGGCCGCCGCCGGCCTCACGACCGGCGCCACGACCGGCGCCACGGACGCCGCCGCCACCGTCGCCGAGGGTTTCCAGCGTGCGCACCGGCCCGTCCAGGAACTCCTCGGCCACCAGGACCTCGGCCGGGCGGCGCTCCCGGATCTCCGCCACCGCCGCGCGCAGCGCGTCCGGGCCGTCGACGAGCACGACGTCCTCGCTCGCCACGCCGAGCGCGGGTTTGACCACCACCGGGTACGGCAGGTCGAGCGGGAGGTCGCCGCCGGGAGGGATCCGTACGGACCTGACCGGTTCCACGGCGGCGAGGGCGCGGCGGGTCAGCGCCTTGTTCTTGGCGGTGACACAGGCCCGCCAGTCCTTGCCCGGCAGGCCGAAATACTCGGCGGCGAGCGCGGCGGGGGCCTGGAGGTGGTCGGAGTTCGAGAAGATCACGCCAGGCGGGTGATGGGCGGCGACGGCGTCGATCACGGCCCTGGCGTCGCGGACGTCGGCCGCGACGACCTCGCATCCCGGGTACCCGGCATACCGATCAGGTTGGTCGGTGAGTATCGTCACGTCCCAGCCCAGCGCGGCCGCGGCGGGAAGGAAACCGCCGGTCACCGAGTCGGTCGGGTTGAGCGTGGTGAGGTACAGCCGCACCGGCCCTCCGATAGGTAAGGCTAACCTAAGTGAGTGCATCCTAGCGCGGTGGCGCGGGGAACGGGCTTGACGGGGAGATTGCCGCGGCGGCGCCAGTGGAAGGATGACGGGGTGGAAATCGCGGACGGACTGCTCGGCCCCCTGCTCCTCGCGCGGAGCGCCATCGACCGGTCGGCGGTCCTGCGCGGCGACGAGGAGTGGCTGCGGCAGGCCTGGGAGGCGGAGAAGACGAGGGTCCTCCTCGTCCAGGACGGCCGCACGCTGATCCGCCGCTTCACCGACGGCGCGGCGCTGGTGCTCACCTCTCCGGCGGAGGCGCCTGAGGGCACACGTTATCTCCTCGGCGTGGACGAGGACGGCGTGCCCTACTTCGCGGTGAACGCGCCGCTGCCCGAGCCCGCCCAGGGCGCCGGCGACGCGGTGGGCCTGCGGGAGGCCGCGGTGCTGCTCGACGACCGCGACGCGGGGCTGCTCGTCTACGCGGTGGCCCTGGAGGCCTGGCACGCCACCCACGAGTTCTGCCCCAGGTGCGGCGGCCCCACGAACGTGACGGCCTCGGGGCACATGCGGGTGTGCCCGCGTGACGGCAGTCAGCACTTCCCCCGCGTGGACCCCGCCGTGATCATGCTGGTCCACGACGACGAGGGCCGCGTACTGCTGGCGCGCGGCCCGGCGTGGCCGGCGAACCGGATGTCGGTGCTCGCCGGGTTCGTCGAACCCGGCGAGTCGCTGGAGCACGCGGTGGTGCGCGAGGTCCTGGAGGAGGTCGGCATCGCCGTCGTCACCCCCCGCTACCTGGGCAGCCAGCCCTGGCCGTTCCCGCGCAGCCTGATGCTCGGCTTCTTCGCCCGCGCCGTCACGACCGACCTGCGCCCCGACCTGGACGAGATCGCCGAGGCCCGCTGGCTGTCCCGGGAGGAGCTCGCGGCCCAGGTGCGGTCGGGTGAGCTGCTCCTGCCGACCGAGGTCTCGATCGCCCGGCGGATGATCGAGACCTGGTACGGAGGGCCGATCCCCGACACCGGCTGGTAGGTCGTCAGCAGGCGCCCTGGAGGTGCCGCTTGACCTCGGCGACCGAGGGGTTCGTCATGGTGTGGCAGTCGGTGACCACGGTCGGCACGACCTGGTTGCCGTTGTTCACGCTCATCACGAACTCGGCGGCGTCCGGGTGGCGCTCGATGTCGACCTCGCTGAAGGCGATGCCCTCCCGCGTGAGCTGGCTCTTCAGCCGCTTGCAGGGGCCGCACCAGCTCGTGGTGTAAACCGTGAGCGCCATCTTCGTCCCTTTCCCGGGCAGCTTCGTGGGCAACGCGTTGATCGAGCAGTCATGGCAACATCGCGGACGCCCCGGCTGTTCCCGGTTCTTCGCCGGTCCTCCGGTCAGCGGGCCGGCTGCGCCAGCCGGGCGGCGATCCACGCCCGGACGGTCTCGGCGACCCCGGGCTCACGGTAGAGCGGCGCGCTGTGGAAGGTGCCGGCCATCGTCTTGACGGTCATCGGGACCCCGACGTTCTCCAGCGACTCCTTGAGCACCTCGCTCTGGTACGGCGGCACGAACTCGTCGGCCGAGTGGACCGCGAGCATCGGCGCGTCGCCGGGGGTGGCGTGGAACGGCACCTCCATGCTCGACCAGACACGCGGGCACCGGGCCGGGGAGCAGCCTCCGGCCAGCAGTACCGCGGCCCGGCGCAGTTTGCGCTGGTCGAACGTGCCGGCCGCGGTGCCGTCCTCGTACGCCGAGAGCGGCGAGACGGGCGGGGAGATCCCGACGACCCCGCGCAGGCCCGGCCGGCCGTCGCCGTAGGTGCCGACGGCGGCGGCGAGGTGACCCCCGGCGGAGAACCCGAGGAGCACGTAGCGCCCGGGGTCGGTGTTGAAGAGGGCCGGGTGCCTGCGAACGGCGGCGACCGCGGACAGGACGTCGGTGCGCTGGGCCGGCCACGGCGCGTCGCCGGACAGCCGGTAGTCGAGGTTGACGACGGTGTAGCCCTGCTGGACGTAGTAGCGGGTGACCGACGTCATGTACTTCTTGTCGCCCCCCGACCACCAGCCGCCGTGGACGACGAACACGGCGGGACGCCGCGGGCCGGTGGGGTGCCACCACACGTCCATGATCTGGCGGGGGTGCGGGCCGTACGAGTAGGTGTGCATCCTCGCGCCGGCGGGCGGCGTGGGAGACGCCGAAGGCGAGGCGCTTGCGGAGGGCGTGGGCGGCGTCGACGGCGTGGCCGACGCGGACGACACCGGAGAGGCGGACGGAACCGGAGTGGCCGACGGCTGAGGTGCGGGGTTGCCGGCGGGGGCGACGGCGGCGGCCACGGTGGCGGCCCGCGCGCCGGGCGAGGTGAGCATCAGCGCGGCGAGGGCGGCGGCGCCCATGCCCATGGCAGTTCGGACCGCGGTTCCCACGGCGTCATCCTCCCCGATGTCGCGTCCATGTCGCGTCGCTGTCGCGTCGTGCCCCGACCGGTCAATGGGACACGCTCGGTCTGCTGCTGCAAGGATGATGCCAGTAACAACGTCCGCCACGCATGTTGGGAGCGGCTCCTTGGACGTCCTCGACGGTCTGGATCCCGAGCAGCGCGAGGTCGCCCAGGCGGTGCGCGGACCGGTGTGCGTGCTCGCGGGCGCGGGCACCGGCAAGACCCGTGCCATCACCCACCGCATCGCGTACGTCGTGCAGACGGGGGTCGTCGATCCGCAGGGGGTGCTCGCGGTCACCTTCACGACCCGTGCGGCGGGCGAGTTGAAGCAGCGGCTGCGCCGGCTCGGCGCGCCGGGGGTGCAGGCCCGCACGTTCCACGCGGCGGCCCTGCGCCAGCTCAGCTACTTCTGGCCCCGGGTGATCGGCGGCGATCCGCCGCAGGTGGTCGAGTCGAAGCTGCCGCTGCTGATCGAGGCGGCCCGGCGGCTGCGCAGGAACCCCGAGCGCGGCGAGTTGCGCGACGTCGCGAGCGAGATCGAGTGGGCGAAGGTCACCCAGGTCGCCCCGGAGGACTACCCGGCCGCCGCCGTCAAGGCGCGGCGCACCCCGCCGATCGCGCCCGAGGAGGTCGCGCGGCTGTACGAGGGGTACGAGAGCGTGCGCCGCCAGCGGAACCTGATCGACTTCGAGACGATCCTGGAGCTCACCGCGGCCGTGATGACCGAGCACCGGGAGGTCGCGGCGCAGATCCGCCAGCAGTACCGCTACTTCGTGGTCGACGAGTTCCAGGACGTCAACCCGCTGCAGAAGCTGCTGCTCGACACGTGGCTCGGCGGGCGCGACGACGTGTGCGTGGTGGGCGACCCCAACCAGACGATCTACTCGTTCACCGGCGCCACGCCCCACTACCTGACGAACTTCGCCGTCGAGCACCCCTCGGCGGCGGTGATCCGGTTGGTGCGCGACTACCGGTCGACGCCGCAGGTGGTCACGCTGGCCAACCGGGTCATGGCCCGCTCGCCGCACCGGCTGGAACTGGTCGCCCAGCGGCCGGACGGCCCCGAACCGGTCTTCACCGAGTACGACGACGAGCAGGCCGAGGCCCTCGGCGTCGCGCTCACCGTCAAGAAGCTGATGGCCGACGGCGTGCCCACCCGCGAGATCGCGGTGCTGTTCCGGGTGAACGCCCAGTCGGAGGCGTACGAGCAGGCGTTCAACGACTCCGGCGTGCCCTACCTGCTGCGCGGGGCGGAGCGGTTCTTCGAGCGCCCCGAGGTGCGCCAGGCCGTGGTGCTGCTGCGCGGCGCCGCGCGGTCGGCGGGCGAGGAGCCGCTGGCGCCCGCCGTGCACGCCATCCTCTCGGGCATCGGGCTCACCGCGGAAGCGCCCGGAGGTGGCAAGGCGAGGGAGAAGTGGGAGTCGCTCAAGGCCCTCGCCGACCTCGCCGAGGACATGGCGGCCGAGGGCGCCGACCTGCCCCGCTTCGTCGGCGAACTGGAGCGCAGGGCGGCCGAGCAGCACGCGCCGCCGGTCGAGGGCGTGACGCTCGCCTCGCTGCACGCCGCCAAGGGCCTGGAGTGGGACGCGGTCTTCCTCGTCGGCCTCACCGACGGCATGGTCCCGATCGTCTACGCGGAGACGCCGGACCAGGTCGAGGAGGAACGGCGGCTGCTCTACGTCGGGGTCACCCGGGCCCGCGAGCACCTGCACCTGTCGTGGGCCCTCGCCAGGTCGCCCGGCGGGCGGCGCGCCCGCAGGCCGTCCCGGTTCCTCGACGGCCTCTCCCCGCGTACGGCGAGCGTGAGCCGGGCCGAGCGGCCCAGCGGCGGGGGGAAGGGCAGGCGCGCGGCGGCGGTGCCGCTGCACTGCCGGATCTGCGGCAAGACGCTGTCCGTCGCCGCCGAGCAGAAGCTGGGCCGGTGCGCGACCTGCCCGGCCGACTACGACGAGGCGCTGCTCGAACGGCTCAAGGCGTGGCGGACGACGGCGGCGAAGGAGGCCAAGGTCCCCGCGTACGTCGTCTTCACGGACGTCACCCTGCAGGCCATCGCGGAACGGGTGCCCACCGCCGAGGAGGACCTGCTCGCGATCGCGGGAATCGGGCGCGTCAAACTTGAGCGGTACGGCGACGCGGTCCTGGGGCTGTGCCGCGGCGACGGTAGTGTTACCGGCGAGTATTCCCCCGCCTGAGCTGGAGGCCTCCCGTGAACTCGGCCCTGAAGGAGCTGCTGGACCTGCTCGACCTGGAGCAGATCGAGCTCGACATCTTCCGGGGGCGCAGCCCGGAGGAGCGGTTCCAGCGGGTCTTCGGCGGCCAAGTGGCCGCGCAGGCGCTCGTGGCGGCCGGGCGCACGGTGCCGGGCGACCGGATGGTGCACTCGCTGCACGCCTACTTCATCCGGCCGGGCGACCCCGCCGTGCCGATCGTCTACAACGTGGAGCGGGTGCGGGACGGCCGGTCGTTCACCACCCGGCGCATCACGGCCATCCAGCACGGCAAGGCGATCTTCTCGATGTCGGCGTCGTTCCACGTCGAGGAGCAGGGGGTGAGCCACCAGGCCGCCCGGATGCCGGAGGCGCCGGCCCCCGAGACGCTGCCGACCTTCCAGGAGCGGATGCGCGACGTCTTCGGCGACGAGCCGGGGTGGCGCGACCTGCTGTCGAAGCCGCGCCCGGTCGACGTCAGGTACGTCAACGCGCTGCCCTGGGAGGCGGCCAAGGACCCGAGCCTGGTCACCCCCGAGAACCGCGTCTGGTTCCGGTACGACGCCGACCTGCCCGACGACCCGCTGCTGCACATCGTGCTCGCGGCGTACGCCAGTGACTTCACGCTGGTGGACACCGTGCTGCTGGCGCACGGGCTGGCCTGGGGTTCCTCCGCCGTGTCCGGCGCGTCGCTGGACCACGCCATGTGGTTCCACCGGCCCTTCCGGGCCGACGACTGGCTGCTGTACGCCCAGGAGTCGCCCTGGTCCGGGGCGGCGCGCGGGCTCGCCCGCGGGCAGATGTTCAGCGCCTCGGGGGAGCTCGTCGTCTCCGTGGTCCAGGAGTGCCTGATCCGGGTGTCGCCGGAGCCACATCCTCGTGTCACGAAGTCGTGAAAATCGCAGGTAGAAAATAGGTTGCCCGGCCTGCCGCGGCGGTTTAGGGTCTTGGACAAGTCAGCCGGACGCTCCTGCCCGGCCGAGACGCACGACGAACAGTAGAGCGCAGAGAAATGGAGGTGAGTCCAGTGAGGAACATGACGACGTCCCGTGTGCTGTGGCTCGTCTCCGCGCGCCCGGCCGCCGTTGTCGCGTCGACTGTCACGCCGGCTGGAACGCCGGTGAAACTGCGGCGTGACGAGGCCGTCGCCGCCCTGGCTCCGGTGAGCGGAGTCGCGGGCTCGGCTGTCTTCGGCGCGTTCGCCGGCCGGACCGGCCACAGCACCCCCACCCACCTTCCGGTGTACGTGAACCGGCCGATGGGTGATGAGCAGATCCGCGCCGCCGCTCGCGGCGGCGCCGCCCAGGGTCCGCACCACGCCTGGAGAGAACCAGTCATACCCTGACCGGTCTCCCTCTCCGGGCCGCGGATCCGCACCAGGATCCGCGGCCCTTTTGTTTGTCGGCCACGAATCCACACCCCGCAACGAGGACACCAGACCAGAAACACTCGAAGAGGTGACGCAGATGGCGGCCCCGGTCATGGACCTGATCGAAGCCGAAATCCCCTGCCGTACCGAGCCCGACCTGTGGTTCGCCGAGTCTCCCGAGGACGTGGAGTTCGCCAAGGCGCTCTGCGGCGGCTGCCCGATCCAGAAGGCCTGCCTGGCCCGCGCGCTGGAGCGCGAGGAGCCGTGGGGCGTCTGGGGCGGAGAGCTCATCCTGCGGGGGGTCGTCGTACCCCGCAAGCGTCCCCGTGGGCGCCCGCGCAAGACCCCCGTCGCCGCCTGAACCGCACGACATCGAATCCGGAAGGAAACCGACCGAAATGAACATCGCCCCCATGACGACCATGTATCTGAATCAAGAACTGGTACACGAGCGAATACGAACCCTCCACCGCGAGGCGGAGCAGGAGCGGCTCGCCGGCCGGGTCAGGAGCGTCGAGAAGGCGCGCCGGGAAGTAGAGCGCGCGTCCCGCCGGCTGCGGTCCGCGCTGGCGCGCGTCTGACGCCGTGACCGGAGCAGAGTGAACAGAGGAGGCCCGGGCCGGGGTGACCGGCCCGGGCCTTCGCCCATATCGGGCATCTAACCCGGCCTGCCGCAAAGAATGGGTCATCGGCCGCGCAGCAGAGCGCCTGCCACGGGAGGTGCCCCGGGCCGCGGGGTATGAGCCGGACGGCCGCCGACGACGCCGGGCGGAAGCGACGGCATGTGGCGGCCAAGTGGGCAGACGAGCGGCGGACGGGATGCGGATGAGCGACAGAGCGAGAAATTTCCGCGGCCCGACCGCCAGAGCACGGCGGCCAGCCGCCACCACGATCACCGACCCGACCACCGGCCGGAGCACCGGCCCGAGCACCGGTCCAGTCGCCGCGGGTTTGGTCGCTGCCGGTCTGATCGTCGCTGGCCTGCCGTTTCTCGCCGTGCAGCCGGTCGGCGCCGCGCAGCTCCCTCCGGGCCTGCGGACGGTTCGGCACGCCCATGCTCATGCCCGCGCTCACGGCAATGATCACGGCGGTGGGCACGGGCGCGGGGCGACCCAGAGCACCGGCGGCACCGGCACCTCGAGCTCGCCCAGCATCGGCAGCCCCGCACGGCAGGTCGCGACCGGGCGGCGCAACGTGAACGCTCCGGCTGCCAACAGCGCCGTCACGTTCGCCGGTATCCAGCAGGTGTCGAGCGTCAGCGTCTTCACCAACACCGTCAACGGCAACTGCAGGCGGGGCATCAACCGCTGCGTCATCAACCAGACGCTGCGGGCCGTCGAGGGCCGTGGCGGCCGGGCCCACGCCGGATAGAGCATTGTCCGCCACCGTTAACCGGGGTGGAGGGAGCGGAGCGGAAGGGAGCAAGGACCGCAGCTAAGGCCCAGCGAAGCGGGCTTCGCGAGGACCGGAGGTTCCTTGCGGCGCAGTGACCGACCGGGCCGGCGAAGCGCAGTGACGGACCGGGCCGGTCAAGTGCCTGACCAGGCCAGGGCAGCAACGGACCGGGCCAGGGCAGCGACCGACCAGGCCGGTTAAGTGCCTCACCAGGCCAGGGCAGTGACTGGCCTGGCCAGAGTTCGCGGGCGTCCCGCTAGCCGAGGGCGAGAGGGGTGGTTTCAGGGGCGCCGGGGTCGTCGGCGAAGCCGGGGACCCAGCGGACGACCTCGTCCCGGAACCTGGCGGTCGCGCCGAGTTGGCACAGCACGCCGACGCCAGCGGCGTGAACGCGGTGGATCAGCACGTAGGACGCGGGGAGGTTGAGCTGGCGGACCACGTTGTTCGGCCGTAGGTCGGCCACGTTGGCCGCCTGCTCGCGCAGCCACTCCCTGCTGAAGGTGAACTCCTCGACGCGGGTGGGTTCGACGTACGGTGCGAGGAACGCCCGCAGGGCGTCGACGTCCACCTCGATGTGCGGGCGGATGAAGCCCTCCGCGCGGAGCCCGTGCACGACGGCGTCCATGTCGCCCTGGTTGAAGATGCGGGTGAGCCTGCCGAAGGCGACCGGGTGGCCGCCGGGCATCCGGTTGACGGCGCCGAAGTCCAGCACGCCGAGCCGCCCGTCCTCCATCAGCCGGAAGTTGCCGGGGTGCGGGTCGGCGTGCAGCATCCCCACCCGGGCAGGAGAGCAGAACAGGAAGCGGACGAACAGTAGGCCCGCGTGGTTGCGCTCCTCCTGCGTGCCGTCGGTGATGATCTTCGACAGCGGGGTCCCGGTCATCCACTCGGTGACCAGCACCTGCTCGTTGGCGGCGATGACCGCCGGGACCCGGAAGTCGGGGTCGTCGCGGAACTCCTCGGCGAAGGCCTGCTGGGCCTCGGCCTCCTTGAAGTAGTCGAGCTCCTCGGCCACCCGCTCCTTGAGCTCGGCCAGGACCGGTTTGAGGTCCAGGCCCGGCAGCAGCGCGCCGAACAGCTTGCCCAGTCGCGAGAGCTGGTTGAAGTCGGAGATCAGGGCCTTGCCCGCGCCGGGATACTGGATCTTCACGGCGACCTGGCGGCCGTCGTGCCACACCGCGCGGTGGACCTGCCCGATGGACGCCGCCGCGCTCGGCCTGTCGTCGAACTCCAGGAAGTTCTCCCGCCAGTCGTCGCCGAGCTGTTCGGTCAGAACCCGGTGTACGACGGAGGCGGGCAGCGGCGGCGCGGCGTCCTGCAGCTTCGTCAGTGTCGCCCGGTACGGGCCGGCGATCTCGGGCGGCAGCGCCGCCTCGAAGATCGACAGAGCCTGGCCGAGCTTCATGGCGCCGCCCTTGAGCTCGCCGAGGACCTTGAAGACCTGGTCGGCCGTGCGTCGCTGGATCTCCTGGGCGACGATCTCCGCGGAGGCGCCGCCGATCCGCCTGCCCAGTCCGAGCGCGGTACGGCCGGCGAACCCGAGGGGAAGCGTCGCGAGCTTGGCCGAGCGTGTCACGGCACCGTGGGGAACGTCACTCACTCAACCATTCTTAGCGATGGCGGGGCCTTTCGACCACAATTCCCTGTTCGTATCACCCAGAGGAGCCCGGGGACGCCAACGGCGGGCGAGGATTCCGTCAGGTGTGTCTTTCGTCACATTCATGGCCGATCTTCCTTGTGGAGGCCGGCGACGTCGTCGCCGAGGCAGCCGCAGCCGGGGTGGGCGGCGAGGCGGCGGTGCCGCCAGCGCCAGGCGGGCGACACCTCCGTCAGGCCGCCCGGCACGCTTCCCTCGTCGAGATACGCCAGTGCCTGACCGGCGGCCTGCGCCGCGACCAGGCAGGACAGGGCGACGTCGCAGGCGATCTCACCGGCGGGGTAACCGCCGAGCCGGGCGCCCACCACCGGCCAGGACGGGTCCCGGTCGCGGCGGGCGAGGTCGAGACACCGCAGGCAGGGCGTGAGGCCGGGGACGACGAAGGGGCCCGTCGAGCCGTACCCCTCGAAGGCGCAGGCGAGCAGGTGCGGCACGCCCGAGGCGACGACCTCGCCGACCAGCGTGGCGCTGAGCGGGGTGGTCGGGGCGAGGATCACGAGGTGGGGGCGCGCGCCGCCGTCCGCCAGGCGGGAGGCGGTCCGGCCGGGCCAGGCGTTGACGCCGGGGGAGATCCGCCGGGCCGCCAGCACCGCGGCGTCCTCCCGGGACATGCCGGTGTCGCTCCGGCCGAGACCGCCCGGGACCACGTCGCCCGGCCCGGCCACGGCGGGATCGACCACGCAGATGTGGCCGACGCCGGCGGCGGCGAGCAGGGTGACGACCTGGGCGCCCACCCGGCCGGCGCCGTACACGCGGACCCGGGCCGCCCTCCTCGCGGCCAGACCGCTCACGCCGCCGTCGGAGCAGGTGAGCGAGAGCCTGTCCAGGTCGGGGCGGAGCCGGTCCCGCTCGGCCGGCGGCAGGTCGGCGAGCGGGCCGGGCCGGGTCGCGGCGTCCTCGATGAGGCCGTGGGCGGTGAGCCGGGCGACCACCTCGTGGGCGGACGCCTCGTCCAGCCCGCTGCCGGCCACCGCCTGCCCGAGCGTGCGGGTGCCGTCGAGCCCGTCGATCAGGCGGCGCACCGGTGGTTCGACACCGGTGAGGACGACGGCCCGCAGCGGATGGACGCCGAACTGCAGCGTGCGGCCGTCCCGCTCGACCCTGCGCAGGACGGGCTTGAGGCGTGGTCGAACGGTGTGTCCCATAGTCGCCAGACCTTGGCACAGCCGGGCGCGGCCCGGCGCCGGAACGGTCGGGGCTGTGGATAATTACCGGGGTGATCGTGGTTGGTGAACATCCGCAACCCCGTAACTTCCACGCCCGCAAGGTAACGTTCGCCCGATTGACCAGGGAGAACGTGTACCACCCCCTGTGGAAATCGGCGTCTGTCGGCTACCTTTCATATGTGCCCCCCGAGACAGTCGAGGTTCGTCGGAGCGCACGACGGCGGCGAACCGTTTCCGCGTACCGCGATGGCGACAAGACCATCGTGCTGCTTCCGGCCGGTCTGAGCACGACCGACGAGGAGCAGTGGGTACGCCGCATGCTCGACCGGCTTGCGGCCAAGGAGCAGCGAAGACGTCCGAGCGACGACGACCTCCTGGAACGGGCGAGCGAGTTGTCCGCGCGCTACCTGGACGGCAAGGCCGTCCCGGCGAGTGTGCGGTGGGTGGAGAACCAGCTCCACCGGTGGGGTTCGTGCACGCCCGACCACGGCACGATCAGGCTCTCGGTGCGGCTGCGGGGCATGCCGGCCTGGGTCGTCGACTACGTCATCATGCACGAGCTCGTCCATCTGCTCGTGCCGAGTCACGGCCCGCGCTTCTGGGCGCTGGTCGAGCGCTACCCTCGCGCGGAACGTGCCAGGGGGTTCCTCGAGGGTTTCTCGATGGCGGCCAACGGTTCGACGGAGGAATGTTGACCCGCGTGGCCGCGGTGCTGGTCACCCCCGGCATGGCCGGCGCGGCTCCGCCCGGCGTGGACCCGGCCGAGTTCCTGACGGCGATGGCCGAGGACACCTACGAGATGATCGCCGGGCTCGAACTCGTGCGGCCGGTGATCCTGTCGGCCGGAGTGCCGGGGCTCGCCGAGATCGCCTGGCCGGGCACGCCGGTCCTGACGATCGGCTCGCCGACCGGCGCCTTCGCGGCGCTGGCCGCGCTGTACGAGGCCGGGGCGGAGACAGCGGACGAGGCGGTCGTCGTCAGCGGTGACGCCCCCGACCTCCCGCCGCTGCTGATCGGCAAGCTGTTCCGCGAGCTGGGCCGGGCGGACCTCGCCGTCTGCCCGGCCGAGGGCGGCGGAGCCGTGGCCGTCGCGGCCCGCCTGCCGGTCCCCGGCTGGGCCGCGCCCGATCTCGACGAGCCGGACGTCGTCGCCGCGATGCGCCGCCGGGCGCCGGGGCCGCGCATGGTCGCCACCGGTCCCGGCTGGCACCGCCTGCGGAAGCCGGAGGACGTGGCCCGCCTCGACCCCGGCCTCGAAGGCTGGGACAACACCCGCGCTCTGCTCATGTGACCGCCGGCCGGCCGGGGACCGGTAGTCCGGGCCCGGCGGGAGGCCGGTGCCGTCACAGGCGTCCGGGCAGGCGGATCTCGGCGAAGAACGCGCGGTGGTCGCTCCCCGGGACGGCGTGGACGCCGGTGTCCACGGCCACCGCCCTCCGGTCGTACAGCACGTGGTCGATCGTGATCAGCGGCGGGAACCGCCTGTTCGCGGGCCAGGTGGCCGCCAGGCCGTTCCCGGTCGCGCCGGCCGCGTCCACGTACCCGCGCGCGAGGACCGCGCGCAGCGCCGCGTGGTCGAGGCTCGCGTTGAAGTCGCCGGCCAGCACGCGTACGACGCCGGGGGAGGCGGACGGCAGCGCCGCCAGGTCGGCGGCCCACAGGGCCACGTCGCGGACGACCGGCGAGAGGGTGTGCACGTCGACGATCTCGACGGGCGGCCCGGACGGCAGGGCGATCCGGGCCCGCGGCATGTTGTGGCTGCCCTCGGGCGCGAAGTCCGGCAGCCTGGTCAGCGGGTGCCGCGAGTAGACGCCGCTGCCGGACGCCCCGGGAGCATCCTCCAGATGCCGGTACGGCAGCAGCCTCCCCAGGCCCGCGTCGTCGAGCGCCTCGACGGCCGCGGGCGTGAGCTCCTGCGTGCTGAGCACGTCCGGCTTGAGCCTGCGGACCAGGCCGACCACGGCCTCGGCGTCGCCGACCCCGTAGAAGAGGTTGGCGGTGAGAATCCGCAGCACCGGTCCGGTGGCGGAGGTGGCCGTCGGCGCCGTTCCGATCGCCCGGGGCAGGACCACGGCGGCCAGCGCGGCCGTCGTCGCGATCGCGGTGACGATCACGGCCCGGCGGCGGCCGGCCAGCGCGGCCAGGACCGCCACCGTCGACGCGGCGGCGACGTACGGCGTGCCGGTCATGAGCGCGACTCCCGCACCGGCGGCGTCGAGACCGGCCAGCCGGGCCACCGCCCACAGGGTGAACGGCGTCACCGTGAGCCACGCCAGCGGAGGGGAGACCCGCAGCATCCGGCGGGGCGGAACGACGATCTCACCGCCCACGTCCACCTTGGTCATGAACCCGACCCTAATGAACGCCGTCGAAAGCGGGCGTAACGCTGACGTGCGTGTATGGTGCGGAACGGTGCTCAGGCGCGCAGCAGGGCCAGGGAGCGGCGGACCAGCCGCCGGGTGGCCTCGTCGCTCAGCTCCGGGATCTCGTCCACCGGAAACCAGCGCAGGTCGAGCGACTCGTCGCTGATCACCGCCTCGGCCCCCGGCGGCGCGACCGCGCCGTACTCGACGTCCAGGTGCCAGCTGTGCGGTGGGTGGCACCACACCTTGTGCCGGTCGACGGCGAGCGGGCCGTCCAGCAGCACCAGCCCGGGGATGCCCGACTCCTCGGTGGCCTCGCGCAGGGCGGCCTCCCCGAGCGTGGCGTCGGACGCCTCGCAGTGCCCGCCCATCGGCAGCCACATTCCGGCCTTGGCGTGCAGGGTCAGCAGCACCCGAGCGCCGTCGTGCGAGAGGACGGCCGTCGTCGCCGTCAGGTGCGCCGGCACGCACTCGCGCCACATCGCGTCCTCGTGGGCGTCCAGGTGCGCGAGGAAGTCCGCGCGGAGCCGTTCCTCCTCCGGGGTGGGGGCCGTCCAGCCGGTCAGCACGGCCCACGCGTCACGGTTCAGGCTCACCGGCGCAGCCTACCGGCCGCCGCCGGTCCCTCTATCGGTCGCGCTCCGGGCCGGGACCGGACTCACCGGACTCACCGGACCCGCCGGGCTCACCCGACTCCCCGGGCTCTTCCAGGGCGGACAGGTCGAAGGCGGCTCCGCCCTTCACGAACGGCTCGGGGTTGTCGAGGTCGTCGGCCGTGGGCATCAGGTCGGGGTGGCCCCAGACGGCGTCCCGGCCGTCGACGCCGCGCTCGTCGCCGAGCGCCCTCCACAGGGCGGCCGCCTCACGGAGCCGCCTCGGCCGCAGTTCCAGGCCCACCAGCGTCGCGAAGGTCCGCTCGGCCGGTCCGCCCGTGGCGCGGCGGCGCCGTACGGTCTCGGCCAGCGCCGCGGCGGACGGGAGCTTGCCCTCGGCGGCGGCGTCCACCACCGTGGCCACCCAGCCCTCGACCAGCGCCAGCGCGGTCTCCAGGCGGGTGAGGGCGGCCTTCTGCCGCTCGGTCTCCTCGGGCTTGAGCAACTCGCCGCCGCCCAGGACCTCCTGGATCCGCTCCGGGTTGCTGATGTCCAGCCCCTGGAGCTTCTCCTCCAGCGCGGACACGTCGACCGTGATGCCCCGGGCGTACTCCTCGACCGTGCCGAGCAGGTGCGCCCGCAGCCACGGCACGTGCTGGAACAGCCGGTGGTGCGCGGCCTCGCGCAGCGCCAGGTAGAGCCGGATCTCGTCCGAGGGCGTCTCCAGGCCCTTGCTGAAGGCGGCCACGCCGCCCGGCAGCAGGGCGGCGGCGTCGGACAGCGGCAGGCCGATGTCGGAGGAGCCGACGACCTCCCGGGCGAGCGAGCCGAGGGCCTGGCCGATCTGCTGGCCGACCATCATGCTGCCCATCTGCTTCAGCATGCCCATCAGCGGCCCGGCCACGGCCTGCGCCTCCGGCGGCAGACCGGCGGCGCCGAGCGTGCCGCCCATCGTCTCCACCATCTGGGCGGCGACGGGATTGCACAGCTGCTTCCACACCGGGATCGTCTTCTCGATCCACTCCGACCGGCTCCAGGCCTGGGGCGCCGTCACACCGCCGGGCAGCGGGGTCACCTCGTTCAGCCAAAGGTCGGCCAGGTTGAGGGCCTCGGCGATCTGCCGCCGCTCGCCCTCCATGACGCTCGGATCACCCTCGGCGACCACGGCGTGCCGTGCGATGTTCTTCGCCATGTCCCAGTTGACGGGCCCGGCCTCCGGCGAGGCCGACAGCATGTCGGCGAA
Source organism: Microbispora triticiradicis (assembly GCA_003260025.2). Taxonomy (GTDB): domain Bacteria; phylum Actinomycetota; class Actinomycetes; order Streptosporangiales; family Streptosporangiaceae; genus Microbispora; species Microbispora triticiradicis. Next base: position 17,416 of record QFZU02000019.1, on the reverse strand, counting down.
CTGCCGCATGGCCGCGGCCATCTGCTCCGGGCTGCCGAACATGGCGAACGGATTGTCGTTGGGGTCGTTTTCGCGACCTGGCAGGTCAGTCACCGCGCCACCTCGTGCAGGATGGAGGAGTCCACATCCGCCACGTTAGCCGCCGTGGGGCGGATCAGTGCAAAGTGAGGACCTCGTGCCTACCTCGAAACGCCTGCGTCCCCCCGTCGTCGCGGTCACGGGCGCCGCCTCCGGTCTCGGCCGTGCGTTCCTCGCGAAAGTGGCCTCGTCTGCGGATTTCCGCCGCGCGGTGGCCATCGACGAGCAGCGCGGAGACGTCCAGGACGTCACCTGGCGAGTCCTCGACATTCGTGATCCGCTCTTGGCGAACCGGATCTCCGACGTGGACGTCCTGGTGCATCTCGGCGCGGACGAGTCGCTCGACACCGACGCCGCCGAGCGCCGGCGCTACAACATCCGGGCGGCCCAGACCGTGCTGACGGCCTGCGCGGCGGCGCGGGTGCGCCGGGTCGTGCTGGTGACGAGCGCGATGGTGTACGGCGCCGCCGCCGACAACCCGGTCCCGCTACAGGAGGACGCCCCGGTCGCGGCGGAGCCCGACACCGGCCTGGTGGGCGACCACCTGGAGATCGAGGCCCTGGTGCGGCGGTCGCTGCGGGCGCATCCCGGCCTGGAGGTGACCGTGCTGCGGCCCGCCGCCCTGGTGGGGCCGGGCGTCGACACCGTCATCACCCGCCACTTCGAGGCGCCCCGGCTGCTGGTGGTGAAGGGCTGCCTGCCCCGCTGGCAGTTCTGCCACGTCGACGACCTGGTGTCGGCGCTGGAGGCCGCCGCGCTCGGCCGGGTCTCCGGGGTGGTGGCGGTCGGCTCGGAGGGCTGGCTGGAGATGGACCAGGTGGAGGAGATCTCGGGCCTCAAGAGGTTCGAGCTCCCGGCGGGGGTGACGTTCGGCACCGCGCAGCGGCTGCACCGGCTCGGCATCACCCCGACCGCGGCCACCGACCTGCACTACGTCGTCTATCCCTGGGTGGTCGACGGCGTGGCGCTGCGGGAGGCGGGCTGGAAACCGGCCTGGTCCAACGAGGCGGCCCTGCGCGAACTGCTCGAACTGGTCGAGGGCAGGCACGCCGTCGTCGGCCGCCGCCTGTCGGGCAAGGAGGCCACGATCACTGCCGCCGGCGCGACCGTGGCGGTCATCGGCACCGCCGCGATCGTCCGCGCCGCCCGCCGCAAGCGCCGTACCTGATCCCTGGCCGGTGGTCCCGGTCCCCGGTCACGTGAGGTTCACGTACTACCCTCGGGATGGTGGACGTCATCCGATTGCTGGGGATCCGGGACACCCCCCTGTCCGTCGACGAGGTGCTGGGCGCCGTCGAGGACCACGCGGCCGGAGGTACGGCGGTCTTCGTCGGGACGGTGCGCGAGCAGGACGGCGGCAGGCCGGTGACGCTCCTGTCGTACTCGGCGCACCCGTCCGCCGAGGAGCACCTGCGCAGGGTCGCGGAGAAGGTGGCCGCCGATCATCAGGTGACGGCGCTGGCGGCGGTTCACCGGGTGGGCGACCTGAGGCTCGGCGAGATCGCCGTGGTCGTGGCCGCCGCCTGCCCGCACCGCGCCGAGGCGTTCGACGCGTGCCGCAGGCTGATCGACGATCTCAAGCGCGAGGTGCCCATCTGGAAGCACCAGGTGTTCGCCGACGGCGGCGCCGAATGGGTCGGTGCCTGCGAATAGAGCGGTCCGGAACGCATAGAGTTCGTCCATGTCCCGACGCGCTCTGACCCTGCTGGTCGCGGGTTTCCTCACGCTCGCGTTCGCGGTGATCGGCGCCATGGTCCCGGTGCCGTACGTAGTGCTGAGCCCCGGGCCGACGGAGAACACGATCGGGGACGTCAAGGGCAAGCCGGTCATCTCGATCTCGGGGCATGAGACGTACCCGACGCAGGGCAGGCTGAGCATGGTCACCGTCGCCTACCAGGGCGGGCCGGGCAACCGCCTCGACCTGGTCACCGCGCTGCGCGGCTGGCTCGACCCCACGGTCGCGGTGGTGCCGGAGGAGACGCTGTTCCCCAAGACCTCCACGCCGAAGGAGGTGGAGGAGCAGAACACCCAGGAGATGACCGACTCGCAGCAGTGGGCCACCGCCGCCGCGCTGAACGCGCTGAAGATCCCCATCGAGAAGACCGTCACGGTCGTCTCGACCAACAAGGGGACGCCCGCCGACGGGAAGCTCAAGCCCGGCGACGAGATCACCGCGGTGGACGGCGCCCCGGCGACCGCGCTGGACTCCGTCGCGGGAGCCGTCCGCAGGCACAAACCAGGCGAGCAGGTGACGTTCAGCGTCAAGCGTGGGGGGTCGGAGACGCAGATCCCGGTCTCCACCATCGCCGGCAAGGACGGCACGACGATCGTGGGCGTCCAGATGCGGTCGAGCTCCTACCGGTTCCCCTTCAAGGTCGACATCAGCGTCGGCGACATCGGCGGGCCCAGCGCCGGGCTGATGTTCTCGCTGGGCATCTACGACAAGCTGACCCCGGGGGCGCTCACCGGCGGCATGTCCATCGCCGGCACCGGCACGATCCAGCCCGACGGGATAGTCGGCCCCATCGGCGGGATCGAGCAGAAGATGGTCGGCGCGCGGCGGGCGGGCGCCACGGTGTTCCTCACCCCCGCGGACAACTGCGCCGACGCCGTCAAGGCCGTGCCCGAGGGGCTGCGCCTGGTGCGGGCCGACACCCTCGAAAGCGCGGTCAAGGCCATCGACGCGCTGCGTGACCACTCGGGCGACGTGCCCTCCTGCCCCGCGGGCTGAGCGTGCGGCGGGCGCGTGGGCGGCTGACCTGGCCCTTCCGCTCCCGTCCCGCGTTCGTCACGTGGCGACGGGGCGCCACCATAACGATCAGATCCGTTACCGCGGGCACGCTCCCCGCGGTGTAGGTTTCCAAGCACGGACCGTTTGCGCCGCGACAATCTGACACCCATCTGAGTTTCCGACAATCCGAGACAAGGGGTTGAGCGTTGAGCTTCCGGAGCCCCGGAGCCGGACGGGCGGTGCGCTTGCCCCGACGGCCGCGCCTGCTGATACCCGTACTGATCGCCGTGGTGGCGATCGTCGTATTACTGCTCGTCTTCGCGGGGATCTACACCGACTACCTCTGGTACGACTCGGTGCACTTCTCCTCGGTGTTCTCCACGATGCTGCTCACGCAGGTGCTGCTGTTCGTCGTGGGTGCCGCCCTGATGCTGGCCATCGTGGGCGGCAACATGGTGCTCGCGCACCGCACCCGCCCGATGTTCGGCCCGGGGATGTTCGGCGCGCCGCAGGGCGCCGACCGCTACCGGGTGGCCCTCGACCCGCACCGGCGGCTGGTCTTCCTGGTCGGCATGGGCGTCCTCGCCCTGTTCACCGGATCGTCCACGGCCGGGCAGTGGAAGACCTGGCTCCTTTTCGCCAACGCCACGCCGTTCGGCCAGAAGGACGCCCAGTTCGGGCTCGATCTCTCGTTCTTCATGTTCACGTATCCGTTCCTGCGGATGCTGCTGAACTTCCTGTTCACCGCCGTGATCCTGTCGATCATCGCGGCCACCGCCGTGCACTACCTGTACGGCGGCTTCCGCATCTCCTCGCCCGGAGGGGTGCACGCCACCCGGGCCGCCCGGGTCCACCTGTCGGTGCTGCTCGGCGTGTTCGTCCTGTTGAAGGGCGCGGCGTACTTCCTCGACCGGTACAGCCTGGTCTTCTCCGACCGGGGCAAGGTCTTCGGCGCCTCCTACACCGACGTGCACGCCGTGCTCCCGGCCAAGGGGATCCTCGCGGCCATCTCCATCATCTGCGCGCTGATCTTCTTCGCCGGCGTCATCCGGCCCGGCGGGATGTGGCCGGGAGCGGCGTTCGGGCTCCTCGTCCTGTCGGCCGTGCTGATCGGCACCGTCTATCCCTCGCTGGTCGAGCAGTTCCAGGTGCGGCCGAACCAGCAGAGCAAGGAGCAGGCGTACATCCAGCGCAACATCGACGCGACCCGGAAGGCGTACGGCGTCGATACGGCGAAGGTCACGGAGTACAGCGCCAAGACCGACACCGACGCCTCCGTGCTGCAGACCGAGGCGTCGGCCATCCCCGGGATGCGCCTGCTCGACCCCAGCCTGCTGTCGCCGACCTTCCAGCAGAAGCAGCAGGTCCGCGGCTACTACCAGTTCCCCGAGCAACTCGACATCGACAGATACACGGTCGACGGCAAGCTGCGGGACACCGTCGTGGCGGTCCGGGAGATCGGCCTCCCGCCGGAGGGCCAGCGCAACTGGATCAACAGCCACCTCGTCTACACGCACGGCTTCGGCTTCGCCGCCGCGCCCGGCAACAAGGTGGACAGCAGCGGTCTGCCGGTCTTCAGCGAGAAGGACATCCCGCCGGTCGGCGACCTCGGCGACTACGAGCCCCGCGTCTACTTCGGGGAGCACTCGCCCGACTACTCGATCGTCGGCGGCCCGAAGTCGGCCAAACCGATCGAGCTCGACTACCCCCAGCAGGGGCAGCAGGGCGACGACCGGCAGAACACCACGGGCCAGGTCAACAACACCTACGAGGGCAAGGGCGGCGTCTCGGTCGGCAACTTCTTCCGCCGCCTCCTCTACGCCGTGAAGTACGGCGAGACCAACCTGCTGCTGAACTCCAATATCAACTCCGAGTCGCGCATCCTCTACAACCGTGAGCCGGTGGAGCGCATCCAGCAGGTCGCGCCGTTCCTCACGCTGGACCGCGACCCGTACCCGTCGGTGGTGGACGGGCGCATCGTCTGGATCGTGGACGCGTACACGACCTCCGACTCCTATCCCTACTCCGAGCGCAAGAGCCTGGAGTCGCTGACGACGGACGTGCAGAGCAGCCGGCTCGGCGTGCCGCAGGTGCCCAGGGACGAGATCAACTACATCCGCAACTCGGTGAAGGCCACCGTGGACGCCTACGACGGCACGGTCACGCTCTACGCCTGGGACGAGAAGGACCCCGTCCTCCAGACCTGGCGGAAGGCCTTCGGCGGCGTCGTCAAGCCGGCCTCGGAGATCAGCCCGGACCTGCGCAACCACCTGCGCTACCCGGCCGACCTGTTCAAGGCCCAGCGGGAGATCCTGACCTCCTACCACGTCACCGACGCCAACGCGTTCTTCGGCGCGCAGGACTTCTGGAAGGTCCCCGAGGACCCGGCGACCCAGAAGAGCAAGCAGCCGCCGTACTACGTGACGATGAAGATGCCGGGCAGCGACACCGAGCGGTTCTCGCTGACGACCACGTTCGTGCCCAACCAGCGGCAGAACATGGCGGCGTTCATGGCGGTCGACGCGACCGCCGCGACACCGAACCCGCGACTGGAGATCCTCCAGTTGCCGAGCACGACCCCGGTGCAGGGTCCGCCGCAGGCGCAGAACCTGTTCGAGTCGAACCCCACGGTCTCGGAGCGGCTCAACCTGCTACGCGGCACCGCCGGCGCGACCGACGTGCTGTACGGGAACCTGCTCACGCTGCCGTTCGGCGGTGGCCTGCTCTACGTCGAGCCGGTCTACATCCAGCCGCGTGCGGAGAGCTCGGGCAAGTATCCGACGCTGCGCAAGGTCCTCGTGCTGTTCGGCGAGAAGGTCGGCTTCGGCGACAACCTGAGCGAGGCGTTGCAGCAGGTGTTCGGCGGCACCGTGGCCACGCCGCCGGAGCAGACGCCCGACCAGCAGCCCAACCAGCCGCCGGACCAGGTCGCCCAGCCGCCGGCGAACTCCTCGGCACTCGCGTCCGCGCTCGACCGGGCGGAGCGGGCGTTCCAGGACTCGCAGAAGGCGCTGTCGGACACCCCGCCCGACTGGAAGGCGTACGGCGACGCGCAGAACGCGCTCAAGAAGGCGCTGGACGACCTGGCCAAGCTCAAGGTGGCAACGCCGTCGTCGACGGCGACCCCGGCCCCGAGCGGGAGCGCCGCACCAAGTGCGAGCGCGAGCCCGAGCGGCGGTCCCTCGGCCGCCGCTCCCACACCGGCGCCGAGCGGCTGAGCGGGTCCGGAGCCTCGCGCCCACCGCGGCGCGAGGCTCCGGTTTGCCTCCCGGCCCGTGGCGGGATAGTCTCGTAGAGCCGACGCGGGGTGGAGCAGCTCGGTAGCTCGCTGGGCTCATAACCCAGAGGTCGCAGGTTCAAATCCTGTCCCCGCTACTCAAGTCGAAGGCCCGGTGCCCGGAAACGGACACCGGGCCTTCGCGTTGTGCGGAGTCCGCGAGGTTGATCGTCACCCCGGACGCCTTCGATGGTGATATGTCCCGATTATCCACATTTGTGTGCGTCAGTTAGCGTATGCGGCGTACTGGACACTGAGTCGGATGACGCGCGCCCTGGGCGGCTTGTCCTCCTGCTGTGGCCGTCGATCGTGAGAACGAGGAGTATCCCCTTGAGCAGTCCCGTCCTGGAACCCGCGGCGCAGGCGTTCGTGGAGGCCACCGCGAACCCGCCCTACCTGTTCGACCTCGGACCGGTGGACGGCCGCAAGACGGTGGACGAGGTGCAGAGCCCGGAGATCGAGGTGCCCGGGACCGAGAAGGAGAGCCTGGGCGCGGTGACGGTCTTCCGGCCCACCGGGGTGGCCGGACCCCTTCCGGTCGTGCTCTACATCCACGGCGCGGGCTGGGTGTTCGGCAACGACCACACGCACGACCGTCTCGCCCGTGAACTGGCGCTCGGCGTCGGCGCCGCCGTGGTGTTCGTCAACTACAGCCTCTCGCCCGAGGCGCGCTATCCCGTCGCCACCGACGAGAACTACGCCGCCCTGCGCTGGGTGGCCGAGCACGGCGCCGAGCACGGGCTCGACCCGGCCCGCATCGCCGTCGCCGGCGACTCGGTCGGCGGCAACATGACCGCGTCGCTCACCCTGACGGCGAAGGAACGCGGCGACGTGCGACTGGCCGGTCAGGTGTTGTTCTACCCTGTCACCGACGCGAGCTTCGACACGGGCTCCTACCACCAGTTCGCCGAGGGCTACTTCCTCCGGCGGGACGCGATGCAGTGGTTCTGGGACCAGTACACGACCAGCGAGGAGCAGCGGGCGGAGATCACCGCGTCTCCGCTGCGGGCCACCGCCGAGCAGCTCGCCGGTCTGCCGCCCGCCCTCGTCATCACGGCGGAGGCGGACGTGCTGCGCGACGAGGGCGAGGCCTACGCGGCGAAGCTGCGCGAGGCGGGCGTGCCCGTCACCGCGGTCCGTTATCTCGGCGTCATCCACGACTTCGTCATGCTGAACGCCCTGCGTGACACCCACGCCGCCGGGGCGGCCATCGCCCAGGCCGTCGCGTTCCTGCGCGGCGTGCTCGCGCAGCCCTGATCGCCTCGGTCGCGGCTCCGCGCCGCTGAAGCCGAAGGCCCGGTGCCCCGGGAACGGGCACCGGGCCTTCGCGTTGCCAGGAGCACGCGGGGTTCTCTAGCGTCGTGGTGTGAGTGGAGTGTTGACGGTCACCGAAGCCACGCCCGAGGACGGGGACGTGGTCGGCGAGATCCACGCGGAGTCGTGGCAGGCGGTCTACGTGGGGTTCTTCTCCCCGGAGTTCGCCGCGGAGGCGATCAGGCATCGGCGTGGCAAATGGCGTGACGTGCTTCTCCAGAAGAGGGACACCGTCCTGCTCGGCGCGCTGGACGGCCGGCCGCTCGCCTTCACCTACTTCGGCTCCTCGCCGGCACGGCCGGAGGCCGCGGAGATCTTCGGCTGCTACGCCCATCCGGACGGCTGGGGAACCGGTGTCGCCAACGCGCTGATGGCCGCGACCCTGCGCAGGATCGGCGAACAGGGCTTCGGCCGGGCCCACCTCTGGACGCTCCGGGACACCCCGCAGGCGCGCCGGTTCTACCGGAAGAGCGGCTTCACCGAATCGGGCGCGGTCCGCGACCACGACTTCGGCGACGGCAACCCCATCGAGCAGGTCGAGTACGAGTTGTCTCTCCCCTGACCCCCGCACCTGTCCGCCGAGCACCCCGTACCCAGGCGGCGAGGCGTACGTGAAACACCTCCGCATGCCGACGTCGAGCGTGCGGTCAAAGCCAAGCAGCTTTGTGAGGTGGCCCATCTCGACGCGACCACTCACATGTTCGAAAGGAGCGGATGATGGCAGGGCACAGCAGGTGGAAGACGATCAGGACGGAACGGTCGCGTAGCGAGGTCGTTGAGCATGCCGAATACATCCAGGCCGGATTGGATCTGCGGCTCGGCGAGATGATCAGATCTCGCCGGATCGAGCTCGGTCTGACGCAGGCCGAGGTGGCGCGCCGGGCGCAGATCACGCAGCCTGCCCTGTCGCGTATTGAGGGAGGTGGCGGCGTGCCTACGCTGGCCATGCTCGACCGTCTCGCCAGGGCGATGGAGACCACCTTTACCATCACCGTGGGCCGGAACGCTGCCGCTTGAGATGAGCCGCTCCGAGTCGTACGGCGGGCCACCTCGGGGAAACGATTTGGTGTTGGCTGCGCGGGGTGGGTAACATGGAGACACAACGACGCGGGGTGGAGCAGTTCGGTAGCTCGCTGGGCTCATAACCCAGAGGTCGCAGGTTCAAATCCTGTCCCCGCTACCAAGTTCGAAGGCCCGGTCTCCGGAAACGGAGGCCGGGCCTTTTGCTTTTGTGCCCGATGCCACGGCCGGATGTGCCGGCACGGTCGTTTTTCCGGGTTTGTCGTGGGGCGACAACATTCTGGTGATAGATGTCGCACTGTGACATTGAGGCGGCACCCCCCGGTAGTGAAGGCTCCCCGCATGCAGGCCCGCATCACCTTGGAGGACGTCGCCGCCCTGGCCCGGGGCTGCGCCGTGCTCGGCACCGGCGGCGGCGGGGACGTGCGCCCCGGCGCCATCGCCGCCCGGCGCGCGATCCGCGAGCACGGCGAGGTCCCGCTCGTGTCCCTGGACGAACTGCCCGGCGACGCCCTCGTGCTGCCGTTGTCGGGCATCGGCGCGCCGACGGTGAGCCACGAGATGATCCACGGCGAGGACGAACCGGTACGGATCGCCGAGGAGGTCGAGCGGATCTTCGGCCGGCCGCCGGCCGCCGTGATGTCCTCGGAGATCGGCGGTGGCAACGGGGTCGCGCCGGTCGCCTGGGCGGCGCGGCTCGGCCTGCCGCTGCTCGACGCCGACGCCATGGGCCGGGCGTTCCCCGAGGTCCAGATGGTCTCGATGTACGTGGCGGGCATCCCGGCCGACCTCGTGGTCATGGCCGACGTCGCCGGCAACGTCGTGACGATCCGGCCGGTCGACGGACTGTGGTCGGAGCGGATCGCTCGGGCCGTCTGCGTGGCGGCGGGGTCGAGCGCGCTGATGGCCGACTACGTGCTGACCGCCCGCGAGTGCGCGGGAGCGGTGATCGAGGGAACGGTGAGCCGGGCGATCGCGGTGGGCCGGGCGACCGAGGGCGCCGCCGACCCGCTCGCCGCCCTCACCGCCGAGCTGGGCGCCGTACGGCTGCTCACCGGCAAGCTGGCCGATCTCGACCGCCGGACCACCGGCGGCTTCGCCCGCGGCACGGCGACGGTCGAGGGCACCGGCGACGACCGGGGCAGGACGCTGACCCTGGAGATCCAGAACGAGAACCTCGTCGCCCTGGAGGACGGCCGCGTCCGGGCCATGGTGCCCGACCTGATCACGGTGGTCGACACCCAGACGGCGACGGCGGTCCAGACCGAGGCGCTGCGGTACGGCCAGCGGGTCACCGTGCTCGCCTGGCCCTGCGATCCCCTGTGGCGCACGCCCAAGGGCCTGGAGACGGCGGGCCCGCGCGCCTTCGGCTACGACCTCGACTACCTGCCGGTGGAGAAGATCGCATGAGCGAGCGAATCGGTGACCGCGGCGCGGTGCGCGCATGCGACTCCGATCCGTCGGGCGAGGAGGTGGCATGAGCGCGAGCCTGCGCGTCGGGATCGACGTGGGCGGCACCAACACCGACGCGGTGGTGCTGGACGACGACGACCGGGTGCTGGCCACGGCCAAGCGCCCCACCAGCCCCGACGTCACCGAGGGCCTGCGCGCGGCGCTCGACGCGGTCCTCGCCGGGCTGCCCGACCCGCGCCTGGTCACCCGGGTGATGCTCGGCACCACCCACGCGACCAACGCGATCCTGGAGCGGCGGGCGCTCGGCCGGGTCGCCGTGCTGCGTCTCGGCGCTCCCGCGACCACGTCCGTGCCGCCGCTCAGCGAGTGGCCGGACGACCTGCGCGACACCGTGGCGGCCGGGACGGCGATCGTCCGGGGCGGTTACTTCGTCGACGGAAGCGAGATCGCCCCCCTGGACGAGGACGCGGTGCGGAGGTTCGTGGCCGGCACGCCCGCCGACGCGGTCGCCGTCACCGGCGTGTTCAGCCCGGCGAGCGCCGACCAGGAGAACCGGGTCGCCGAGATCATCCGGGCCGAGATCGGCGACGTGCCGGTGAGCCTCAGCCACGAGATCGGCTCGCTCGGCCTGCTGGAGCGCGAGAACGCGGCCGTGCTCAACGCCGCGTTGTACGGCGTGGCGCGCGACGTCACCGCCGCGCTGCGCGAGGCCCTGGAGGCGAGGGGCCTGGAGGTGGAGACGTACTTCGCGCAGAACGACGGCACGTTGATGGCGGTCGGCTACGCCGCGCGCTACCCGGTGCTCACCATCGGCTCGGGCCCGGCCAACTCGCTGCGCGGCGCGGCGTACCTGTCGGGTGTCGCCGACGCGATCGTCGCCGACGTCGGCGGCACCTCGACCGACCTCGGCGTGCTCGTGGGCGGCTTCCCCCGGGAGTCGGCCGCGGCGGTCGAGATCGGCGGCGTCGCGACGAACTTCCGGATGCCCGACATCCTGTCGATCGCGCTCGGCGGCGGCACGATCGTCGGTGCGGAGCCGCGTTCGGTGGGCTACCGCATCGGCGCCGAGGCACTCGTCTTCGGCGGCTCCACGCCAACCATGACCGACGCGGCCGTGGCGGCCGGGCGGGGCGTGGTCGGCACCCACCCCGTCCCCGGGGAGTGGCGCGACAGGCTGGAGCGGGCCGTACGCGCCGCCGACGAGGCCGTCGCGGACGCGGTGGACCGAGTGGCGCTGGGCCGTTCGCGTCCGGGCCGGGCCGACCGGCCGCTCGTGGCGGTCGGCGGCGGCGCGTTCCTGCTGGCCGAGCGGGTGCCGGGGGCGCGCGAGGTGATCCGGCCGGAGCACGCGGAGGTCGCCAACGCCGTGGGGGCGGCCATCGCGCTCGCCAGCGGGCGGATCGAGACGATCATCCCCGCTGCGGGGGGCGGGAGCGCCAGGACTAGATTGATCGACAACGCCAAGGAGGAGGCGGCCGCGAGGGCCGTCGCCGCCGGGGCCGACCCCGAGTCTGTCCAGATCGTCGAGCTCAGCGAGATCCCCCTCAGCTACCTGCCTGAGCCCGCGGTGCGCCTGCACGTCAAGGCCGCCGGCCCTCTCGCCCGGCTGGCCGGATAGGAAAGGAACCCCCCTCATGCGCTGGCACAAGCGTCTTCTCGCGGCGGGAGCCGTGGCCGCAGTGACCCTCTCCGCCGCCGCCTGCGCCGGTGGGCAGGTCCGCGGCGCCGCCGACTCCACCGCGCCCGTCCCGTCGGCGGGCGGGGCCGGGAGCGCGGCCGACACCACGTTCACGTACGTCCCCAACCTCGACGTCGTCACCGACTGGGACCCCGCGAGCTCGTATTCCAACGAGATCATCGCGATGCAGAACATCTACGAGTCGCTGACCCGGTACAACCCGCAGACGAAGAAGGCCGAGCCGCGCCTGGCCTCGTCGTGGACCTCGTCGCCCGACGGCAAGAAGTGGACCTTCACCCTCCGGCAGGGCGCGACGTTCCACACCGGAAAGCCGGTGGACGCCGCCGCGGCGAAGGCGTCGATCGAGCGCACCATGAAGGAGGGCCAGGGCGCGGCCTACATCTGGAGCGCGGTCAAGAAGATCGAGGCCAAGGACGCCACGACGCTGGAGTTCACGCTCAAGTACCCCACCCCGCTCGACCTGGTCGCCTCGGCCGGCTACGCGGCGTACGTCTACGACACCACGGCGGCCTCCGGCGACCTGAAGAAGTGGTTCGGCGAGGGCCACGACGCGGGCTCCGGGCCGTACACCATCGAGAGCTGGCAAAAGGGCAAGGAGACCGAGCTCACGCTCAAGGCCTTCGACGGCTACTGGGGCGGCTGGGACGGTCCCCACTACAAGAAGCTCGCCTTCCGCGTCACGCCCGAGCTGACCACCGCCTGGCAGCTCCTGCGGGGCGGCGAGGTGACGTTCGTCCAGCGGCTCAACGCGCAGCTGTTCGGCGAGGCCGCGAACACCGGCACGGTGCAGACCTCCCAGACGCCGTCCTTCCAGAACCTGCTCGTGCTGTTCAACACGGCCGACGGCCCGCTCAAGGACGTGAAGCTGCGCCAGGCCCTGCAGAAGGCGATCGACTACGACGGCCTAGTGGCGGCGCTGAAGGGCGCGGGCGTGGCCGCCAGCGGCCTGGTGCCGGAGGGCCTGCTCGGCCACACCCAGAGCATGACCCCCAAGCAGGACCTCGCGGGCGCCGAGGCGCTGCTCAAGGAGGCCGGCTACGGCCCCGGCGGCAAGCGGCTGGAGCTGTCGCTGACCTACGCCCAGGGCGACAGCGACCAGGAGCTGCTGGTCACGCTGCTCAGCTCGGCCCTCGACAAGCTGAATGTCAAGCTGTCGGCCAAGCCGCTGCAGTGGACCACCCAGTGGGACCAGGGCAAGGCGAAGGACCCCGCCAAGCGGCAGGACGTCTTCGTCATGTACTGGTTCCCCGACTACGCCGACGCCTACTCGTGGTTCGTCAACGTCTTCCACGGTGAGGACGCGGTGCAGTTCAACCTCTCCTACCTGAAGGACGCGGCGGTCGACAAGGAGATCGACGGGCTGCCCGCGCTCACCGCGACCGACCAGCCCGCCGCGGAGAAGGCGTACTCCGGCCTCCAGGAAAAGATCATCAACGAGAAGGCCGCGGTGGCCGTGCCGTACGTGCAGACCTACCAGCGGGCGTTCGCCAAGTCGGTCCAGGGCTACACGGACAACCCGGCCTATCCGAACGTGGTGTTCGCCTACGACCTGAAGCCCGGCGCCTGACCATGCCCGGGTACCTGATCCGCCGGCTCGGCCAGGCCCTCCTGGTCGTGGCCGGCGTGATCGTCCTCACGTTCGCCGTCATGCGCCTGGTCCCCGGCGACCCGGCGGTGGCGTACGCGGGACCCAAGGCGACGGCGGCCGAGCTCGCCGACGCCCGGCGGCAGTTCGGGCTGGACGACCCGCTGCCGGTGCAGCTGTGGAACTACGTGCGCGACCTGCTGGGCGGCGACTGGGGGACCAGCCTGCACACCCGGCGGCCGGTGCGCGACGACCTCTTCCAGGCGTTCCCCGCCTCCCTGGAACTCGTCGGCGCCGCGCTGGTCGTCGCGCTGGCCGCGGGCATCCCGCTGGGGATCGCCGCCGCCCGCTACAAGGGCCGCCTGCCCGACCTGTCAGTACGGCTGTCGTCGATGCTGGCCGTCTCGGTGCCGGTGTTCTGGCTGGCGCTGGCCCTGCAAACGGTCTTCGCCAGCGGCCTCGGCTGGTTTCCCGTCGCGGGGGAGTACGACGCGTCGCTCGACCGGACCAGCCCGCTGCACCTCTACACGAACGTCACCGCCGTGGACGCGCTGATCACCGGCAACTGGCCGATCCTGACGAGCACGCTGTCGCATCTGGTGCTGCCCGCCCTCGTGATCGCGGCGTACCCGGCGGGGGTGGTCGCGCAGATGACCAGGGCCGCGCTCATCGAGGAGTCGTCGCGCGAGCACGCCCGGCTGGAACGCGCCCTCGGCTTCGGGGAGACCGCCGTGCTCACCCGCTTCTCCCTGCGCCCGGCGCTGAACCCGGTGCTGGCGCTGATCGCGCTCGTCTTCGCGTACTCGATCGTGAACGGCTTCCTCGTGGAGGCCGTCTTCAACTGGCCGGGCCTCGGGCGGTACGCCGCCGACTCGATCCGCTCGCTCGACACGCCGGCCATCGCCGGGGTGACGCTGCTGGTCGCCGTGCTGTACGTCGTCGCCAACCTCGCCGTGGACCTCCTCCAGGGCGTGGTGGACCCGAGGGTGAGGGCGCGATGACCACCCCCGCCCTGCCCGTCTACCGCCGTACGCCGCTGCGGCGCCTGGCCGGGGTGGACCGGCTGGCGGTGGCGGGCGGCGTGCTGCTCGGGATCGTCGTGCTCGCGGCGCTGCTCGCGCCGTGGATCGCCCCCTACCCGGACGACGGCGGCTCGGCCACGCATCCCCTGGAGTCCCTGCTGCCGCCGGGCGGCGACCACTGGTTCGGCACCGACCAGGTCGGCCGCGACGTGTTCAGCCGGGTCCTGTTCGGCGCCCGCACCTCGCTGTTCATCGCCGTCGCGGTGCTCGCCGTCAGCGGCGCGGCCGGGGTCCTCCTCGGAGTGGTCGCGGGGTACGCCGGCGGCTGGGCCCGCGACGTGATCATGCGGGTGACCGACGTCTTCCTCGCCTTCCCCGCCCTGCTGCTGTCGCTGGCGCTCGCCGTGGTGCTCCAGCCGAGCGTGACCACCGTGATCGTGGCGATCGCGATCACCTGGTGGCCCTGGTACGCCCGGCTCACGGCGTCGGTCGCCGCGTCGGTGTCCACCCGGGGGTTCGTCGACTCCGCCCGCTGCCTCGGCGTGCCCGCGCCGCTCATCGTGCTGCGGCACGTGCTGCCCAACTCGCTCACGCCCGTGCTGGTGCAACTGTCGCTGGACGGCGGCGGGGTCATCCTCACCGCCGCCGCGCTGTCGTATCTGGGCCTCGGGGCCCACGAGCCGACCCCCGAGTGGGGCCTGATGGTCCAGCAGGGCCAGTCGCTCTTCACCACCGACTGGTGGGTGGTGACCTTCCCCGGCCTCGCCATCCTGGTCACCGCGTTCGCGTTCAACGTGCTCGGCGAGGGGCTGAGGGCGAGGCTGGCCCGATGAACCTGATCAGCGTCAGGGATCTCGTCGTCCGGATCGGCGACCGGGTCATCGCGTCGGTCCCCGAGCTCGACGTCGCCGCCGGGGAGTGCGTGGCGATCGTCGGCGAGAGCGGGTCGGGCAAGACGACGACCCTGCTCAGCACGCTCGGCCTCGTCCACGGCGCCGACGTCGCGGGGAGGATCCGCGTCGGGGAGGTCGACGTGCTCACGGCGAGCCCGGCGCGGCTGCGGGAGATCCGCGGTTCGCGGGCCGCCCTGGTCGTGCAGAGCCCGCAGGCCGCGCTCAACCCCACCATGCGCCTCGGCACGCTGATGCGCCGCGCGCTCGCCCGGCACGGGGTGAAGGGCGCGCGGGCGCGGGAACGGGCCGAGGAGGCCGTCCGCGCGGTGCTGCTCGACCCCGAGATCCTGCGCCGCCATCCCCACCAGGTGTCCGGCGGCCAGGCGCAGCGCTTCGTCATCGCGCTGGCCCTCGCGCTCGGCGCGCAGGTCCTGCTGGCCGACGAGCCGACCAGCGCGCTGGACGTCACCGTGCAGGCGGAGGTGGTCGCGGTGCTGCGGCGGCTGCGCGACGAGCGCGGCCTCGCCGTGCTGCTGGTCTCCCACGACCTCGCGCTGGTCTCCACGATCGCCGACCGGGTCGTGGTGATGCGCGACGGCGCGGTGGTGGAGAGCGGGCCCGCCGCCGACGTGTTCGCCCGGCCGCGCGACCCCTACACCCGCGAACTGATCGCCGCCGTCCCCCGGCTGCCCGAGCCTGAGGAGGGGTCGTGACGTTGCTCGCCGCCGAGGGGGTCACCCTCGCGTACGGCACGACGGCGGTGGTCCACGACGTGAGCCTCACCGTGGACGAGGGCGGGGTGGGCCTGATCGGGGAGAGCGGCTCGGGCAAGACCACGCTCGCCCGCGCCCTGCTCGGCCTCCTGCGTCCGCGCTCCGGCGTCGTCCGGTACGGCTCCCGCGACCTGGCCGGGCTCGGCCGCGCGGGCCGGGCGGAGTTCCGCCGGGCCGTGCAGCCGGTCTTCCAGGACGGCAGCGAGGCGCTCGACCCCCGCATGACCGCGGGGGCGTCGATCGCCGAGGCGCTGACCACCCATCACCGCGTGCCCAGGGACGAGCGGCGGGACCGCGTGGCCGCGCTCCTCGCCGGCGTGGGGCTCGATCCCGCGCTGGCCGGCCGCAGGCCGCACGAGATGTCCGGCGGCCAGCGGCAGCGGGTTGCCATCGCCCGCGCCCTCGCCGTGGAGCCCCGGCTGCTGGTGCTCGACGAGCCGACGAGCGCGCTCGACGTCACCGTGCAGGCCCGGATCCTCGAACTGCTGGAGGGCCTCGCCGCGGACCGCGGGCTGGGTTATCTGCTCATCACCCACAACCTCGGCGTCGTGGGGCGGCTGTGCCGCACGTCGTCGGTGCTCTTCGCCGGGCGGGTGGTCGAGTCGGGCCCGACCGCGGACCTCCTCACCCGGCCGGCCCACCCGTACACCCGGGCGCTGCGTGACGCGGTGCCGCGCCTCGGCGGCGAGCCGCCGCGTACGGCCGGGCGCACGGAGGCGGCGCCGGCCCCCACCGGCTGCCCGTTCCGGCTGCGCTGCCCCTGGGCGGCGGACCGCTGCAGGGACGAGGCGCCGGAGCTTCGCGAGCTGGCAGGACGTAAGGTGGCGTGTCACCGCGCGGAGGAGGTGCTGACCACCCCGGCCTCCTCGGTCGCGCGCGTCCCCCGCGACGGAGGAGAGGCACCCGATGCGCCGCGTCAGTGACCTGCTGAGGACCCCCGCGGGCCGGAGGCTGACGCTCGTCGCCGGGCCCTGGGACGCCCGGGAGGTCGACAGCGTCGTCCTCGTCGACGAGATGCGCGAACTTGCCGCGGCGGCCCCCGGGGCCCTTGCGATCCTGTCCCGCCACGCCATGCGGTCGTGCGACGTGGCCGGCGCGCTGCGCCTGGCCGGAGGCCGCGGGCTGGCCGGGATCGTGCTGCCCGGCCCTTCCGGCACCTCCCCGGAGATGGTGGAGGTGGCCCGGCGGGAGAGGGTCGCCCTGCTCGCGGGGGCCTCCGACCACTCCCTGTCGGACACCGTGCTCGGCCTCAGCGCCGCCGTGCGCGCCGACCCCGGGCTGCTGCTGCGCCGTACGCGGGAGGCGATCGACGGGCTCGGCGCGATGGAGGGCGCGGGCGAGGACGACATCCTGCGCGCGGCCTCCGCCTCGGTCGGGGTCGCCTACCGGGCGTCCGGCCTGGCCGCGCCGGGGGCGAACGCCACGGTGATCCGGATCGGCGGACGGCCGGACGGCTACGTGTGCTGGGACGGCGAGGACCCCGCGGCGGCGATCGTGGCCCAGGTCGTCGCCACCACGCTCGGCCGGGTGCGGGCCGCCGCCCGCGAGACGGAGGCGGCCCGCGAGCGCGCGCTGCTGGCCCTGCTCGGCGCCAGGGACGGCGGAGCCGCC
>QFZU02000189.1 GCA_003260025.2 Microbispora triticiradicis | reverse complement strand
CCGCCGCGGCCGGAGGGCCGCGGCGGCCTCTGGGGACCGAACCGGCGGTCAGCTCAGACCGAGCAGGTCCTTGAGGGGCTCCAGCGCGAAGTACACGACGAACAACGCCCCGACCAGCCACAGCAGGGGGTGGATCTCCTTCGCCCTGCCGCGGAAGACCTTGATCACGATGTAGCTCACGAAGCCCGCGCCGATTCCGGCGGTGATCGAGTACGTGAACGGCATGAGCACGATGGTCAGGAACGCGGGGATCGCGGTCTCGAAGTCGCTGAAGTCGATCTCCTTGACCTGCGTCATCATCAGGAAGCCGACGACCACGAGAGCCGGGGTCGCCGCCTCGAACGGCACGATCTCCGTCAGCGGGGCGAAGAACATGGCCAGCAGGAAGAGCACGCCGGTGACGATGCTCGCCAGGCCCGTGCGCGCGCCCTCGCCGACGCCGGCCGCCGACTCGATGTAGGTGGTGTTGGACGAGACGCTCGCCGCGCCGCCGGCCGCCGCCGCGAGCGAGTCGACCAGCAGGATCTCCCGGGTGCGCTCGACCGTCCCGTCCTCCCGGACGAGGTTCGCCTGCCGGCCCACGCCGACGATGGTGCCCATGGTGTCGAAGAAGTCGGCGAGCATGAGCGTGAAGACGAACATCACCGCCGCCAGGCCGCCGATCTTGGCGAAGCCGCCGAACAGGCTGAACTGTCCGAGCAGCGACAGATCGGGCACCTCGATGAACGTGGCCGGCCAGGCGGGCACGTTGAGCGACCAGCCGTCGGGGTTGGCCGGCTGGCCCGGGGCCACCTGCGGCCCGATCTTGCCGATCGCCTCCACGATCATGGCCAGCACGGTGGTGCCGATGATGCCGATCAGGATGGCGCCCTTGACCCTGCGGGCGACGAGGAAGGCCGTCACGAGCAGGCCGACGACGAACACAAGGGTCGGCCATCCGGTCAGCGAGCCGTTGCCCAGGGCGCCGAGCTTGACCGGGACGGTGGTGCCGCCCGCGTCGGGCATCCGCCGGACAAACCCGGCGTCCACGAAGCCGATCAGCGCGATGAACAACCCGATGCCGACGCTGATCGCGGTCTTGAGCTGCGCCGGGATCGCGTGGAACACCGCCACTCTGAAGCCCGTCACCACGAGGATCGCGATGACGACGCCTTCGAGCACCACCAGGCCCATCGCGTCCTCCCACGACATCTGACTGGCGATGCCGAAGGCGAGGAAGGCGTTCAGGCCGAGCCCGGTGGCCAGGGCGAACGGCACCCGGCCGAAGACGCCCATCAGGATCGTGAGGATGCCTGCCGCGAACGCGGTGGCCGCCGCGACCAACGGGATGTTGGGGTTGGCGCCGTCACCGAGGAACTGGCCCGTCTTGTCGGCGACGGTGCCGATGATGAGCGGGTTGAGCACCACGATGTAGGCCATCGTGAAGAATGTGGCGAAGCCGCCGCGGACCTCCTGGCCGACGGTGGAACCACGGGCTGAGATGGAAAAGTATCGATCGAGGAAATTAGGGGTATTCATGGGGTTCGTTTTCACGCGCGCAGAGTCGCAGGCCCCTAGCATCGGCGGGAAGAGCCAGGGGAGCAGCGTTGTCCTTTCGTGACGGGTTTGTCATAAAAATACCCGGTCGCCGTCATGCCCTTCTAAGCTGGCCCACGTGAGCGAACGCCGGCCGGACCCCACGCCCCTCAGAACCCGGGACACCCTGACGATCTTGACCGGAACGGTGTTGTGGGCGGTCGCCCTGGTCGTGGTGCTGCTGGTCGTACGGCCGGCCGACACGCGGCTCGTCTGGACCTGCGTGGCCGGCGTCGGTCTCGGCCTGTTCGGCCTCCTGTACGTCCGCCGCCGCGACGCCCGCGTACGTGACACCACCCCCGCCTCCGGCCTGTCCGGATCGGAGCCGCACAGTCCCTGACCCGGCGGCTCCGCTCAGGGGGTGTCGGTGAGGAGCATCGAGATGCCGTCGAGGAGGCGCTGCAGGCCGAACTCGAACAGCGCGTCGATGTCGAAGTCGTAACCGCTCGCGCTGAGGGATTCGAACATCGGCAGCCTGCGGCCCGCCATGATCGCCTTGAAGGCGGGCTCCTGGGCGTCCATCCACTCGTCGACGCTCATCCCGGTGAGCTCCTCGGCCTCCGCCTCCACCTCCAGGTTGATCGCCGTACCCCGGACGTGGTTGAACACGGTGATGTACGCGGTGAACACCGTCTCCAGGTCGAGACCGTGACCGTCGAGAGCGGTGAGCATCCACTCGGTGAAGGGCAGCGCGGCGGCGATCGGCTGGGGCCGCGTCACCGACATGGCCGGCGCGAGCCACGGATGGCGGCGGAACGTCGCCCACAGCAGGCGCGCGGCCAGTTCGATCCGGCCCCTCCAGTCGCGGGGCGGTTCGCCGGGGAGCCGCATCCGGGCGAAGATCTCCTCCATCATCCGCAGCACCAGGGCGTCCTTGTCCGCGACATGGCGGTAGAGCGACATCGTCGCCACCCCCAGCTCGGCGGCCACGCGGCGCATCGAGACCGCCCCGAGCCCCTCCGCGTCGGCGACCGCGATGGCCGCCGAGGTGATGCGCGCCGGTGTGAGCGCACCGTCCGGGGCACCCCGGCGCCGGGAACGGACCGGCGCGCCCGGCCGCCCGGCGGAGAATTCCCCCGCGCCCGCCGCACGCGGCGGCACGCCCGGTTCGGCACCGGCCTCACGTGCGGGCACGGCGGAATCCCCGCTGCCGGCGGCACGCGGCGACCCGGCGGAACCCTGCGACCCGGCGGGAAGCGAACCGCCGCCGGCGGCCTTCCCCTGCGGCGAAACGGCGGGGGACGGCCGGCTCCCGGTGCGGACGCCGGTGTCGACGACCGTGCCGACGCCGGGCACGGCGCGGACGAGTCCCTCCCGGCGGAGCTCGGTGAGCACCTTCGTCGCGGTCGCCATCGCGACGCCCCACCGCCGGATGATCTCCCGGGTGGACGGCACCCGGTCGCCCGGCCTGAGCTCACCCGTCTCGATCCGCCTCCGCAGCTCGGCGGCGATCTCCTGGTAGCGCCCCGCGCCCGAACCGTCCACGCCCACCTCCGCACTAGTGCACCACTCTAGCCCAGCACGCTGCGAGGACAGCCCCACGCTGCTCAAGGCCTGCGCTGATGCACTAGTGCGGCACTGTTGTTTACCGAGCTTAACGCCTTGCGTGCACTATGCGTACGCCGTACAGTTCGACGTATGCAGAACACCGACATCCTCGTCTCCGGCGGCGGCGTCGCCGGGCCCGCACTGGCGTACTGGCTGGGCCGGGCGGGTTTCTCCGTCACGGTCGTCGAGCGCGCGCCCGCCCCCCGCCCGGGTGGCCAGACCGTGGACCTGCGCGGCGCGGGCCGCACCGTGGCCGCCCGGATGGGCCTGCTCGACCGGGCGCGGGAGGTCGCCGTGGACCAGCGCGGCGTCGCCCTGGTCGACGGGAAGGGCCGCTTCACCGCCACCCTCCCGGTCGACGCCTTCGGCGGCGAGGGAATCGTCTCCGAGATCGAGATCCTCCGCGGCGACCTGGCCGACCTCCTCTACCAGGCGTCCCTCCCCGGCACCGAGTATCTGTTCGACGACACCGTCACCGCCCTGCGGCAGGACGACGACGGGGTGACCGTCACCTTCGAGAAGTCCCCGCCGCGTCGGTTCGGGCTGGTCGTCGGCGCGGACGGGCCGCATTCGGCCGTGCGCGCGCTGGCCTTCGGCCCGGAGGCGGAGTTCGTCCGCCCGCTCGGGCTCTACACCTCGTGGTTCACCACCACGCTGCCGATGGACCTCGGCGGCTGGTACCAGATGTACAACGCCCCGGGCGGCCTGGTCGTCTCGGCGCGGCCGGGACGCCTGCCCGGGGAGATCAAGGCCGGCCTGAGCTTCCGGTCAGGGCCGATCGCCTACGACCGCCGCGACGTCGCCGCGCAGAAGCAGATCATCGCCGACCGCTTCGCGGGCGCCGGATGGGAGACCCCGCGCCTGCTGGCGGCGATGGCCGACGCGCCCGACTTCTTCTTCGACCCCATGGGACAGGTGCGTCTCGATCGGTGGTCGCGCGGCCGGGTGGCGCTGCTCGGCGACGCGGGTTACTGCGCCACGCCGCTGACCGGCCTCGGCACCAGCCTCGCGCTGGTCGGGGCGTACGTCCTGGCCGGCGAGCTGGCCGCGGCCGACGACCACCGGGTCGCGCTGCGCGGCTACGAACGCGTCATGCGGCCCTACGTGACGGAGGCGCAGAAACTGCCGCCCGGCGGCGCCGGCGGCTTCGCGCCGTCCACCGCGCTCGCGATCCGGCTGCGGGCCGCCTCGATGCGGTCCATGACCCGCTGGCCGATGCGCGGCATCCTGGCCGCCCAGTTCGCCAAGGCCGGGAACATCGCCCTGCCCGACTACCCCCTCCCGGCTGTGCGGTGAGGGGTCAGAGGGACGTGACGGGGTCGAGGTCGGCCTCGGCGAGGAGGAGGGGGACCCGGGCCGGGTCGCGCAGCAGGGCCGCGACGGCGAGGCGGTCGCCCCACTGGCCGGACGCCCAGGCCAGGCCTCTGGCCAGCCCCTCCACGCCGGTGGCGTGGACCACGCCGTCGAAGAACCGCCACGGCACGGGGGTGCCGTCCACGAGAAGCTCGTCGTGCTCGACGTAGGTCGCGGGGGCGCCGGGCAGCAGCGAGCGTACCTCGGGCGGCACCGGCTTCTCCGCGCCGTGCGAGGTGACCGCGCCGGTGACCGCCTCTCCGGCCAGCGGCAGGTCGAGCACGTCCGACAACGCCTCGGCGAGGTCGAACGGCGCCAGCACCAGCGGGCGGTCCTCCACCAGGGGGAGCAGGTCGGGCGCCTCCACCACGACCGGGCCGTCCTCGACGTCCGCGACCGTGACCATGCCCTTCCGCACGGCCCGTACGGCCTCCGGCGGGCCGACGCGGTCCGGGTCGACCGCGGCCAGCGCGATCCACAAGGAGCGCAGCTGGGCGCGGTCCACCTCCAGGGACGCGTCGGCCAGCAGGTCGAGCAGCTCCTCTGGGCCGCCGCGCGAGTCCAGCAGCCCGGCCAGGGTCGACCGGACGCCCATCATCGTGAGCGCGTCCTCGTCGATCCCCGCCGGCGCCTCGGCGTACAGGCCGAACAGCAGCGGGTCGCCCGTCGGGAGCCGCAGCTCGACCGGCCGGCGCCCGCCGAGCACCGGGTGCCGCGACAGCCACCAGGCCGTGTACGACGGCACCTCGACGGTCTCCCCCGCCGCGAGCACCCGCATCGGCCGCAGCGCGGCGCGCAGCGGCGGCCGCGACAGCAGCGCGAGCGCGTTCGGCCAGTCCGCGACGTACTCCAGATCGCGCACGGCGGTGAACTCCCGCACCACCGGGGGCACGTCGAGATCGGGTAGCAGGTCGAGCACCGCCTCCAGCCACTCGTCCTCGAGATCGAGGTCGTGGTCGCACTCGGCGGGGTCGAGCAGCACGTCGGAGTCGTTGACCACGGCGAAGCCGTCGAGCACCCCGGTCGCCGCGAGCACGTGCGGCCCGTACTTCTCCACCAGGTCGGGCGCGGCGACGCCGAACGGCACCTCCGGGTCGATCAGTCCGGCCAGCGAGCCCTCGGCCAGCAGCAGCTCACCCGCCGCGTACCGCTCGCCGTCCGCGCCGCGCAGGGCCAGCTCGGCCAGCCAGGGCGCCTCTCCCGCCGTCAGGCCGGCCGCGTCCACCAGGGCCAGCACGGCCTGGGCCACCGGCTCGGGATCGGCGCTGTTCAGCGACTCGGCCACGGCCGCGTGGGTGAGCGGGTCCTCCAGCACCGTGCGCGGAGTCGCCTCGGCCGCGCCCAGCCGCAGCAGCAGCGGGTGGACGGCGTCGGGATGGACGATCCGCAGCCCGAGCGGGGCCAGCAGGGCGGGGTCCAGGGAGCCCGGCACGCCCGGCCCGCCGGACAAGGCGGCGGCGCCGTCCGGTGACAGCACCAGAGTGCCGCGCGGGCCGCGCACCAGGCGGCCGTCGGCGAGCGGCACAGGGATCGCCCCGATCGCCTCCGGGTCGTCGGCGGGCAGCGTCTCGTACAGCGACCGCCACCACGCCGGGTCCTTGTCCTCCACGGCCTCGCCGGACAGCATGTCCACGACGTCGGCCAGTTCGACCCGGCGTACGCCGAGCGTGGCCAGGGCCGGATGCCGGGAGGCCCATCCGGCGGGCAGCAGCCCGGGGACGATGCCGGCGATCTTCTCCAGGAACTC
Organism: Microbispora triticiradicis; assembly: GCA_003260025.2. GTDB lineage: Bacteria > Actinomycetota > Actinomycetes > Streptosporangiales > Streptosporangiaceae > Microbispora > Microbispora triticiradicis. The sequence continues at coordinate 40,095 of QFZU02000189.1, read as the reverse complement.
GGCCGGGCCCTCGACCGCCCGCGCCTGACCGCCCGGGACGACGCCGTCGGCGTCGTGGGAGATCGACGGCAGCAGCGGCGTGTCCGGCAAGGCCGCGATGATCTCCCGCCTGATCGCCGCGTCGAGCGCGCCGCTGCCCATGAGGCCGGGGACGAGGCCGAGCAGGGCGGGGGTGGCCGGAAGCTCCCCCAGCAGCCGCACGTACGCCTCGGCGGCCCTGGCGACCAGGAAGTCGGTGAGCGGCCCCGGCGCGACGTGCCGCCGGTCGGTGGTCATCGGGAACGACGCGATCAGCAGCGCGGGCAGGTCGAGCGGCTCGTCGCTCGGGGTCGGCGCGTGGACGACCCGGGGGACGCCGTCGCGGCCACCGGCAGGGCTACCGGCGGGGCTGCCGGTGGGGACGGCCCAGCGGACCTCCCAGTAGGGCCGGGCCCGCTCCTCGGTCGGCCGGTCGGCGAACAGCTCCGCCACCTGTGCGGGGGTGAACGTGCCCGCCTCGGCGACCACGTGCCAGCCCTCGGCCGAGATCGTGCGGCTCCGCCCGTCGACCTCGACCTCGACGGTCTCCAGGGCCGGCATCGACAGCGGCAGCGCCGGCCCGGCCTCCTCCAGCATCCGCCGTACGGCCTCCTCGGCGGCCTGGTCGCGCAGCGGCAGCCGGACGAGCGTGTCGTAGCCCTCGGGGACGCCCAGGGCGTCGTCGCCGAAGGGCAGCCGCAGCAGCGGGACGTGGCCCTCGCGGCCCTTCAGCTCCCCGGCGAGCGCCGGCGTGGCGGCGACCAGCGCGGCGGTCTCCGCACGCGACCAGCGCACTCCCCGGATCTCGCCGGACGGCAGCCGGGAGGCGATCGAGGGCTCGTCGGTCACCGACACCACGGCGGCGAAGCCGACGCCGAACCGTCCCGCCGCCCCCGTCTCGTCCTTCTTGCCGGAGACCCGCAGCGTGCTGAGGCCCTCGACACCGGTCTCGTCGAGCGGAGCGCCGGTGTTGGCGGCGAGCAGCACGCCGTCGGCGAGCGTCAGCCGCAGGCGGCCGGGCACGCCCGCCCGCAGCGCCGCGTCGGCGGCGTTCTGGGCGAGCTCCACGACCAGCCGGTCGCGGTAGCCGCCGAGGGCGAAGTCCTCCTCGGCGTTGGCGTCCTCGCGGAAGCGGGCGGGCGAGGCCGCCCAGGCCGCGAGAACCGTGTCACGCAGGCGCTCGGTGTCGAACATGATCAGGCGTGGCCCAGGGGTTCGGAGCTCGCCTCGTCGGCGGAGCCGGACTCGATCAGGTCGTATCCCAGGTCGTCCAGGATCGGCGGCGCCGCGTCCGTGACCATGGAGGGCACGATGGTCGCCTCGGAGTGGGCGCCGCAGCCGTGGTCGGCCGACACCACCCGGCCGTCGTCCGGCGCGTACTCGTTGGCGCAGACGCCGAAGCCCAGCCCCAGCGTCCCGGCGAGCGGCCAGTAGAAGCCGCAGGTGGAGCATTGCGCGGGCGCGGCGTGCGCGATCGGGGCATGCGGCCCGGGCTCGCCGGACCGCCAGCGGTGCGCGGCGAGGTCGCGGCCGAGGGCCGACAGGACGCGGGCCCGGCCCAGGCCGAGCTCGAAGACGGCCTGCGCGTCGATCTCCTCGTCTGGGGAGGCGAACCCGGGCACGAGCCGGTCGTCGTCGGCCTCGGCCGGCAGCAGGTCGCCCACCCCGAGGTCGCCGGGGAGCAGCCGTTCGTTCCACGGCACCCAGCGGGGGGCGAGCAGCGCGCCGGCTCCGGGCAGGAGCACGGTCTCGCTCACGGTCACCACGCGGGCGCGGGAGGCCCGGGTGACGGTGACGGCCCAGCGCCAGCCCAGGTACGCCCGGTCGAGGCACTCGAAGTAATGGGTGACGACCCGGTCGCCCTCGTTGTCGAAGCCCAGGTGCTCTCCCACCTCCCCCGGGCGCGCGATCTCCTCCGCCGCGCCGCGGGCGAGGCCGACCGCCGCCGCACAGGCCTGGTCGACTGGAGTGCTACGGATTCGGGTACGACTCACACTCTCCATTTTCACCCACGCCGGGAGCGGACCGCACCGGCTTGATGGGCAAATCATGAGAGGACCCTCGGGGCCTATGGTGAACATTTGGGCGAACGTTATGCATGTTGTGGGCGCGCCCGCGCGGGCGACCCGCCGGCTCACGCACGCCCAGGGAGCGGACCGCACCGGGCTCGGCCGCCTGATCGAGCTGACGGCAGCCCACTCGGCCGGGGACGCGCTGGTCACGGTCGCCCTCGCGGGGGCGCTGCTGTTCCGGCTCCCGGTCGGCCAGGCCCGCGGGCAGGTCGCGGTGTACCTGCTGGTCACGATGCTGCCGTTCACGGTCGTGGCGCCGTTCGTCGGGCCGGTGCTCGACCGGCTGCGCTCGGGCCGCCGCTACATCATGGCGGGCACCCTGCTCGCGCGGGGCCTGCTGTGCTGGGGCATGGCCGGCGCCGTCCACACCTCCGACGCCGTCACGCTGTTCCCGTCCGCCCTCGCCGTCCTGGTGCTGTCGAAGGCCTACAACGTCTCCCGTGCGGCGATCATGCCGAGTCTGCTGCCCGCCGACATCCCTCTGGTGACGGCCAACGCGCGGGTGGCGCTGTTCGCGCTGGTGTCCGCCGGGGCCGGGGCGGGCCTGGCCACCGGCCTGTCCGCCGCGGCCGGGCCCGACTGGGTGCTGCGCGCCGCCGTGCCGCTGTTCCTGCTGTGCGGGGTGTTCGCCGTACGGCTGCCGCGGCACGTGGACGCGCCCGACCCGGAGGAGGACGAGCCGCGCCCGCGCTGGCGCGCGCTGCTCGGCCTGGGCCCGGACGTGAACAGGGACGCGGGCGTGAACAGGGGCCCGGGCGCGCGGCCGGGCGCCGGCTCCCTGGTGGGCTCGGCGGTGGGCGAGGCCATGGGCGCCAACGCCGCGATCCGGGTCCAGTCGGGCTTCCTCGTGTTCTTCCTGCTGTTCCTCGTCCAGGACGGCCACCTGCGCGGCCCCGGCCCCACGGTGGCGCTGGCGCTGCTGGCGGCCGCCGCGGGCGTGGGCGGCCTGGCGGGGGCCGCCGCGGGCTCCTGGACCCGGTCCCGCTCGCCGCAGCTGACCGTGCTGGCCACGCTCGCGCTCGCGACGGTCGCCACCGTCGCGGCGGCGTTCGTCTTCACCATCTGGACCGCCGCCGCCGTCGCCCTCGTGGGCGCGTTCGCCCAGGGCCTCGGCAAGCTCGCCTTCGACGCGATCGTGCAACGCGAGATCGGCGAGGAGGTGCGCTCGTCGGCCTTCGGGGTCGCCGAGACGCTGCTGCAGATCGCCTGGGTGTCCGGCGGCCTGCTCGGCCTGGTGCTCTCCCTGTTCGTGGCCGGTCCCGCCGGGCTCGGCGTGATGTCCGCGGTCCTCGCGCTGTCCCTCGGCCGCCTCCTCGCGCTGCGCCGCCGCAGGCTCGCCACCGGAGCCGCCACCGCCTGAGCCCCGCCGGACCCTCCCGGGCCCTCGCCGCGTCTTGGACGCCGGAGCGCCCGGCCGCAGGAGTGCGGACGCTACGCGTCGAGGTCGTCGGCGACCGCGCGCAGCACGGTCGCGACCTTCTTGGCGTGCGACACGTCGGGATGCTTGCCTCGCTGGTAGGAGTTCGAGATGTCGTCGAGCAACTTGATCAGGTCCTCGACGATGACGACCATCTCGTCCGGCTTCTTCCGCTTCGCCTTGGGCTTCACGGTCTTGGCCAGCGTCGGAGGCTGGTCGATCACCCGCACCGAGAGCGCCTGCTGTCCGCGGCGGCTCTCGGCCACCCCGAACTCGACCTTCTGCCCGGGCTTGAGGGCCTCCACGCCCTTGGGCAGCGCGGAGGAATGGACGAAGACCTCACCGCCGTCGTCGCGGGTGAGGAAGCCGAAACCCTTGTCGGCGTCGTACCACTTGACCTTGCCACTCGGCACAGGGGTGACCTCGTTCAGACTGTCGTGAAGGTGATGGATGTAGGTTATGCCCACAGACAGGCCCCGTGGACCCACTAAGGGGCCACTGAAGCGTCGCGTCTCCGGATTCCCGTCGATCTTCCGTCAACCCCTGTCGCGCGGGCGGTCCCGTGATCCCCAGGAGGCGTCGCCCTACCATGGAGACGATGACGGGCACGGACTTCAGCGAGTGGCTGCGCGGCCGTTCCGACGAGCACTTGCGAGCGCTCGTGGCGGCACGGCCCGAACTCGTCACGCCCGTCCCCGCCCACCTCGACGGCCTCGCCGCCCGCGCCTGCAGTCCCTCGGCCCTCGGCCGGGCGCTGGACCGGCTCGACCGCTTCCAGCTCGCCGTGCTGGAGACGCTGGCGCTGGGCGACGGCCCTTCCTCCCGCCCGGCCCTGCTCTCCATGATCGTACGCGCGGCGCCCGGCACGTCCACGGAGGAGGAGATCGGGGCCGCTCTCGACGCGGCGCTCGACGCGCTGGTCACCCGCGGCCTGGTCTACGGACCGCCGGACGCCCTGCTGCCCGCGCCCGGAGTGCCCGCGGCCCTGGAGCCCCCGGCCGCGCTCGGCCCGCCGGCCGCCGAGGTCTTCCGCCACCATCCGCCCGAACGGCTCGATGTCCTCCTGCACGACATCGACCCCGCGTACGAGGGCGGCGGGCAGGCGGACGCGGGTAGACCGGCCAGGGAACGGCTCACGGCGCTGCTGTCCGACCCCGCGACCGTCGCGCGCCTGCTGGAGGAGGTGTCGCCGCAGGCGAGGGCGGCGCTGGACGAGCTCGTCTGGGGCCCGCCGAGCGGACGGCTGCCGAGCGCCCGCCGTGAGGTGGACACCGCGACCGCGCAGTCACCCATCGAGCAACTGCTGGCCCGCGGGCTGCTGGGGGCGACCGGGGAGGAGACGGTCGCGCTGCCCCGTGAGGTCGCCCTGGTCCTGCGCGGCGGCCGGGTGCACCGCGACCTGTCCCCCGGGCCGCCCGCCCTGGACGGACCCGTACGCGACCAGGAGCTGGCCGACCGGACGGCCGCCGGGCAGGCGTTCATGTTCGTCCGCATGGTGGAGGAGCTGTGCGAGCTGTGGAGCGTCGACCCGCCCGGCGTGCTGCGCGCCGGCGGCCTGTCCGTACGGGACCTGCGGCGCGCGGCCCAGCTTCTCGATCTGCCGGAATGGGCGGCCGGGCTGGTCGCGGAGGTGGCGCTCGCGGCCGGGCTGATCGCGGCGGGCGAGGGTGAGTGGCTGCCGACCGGCGGTTACGACGGCTGGCGGATCAAGGCGACCGAGGACCGGTGGGCCGTGCTCGCCGCCGCCTGGGCCGCGATGGACCGCGCGCCGGGCCTGATCGGCGAACGCGACGACCGGGACCGCCCGCTGAACGCGCTCCACCCCGACCTGCGCCGGTCCGGCGCGGCCCAGACGCGGGCGCGCACGCTCTCCGTGCTGGAGGCGGCGCCGCCCGGCCTGGCACCGACGCCCGAGTCGGTGCTCGCCCGGCTCACCTGGGAGCAGCCCCGGCGCCGGTCCGCGCTGCGCGACCCGCTCGTCCGGTTCGCCCTGCGCGAGGCCGAGCACATCGGCGTGACGGGCCTCGGCGTGCCGGCCGCACACGGCCGCTCGGCGGCCCGCGGCGACGGCCGGGCGGCGGACCTGCTCGCGCCGCTGCTGCCGCAGGCGGTCGACCACGTGCTGCTGCAGGCCGACCTGACGGCCGTGGCGCCCGGACCGCTGACCACCGACCTCGGCCGGCGGCTCGCGCTCACGGCCGACGTCGAGAGCAAGGGCGGCGCGACCGTCTACCGCTTCTCCGAGCAGTCGGTCCGCCGGGCGCTCGACGCCGGGCACTCCGCCGGCGACCTGCTCGCGATGCTGGAGCGCCACTCGGCCACGCCGGTCCCCCAGCCGCTGGCGTACCTGGTGACCGACGTCGCCCGCCGCCACGGCCGCATCCGGGTCGGCGTGGCGTCGTCCTACGTCCGCTGCGACGACCCGGCCCTTCTCGACGAGGTGCTCGCCGACAAACGGGCCCATCTGCTGCGGCTGCGGCGGCTCGCGCCCACCGTGCTCGCGTCCAAGACGTCCCGGGCGGCGCTGGTCGACTCGCTGCGGGCGATGGGATACGCGCCGGTCGCCGAGTCGCTGGAGGGCGACGTCGTCGTCGCGCGGGCCGACGCCCGGCGGACCGAGGGCCCGCCCGCCGCCCGCGTGTCCGCGAATTCCGGTCCCAACCCCGACGCGGCCGCGGCGGCCGTACGGGCGATGCGGGCGGGGGACGCGGCGCACCGGTCCCGCCGCCGGCCCGCCGAGACGCCCGAGGGGCAGGTGCCCCGCTCCCCCAGCACCGCCACGATCAGCGCGCTGGAGGAGGCCATCCGGCAGGGGTCGCGGGTGTGGATCGGCTACACCGACTCGCAGGGGCACGCCACCAGCCGTATCCTCGAACCGGCCCGCATGGAGGGCGGCTACCTCACGGCGTACGACGAGACCCGGGCGACGGTCCACCGCTTCGTCCTCAGCCGCATCACCGGTGTCGCGGGCTACGACGCCGAGCGGTCCCAGACGCCCGGAGAGCACGCCGCCGGAGTCGACTGAGGGGCGTCTCACAACACGGCGGGCGACCGGCCTCGGTGAAACGGGACTCATCAGGCCTGGTCTCTTGTTGGATAAGGGACAGCCGTACAAGGGAGCAGGCATTGAGTGACGGGCCGCTGATCGTTCAGTCGGACAAGACGCTGCTGCTGGAGGTGGATCACCCGAGGGCCGGCGAGTGCCGCAAGGCCATCGCCCCGTTCGCCGAGCTCGAACGCGCGCCCGAGCACGTCCACACCTACCGGGTCACCCCGCTCGCTCTGTGGAACGCCCGCGCCGCCGGGCACGACGCCGAGCAGGTCGTCGACGCCCTCATCGGGTTCAGCCGCTACCCCGTGCCGCACGCGCTGCTCGTGGACGTCGCGGAGACCATGGCGCGGTACGGCCGCCTGCGGCTGGAGAAGCACCCGGTGCACGGCCTGGTGCTCACCACCAGCGACCGCGCGGTGCTGGAGGAGGTGCTGCGCTCCAAGAAGATCCAGCCGCTGGTCGGGGAGCGCCTCGGCGCCGACTCGGTGACCGTGCACCCCTCCGAGCGCGGCAACATCAAGCAGACGCTGCTCAAGCTCGGCTGGCCGGCCGAGGACCTGGCCGGATACGTCGACGGCGAGGCTCACCCGATCGACCTGCGCGAGGACGGCTGGGAGCTCCGGCCGTACCAGAAGGAGGCGGCGGACGCCTTCTGGCACGGCGGTTCCGGCGTCGTCGTGCTGCCCTGCGGCGCGGGCAAGACGATCGTGGGCGCGGCCGCGATGGCGCACGCGCGGGCGACCACGCTGATCCTGGTCACCAACACGGTCTCGGCCCACCAGTGGAAGCAGGAGCTGCTGCGGCGCACCTCGCTGACCGAGGACGAGATCGGGGAGTACACCGGCACCAAGAAGGAGATCCGCCCGGTCACCATCGCCACCTACCAGGTCATGACCACCCGGAGGCAGGGCACGTACCGGCACCTGGAACTGTTCGACGCCCGCGACTGGGGGCTCGTCGTGTACGACGAGGTCCACCTGCTGCCCGCGCCGATCTTCCGGATGACCGCCGACCTGCAGGCGCGCCGCCGTCTCGGGCTGACCGCCACGCTGGTGCGCGAGGACGGCCGGGAGGGCGACGTCTTCTCGCTCATCGGGCCCAAGCGGTACGACGCGCCCTGGAAGGAGATGGAGAACCAGGGCTACATCGCCCCGGCCGAGTGCGTCGAGGTCCGGGTGACGCTCCGCGACGACGAGCGGCTGGCCTACGCGATGGCCGAGAGCGACGAGCGCTACCGGTTCTGCTCCACCACCCCCGCCAAGATCCGGGTCACCGAGGCGCTGGTGCGGCGGCACGAGGGCGAGCAGGTGCTGGTCATCGGGCAGTACATCGACCAGCTCGACGAGCTGGGCGAGCACCTGGAGGCGCCGGTCATCAAGGGAGAGACCAAGGTCAAGGAGCGCGAGCGGCTGTTCCAGGCGTTCCGCGACAAGGAGATCCAGGTGCTGGTGGTCTCCAAGGTCGCCAACTTCTCCATCGACCTGCCCGAGGCGGCCGTGGCGATCCAGGTCTCCGGCACGTTCGGCTCACGCCAGGAGGAGGCCCAGCGGCTCGGCCGGGTGCTGCGTCCCAAGGCGGACGGCGGGGGCGCGCTGTTCTACTCCGTCGTCAGCCGGGACACCGTCGACCAGGAGTTCGCCGCGCACCGGCAGCGCTTCCTGGCCGAGCAGGGGTACGCCTATCACATCATCGACGCCGACGACGTGGGCCAGGAGGACCCGGCGAGGTGACCGGTGGACGCCGTGTCCCGGGGCATGCTTCCCCGGGAGCACGTCCACGGTGAAGATCGACGGACGCCTGTCAGATCCAGGAAATGCCTGCGGGCCGTGTCACCACATCACCCCCTCGCGCCTGTACCGACATCACGGTGCCGTGATGGCGGCAATACCCACTCAGTACGGCGAATCACGCAATATGCGCATTTTTCACCTTGTCCCTGGTTTGTCGGTAAAAAGCGGGAAGTGTTACCAATTCTTCGGTGTGTGAGCAAGTCGCTACAGAACGCGCTAAATAAACGCGACATACAGCAATAAAGCACCCGACGGCACCGCGCCTGATCAGCACTGCGTTTGAGCAGCACCGCGTTTGAGCAGTACCGCGATTGAGCAGCACCGCGTTTGAGCAGCACCGCGTCCGGCACCCTCGGCAACAGGGCGCCCCGGCGCGTCGACGCACCAGGCAGGCGTCCGGGGCGCAGCGCCTCGGAGCCTCCGGCGGTCCGGGCACCGGACAAGCCGGAACGCCGTGAATCCGGAAGCCCCTGCCCCCGGCGTCCCGCGTGCGGCGGCTCAGCGGACGGCCAGGCCGCCGAAGAGCAGGACCGCCAGCGCCGCGATCCACGCCGCCACGGCCACGCCGTACAGGGACTCGCGACGGGCGAACCAGGCGAATCCCATCGTCCCCGCCGCGACGAGCGCGACCAGTTCGGACAGCGAGGCCACCGGCGCCAGCCGATCCGCGCAGTCCGGCGATGGCTCCAGACCGGCGCAGAAGGCCGGCCGGCTCCAGCCGCCGAAGACCGCGAAGCCCCACAGCGTGGCGAGCAACAGGCTCACCGCCGCCAGGATCGCGGGAGGAACCGAGGTGCGCGTCACCCGCGTAGAGATACCCAGGCAGGCCGACGGCGACACGCTAGAGAAATACCGTTTCGGCATGAGGGCGCCCGTCGCTAAGCTCTTGTCCTTCCGCCTCTCGTCCTTCCCGCCTCCGTCCTGTCCGCTGCCCGTCTTCAGTCCTGTCCTCGGTCCTGCCCTCGTCGTGTACGGAGGAGTTTTCGCATGCCTGAGAATGTGCTCGAAGCCGAGCGCGCCCATCTCGCGGCCTCCCGCGCCGCGTTGCGGGCGATGCGTGAACACGCGCAGTCGCTGTCCGCGGACGCCGCCGGCGACTGGGTGTCGCAGCAGGTGCTCCAGGGCCTGCTCGACCAGCGCGTGGCCGCCCTGGCGGACCACCCGGACACACCTCTGTTCTTCGGCCGCCTCGACCGGTCGGCCGGCGACGACCTGCCGGACACCATCCACGTCGGCCGCCGGCACGTCCACGACGACAGCAGCCGGCCCCTCGTCATCGACTGGCGCGCGCCGATCTCCCGCGCCTTCTACCAGGCGAGCCCGTCCGACCCGATGGGCGTCGCGTTGCGCCGCCGGTTCGGCTACCAGGGCGGCGACCTCACGGCGTACGAGGACGAACCGCTGGACGGCCGGACACTCGGGCAGAGCAGGCTCCTCACCGAGGAGATCGAGCGGCCCCGCACCGGCCCCATGCGGGACATCGTCGCCACCATCCAGCCCGACCAGGACGAGATCGTCCGCGCGGACCTCGGCGTGACCGTCTGCGTGCAGGGCGCCCCCGGCACCGGCAAGACCGCCGTCGGCCTGCACCGCGCGGCCTACCTCCTGTTCACGCACCGCGAGAAGCTGGCGAGGTCGGGTGTGACGATCGTCGGCCCCAACCGCGCCTTCCTGGCGTACATCTCCTCGGTCCTCCCGGCTCTCGGCGAGGTGAAGGTCGACCAGACGACCGTGGCGGGCGTCCTCGGAGAGCACGCGCATCCCGAGGACGCGGCGGTGGCGGCCGTGAAGGGCGACGCCCGGATGGCGGAGGTCCTGCGCCGCGCCCTGTGGCTGCACGTCGTCAAGCCGGTCGAGGGTGTGCTCGTCACCAAGGGCGTGAACCGCTACCGCGTGCCCGACCACGAGGTCCGGGAGATCGTCGCCTCGCTGCGCGGCACGACGAGGTACGGCCCGGGCCGCGCGATGCTGGCCCAGCGGCTCGCGCACGCCGTGCTCGTCCAGATGGAGCGCCGCGGCGAGTCTCCCGACGACCGTACGCAGGACGCGGTGGCCCGCTCGAAGCCGGTCAGGGCCGTCCTCGACGCCGTGTGGCCCAGGCTGACCCCTCAGCAGGTGCTGCACCGCCTGCTGTCGGACGCCGAGTTCCTCGCGAAGGCCGCCCGGTCGGACCTCTCCGCGGAGGAGCGGGAACTGCTGCTGTGGCGCAAGCCGTACAAGTCGCACCGCTCGGCGAAGTGGACGGCCGCCGACGCCGCCCTCCTGGACGAACTCGGCGACCTCATCGAGCGCACCCCCTCCCAGGGCCACCTCGTGGTGGACGAGGCGCAGGACCTGTCGGCCATGCAGTTGCGCGCGCTCGGGCGGCGCTGCCGCACCGGTTCGGCGACCGTGCTCGGCGACCTCGCGCAGGGCACCACGCCCTGGTCGGCGCGGTCGTGGAAGACCGTGCTCGACCACCTCGGCCAGCCCTCGGGGGAGGTCACCGAGCTCACGCTGGGCTTCCGCGTGCCCCGCGAGATCCTCGACTTCGCCGCGCGGCTGCTGCCCTCCGTCGCGCCCGATCTCGCCCCGCCACGCTCCCTGCGTCCCGGCGCCGGGTCGCTGTCCGTACGGCGCGTGCCCGACGTCGCCGCGGCCCTTCCGGAGACCGTGCGGGAGACGCTGGACCGCGAGGGCTCGATCGGCGTGATCGCGGCGGACGCGGCCGTACCGGCTCTCTCGGCCGCACTGGACACCGCCCGCGTGCCGCACACGGTGCTCGGCCCCGACGCGACGGGCGACGACCGGGTACTGCTGGTGCCGGCCACGCTCGCGAAGGGCCTGGAGTACGACCACGTGATCGTGACCGAGCCCGCCGGCATCGTGGCCGCCGAGGACCGGGGGCTCGCCCGCCTCTACGTCGTCCTCACCCGGGCCGTGACGTCCCTGACCATCCTGCACGCCCACGATCTACCCCCGGAGCTGACATGAGTGAGGAGCCGGCATGAGCGAGGTCACCCTGCGGTACGGCGGTCCCGGCGACGTCGACGCCGTGCTGCGGTTCTGGCTGGAGGCCGCGGAGAACACCGACCGGCACGACGACGCCGCCAAGGTCGCGGCGCTGGTCGAGCGTGATCCCGAGGCGCTGCTGATCGCCGAGATCGGCGGCCGCGTGGTCGGCACGCTCATCGCGGGCTGGGACGGCTGGCGGGCGAGCCTCTACCGGCTCGCCGTCGACCCCTCCGAGCGGCGCAAGGGCATCGGATCGCAGCTGATCCGGGCCGCCGAGGAGCGGTTCCGGAAGTACGGCGCGTTCCGGGTCGACGCGATGGTCCTCAACGACAACGCCCTGGCGCACCACGCCTGGACGGCGGCGGGATACACGATGCAGACCGACTGCGCCCGCTGGGTCAGGCGCCTCACCTGAGCCGTGGAGGTCAGTCGTCGATCGCCTGGTAGAGCGTGGTCCAGAAGTCGTGGATGAGCCGCGCCGAGTCCGGGGTCGACATCCCGACCTGGGTGAGCAGGATTCCGGTGAGCTGCTTGTCCGGGTCGGCGTAGGTCGAGGTGCCGCTTCCGCCGTCCCAGCCGAACTGGCCGACGGACGCGTAGTCGCCGCGGTAGGTGCGCACTGCCATCCCCATGCCCCAGCCGCCGTGCTGCCCCTGGCCGAAGGACACATGGACGTTGTCGGCGGCCATGGCGGTGCGGGCGGCGTTCTGCTCGGGAGTGAGGCGGTTGGTGGTCATCAGCTCGACGGCGGGCCGGGACAGGATCCGTTCGCCCCGGTGCCTCCCGCCGTTCAGCAGCATCCGGAAATAGGCGTGGTAGTCGTCGACGGTGGAGACCAGCCCCCCGCCACCGCCCTGGAACGCCGGAGGCCGGCTCCACCGGCCCCCCTCGGCCTCGTCCCACACGGTGAACTCTCCGGTCCCGGGGTCGGGGGCGTAGAGGGTCGGCAGCCGGTCGATCTTGTCGGCGGGCACGTGGAAACCGGTGTCCTTCATCCCCAGCGGCTCGAAGACGCGTTCCCGCAGGAACGTCTCGAACGACCGGCCCGTGACCCTGGCGACGAGCACGCCGAGTAGATCGCTGCTGATGTGGTACTGCCAGCGCTCTCCGGGCTGGTGCATCAGCGGAAGCGTGCCGAGACGGCGGATCCACTCGTCCGGCTCGGGCATCGGCACCGGCAGGTCGGGCGTGAGCCCCTGCTCGAAGACCGCGCCCATGATCGGGGTGCCGAGCGACGTCATGTCCATGCCGAGCCCGAACGTGGAGGTGAGCAGGTCTCGTACGGTGATCGGCCGCCGCGCCGGCACGGTGTCGTCCAGCGGGCCGTCGATCCGCTTCAGCACCCGCCGGTCGGCCAGTTCCGGCAGCCACTGCTCCACCAGGTCGTCCAGCCGCAGCCGGCACTCGTCGAGCAGGACCATCGCCGCCGCGACGGAGACCGGCTTGGACGTCGAGGCCATCCGGAAGATCGTGTCGCGGCGCATCGGCGCACCGCCGTCGTGGCACATCGTCCCGATCGCCTCGACGTGCGTCTCCTCGCCCCGGCCGACCAGGGCGACGAGCCCGGGAATCCGTCCCGAGTCGACGTGCCGTGCCAGCACCTCGTGCAGTCTGCGCAGCCCCGCCGCGGAGAAGCCGCCGTTGCCGTTATGCATCATGAACCGCCCTATCCAGCGTTGTTCGCGAATCTCTGAACGCTCGCAAAGCTACATTGCATTCACCGATCAGTCAACGAACTTTTCGGCAGTACGCCCATCCAGACAGGGGCTTACTATTCCTTCTTGCAATGACCGTGGCACTGAATGCAATAGGTGGACAGCCGCGCTTTGCAATGGGCTCAGAGTGAATGCATACTGTGCGGCGGGTGTGCGGGCGCGGAGCCGCGCATGCCGGCAGACAGGAGACGATTGCCGTGCCCGGAGGCAGACTCACCAACGAGGACCGTCAGCACATCGCCGCGGGGCTGGCCGAGGGACTCGGATACGCGGAGATCGGCCGGCGGCTGGGACGTCCCGCCTCGACCATCATGCGGGAGGTCACCCGGAACGGCGGACCGGGCGACTACAGGGCGGACCGGGCGCACGAGGCCACGCGGCACCGTGCGCGCCGCCACAGGCAGGCACAGCCTCCGACGCCGCCGGTCCCCGACGGCGGCCATGGGCGTGATCCCCAGGCGGTGCGGGACTTCACGGAGTCCTTCACCGCCCTCCTCGTGGAGCAGGGGCTGCCCCGGATGGAGGCCAGGGTGCTGACCTGCCTGTACGTCACCGATTCCGGCGCTCTCACCGCCGCCGACCTGGTTGAGCGGCTTCGCGTCAGCCCGGCGTCGGTCTCGCACGCCGTCGCCTTCCTCGAACAGCAGGGAATGCTCAGGCGGGAGCGGGTTCCCGGCGCGCGGCGTGAACGCTATGTCATCGACGACGAGATCTGGGTGCGGTCCATCCTCGCCTCTCTGCGGATGAACGAGGCCCTCGCGGCCGCGTCACAGCGCGGAGCCGAGATTCTCGGGGCCACGACCCCGGCGGGCGCCCGCTTCGGGTCCTCCGCCGAACTTCTCGCCCTCGTGAGCGAGGCCTTCCGGCAGGTCCTGAAACAGTGGCGGCAGGGCTGACCGCCCGGCGCCCATGCACTTGGGGAGACCGGGCGCAAGGGAAAAGGGCGGCTCCCCCGAGGGGGAACCGCCCTTCCTGGTGAAGCGGGAGAGCAGGACTCAGAAGTCCATGTCGCCGCCGCCGGGCATGGCGGGGGCCTTCTCCTTCTCGGGCTTCTCGGCGATGACGGCCTCGGTCGTGAGGAACAGGGCCGCGATGGACGCCGCGTTCTGCAGCGCCGAGCGGGTGACCTTGGCCGGGTCGATGATGCCCGACTCGAACATGTTGACGTACTCGCCGGACGCGGCGTTGAGGCCCTCGCCCGCGGGCAGGTTGCGGACCTTCTCCACCACGACGCCGCCCTCGAGGCCGGCGTTGACGGCGATCTGCTTCAGCGGCTCCTCGAGCGCCTTGCGGACGATCGCCGCGCCGGTCGCCTCGTCGCCGTTGACCTCCAGCTTGTCGAACGCGTTGGCGCCGGCCTGCAGCAGGGCCACGCCACCGCCGGGGACGATGCCCTCCTCGACCGCGGCCTTGGCGTTGCGGACGGCGTCCTCGATGCGGTGCTTGCGCTCCTTGAGCTCGACCTCGGTCGCCGCGCCGGCCTTGATGACGGCGACGCCGCCCGCCAGCTTGGCGAGACGCTCCTGGAGCTTCTCGCGGTCGTAGTCGGAGTCGGTGCGGTCGATCTCGGCGCGGATCTCGTTCACACGGCCGGAGATCTGCTCGGCGTCACCGGCGCCGTCGACGATCGTGGTCTCGTCCTTGGTGACGACGATCTTGCGGGCGCGGCCGAGCAGGTCGAGGGTGGCGTTCTCCAGCTTGAGACCGACCTCCTCGGAGATGACCTGGCCGCCGGTCAGGATCGCGATGTCCTGCAGCATGGCCTTGCGGCGGTCGCCGAAGCCGGGGGCCTTGACGGCCACGGACTTGAACAGGCCACGGATCTTGTTGACGACCAGGGTCGCCAGGGCCTCGCCCTCGACGTCCTCGGCGAGGAGGACCAGCGGCTTGCCGGACTGCACGACCTTGTCGAGCAGCGGGAGCAGGTCCTTGTTCGCCGAGATCTTCTGGTTGGCGATGAGGATGTAGGCGTCCTCGAAGACCGCCTCCATGCGCTCGGGGTCGGTCACGAAGTAGCCGGACACGTAGCCCTTGTCGAAGCGCATGCCCTCGGTGAGCTCCAGCTCCAGACCGAAGGTGTTGCTCTCCTCGACGGTGATGACGCCTTCCTTGCCCACCTTGTCCATCGCCTCGGCGATGAGCGCGCCGATCTCCGGGTCGGCGGCGGAGATGGAGGCCGTGGAGGCGATCTGCTCCTTGGTCTCCACGTCCTTGGCGAGCTTCGACAGCTCCTCGCTTACGCGCTCGACGGCGGCCTCGATGCCCTTCTTCAGCGACATCGGGTTGGCGCCGGCGGCGACGTTGCGCAGACCCTCGCGGACCAGCGCCTGGGCGAGCACGGTGGCCGTCGTCGTGCCGTCACCGGCGACGTCGTCGGTCTTCTTCGCGACTTCCTTGACCAGCTCGGCGCCGATCTTCTCCCACGGGTCCTCGAGCTCGATCTCCTTGGCGATGGAGACACCGTCGTTGGTGATCGTGGGGGCGCCCCACTTCTTCTCCAGCACGACGTTGCGGCCCTTGGGGCCGAGGGTCACCTTCACGGCGTCGGCGAGCTGGTTCATACCGCGCTCGAGACCGCGCCGGGCGTCCTCGTCAAACGCGATCATCTTGGCTGCCATTAGGCTAGACCTCCCAGTAGCAGGGTGTCTTCAACGGACCGAGCCGACGCCCGCGACGGCGTGGACCCGCTATCCCTGCGCGAGCCCCATCGCCCCGATCCCGGTTGTTGTCACTCTCGACCTCAGAGTGCCAAACAAGTATTTAGCACTCTACCCCCGAGAGTGCAAGCGGAAGCCACTCTGACCAGCTTGGACGAGGTTCCCGAACACCCGGACGAGCCCGGACGAGCCGAAGGCCCGGCCCGCGGAACGCGGACCGGGCCTCCAATGGTCGCTTGACGGGATCAGACGGCCCGTACGGCCTCCGCCTGCGGGCCCTTCTGCCCCTGCGTGATGTCGAACTCAACCCGCTGACCCTGCTCGAGGGCCTTGTAGCCGTCCATCATGATTGCCGAGTAATGGACGAACACGTCCTTCCCACCGTCTACCGCGATGAAGCCGTAGCCCTTGTCCGCGTTAAACCATTTGACGGTGCCCTGCGCCACTTCCGACTCCTCTTGCTGGGCTGGGGACCACACCCAAGAAGCCCCCGGTTTTGTCGATCGTCTTCGACCATACCCGTGTCAAGGCGTAGAACAACAGAGTCAATCCGCAAACTACTACGGCGCGTTCGCTCAAAGCGGTACAGACGATTATTCACTTTTCTACCGAAAGGTTGAGAGCTTCACCATTCGCTGTGGCGACATCTCACTTCCCCGGCGAGAGAAGTGCATGTCAGGTGCCCGGCGGCGGTGTCGCGGCTCAGCCCCCGGCGACGGCGGGGATGACCGAAATCTGTACCCCGTCCGGTGTGGCGGTGTCCAGCCCCTCGGCGAAACGGACGTCCTCTTCTCCGACATAGACGTTGACAAAACGCCGGATCTTGCCCGTCTCATCCAGGATTCGACCTCCGATGCCCGGATAGTCCGCATCCAGCTTCTGCAGGACCTCGCGGAGCGTTCCCCCCTCCCCGCTTACCTCCGCGACGCCGTTGGTGTACGTCCGCAGAATCGTCGGAATCCGCACGGAAACGCTCATTGTTCACTCGCTTTCGTTGCTGCCGATGGGCCTGTGATAACGCTTTCAGTTGGCGAATGCCGCACGGAAGGCGTCGAGGGAGGGGCGGATGACCGCGGACGGACGGGCCTGCTCGGCCACCGCGTCAAGTGTCTTGAGACCGTCGCCGGTGTTCAGCACCACGGTTTCGGCCTCGGGGTCGAGGCGGCCCTCGCGCACGAGCTTGCGCAGCACGCCGACCGTGACGCCGCCCGCGGTCTCAGCGAAGATGCCCTCGGTCCGGGCCAGCAGGCGGATCGCCTCGACCACCTCGCCGTCGTTCACGTCCTCCACCGCGCCGCCCGTACGACGGGCGATGTCGAGCACGTACGGCCCGTCCGCCGGGTTGCCGATGGCCAGCGACTTGGCGATGGTGTCCGGCTTGACCGGCTGCACCACGTCCTGCCCGGCCTTGAACGCGCGGGAGACCGGCGAGCAGCCCTCGGCCTGCGCGCCGAAGATCCGGTACGGCCGCTCCTCGACCAGGCCGAGCTTGATCAGCTCGCGGAAGCCCTTGTCGATCTTCGTGAGCTGCGAGCCGGAGGCCACCGGGACGACGATCTGCTCGGGCAGCCGCCAGCCGAACTGCTCGGCGATCTCGTACGCCAGCGTCTTGGAACCCTCGGCGTAGTAGGGCCGGAGGTTGACGTTGACGAATCCCCACTTCTCGCCCAGCTCGTCGCCGATGAGCTCGGAGCAGAAGCGGTTCACCTCGTCGTAGGTGCCGTCGATGCCGACCAGCCGGCCGCCGTACACCGCGGCCATGGTGACCTTGGCCGCCTCGAGGTCGGCGGGAATGAACACGCAGGAGTCCAGCCCGGCCCTGGCCGCCGCGGCGCCCACCGCGCCGGCGAGGTTGCCGGTGGACGAGCACGACAGGGTGTGGAAGCCGAAGGCGCGCGCGGCCTCGACCGCGATCGCGACGACCCGGTCCTTGAAGGAGTGGGTCGGGTTGCCGGAGTCGTCCTTGACGTGCAGCGACCGCAGCCCCAACTCGGCCGCCAGCCGGTCGGCCCGCACGAGCTTGGTCCAGCCGGGCTGCAGGTTGGGCTTGTCCGCCACCCCGGCGGGGACGGGAAGCAGGGAGCGGTACCGCCAGATGTTCGCCGGGCCCGCCGCGATGTCCTCCCGGCGGACCTCTCCGAAGTCGTACGCCACCTCAAGGGGGCCGAAACACTCCGTACAGGCGAAGACCGGGCCGAGCTCGTAGTGGGCTCCGCACTCGCGGCAGGACAGACCGGTGGCGGGGCCGAAGTCGGTGGCGGTGGTGGGGGTCGCGGTGCTGATGTGCGCCATGAAGCGAGGCCTTTCCCTCATCTTCGCTCGCGACCGCCCTGGCCGCGAGCCGGAATTGGCACCTGTCCCGGCCGGGCCTCGTGGGCACGAGTTCGACACCGGGGAGGTTGCCGGGGCTTCGCAGGGCCGGTCCCTCCACCCCTCTGGATGAGCATCTTCAGTTGTAGGACCTTCGAAAAAGGTCCTCCAGCACTGTACCCCGGCGTCCCCTGTGTCCGTTCCGCCGTCTCGGATGGCGAGACGGTTTGTATCAGCCGTAGGCCTCGCCGAGCGCGCTCTGCACGTACTTGCGCGCCTGGTGTATCCGGGACTTGACGGTGCCGAGGGGAATGCCGAGCTGGTCGGCGACCTGGGAGTAGTCGAGCTGGCAGATGTCGCGCAGCACGAGCGCCTGGGCGAGGTCGGGCCGCTCGGCCTCCAGCGCCTCCATCGCGTCGAGCAGGTCGAGCCGCGACCCCGCGATGACGCTCACCCGCCGCGGGTCCGGCCGCTGCTCGGGCAGCTCCTCCGCCTGCTCGGACGAGCGCCGCTTGAGCGACCGGTAGGTCGTCCTGGCGCAGTTCACGGTCACGATGTGCAGCCAGGTGCTGAACTTGGCCCGGCCCTCGAACCGGGCGATGTTGCGGGCCACGGCGAGCAGCGTGTCCTGCGCCGCCTCCTCCGCGTCCTGCCGGTACGGTAGTAGCCGCTCGCAGTGCCGCAGCACGTCGGGCTCGATGCGCCGCAGCAGCTCACCGAGGGCGCGGTGATCTCCCCGGGCGGCCGATCCGGCCAGCTCCTCGGTGACGTCGTCCAGTGCCATCCCGTTCCAGCCCTCCCGCGATCGGTTGACATCCTATTGATGGAGGTCCGCTTTTATTAATCTTCCGGCATGCGCGCCAGCTCTGATCGAGGGGAAACCCCAATGAGCAGCTCCGTCCTGATCGCGTCCAACCGGGGCCCGGTGTCCTTCACCCTGTCGGAGGACGGCGGCCTGACCATGCGCAGGGGCGGCGGCGGGCTCGTGTCCGGGCTGTCGGACGTGGTCAGGGACACCGACGTGCTGTGGGTCTGCGCGGCGCTGTCGGACGGCGACCGCGGGGCGGTGCGGCAGGCGCCGGGGGGCCGGCTCGACCGGGCGTTCGAGACGGGGCCCATCCGCATGCTGGACATCCCGCCCGCGGTCTTCCACCGGGCGTACAACGCGGTGGCGAACTCGACCCTGTGGTTCGTCAACCACCTGCTCTACAACACGCCCTTCTCCCCCGAGTTCGGCACCCGGTTCGCGCGTGAGTGGGAGTCGTACCGCACCTACAACGGCGCGTTCGCGCTCGCGCTGGCGGAGGAGGCCACGCACCGGGCCCGCGTGATGGTGCAGGACTACCACCTGACGCTCACCCCCGCGATGCTCCGGGTCGAACGGCCCGACCTGCGCATCGGCCACTTCTCGCACACGCCCTGGGCCCCGCCGGAGTACTTCGCGCTGCTGCCCGAGGACGTCGCGGCGGAGGTGCTGTCGGGCATCCTCGGCGCCGACCACGCCGGCTTCCTCACCGCCCGCTGGGCGCGCGCCTTCATGGACTGCTGCGCCGCCCTGCTCGGGGCGCGGGTGGACCACGCGGCCCGTACGGTGACCTGGGGCGGCAGGACCACCCGGATCGGCGTGCACCCGCTCGGGGTGGACGGCGACGCGCTGCGGGCGCGGGCGGCCGAACCGGACGTCGAGTCGCACATGGCGGCGATCAGGGACCACGTCGGCGACCGCAGGCTGATCGTGCGGATCGACCGCACGGAGCTGTCCAAGAACATCGTCCGCGGCCTGCGGGCCTACCAGGAGTTCCTGGAGGGCCATCCCGAGTGGCACGGACGGGTGGTCCATCTGGCGTTCGCCTACCCCTCCCGGCACGACCTGCCGGAGTACCGCGAGTACACGGCGGCCGTGCAGCGGTGCGCCAAGGAGATCGAGGACGAGTACGCCACCGAGGACTGGGACCCGCTGATCCTCAACGTCAACGACGACTATCCGCGCTCGCTCGCGGCGTACCGGCTGGCCGACGTGCTGCTCGTCAACCCCGTCAGGGACGGCATGAACCTGGTGGCCAAGGAGGGCCCGATCCTGTCGCCCCGGTGCGCGCTGGTGCTGTCCCGCGAGGCGGGCGCGGCGGCCGAGCTCGGCGCCGACTCCCTGCTGGTCAACCCGTTCGACGTCACCGCCACGGCGGCGGCGCTGCACGAGGCGCTGACACTGCCGGAGGAGGAGCGCCTCGACCGCGGCCTGCGGCTGCGGGAGGCGGCCACCGCGCTGCCGCCGCGGCGCTGGTTCGACGACCAGATCGCCGCGCTGCGCTGAGACGCACCGGTGACGGCGGCGGCGGTGCTCAGTTCCAGGTGGCCTTCTTGAGGATCCCGTCCAGGCCCGGGGTGTTCCACTGGTCGACGATCAGGATCTTCGACGTGGGCAGGTACCACTCGCGCTGGCTGTAGCGCATCTTCACCCTGAACTTCTTGTCGACGCAGGTCCCCGCCCACGCGTGGTAGTCCGCCCGGTGACCCGCGCCGACCTTCCGCAGCCCCTTGCCGGCGAGCTTCATGGTGCCCTTGTACAGGCGCACGGTCCTCGGGCAGACCGAGACGTCGGTCGCGGGCTCGAACCCGTACCTGGGGTTGTAGGACTGGAACGTGTGATTGCCGATCTTGAGGGCCTTCGGGCCCAGCACCCAGAAGCCGTGGCACCCCGCGTCACGGAAACCGAAGTCCATGGTGCCGAGGCTGGGGCACGAGCCGGTGACGACGCGGGTCCAGTCCGTGCCGGCCTGGACCGCCTTCCACGACGCGGGGATGGTGAGGGTCAGGCCCTTGCGCAGGTGGACCTGCTTGGTGCCGCTCGCGGACGCCGCGGAAGGAGCCGCCAGGGTGGCCGTCAGCACGGCCAGCCCGGCGGCCGCGGTCGCAATGGTCTTTCCGATCATGTCTCCTACGGTAGGCCCGGCCACTTGGAGACGACTTGCGGGGCGATGCCGGCGAGAGGTCAGTGCCAGGCGGCCTTCTTGAGGATCCCGTCCAGGCCGGGGGTGTTCCACTGGTCGACGATCAGGATCTTCGACGTGGGCAGGAACCACTCCCGCTGGTGGAAGTGGGCCTTCACCTTGAACTTCGTCATCGTCACGCACGGCCCCGCCCAGTCGCGGTAGTAGGCCTTGTGCCCCGGCCCGACCTGGCGCAGCCCCTTCGCGACGAGCTTGGTCTGGCCGATGTAGAGGTTCTTCCGCACCGGGCAGGGCCCGACGTCGGTGGCCGGATAGAACGGCCCGTCCGGCGTGTACGCGTTGAACAGCTCATGGCCGATCTTGATGGCCTTGGGACCCAGGACCCAGAAGCTGTGGCACCCCGAGTCGCGGAAGCCGTAGTCCGCGGTGCCGCGCGTGGGGCACAAGCCGGTGATGACGCGGGTCCAGTCCTTGCTGACGGCGTCGACCCGCCACGAGGCGGGGATGGTGAGCGTGAGGCCCTTGCGCAGGTGGACCTGCCTGGTGCCGCCGAGGTCGCTCGCGGACGCCGCCGCGGGAGCCACCAGGGTGGCGGCCGCGAGGGCGGCGGTCAGCACGGCGAGCCCGGCCGGGATGGTCTTCCGGTTCATGACCGGAACGTTAGACCTGCCCGCTTGCAGACCGCTTGCCAAGCGATTCCACCAGGTCGCCGAGGAGGGCCACCACGCCGTCGGGGCCGTCCACCACGAGGTCGGCGCGTTCCGCCAGCTCGGTCACCTCGGCGGACCCGCTGCACACCCGTACGCCGGGCAGGCCGGCCTCCTCGACCGCGGCGAAGGCCGCGAGGTCGCCGAGGTCGTCACCGGCGAACATGACCGAGCGGGCGCCGCGCTCGGCGAGGAAGGCCGACAGCGCCCGGCCCTTGTCCATGCCGCCGGGCCGCAGTTCCAGCACCATGCGGCCCGGCTCGACCGCGAGCCCGGCCTCCGCGGCCAGCGCCGCGACCGGTCCGCGCAACTCCTCCAGGGCCGCGGCGGGGTCGGCGCACCGCCGGGTGTGCACGGCGACGGCGTGGCCCTTGTCCTCGATCCACGCGCCCTCCAGCCCGGCCACGAGAACGGGCAGCCGGGTCCGTACGAGGTCGAGCCCCGGCGGCGGTGGCGGGGCGGTCACGCGGCCGTCCTCCCAGCGTTCGAGGCCGTAGTGACCGAGGATCACCAGGCCGGGCACGTCTCCGAGCGACGGCCCGCCGGGGACCTCCCCCAGGCCGATGGCCGTCAGGGGCGGCCGGCCGGTGACGACGACCACGGCGCGTACGAGCGGGGCGAGCGCGGCCAGCACGCCCGGCACTGCGGGGTGCACGCGGGCGGCGGCGGGGTCGGGGACGATCGGGGAGAGCGTGCCGTCGTAGTCGAGCCCGATCACGGCGCCTGCCGGGTCGGCGACGATCGCGTCGAGTCCTGGGTGCGCGGGCAGTGTCATGGCCTCGTTCCGGAGAAGTGGTCGGGACGCTTCGGCGCGCCGTGCGGGGACGGTGAGCGGGTGTCTCAGGGGTGCATGCCGAACCTGCGGGCGGAGCGGTCACGCCGCCGGCCGGCCCTCATCCGGCGCAGTCGCTTGACCAGCATGGGGTCGTGCTCCAGCGCCTCCGGCCGGTCGATCAGCTCCCCGAGTAACTGGTAGTACCGGGTGGCGGAGACGCCGAAGGCCTCCCTGATCGCCTGCTCCTTGGCGCCCGCGTACCGCCACCACTGACGCTCGAACGCGAGCATCTCGCGGTCGCGGTCGGAGAGGTCGAGCCCGTCGCCGCCGGTCGGTTCGGTGTCCATCCGCTCCTCCTCGATCGGCCGCGAGCCCGTCCCTCATGGTAAAGGGACGCACGACGTTGGACGACCCGGGGTGTGCAGAGGAGAGAGGCCGACGTAGTGTCACGTGGTGTGAGCTCTGTAATCACGCTTCTGACCGACTACGGGCTGGAGGACGGGTTCGTCGCCGCGTGCCACGGCGTGATCGCGGGCATCGCACCGCAGGCTCGGATCATCGACGTGGGCCATCTCGTTCCCGCCGGGGACGTGCGGCGCGGCGCGGCCATCCTGGCGCAGACCCTGCCCTATCTCCCGGCCGGCGTCCACCTCGCCGTCGTCGATCCCTCCGTCGGCGGCAACCGCCGCCCGGTCGCGGTCGAGGCGGGCGGGCGGGTGTTCGTCGGCCCGGACAACGGCGTCCTGTCGTGGGCCGTCCGGGCCGCCGGCGGCGCCGACGCGGCCTACGAGATCACCAACAGGGAGCTGTTCCTGGCCAACGTCTCGCCGACCTTCCAGGGCCGCGACCTGTTCGCCCCGGTGGCGGCGCACCTGTGCGCCGGCCGGGCGGTGGCCGACGTGGGACCGCCGATGCCGGTGGACCGCCTGGTGACCCTGCCCGCCCCGACCTGCCGCCTGCGGGACGGCGCGGCGGAGGGCGAGGTGCTGTCGGTGGACCGGCACGGCAACGTCCAGTTCTCGATCACCGCGAACGACCTGGCCGAGATCGGCGTACGGCTCGGCGACACCCTGGCCGTGTGGCTGGGGCGCCGCCAGGTCGCGGTGCCGTACCGGGAGACCTTCACCGCCGTGCCGCCGGGCGACCTCGTGGCGTTCGCCGACTCCGCCGGCCTGGTCGCGATGGCGATCAACGCCGGGGACGCCGCCGACCGCCTGGGCCTGCCCCCGGGCGCGCACGTACGGCTGTCGCCCGGGCGCTGACCCGGCGGC
Organism: Microbispora triticiradicis; assembly: GCA_003260025.2. Classification (GTDB taxonomy): domain Bacteria; phylum Actinomycetota; class Actinomycetes; order Streptosporangiales; family Streptosporangiaceae; genus Microbispora; species Microbispora triticiradicis. Next base: position 16,369 of record QFZU02000189.1, on the reverse strand, counting down.
GGGTCTCCTACTCGGCGTTCACCACGTCGCGGGCCTCCGCGAAGTGGCAGGCGCTGGGATGCGCGCTGCCCGGGCGGGCCTCCAGCGCGGGCTCCTGCTCGGCGCAGATGTCCTGCGCCTTCCAGCAGCGGGTGCGGAAGTGGCAGCCCGACGGCGGGTTGGCCGGCGAGGGCGGGTCGCCCTGCAGGATGATCCGCTGGCGGGTCTCCCGGCCCTCCGGGTCGGGCACCGGCACCGCCGAAAGCAGCGCCTGCGTGTACGGATGGGTCGGGCTGTCGTAGATCTCGGCGTCGTTCCCGAGCTCGACGATCTTGCCGAGGTACATCACCGCGATCCGGTCGGAGATGTGGCGGACCACCGACAGGTCGTGCGCGATGAAGATGTAGGCGAGGTTGAACTCGTTCTGCAGCCGCTCCAGCAGGTTCATCACCTGGGCCTGGATCGACACGTCGAGGGCGGAGACCGGCTCGTCGCAGATGATGATCTCCGGCTGGAGCGCGAGGCCGCGGGCGATGCCGATGCGCTGACGCTGGCCGCCGGAGAACTGGTGCGGGTAGCGGTTGATGTGGTCGGGGTTGAGGCCCACGACCTCCAGCAGCTCCTGCACCCGCTGCCGCCGGCCGCCCTTGGGCGCGACGTCCGAGTGGATCTCGAACGGCTCGCCGACGATGTCGCCGACCGTCATCCGGGGGTTCAGCGAGGTGTACGGGTCCTGCATCACCATCTGGATGTTGCGGCGCATCCGCTTGAGCTCGGCGCCCCTGGCGGTGGTGATGTCCCTGCCGTTGATCCGCACCGAGCCCGACGTGGGCCGCTCCAGCGCCATCAGCAGCTTGGCCAGCGTGGACTTGCCGCAGCCCGACTCGCCCACGACCCCGAGCGTCTCGCCCTTGCGCAGGTCGAAGGAGACCCCGTCCACCGCCTTGATCGCGCCGACCTGCCGCTTGAAGACCACGCCGTAGTTCAGCGGGAAGTGCTTCACCAGGTCGCGGACTTCGAGGATGGGCTCAGCGGGAGCCGTCATCGAGAACCTCCCTCCAGTAGTGGCAGGCGCTGCCGCGGGTGTCGCTGACCGTGTACAGCGGTGGGACGTCGGTCACGCAGTTCTCCTTGCGGTACGGGCACCGCGGGTGGAAGGCGCAGCCGGTGGGCATGTCGAGCAGGTTCGGCGGCATGCCCTTGATCGCGTACAACTCCTGGCCCTTGAGGTCCACGCGGGGGATCGACTCCAGCAGGCCCTTGGTGTAGGGGTGGGCGGGAGCGCGGTACCCGTCGAAGACCGAGGCGTGCTCGACGATGCGCCCGCCGTACATGACCGCGATCTTGTCGGCCACGTCGGCGACGACGCCGAGGTCATGGGTGATCAGGATCAGGCCCATGTCGCTTTCCTGCTGCAACTCTGCCAGCAGTCCCATGATCTGCGCCTGCACGGTCACGTCCAGGGCGGTGGTGGGCTCGTCGGCGATCAGGATCTCCGGGTCCAGCGCGATCGCCATCGCGATCATGATGCGCTGCCGCATGCCGCCGGAGAACTGGTGCGGGAAGTCGTCGACCCTGGACTTGGCGCCCGGGATCCTGACCCGGTCCATGAGCTCCACGGCCTTCCTGCGGGCGTCCCGCTTGGACATGCCCTGGTGGACGCGGAACATCTCCCCGATCTGCCAGCCCACGGTGAACACCGGGTTGAGCGCGGACAGCGCGTCCTGGAAGATCATCGCGATCCGGCGGCCGCGGATCTGGCCGCGGTCCTCGTCCCGCATCGTGAGCAGGTCGGTGCCGTGGAACCGGACCTCCCCCTTGGGGATGCGCGCCGGCGGCATGTCGAGGATGCCCATGATCGCCTGCGCGGTGACCGACTTGCCGGAGCCCGACTCCCCGAGCACCGCGAGCGTCTCTCCGGCGTTGACCGAGTAGGAGACGCCGTTCACGGCCCGTACGACGCCCTGGCGGGTCTGGAACTCGACGTGCAGGTTGTCCACGGCGAGCAGGGGTTCGTCGCCCGCGCGATCCGCCGGGAGCAGATGCGTGTCGACAGATGGGTTCTTCACTTGCCGCCCCTCTTATCGAAGCTTCGGGTCGAGCGCGTCGCGGACGGCGTCGCCCAGCATGACGAACGCCAGCACGGTGATGCTCAGGAAGAGCGCGGGGAAGATGAGCGGTTCCGGCGCCTCCAGGAACCGGCGCCGGGCGTCGCCGATCATCAGGCCCCACGAGATCGCCGGCGGCTGGACGCCCACTCCCAGGAAGGACAGGCCGGCCTCGGCGGCGATGAAGACACCCAGGTTGAGGGTGGCCGTCACGATCACCGGGGCGATCGCGTTGGGCAGGATGTGCCGCACCATGATCCGGCCGGGCCCCGCGCCCAACGCCCGGGCCGCGGTGACGTAGTCCTGGTTCTTGGCCGAGATGACCGCGGCCCGCATGATGCGCAGGATCAGCGGCCAGGCCAGCACGGCGAGCGAGAGGACCACGATCCAGGCTCCGGCGTTCTCCCGGCCGGCCACCGACAGGAACAGCAGCGCGCCGAGCACCGAGGGGATCGCGAAGAAGATCTCGGCGATCCGCGACAGCAGCACGTCGACCCAGCGGCTGTAGTAGCCCGCCAGCAGGCCGAGCCCGCCACCGACGATGGCGCTGATCAGCGAGGTGGCGATGCCGACGATGACCGAGACCCGGGCGCCGTAGATGACCCTGGAGTAGGTGTCGCAGCCGAGGTTGTCGGTGCCGAACCAGTGCTTGGAGGTGATGCCCTCCCGCGCGTTGCTCAGGTCGCAGGTGGAGGGGTCGTAGGCGTTGACGGACGAGAACAGCGACGGGAAGGCCGCCATCAGGATCAGGATCAACACGAGGATCGATCCCAGGATGAAGACCTTGTTCCGGCGGAGGTCGTGCCAGGCGTCCGACCACAGACTGGCCGGCCTGCGGGCCTTCTCCGGCTTGGCGTCCTTGTCCTTGGCCGATTCGGCCACAGTCGCGTTACTCATAGCGGATCCGGGGGTCGAGGACGGCGTACAGCAGGTCGACGATCAGGTTGGCCAGGACGTAGACCAGGACCAGTACGGTCACGATACCGACCACCACCGCGTTCTCACGCAGGTAGACGGACTGGAAGAGCTGCTGGCCGATGCCGGGCAGATTGAAGATCGTTTCGGTGATGATCGCCCCGCCCATCAGCGTGCCCAGGTCGGCGCCCAGATAGGTGATCAGCGGGATGAGCGAGTTGCGCAGCGCGTGCCGGCCGAGCACCCGTCGTCGTGGCAGGCCCTTGGCGACGGCGGTGCGGATGTAGTCGGCGCGGAGCGTCTCCATGAGGCTCGTCCGGGTGAGCCGGGTGAGATAGGCGATCGAGAGCCCGGCCAGCACCAGGCCGGGCACGATGTAGCTCCGCATGCCGTCCTGGATCCCGGCGACGGGGAAGAAGTCGATCCCGGTGTTCTGCTTCAGCTTCACGCCGAGCACGAGCTGCAGGACGAACCCGCTCACCAGCGTCGGGATCGAGACCAGCAGCAGGGTGAAGGCGAGCACCGCCTGGTCCTGCCACCTGCCCCGGCGGAGCGCCGCCCACAGGCCCAGCCCCACGCCGATGACCGCCTCGAACACGAGGGCGGTGATCGAGAGCTGGAAGGTCACCTGGAACTTGCCCTGGAAGAGCGAGGACACCGGCACCCCGCGGAAGGTGGTGCCAAAATCACCGGACACGATGTCGCGGATGTAGTACCAATACTGGACGAGCAGCGGATCGTTCAGGTGGAACTGCTCACGCATGCGCGCCACAAGCTGGGGGTCGAGACGCCGGTCCCCGCCCAGGGCCGCGATGGGATCACCCGGCAGCGCGTAGACGGTGGCGAAGAGCAGGAACGTGGTCCCCACCAGTACAGGGATCGCCTGCAGTAGGCGTCTGATCACGTAGCGACCCATGAGGTCTCCCGGTCATGAACAGGGGCAGCCCATTCTGTCTGTCATGGACTGCCCCTGAGGATGGTCGACTACCGGGGGGCAGATCAAGGACCGCCCCCCGAATAGCTCTTCGGTCAGGCCCGCTCGACGTTGAAGACGTCGATGCGCTCGAACGGGTCGATCTTGACGTTCTTCACGTTCGAGGAGAACGCGCCGTTCGTGGTGTAGAAGTAGATCGGCACGTACGCCATCTCCTTCAGCGCCAGGTCGTCGGCCTGCTGGTAGAACTTCACGCCCTCGTCGAGGGACGCGGCGGAGTCACCCTTGTTGAGCAGCTCGTCGAACTCCTTGTTGGAGTACTGGACGTAGTTGGAGCTGCCGCCGGTCCCGAAGATCGGGCGGAGGTAGTTCTCCGGGGACGGGTAGTCCATGATCCACGCCATCCGGAAGGCGCCCTTGACCTTGCCGTCGCCCAGGTCGTTGAGGATGTCGGCGAACTTCTCGTACGGCTTGACGCTGACCTCGACCTGGAGGTTGGTGCGGATGTTGTTGGCGACCGCCTCCATCCACTCCTTGTGGGCGCCGTCGGCGTTGTAGCTCAGGTCGATGGACTTGACGTCCTTGCCGCCGTTGGAGTCCCAGAGCGACTTGGCCTTCGCGGGGTCGAAGGTGCACGCCTCGCCGCAGGCGCCCTTGCGGTAACCGGCGACGACCGGGCTGATGTTGTCGTCGGCGGGGACGCGGGTGCCGGAGAAGACCTTGTCGGTGATGGTCGCCCGGTCGATCGACATCGAGATCGCGGTGCGCAGCTCGCGGCTCTTGGCGTACGCGTCACCGCTCTTGATGTTGAACCCGAGCCAGCCGATGCCGGAGGAGGGCTGCTCGATGTAGCGGTCGCCGAACTCGGCCTTGGCGCCGCCGATCTGCTCCGGCGGCAGCTGGTCCATGATGTCCAGGTTGCCGGCCCGCAGGTCGTTGTACGCGGTGTTCAGGTCGGTGTAGATCTTGTACTGGAGCGCGTCGACCTTGGCCTTGCCCTCCTTGAAGCCGTCGAAGCGGACCATCTCGACCGTCTGGTCGGTCCCGCGCTTGTACGGCTTGCTCATCTTGAAGGGGCCGTCACCGATCGGGTTCGAGCCGTAGTCGGCCTTCAGCTTGCCCTCGGACTCGAAGGCGGCCTTCGGCAGGGGGTAGAAGGCGGTGTAGCCCAGCATGGTCGGGAAGCCCGAGTAGGGGTGGGTGAGCTCGACCGAGATGGTCTTGTCGTCGACCGCCTTGAGGCCCGACAGCGTCGTCGCGGTGGGCTCGGCGGCCTTCTTCGGGCCCTCCTCGCCGTCCGGGTCCTGCGGGTTCATGGCGTCGTAGCCCTTGAACACCGAGAAGAAGTAGTTGGACTGCTGCTGGTTCGGCCCGTAGGCCGTGTAGTTCCAGGAGTCCACGAAGTTCTGGGCGGTGACCGGCGTGCCGTCGTGCCAGGTGTAGCCGTCCTTGAGCTTGATCGTCCAGGTGGTCTGGTCGGTCGAGTCGATGGACTCCGCGATCCGGTTGACCGGCTTCTTCTGGTCGTCGTAGTCGACGAGACCGATGAACAGCGCGTTCAGCACCTCGGCGCCGCTGGTCTCGCCGGTGTTGCCCGGAATCAGGTCGTTCTGCGGCTCGGCGATCTCGATGCGGACCGGCTGCGCGGTGGAACCGGAGCCGGAGCCTGAGTTGTCGGACCCTCCACCACCGCCACAGGCGGCCACGGCGAGCGCCAGCAGCGCTGCTCCGGCGGTAATCCTTACGCCCCTAGTCACACGCATAGTGGATCTTGGTCCTCCCTCTAGGATGGGCGTTCACGCTGGTGCGACCCCGGGTTTGCGGGCACCGTCAAACCAGCTGACGTCCTGCCAGTCGTCCGGAGCATCCCTCACCTCTCGCACCAGAGGTATCTCCGGCACGTTGCAGTTCGGTCACACGTGCGCGAGTCGGGCGTCACACACGCAGTCCCGCGTGCCAACCCTAAACGCCCATATAGGCATTAAAACCCCCTTTAGCGTACATTCACCGTGAGAGTGCGAGTCCTTGACCGGCGGAGTCGGCGGCATCCCCCTCCCCGGTCCCCTTATCACGATGTCCTGGGCTACCGTTGACCAGTCGCAGCCACGTCCGGTGCGACAGCCGTCCCACCGACCTCCATCCAATAGAGTCACTGCCATGAGCCAGCCGGAATCCGCGGTCGCGGAGGCCCAGGGTGGCGGCCGAGCCCCGGAGTCGCTGGCCGCGCTCGCCGAGCGTCACGGACTGCGACGCGCCATCGCACGCCCCAGCATGCCCGCCTACCTGCGCCAACTGTGGGACCGGCGGCACTTCATCCTCACGTACGCCACGTCGCGCAACGTCTCGAAGTACTCGGAGTCGATGCTCGGCCAGCTCTGGCAGGTGCTGACGCCGCTGCTCAACGCCGCGGTCTACTGGCTGATGTTCGGCGTGATCCTCGGGCAGAGCAAGTCGATCGTCAACTACCCCGCGTTCCTCATCACCGGGGTCATGGTGTTCACCTTCACCCAGCGCACGGTGATCAGCGGGGCCAAGTCGATCTCGTCGAACCTGTCCCTGATCCGCGCGCTGCACTTCCCCCGCGCCTCGCTCCCGCTCGCGTACACGATGCAGGAGCTGCAGCAGCTCGGCTACTCGATGGGCGTGCTGCTCCTGCTGGTGCTCGTCACCGGGGAGCCGATCACCTGGCTCTGGCTGCTGGTCCCGGTCACGCTGGCGATGCAGACCGTGTTCAACATCGGCATCGGCCTGTTCATGGCCCGCGTCGGCGCGTTCATGCGGGACATGAACCAGCTCCTGCCGTTCATCACCCGCACCTGGCTGTACGCCTCCGGCGTCTTCTACGCGATCGACGACAAGACCCGGGAGCTCCCCGACTTCCTCCGCTGGGCGCTGGAGTTCAACCCGGCGGCCGCCTACATCGAGTTCATGCGCGACCTGCTGATCTACCAGCGTTTCCCGGAGCGCTGGGCGTGGGTGACTTGCGTATTCTGGGCAGTGTTCGCGGTGATCGTCGGCTTCTGGTACTTCTGGCGGGCCGAGGAGAGGTACGGCCGTGGCTGAGCTGACCAAGGAGCAGGAGCTGTCCCAGGTGGCGCCCCAAGACCCCAAGACGCAGACCCCCTCCGAGACCCGGGACCCCGAGTCGCCCGACTCCACGACCGGGACGCCGACCGTCATCGTCGACGACCTCCACATCGTCTACAAGGTGTACGGCTCGGCCGGCGACGCCGAGAAGGGCAACGCGGCCAACGCGCTCATGCGCCTTCTCCGGCGCCAGGGACGGCCGCAGATGAAGGAGGTCCACGCCGTCAAGGGCGTGAGCTTCGTGGCCCACCACGGCGACGCCATCGGCATCATCGGCCGCAACGGCTCGGGCAAGTCGACCCTGCTGCGCGCGATCGCCGGTCTCCTGCCGCCGCACAAGGGCGCCGTCTACACGAACGGCCAGCCCTCCCTCCTCGGCGTCAACGCGGCCCTCATGAAGGAGCTGACCGGCGAGCGCAACATCATCCTCGGCTGTTACGCCATGGGGATGACGCCCGCCGAGGTGCGCGAGAAGTACGACGAGATCGTGGACTTCTCCGGCATCGGGGAGTTCGTCCAGTTCCCCATGTCGACCTACTCGTCCGGCATGGGCGCCCGGCTGCGCTTCGCCATCTCGTCGGCCAAGACGCACGACGTGCTGCTGATCGACGAGGCGCTCGCGACCGGCGACCGCGAGTTCAAGCGCAAGAGCCAGGACCGCATCAAGCAGATGCGCCAGTCCGCCGGCACCGTCTTCCTGGTCGCCCACAACCTCGACGTGATCGAGGAGACGTGCAACCGCGTGATATGGCTGCACAAGGGGAAGATCAGAATGCAGGGCGACCCCCAGGAAGTCCTGGAGGCGTACAACAAAGCCTGAGAGAAACGGAGGGGTGAACGTGCCGACGCCGCCACCGATCCCGTACGACCACCTGCCCGAGGTGCCCGCGCTGACCGTCGAGAGCGACGACGTGCGGGACGGCGAGAGGCTCCCCGAGGCCCATGTGTTCGACGACTGGGGCATGGGCGGGCAGAACGTCTCCCCGCACCTGCGCTGGTCGGGCGCCCCCGAGGGCACCCGGAGCTACGCCGTCACCTGCTACGACCCGGACGCCCCCACGGGCAGCGGCTTCTGGCACTGGGTGCTGTTCGACATCCCGGCCTCCGTCACCGAGCTGCCGGCGGGCGCGGGCAACGGCCCCGACTTCAAGGGACTGCCCGAGGGGGCCAGGCACGCCCGCAACGACTTCAGCACGAAGGAGTACGGCGGCGCGGCGCCCCCGCCCGGACACCCGCACCGCTACCTCTTCGCCGTGCACGCGCTGGGCGTGGAGTCCCTCGGCCTGGACACCGACGCGCCGCCCGCCGTGGTCGGCTTCAACGTCACGGCCAACACGCTCGCCCGCGGCTTCATCGCACCGGTGTACGAAACCTGATGCCACAGGGCCCGGCGTTCCACTATGATTCGAACGGAGATTCGACATAGCGGAGGGCCGGGATGAGCGACCTCGCGTCGGCGATCGACAGTCTCGCCGCCGAAGACCCCGCGGAGCTGCCCGTCGGGCTGATCGCCGAGCAGCTCATCGATCTGCACTGGCAGATGGCCCGCCTGCAGGCCCAGATCGCCAGGCGCACCTACCTGCGCGCCTCCTCCGAGTCGCCCAACTAGCGCCCCTCGCCGGGACGGCGAACGGCCGGCACCCTTACGAGGGTGCCGGCCGTTCGTCGTGGCCGAAGCCGGAATGTTCGATTCCTGGGTCAGTTGCCGTACCCGCGCACCCGCCCCGTCGGGACGGCGCCGGACACCAGGCCCGGGGCCGACGACACCGCGCCCGACAGGGCCGCGTCAGCGGTGACGGCCGCGGAGGAGGCCAACCGGGACGTCGCGGCGGTGGCCGCACCGGCTCCCCGCGCCGGCACGCTCGTGGTGGTCGCGGCGACACCGGCGACCGCGCGGACGTCCGCGTTCACGCGGGCCGCGACGTCGGCGGTCACCGTACGGGTGCTGCTCGTGTCGGCGCACGGAACCAGCGTCAGCAGGCCGCCCGCGCTGCCGGCGGTCGCCGCGGCGGCACCGTTCAGGTTGAGCAGCGCCTTGAGCCTGGCGGTGACGTCGAGCGCGGCGCTGACGTCGGCGCCCGCGGCGGCGACGGCCGCCGCCGAGGCGTCCACGGCGTCGGCGGCCCGGCCGGACGTCGTGACGACCGGCCGGCCGACCTGGGCGGTGAGAGCCGCGACGGCCTTCGCCTTGGCGCGCACGGCCGCGTCCACGGTGGCCCTGGCGTCGACGACCGCCTGCAGGGCGGCGCGCAGATGCGCCTCCAGGGTGGCGATGACGGCGGCGTCGACGGTGATCGTCGCGTCCGCGGCAGCGGCGGCCGCGGCGTCGACAGTGGCGTCCGCCGTGATGTCGGCGGCGATGTCGGCCGCGATGACGGCCGCGGCGTTGATCTGCGCGTTCGCGGTCGCGGTGAGAGCGGCCGTGGTCGTGCCTGCGAGGTCCGCGACGGCGACAAGGTCGGCCCGGAGCGCGGCGGTCACGTTCACCGCCACCTGGGCGGCAGCGTCGGCCTGCGTGACGGCACCGCTCGCCGCGGCGCTCGTGCCGCTCGCCGCCCCGCTCGTCGTGCCGGCCACCGCGTCGGCGACCACGCCGGCCCGCAGGTCGGCCAGCAGGCTCGCCACCGCCGCGACCCGGGTGTTCGTGCACTTGACCGCGCACCCCTCGGCCTGCGCGGGCGCGGCGAGCATGCCGACGACGCCGATTGCGACGGCGACGACGGCTGTCCTAACCAGTCGTTTCATTTGACTTGCCCCCGGTTCATATTCCTTTTCACGAGAGTGGGAATGACGAACCCAAGAACCCCCGTGCGTCGGCGGGCACGCCGACAAAGACGTCGGCATTTCTATCACCGCGGTTCACGCCGGAAGGCTCACCGAGGCGGGGGGTCCAGGCAGGACGACGCGCCGGAAAAATCGGGATATCGAGCATCGGACGACCACTTCACGGTCGCCCCAATCCCCGCGCAGCAGAAAGCTACGGTAAACACCGCGCCCGGTCGCGGCGGTGAATTTTTCCGCTCGCTTTTGGCGTCGCGCGCGTGGCGCCCGTGACGCGCAGCCGGCGGGCGCCGGCCCGCGGCCCCTGGGACCGCCTGTTGCCGGTCGGCGCTATCGCGACATATCGCGTTAGGAGTTAGGCTGTCGGGGTGACCTACCTCACCCCGTACGCGGGCGACGATCCCGCGCAGCGCGCCTCCGACGCCGACCGCGACAGGATCGCGGCCGTGCTCGGCGAGGCGCTGGCCACCGGCCGCCTGACGAGCCTCGAACACGCCGACAGGCTCGACGGCGTCTACCACGCCGTGACGCTGGGCGAACTCGTCCCCCTGATCAGGGATCTGCCGGACGTGTCCGGCCAGGCGTCCGCGCTCCCCACGGACCGGCTCCGGATCTCGGCGGTGTTCAGCAAGATCATACGGCGCGGACGCTGGATCGCCGGGCGGCGCACCGAGCTCAGCGCCGTCTTCGGAGCGCTGATCGTCGACCTCGACGAGGCGGTCCTGCCCGGCCGGGAGGTGACGCTTGAGGTGAACTCGTTCTGCGGGAAGATCATCATCACCGTCCCCCCGGACGCCAGGGTGATCGACCAGGGCGGCACCGTGTTCTCCAAGCGCGCGATCAGCGGCGGGGACGGCGCCGAGAACGGCCCGCTGATCCGGCTCACCGGCAACGCGCGCTTCGGCAAGATCGTGGTGTACCGGGGGACGCGCCGCTGACGGCCTACGATTCGGCCATGCAACCCACCGGCCGTACGCTGCCCGTGGCCCTGGACGCCATGGGCGGCGACCACGCGCCCGGCGAGATCGTCGCGGGAGCCGTGCGGGCGGTGCGCGAACGCGGCGTGCCCGTCGTGCTCGTCGGCCATCCCCGGGTGCTCCACCAGGAGCTGGCCGGGCACGACGCGGTCACCGAGATTCCCATCGTCCGCGCCGAGGAGGCCCTGGCGATGAACGAGGGCGCGCTGGCGAGCCTGCGGCGCCCGCGGTCCAGCATCGCCGTCGCGTGCCATCTCGTCCGGCGCGGCGACGCCTGCGCGGTGGTGTCCGCCGGGTCGACCGCCGGCGTCGTCGCCACTGGACGGCTGCGCCTGCGGGCCCAGCAGGGCGTCGTACGGCCCGCCATCGCGGTCGGCCTGCCGACGCTTCCCCAGCCCACCGTGCTGCTCGACGCGGGGGCCACGGCGGACGCCAAGCCCGAGATGCTGGTGCAGTTCGCCCACCTCGGGGTGGCGTACGCGGAGGCCGTGCTCGCCACGCGGCGTCCGCGCGTCGGCCTGCTCACGATCGGAGCCGAGGCCGAGAAGGGCAACAAGCTCGCCAAACGCGCGCACGAACTGCTCGTCGCCACCCCCGGCATCGACTTCGTCGGCAACGTGGAGGGACACGACCTGCTCACCGGGAAGGCCGACGTCGTCGTCACCGACGGGTTCACCGGCAACGTCGCGCTGAAGACGGTGGAGGGCACCGTGCGGTACACCTTCGACCAGTTCAGGGAGGCGATCGCGGACAGCCGCCTGGCCCGGCTCGGCGGGATGCTGCAGCGGGCCCGGCTACGCGAGCTGGCCGGCCGGCTCGACCCCGAGGCGCACGGCGGGGCCGTGCTGCTCGGGCTGAACGGCACGGTGGTGATCGCCCACGGCTCGTCGCGGGCCCGCGGGGTCGCCGCCGCCTGCGAGCTCGCGGCCCGCCTGTCGGCCCAGGGCGTCGTCGCCAGGATCGGCGAGCGGATCGCCGCGGGCAACCGGTCGCACCGCCGCCGCTGACCATGCGGACGACCGCCGGACGGACGGCGGGATGACCGGCGGACGGACGGCGGGATGACCGGCGGACGGACGGCGGGATGACCGCCGATTTCGGCAGGCGGGCCGAAGTCGCGCGCCGATAAGCTTGACGCATGACCGACCCGCAGCTCGTGCTCACCGAGCGGGTCCAGCAGGCGCTGGGCTCCGCCTTCGGTCCGGAGTACGCCACCGAAGATCCGCTGATCAGGCCCTCACAGTTCGCCGACTACCAGGCGAACGTCGCGCTCAGCCTGGCCAAGCGGCTCCGACGTGCGCCGCGGGAGGTCGCCCAGGCCATCGCGGGCCACCTCGACACCTCCGACGTGAGCGTCGAGGTCAGCGGGCCCGGGTTCCTCAACCTGACGCTGCGCGACGGCTGGATCGCCGAGCAGGCCGGGCAGCGGCTGCTGGACGACCGCCTCGGCGTGCCGCAGCCGGCTCCGCAGACCGTGGTCGTCGACTACTCGGCGCCGAACGCCGCCAAGGAGATGCACGTCGGTCACCTGCGCACCACGATCGTCGGCGACACGCTCGCGCGTACCCACGAGCACGTCGGCAACCAGGTGATCCGGCAGAACCACCTCGGCGACTGGGGCACGCCGTTCGGCATGCTCATCGAGCACCTCCTCGACATCGGCGAGGAGCAGGCGCTCGGCCGCCTGGCCGCCGGCGACGGCAACGCCTTCTACCAGGAGGCGCGGCACAAGTTCGACACCGACAAGGAGTTCGAGGAGCGCTCCCGCCGCAGGGTGCCGCTGCTGCAGGGCGGCGACCCGCCGACCCTGCGCCTGTGGCACGAGTTCATCGAGTACACCAAGCGCTACTTCAACAAGGTGTACCGCGCGCTCGGCGTCACGCTCACCGACGACGACATCGCGGGCGAGAGCAAGTACAACCCCATGCTCGCCGACGTCTGCGACGAGCTTGAGCGCATGGGCGTGGCCGAGATGAGCGAGGGCGCGCTGTGCGTCTTCCCGCCCGGCTTCACCGGCCGCGACGACCAGCCGCTGCCGCTCATCGTCCGCAAGAGCGACGGCGGGTACGGCTACGCCACGACCGACCTCGCCGCGATCCGCTACCGGGTCCGCGACCTCAAGGCCGACCGGGTCCTCTACGTCGTGGGCGCGACCCAGTCGCTGCACTTCCAGATGGTCTTCGCGGCGGCCCGGATGGCCGGCTGGCTGCACGACGAGGTGAAGGCGGAGCACGTCCAGATCGGCAGTGTGCTCGGCAGCGACGGCAAGATGTTCAAGACCCGCAGCGGCGAGTCGGTCAAGCTCACCGACCTGCTTGAGGAGGCGGTCGTCCGGGCCGAGGCGGTCATCGCCGAACGCGGGTACGAGCCGGAGGCCCGGCGGCAGATCGCCCGCCAGGTCGGCATGGGCGCCGTCAAGTACGCCGACCTGTCGGTCAGCCACGACAGCGAGTACGTCTTCGACTTCGACCGCATGCTCGCGCTGACCGGCAACACGGGGCCGTACCTCCAGTACGCCACGGCCCGCATCCGGTCGATCTTCCGCAACGGCGGGATCGACCCGGAGTCGGTCACCGGCCCGATCGTGCTGGGCCACCCGGCCGAGCGGGCGCTGGCACTGCAACTGCTCGGCTTCGGCACGGTCGTCGCCGCCGTCGCCGAGCTGTCCGAGCCGCACCGGCTCTGCAACTACCTGTTCGACCTCGCGCAGGCGTTCACCTCGTTCTACGAGGGCTGCCCGGTCCTCAAGGCCGAGGAGGAGTCCGTACGGCAGTCGCGCCTGGCCCTGTCGGCGCTCACGCTGCGCGTGCTGCTGCGGGGCCTCGACCTGCTCGGCATCGAAGTGCCCGAGCGGATGTGAGCGGCGTGCCCGAACCCGCTCCGGCGTGCCTAACCCCTCGTCAGCGCGCCGAGCGTCTAGTCTGGCGCGGGCAAGGGAGTGCCAGCCGATCCCTCGGGGAGCGATCCGCGTGAGCATGGACCTGACCACGAGTCCGGACCCCGGAAACGTGGCCGACGCCACGGAGTTGCACCGCTACGCCGAAGCGCTGCTCGTCAGCCTGGCGGCCGACGGGACCACGCCCGAGCTGCCGCCGGGCGTCACGGACGTGCCGGGATACTGGCTCGCGCCGGCGGTCGAGACGCTCGTGCTGATCCTGTCGGGCGCGGACGCGCTGGAGCCGCTGGCCCTCGCCTCCCAGCTGGACGAACGGCGCACCGCCCTGTTCCTGTGCCTCGCCCTCGCCGTCTGCGGCCAGGGCGATCGCATCCACGCGTCCTGGCTGGGGACCGCCTTCGGCGACCTCGCCGAGGACCACCCGGTGGCCCCCGGCCAGCGCGCCCTGTGGCTGGCCGCGGCGCGGGGGGCGTACGGGCCGGTCGGCAAGATCTTCGTGCTGCGCAAGCTGGACGCGGTCGACGTGCCGGCCACCGACGACCGCTGGCTGAGGGCCATCGTGCCCGGTTCGCCGGAGACGTCGGTGCCCCCCTCCCTGGAGCCGTTCCCCGAACTGGCGAAGGTCGCCGAGATCGAGCGGTCCCTGCAGGCGTCGGTGACGCTGCAGCGCCTCCGTGAGCGCTGCGACGCGATCACCTCCACCCGGCAGCCGGGCGAGGTCACCAAGGTCGTACGCGGCACCGTGTGGGCCGACGACGAGCCGCTGGCCGTGCTCCGCACGCTGATCGGGCAGGGCGGCCCGGAGGGGCCGCTGAGCTCGCTCACCGGCCATCTGCTGCAGGACCTGCGCCCCGACGCCGATCCGCATCTGGCCGCGCTCGCCCTGCATGTCGCGGCGCCCGCCGTCCGGGCCGCCGCCGAGGCGCTCGTCGACGTGGTGCGCGAGCCCCCGCCGGACGCCCTGGACGTGCCGATTCTCGGCTATGCGGTACGGCTCCGGCCCGAGGGCCCGGACCAGGAGTCGATGGCGGCGGCCGAGCAACGCCTCGTCACGGAGTGCGTGCCCAAGCGTGCCCGGCCCTGGCCGGCGTACCTGCTCCTGGTCCTCGCCGCCGCCGTCTTCGCCTGGGGTTTCGTGGTCAACCCGCCGCTGGCCCTCGGCGGCCTGGTGATCGCCGCGGTGGGCGGTCATCTGCTGTGGCGGCACCGCATCCAGGAGCACTCGGACGTGCGGTACGTCCAGTCGCGGGCCGGGAAGCTCGGTGATCTCGCCGACAAGGCCGTCTGGGCCCTGCACGAGTACGCCAGGGAGTCCGAGGAGCGGGCCTCCGCCGCCGCCCGCGACCTCAGCGAGATCACCACTCTCCTGCGCCGGGGCCCACGGGCCGCCTGACGCCGCTCCGCCGTAAAAACCACGGGCCCTCTCCCGGTGTATGGGAGAGGGCCCGTCAGTCTGTTAGGCGCGTGCGGGGCGCCGGTTCAGGCGCTGGAGACCTCCACGTTCGCGGGGGTGATCAGGAACACCTTGTCCGCGATCCGCTCGATGCGGCCCTCACAGCCGTAGGCGAGGCCCGCGGCGAAGTCGACCATGCGGGTGGCCTCCGCGGTCGACATGCCCGCCACGTCCATCACCACCGTGTGGCCCTCGCGGAAGTGCCGGCCGATCGTCAGGGCGTCGTCGTACTTGTGCGGGCGGACCATGACGATGTGGGCAGGGTCGGCATTGGGCTGCCAACGCTTGGCGGCGCGCTCGGCCGCCGGCATCCAGTCGTCCTCGTACTCGTCCTCGTCGGTGTAGGCCTCGTCGTACTGCTCTGCCCCACCCAGGCCAAGGTAGCTTGCCACCTTGCGCACAGCCCCCATCGGCTCGTCCTTTTCCGGCTTGTCCTTTTCCGGGCTTGTCCCTACACACGGGACCGTAATCGACGATTCAGCGAATCCCCACCGACACGCCCGGCCGTTTAAGGGTTGTTGGTTGGATAATGTAGAGGCCGAGTGCGTATGTCTTCATCGTCAATTCTGTTTCAGCCCTTCCAGGGTAACTCTCGAACCCGCCTACCCCACGGAACACTTCGCAAACATTTTTCCCGGACATCAGGAAGGACATCGTTCCCTCAGTAGATCACAACGTACGCCGCCGATGAAGGGTTCCGGAAATAAGATCTTGCTGGTAGAGCCGCCGCGGGCGGGTGCCGGAGGCGCGAATCGAACCGCCGGCCAAGATGATCGAATTGCGTTGCGGACGCCCCGCCCGGAGGCCGGGAATTCGAAATTCGAAAATATTTGCGATAGTGGTCGCGGCCTCCGCACCGCCGGACGCGCAGCCCAGGGCCGGTCGGAAGGCCGCTGGAGATCCTGGAGTCGGTCCCGGAGCCGATGTACGTTGCCACACGAAGAGTTAGAGGCACATAGACGCCCACAGGTTCCCGGAGGGCCCGAACTTCCCGTCTTAGCCCCGTCCGGCCCTCACCCGCCGGCCCGTCACCGCAAGGCCCTCAGAGCACCGGCGGGCACCAGTGAGGTTGGCCGGCCGCGCGACAGCGCTGCACGAGCCAGGCACAGGAGGGGGACGCGGCACGGCCACCCTGGCGCAGCGAAACTCGGACACAAAAAAAAGGGGGGTCATCCCATACGGGATGACCCCCCTCAAAAAATTGTCCGGCGGCGTCCTACTCTCCCACACCGTCCCCGG
>QFZU02000188.1 GCA_003260025.2 Microbispora triticiradicis | reverse complement strand
GCGGGCTTCCCGACCGCCGCCCCGCCCGGCGCCGTCGCCACGGCGGGCACCGCGACGTCCCCGCCCGCGCGGCTGGGACCGTCGCCGCGGCTGGCGGTGATGTTCCTGCTGCCCGCGGTGCTGCTGCTCGCCGCGTGGATGATCTATCCGCTGATCTACTCGATCTGGCGCAGCCTGTACGACGCGACCGGCGGCACCTTCGTCGGGCTGCGCAACTACATCTCGATCTTCACCGACTCCGGGACGCTCACCACGATCAGGAACAACGTCATCTGGGTCGTGGTGGCCCCCGTCATCGTCACCGCGCTCGGCCTGATCTTCGCGGTGCTCACCGAGCGCATCCGGTGGTCGACGGCGTTCAAACTCGTGCTGTTCATGCCGATGGCCGTCTCCCTGCTCGCCGCGGGCGTCATCTTCCGCCTCGTCTACGAGCAGGACCCGGACAAGGGCGTCGCCAACGCCATCATCACCACCGTCCACGACACGTTCTCCGCAGGCGCCGGCTATCCCGGCGCCCGGCCCCGGGACAACGACCAGGCGCCCGCGGTCGCGCAGGGCGGCGCGGTGGTGACCCGGCAGCCGGCGCGGCCGGGGACCCCGGTGCTGATCCCGCTCGTCGGCCTGACCCAGGACGTGGTCAAGGACGCCGCGCCCGCCAAGGCCGCCACCGGCGGGGACGGCCTGAGCGGCACCGTGTGGCTCGACGTCGTACGCGGCGGCGGAGGCACGCTCAACCAGGTCGACCCGCAGGAGAAGGGCCTGGCCGGCGTGACGGTCGAGGCGGTCTCCGGCGGGGTGGTCAAGGCGACGACCGAGACGGCCGCCGACGGCACGTTCCGCTTCGCCGGCCTGCCCGCCGGGTCCTACGACGTACGGCTGCCGCAGTCGAACTTCACCGCGCCCTTCAACGGCATCACCTGGCTGGGCCCGTCGCTGATCACTCCCGCGATCATCGGCGCGTACATCTGGGTGTGGGCCGGTTTCGCGATGGTGCTCATCGCCGCGGGCCTTTCGGCGATCCCGCGCGACGCCCTGGAGGCGGCCCGCATCGACGGCGCCACCGAGTGGCAGGTGTTCCGCAGGATCACCGTCCCCCTGCTCGCGCCGGTCCTGCTGGTCGTCTTCGTCACGATGATCATCAACGTCCTGAAGGTCTTCGACCTGGTGTTCATCATCGCGCCCGGCTCGGTGCAGCCGCAGGCCAACGTGATCGCGCTGGAGATGTGGCGGGTCTCGTTCGGCGGCGGCGGCAACCAGGGCATGGGAAGCGCGCTGTCGATCTTCCTGCTCCTGCTGGTGGTGCCCTTCATGATCTTCAACATCCGCCGGTTCAGGAGGGACGAGCGATGACGACCCTGGCCGAGCCGGCCATCGAGCCGAACCCCGCCTCCTCGATCCGGCGCGGGGTGGTGTCCCGCGTCGCCGACCGCCTGGGCGGCGGCCTGGTCCAGGTCTTCCTGATCCTGGTCGCGCTGTTCTGGCTGCTCCCGACCCTGGGCCTGCTCGTCGTGTCGCTGCGCGGCGAGACCGACAACAACTCGTCGGGCTGGTGGACGCTGTTCACCAAGCCGGCCCAGCTCACCGTCGAGAACTACTCCAACCTGCTCGCGTCGGGCTTCGGCTCGTCGTTCTGGAACACCGTGCTGATCACGGTGCCCGCGACCCTGCTGGTGATCGGCATCGCCGCCATGGCGGCGTACGCCTTCGCCTGGATCGAGTTCCCCGGCAGGGACACGGTGTTCCTCGTGGTCATCGCCCTGCTGGTCGTGCCCGTGCAGATCGCGCTGATCCCCATCGCCAAGTTGTACGGCCTCCTGGGGATCTTCGGCTCGATCCTCGGGGTGGTGCTGTTCCACGTGGCCTTCGGCCTGCCGTTCGCCATCTTCCTGCTGCGCAACTTCTTCGCGGGCATCCCGCGGGAACTGCTGGAGGCGGCGCGCATGGACGGCGCGCCGGAGTGGCGGATCTTCGTCACCGTGGTGTTCCCGCTGGCCAAGCCCGCGATCGCGTCGCTGGGCATCTTCCAGTTCCTGTGGGTGTGGAACGACCTGCTCGTCGCCTTGGTCTTCGCCGACACCGACAACCAGCCGATGACGAAGGCACTGCAATCCCAGATGCGGCAGTTCGGCACAAACGTGGACATCCTCGCGCCGGGCGCGTTCCTGTCGCTCCTCGTCCCGCTGGTGCTGTTCTTCGCCTTCCAGAGGTACTTCGTGCAGGGCATGCTCGCGGGTTCGGTCAAATAAGGCCGGCCGGAGGCCCCTTCCGGGGCCTCCGGAACCCCCGCATCAGATCGGCATACCGGGGAAACGTCCCATCTGTGGCAGGCTGTACGAGAAGAACGTCGGATGCCCGCTTCACGGGGGTAGGCGGGCATCCGATCTTTCCGCCGCCGGGCCGTACGGGGCCGGAAAAGCCGATAGAGTCCGCGGACATGTCAGGACGTCCGTTGCAGGAACTCGTGGAAACCGGATGGGCCGAGGCCCTCGAACCCGTGGCCGGGCGCATCGCCGCCATGGGCGACTTCCTCCGGCAGGAGATCGCGGAAGGCAGGCAGTACCTCCCGGCGGGGGACAACGTGCTCCGCGCCTTCCGGCAGCCGCTGAGCGAGGTCCGGGTGCTGATCGTCGGCCAGGACCCCTACCCCACCCCCGGCCACCCCGTCGGCCTGAGCTTCTCCGTGGCCCCTGACGTGCGGCCGCTGCCGGGCAGCCTGGTCAACATCTACAAGGAGTACACGGCCGACCTCGGTCATCCCCTGCCGTCGAACGGCGACCTCACCCCCTGGACCGAGCAGGGCGTGCTCCTGCTCAACAGGGTGCTGACCGTGATGCCGGGCAAGCCCGCCTCGCATCGGGGCAAGGGCTGGGAAGAGGTGACCGAGCGGGCCATCACCGCCCTCGTCGAGCGCGGCGGCCCGCTTGTCGCGATCCTGTGGGGCCGTGACGCCCGCAATCTGCGCCCCCTGCTCGGGCAGGTGCCGTGCGTCGAGTCGGCCCACCCGAGCCCGCTGTCGGCCCGTAGCGGCTTCTTCGGCTCCCGTCCGTTCAGCCGGGCCAACGCCCTTCTGGAGCAGCAGGGCGGAACACCGGTCGACTGGAAGCTGCCGTGACGGCCCACCGATAGGATCACCACCATGAGCGATGGAACGGACACCGGTCGCTATCTGCGGCTCACCGTCGACCTGGTGGTCGAGGTCCTCGACGTGGACGCGCTGCAGGCGGCGGCGCTCGCCGAGATCCGCGACCCCCAGGCCGAACTGGACGACGCCGAGCGGCAGGAGCAGATCGAACTGGTCAACTCCGACGAGACGGGCGCGGCGGCCCTGCAGTGGCTGATCGAGCCCGATCACGTGCTCGGCCTGGTCGAGCACGTCACCGAGGTCGAACCGCGGGAGGCGATGCTCGGGGTCGAGCCGTCGGACGGCATGCTGGAAGACGAAGACGACCACGATCACGACCACGACCACGACGAGCCCGGCCACTGATCAGCCGTACGGCTCACGGCGCGGGCCGCGCCCATCCCCCGGCGCGGCCACGGCGCGGTGAAGGACGACGACGGGCGTCAGGGGGAATGCGGTTGCCCGGCGGACCGCGTACGTCGTAAGGTCGGGCCACTCTGAACCGGGCACTCCCCAGAAGTACGCCGCAGAACGGGGAGCGTATCGCGAAGGCCCTGAGAGGGCGGCACGTTCTGTCCGCACGCCCTTTCGGAGGCACCTCATGAACGTGGGTCTCGGCCTGCCCGTCACCGATCCCGAATCCCTGCTCGACTGGGCCCGGCGCGCCGACGCCGGTCCCTTCACCACCCTCGGGCTGCTGGACCGTCTGGTCTTCGACAATCCCGAGCCGCTGGTCGCCCTCGCCGTCCTCGCCGGCGCCACCTCCCGCGTGCGCGTGCAGACCGAGGTGCTCCTCGCGCCGCTGCGCGAGACCGCCCTGCTCGCCAAGCAGGCCGCGACCCTCGACCGCCTCACCGGCGGGCGCCTGGTCCTCGGGCTGGGCGTCGGCGGCCGCGAGGACGACCACCTCGCCGCGGGCACCGACATCCGCACCCGGGGCCGCCGTCTCGACGCGCAGATGGCCGTCCTGCGCCGCGTCTGGGCCGGTGAGCCGTACGGGGAGGGGGCCGGTCCCATCGGCCCCGCGCCCGCCCGTCCGGGCGGCCCGGAGATCCTTTTCGGCGGGTTCAAGCCCGCCGCCCTCCGGCGGGTCGGCCGCTGGGGTGACGGCTTCCTCTGCGCCGCCGCGCCCTCCTGGGCCGGCCCGCTGTTCGAGACCGTCCGTACGGCGTGGCAGGAGCACGGGCGGGACGGCGCCCCGCGCATGGTCGCCCAGATCAACGCCGCGCTCGGGCCCCAGGACGTGATCGACGAGGCGCGCCGGGCCATGGCCGTCTACTACCGGTTCACCGAGGCGGCCGACCACATGGTCGCCGGAATGCGCACCACCCCGGCCGAGATCCGCGAGGCGATCGCGCGGTTCGAGGACCTCGGCGCCGACGAGGTCATGCTGTACTGCCACGGGCGCGACCCGGACCAGGTCGGCCGCTTCGCCGACATCCTCTGACCGGCCGGCCTCCGCCGGGCGGCGCCGGTGATGGCGGGGCCCCGCGATGCCGCAGGGTGTCGCACCCGCTTAGGCCGGCGAGCTGGAGGCGTCAGACCGGCTGGAGCGGGTGGTGGGGACCGGCGGGCAGCTCGACGCGGATCGGGTCGCCCGGCCGGACCTCGCCGCCCGTCACGACGACGGCCATGATCCCGGCCTTGCGCACCAGGTTGCCTTCCTCGTCCCGGTCCAGCACGGCCTTCATCAGCCCGTCCTGGAAGCCGTTGAGCTGGCCGCAGGGGTTGCGCAGGCCGGTCACCTCCACGACGGCCGACTCGCCGAGGTGCAGCCGCGTCCCGGTGGGCAGCCCGAGCAGGTCCACGCCCCTGGTCGTGACGTTCTCCCCCATGTCCCCCGCCCGTACGGCGAAGCCCGCGTCACGCAACTCGTCGTGCAGTTCGGCGTGGACGAGATGCACCTGGCGGAGGTTCGGCTGGTCCGGATCGCGGGCCACCCTCGACCGGTGCTTGACCGTGGTCCCGGAGTGGGCGTCCCCCTCGACGCCCAGGCCGGCCAGCAGCCTGACCGAGTCCATAGGCGCCTTGCTGAAGGTGTGGGTCGCGCTGCGGCTCACCGCCGTGACGCTGCCGGTCATCTCCGTTCCTCCTTCGCTCACCCGATCATGCTCGCATCCGTGTGCGGGCCTGGGAAGCCGGTCGGACCGCCGCTCCCCGCCACGCACCCGTTCACCGGTGTGCGCCGGTCGTCCCGGCTCCGCACGGCGCGCCACGACCGGGCGCGCAGTGGTCGGGAGCGCGGGCGTCAGGAGCTCAGCAGCTCCTCGCGGCGGCGGGCGAGGGACTCCTGCTCCCGGGCCAGGTGACCGCACCGGGCGGACAGTTCGCTGATCATTCCCCCCACCCATTCGGCGACCTCCCGCACCGCCTCCCCCGTACGGGCGATCCGCTGGTGCTTGATGGCGTCGGTGATGATGTTGTCGAAGAAGACGTCGGCGAACCAGCGGGTGTCGACCTTCGGCAACTGGGGCGCGGCGGCGACGCCGATGTCGGCGAGCTCCCGCGAGAACCGGTCGAGCGCGCCCTGCGCGTGCCAGGCCGCCTCGTCGGCCTGACGCAGGTGCCCGTGCTCGACCATGTCGGCGAAGCCGCCGCCGCTGAACATGTCCCAGGTCGAGGCGCCTCGCGCGCCCCCGAGATGCCGCAGGACGTAGCCGACCGCCTGGCCCGCGGCCACCCCCGCCTGCCGCGCCTCCTCGTGCTCGCGCAGGTCGGCGGCCACGTTCGCGAGCCGCGCGGCGACGTCGGAGAGCTCCCGCCCGCGCGGGTCGCCCGACTCGACCAGCATCCGTTCCTTCCGCGCGAGCAGCACCTCCAGCTCGTGGTGGGGGTTGCCGAGCTCCCCGAGCGACTGGTCGGTGGTGCGCAGGTCACCGCTGAGCCACTCCAGGCGGGACCGCTGGCCGCCGACCCGCTGGCGGGCCGCCACCGCCTCGGCCCGTTCCCGGGCGAGGCGCTCCTCCTTGTTCCCGGTCAGACCGGCCAGGAAGCCGGCGAAGCCGCCCTGCTCCAGCTTGGCGACGTCCCGGTCCTCCTTGGCGAGCTGCCGTTCCAGGTCGGCCAGGACGCCACGGACCTCCTCGATCTGGGTCAGGAGAGTCGCACGCTGCCGCATGAGCTGGTCCCGGCGGCGGGCGCGGTCCCTCGCGTCACGGATCTCGTCGTCGATGGCACCAAAAGGAATCACATCTCACAGACGTACGAAAACCGCCCTGATGTTCCCACCCCGACACCGCGCCGGTCACCAGGCGTCAGGGGACCAGCACGATCTTTCCCGTGGTCCTGCCGGCCTGTCCCTGCTCGTGAGCCTTCGCCGCCTCGGCCAGGGGCACGGTCAGATCCACGTGGACAGTGAGCCGGCCCGCCTCGACGAGTGCGGTCAGCTCCGCCAGATCGGGCGCCGAGGGACGCACGGAGACGATCTGAAGCCGGACGCCGAGCGCGGCCGCCTCCTGCGGGGTGATGCCCGGGTTTCCGCCCAGCGCCGAGACCAGCAGACCCCCGGGCTTCAGGGTGGCCGCGGAGCGCTGTCCGTACTCACCGCCCACCAGATCGAAGACCACGTCCACCGGCCGGGCTGCCGTCACGAAGTCCTCCGCGGTGTAATCGATCAAGGCGTCGGCGCCCAGACCACGCAGGAACTCGTGCTTGTCCGCCCGGGCGGTGCCGAGGACGTACGCCCCGCGCGCCTTGGCGATCTGGACCGCGAGGTGACCCACTCCCCCGGCGGCGCGGTGGACGAGCACCCGGTCGCCCTCCTTGATCCGGGCGATGCCGACCAGCGCCTGCCACGCGGTCAGACCGGCCAGCGGCAGCCCCGCCGCCTCCGGGGCCGTCAGCCCGGCCGGCCTGCGGACGATCTCGTTGGGCGAGGCGAGCACGAACTCCGCGTACGCGTTGCCGGCCGCGGGGAAGCCGAGCAGCCCGAGCACCTCGTCTCCCGGAGCGTAGGCGGACACACCCGGCCCGGCCTCCTCGACCACTCCCGCCACGTCCCAGCCCACGGTGAACGGCGGGTCGCCGAGCAGGGGGAAGGCTCCCGCCCGGACCGCGGCGTCGACGGGGTTGTACGCCGCCGCCTCCACTCTGACCAGGACCTGCCCCGGGCCCGGCTCGGGCTGGTCCACCTCGGTCACCCGCAGGACGGACGGCTCCCCGAAGGCCGACTGCGTGACTGCTCTCATCCTCTTCTCCTCACTGCCGCATCAGTCGGGGGCCGACCGGCGTGGCCGCCGCCCTCATCGCGATCAAGCGTGGACGAACCCGTATCCCATGGAAAGAAGGCACCTTTCCGGTATATAGGTACCTCGTGGAAACCATGTCACGACTGCTTCCCCGGGGCGCGGCAGACGCGTACCTGCGCGACTGCGCCTCCCGGAAGGTCCTGGACAGCATCGCGAACAAGTGGACCTGCCTGCTCGTGGACGCCCTGCGCGACGGCCCGGTCAGATTCGGGGCGCTGCGGCGCAGGCTCGACGGGATCACCCAGAAGAGCCTCACCCAGACGCTGCGCGCCATGGAGCGCGACGGGATGGTCGTCCGGACCATGTATCCCACGATTCCTCCCCGGGTGGAGTACGAACTGAGCGATCTCGGGCACAGCCTGGTCGTGCTGATGGAGGGCATCCGGGTGTGGTCGGAGACGCACGTCGGCGAGATCGAGGCCGCGCGGGCGGCCTTCGACAGCCGGGCCGCGGAGGAACCGCAACCGGTCCGGCCCGGCTGACCGCGCCCACACGGTGGTCGCATACCCCGGCCGGCCCGGCGCGCTCCACCTGTCAGGCCACCAGCAGACCGGGCGTGTGGTGCGGATGGCGGTTCCCCTTGTCCCGACCGCTGTCCTGACCGCCCGACCGGCCGGGCCTGAGGCAGGAACAGGCCGCGGCCTCCGGGGTGAGCCGCACACGCAGAAGGTCGCCGTGGCCCGGCCCGCCGAGCGAGGCGTCGGACTCGGCCCCGGCCACCACTGGCGGTTGCCGCCGCCCTGGGTGCGGTGCAGAGCCCGCCCGTGCGCGACCGGGCAACCGCTCATCTGCCTCCTCCCACCCGGCCGAGACGACCGCGTACTCCTCCCTCGCCACACGTGGACCTGCCTCGTCCCACCCGGCCGAAACGACCGCGTATTCGGCCCCGGCCACGCGCAGGCGTTGATCGATGCTCCGGAAGGGCGCCGCAGGACTCGTCGAGAGCCAGGTGAGGTGGCCCTCCAGCAGCGCTTCGGCGGCGGTCCGCAGCGCGGTGACCGCGCAGAGGCTGTGCACGCAGGCGAGCCCGGTCAGCGCGATCTCCGGAAGCCCGAAGCGCCGCAGTCCCCGCGACACGGCGACGAGACAGGCGCATCCACCCGCGCCCGCGTCACCATCGGCACCAGGACAGACGCCGTCGCCTGTGCCCTGATCCGTGCCGTCGCCGGGATCGGCAGCGCCACCGGCGTCGAGCGCGCATCCGGCCGCGGATTCCGCGCACGACAACCTCCAGCCCAGCCAGTCGTCACCGAGATCGAAGTCCTCGCGCTCCCCCGGGCACTCGGCGCAGTGGTAGACCGCCCCGCCGACGAGCGGGTCGTACAGCGTGCCGTGGCAGGCCTCCGCGATTCCGCGCGCGGCCGCCCGGGCGACCTGCGCGGCCTCGGGTTGTTCCCCGACGGGGGCCATGCTCGTCACCACCACGTGGTGACGAGCACGCCGTACCCGTTTCAGGTCGTCGCGGCCCACGTCCATCCGCCGCCAGGGAGACCGTGCCGAACGGAACTCCGCCAGCTCCAGCCGGGCGGTTCCGAGCGCCTCCCTCGCGCTCCGCCGATGGGCCGGGCCCATCCGCCAGGGCACGACCGACGAAAGGTCGGCCGGCGTACGGTCGGTGACCACGACGAAGACCGACGAGGTCTGCGCGGGCACGGGATAGGTGAGACGCATGGCTCCTCCTCGAAGGGTGCTGCGTACGCGGACCGCTGAACGGCCGCGATCTGCCGCGGGAAGTGCCGGAGGAACGGCCGCACACCGCGCCGGCCGCTCCTCCGATCGCCGCGTGCACAGCCTGCGCCATTTCCGCGGCACGCGTCCCACCCGAACGCCGCTCTGTGGATAACCGATCCATCGAGCCGATCGTGGCCGCCCGTATGGCCGGATTGGTCCATAGATCAGCGGCGTGACTCGTCACAGGGACGTCCGCTACTCGGCACAGAGATCCCTGAGCAGCACGTATGGCTTCACGCCGCGCCCCTTGACGCAAACGTTACCCTTAATGTCACAAACTTGGACGATTCGATGACTTGAACTGTTCATGTTTAGGGAGATAGGTTGGCGTCATGACCGCACCCAGGACTCCGACCGCCGCCGAGGAGCTGCGCGGTGCCGGCCTGCGGGTGACGGCCGCGCGCGTCGCACTGCTGGAGACGGTCCGGCACGGTGACCATCTCGACGTCGAGACGATCGCGTCAGGGGTCCGCGACCGCGTCGGCCACATCTCTCTCCAGGCCGTCTACGAGGCCCTCCACGCGCTCACCTCGGCGGGCCTCATCCGTCGCATCGAACCGGCCGGCAGCCCGGCCCGATTCGAGGGGCGCGTCGGGGACAACCATCACCACCTCGTGTGCCGGTCCTGCGGTGTCGTCGCGGACGTCGACTGCGCGGTCGGCGAGGCCCCCTGCCTGACCTCTTCCGACGACCACGGCTTCGCCATCGACGAGGCCGAGGTCACCTACTGGGGCCTGTGCCCCGGCTGTTCCAGCGCCCGCAGCTCCTGAGCCCCATGATCCGCTGATTCAGAAGGATTTCCATGACTGAGAACCATGACGCGATCGTTGTCGACCCGAAGACGGAGGGCGAGGGCGGCGGCTGCCCGGTCGCGCACGGGCGCGCCCTGCACCCCACCCAGGGCGGCGGCAACCGCCAGTGGTGGCCGGAGCGGCTCAACCTGAGGATCCTCGCCAAGAACCCCGCCGTGGCCAACCCCCTCGGCGAGGAGTTCGACTACGCCGCGGCGTTCAACTCCCTCGACCTCCCGGCCGTGAAGCGGGACATCGCCGAGGTGCTGACCACCTCGCAGGACTGGTGGCCGGCCGACTTCGGCCACTACGGCCCGCTCATCATCCGGATGGCCTGGCACAGCGCGGGCACCTACCGCATCAGCGACGGCCGCGGCGGCGCCGGCGCGGGTCAGCAGCGTTTCGCCCCGCTCAACAGCTGGCCGGACAACGCCAACCTCGACAAGGCCCGCCGCCTGCTGTGGCCGGTCAAGAAGAAGTACGGCAAGAACATCTCGTGGGCCGACCTCATGATCCTCGCCGGCAACGTCGCGCTGGAGTCGATGGGCTTCAAGACCTTCGGCTACGCGGGCGGCCGTGCGGACGTGTGGGAGTCCGAGGAGGACGTCTACTGGGGTCCCGAGACCACCTGGCTCGGCGACGAGCGCTACACCGGCGACCGGGAGCTGGAGAACCCCCTCGCCGCGGTGCAGATGGGCCTCATCTACGTCAACCCGGAGGGCCCGAACGGCAACCCCGACCCGCTCGCCGCGGCCCGCGACATCCGTGAGACGTTCCGCCGGATGGCGATGAACGACGAGGAGACGGTCGCGCTGATCGCGGGAGGCCACACCTTCGGCAAGACCCACGGCGCCGGCCCGGCCGACCACGTGGAGGCCGACCCCGAGGCCGCCCCGATCGAGCAGCAGGGTCTCGGCTGGAGGAACACGTACGGCACCGGCAAGGGCGGCGACACGATCACCAGCGGCCTCGAGGTCACCTGGACGCCCACCCCGACCACGTGGGACAACAGCTTCTTCGAGGTCCTGTTCGGCTACGAGTGGGAGCTGACCAAGAGCCCCGCCGGCGCCAACCAGTGGAAGCCGAAGGACGGCGCCGGCGAGGGCACCGTCCCCGACGCCCACGACCCGTCGAAGCGCCAGGCGCCGAAGATGCTCACGACCGACCTCGCGCTCCGGTTCGACCCGATCTACGAGCAGATCTCGCGGCGCTTCCTGGAGAACCCCGACGAGTTCGCGGACGCCTTCGCCCGGGCGTGGTACAAGCTGACCCACCGCGACATGGGCCCGGTCGTGCGTTACCTCGGCCCGGAGGTCCCGTCCGAGGTGCTGCTGTGGCAGGACCCGCTCCCCGAGCGGACGTACGAGCTGGTCGAGGCCGCGGACATCGCCTCCCTCAAGGAGCGGATCCTCGCCACCGGCCTGCCGGTGTCGCAGCTGGTGTCCACCGCCTGGGCGGCGGCCGCGTCCTTCCGCGGCAGCGACAAGCGCGGCGGCGCCAACGGCGGCCGCATCCGCCTCCAGCCGCAGAGCGGGTGGGAGGTCAACGACCCCGACCAGCTCGCGACCGTGCTGAGCGCCCTGGAGGGCGTCCAGCAGGAGTTCAACGCCCAGAGTGGTGACAAGCAGGTCTCGCTGGCCGACCTGATCGTGCTGGCCGGATGCGCCGCCGTCGAGAAGGCCGCCAAGGACGCCGGTTTCGACGTCGAGGTGCCCTTCGCGCCGGGCCGCGTGGACGCGTCGCAGGAGCAGACGGACGTCGAGTCGTTCGCCGCGATCGAACCGAGCGCGGACGGCTTCCGCAACTACTACGGGAAGGGCAACCGGCTGCCCGCCGAGTACCTTCTGATCGACCGGGCGAACCTGCTGAACCTCAGCGCCCCCGAGATGACGGTCCTCGTCGGCGGCCTGCGCGTCCTGGGCGCCAACCACCAGCAGTCGAAGCTGGGCGTCCTCACCGAGACCCCCGGCGTGCTGACCAACGACTTCTTCGTCAACCTGCTCGACCTGGGCACGGAGTGGAAGTCGACGTCCGAGGACCAGACCGCGTTCGAGGGCCGCGACGCCGCCACGGGCGAGGTCAAGTGGACCGGCACCCGCGCCGACCTCGTCTTCGGCGCCAACTCCGAGCTGCGCGCGGTCGCGGAGGTCTACGCGAGCGATGACGCCAAGGAGAAGTTCGTGACCGACTTCGTCAAGGCGTGGGACAAGGTCATGAACCTCGACCGGTTCGACCTGCGCTGATCACGACCGTTCAGGCCGGCCCCACTCGGGCCGGCCTGAACGTTTTCCGCCCAGAACCCAGCCGAGCAGCCATGCCGGCCATGACCACAGATTCCACGCTTCGGGGTCCGGAGCCCTCAGGACCTCGGCTCAGGGAGCCGGCTCGAACTCGCCGGCCTGTACGCCGAGGACGAATGCCTTCCACTCCTCCGGGGTGAAGAACAACGCGGGCCCGTCGGGGTCCTTCGAGTCGCGTACGGCGATCAACCGGCCGCTCTTGTGATCAGGCCCTCCGTCGACCTCCGCCACTTCGACGCAGTCGCCGCCGTTGCCGCCGGAGAAGCTCGACTTGCGCCAGCGGCCGACACTCAGGTCCATTTGTCCTCCGGCGGTCTCCGCGTACAGCACATCGCTCCCGCCCGGCTGAATCACCGTGCGAGCCGAGGCGTTGACAGACGGCGATCATGTGATTTATAGATTGACAGTAGAACATGACTCCAAGAAAAGGAGAGGTTGACGCCTGTGTGGAAGTCAAAACACCTGTTGGGTGTTCTCGCCGCCTGCCTCACGGTGTCCACGGTGCCCCCGGCGGCTGCAGCTGCGAAGGCAGGACCCGCACAACCGGCTCGCGCCGCATGCTCGACCTGGCAGTACATCACCGATTCCGGCATGCCCATCTACAACGGCGCAGGGACGGGTACAGGGGTCAAGGACTACACGCGCTCGAATGGATTCGTGAACATCACGCAGTTCGACGGCGACTGGCGCGGCGGCAACTTCTACACCGACCCGGGCCCCGTCTGGTACACCAGCGGCTGGATTCACCTCACCCATATCCACTACGTTCGATGCTGGTGAGTTTTCGATTTACCGGGTAATCCCTGAGGACCGCACCGCAACTTCGGGCGTGAACCCTGCGGGCTCGCCCGGCCGGACGACTCCGTGGGTGAGGCCGTCGGCCACCAGGCGGGCCAGGTCCTCACCGAGCGCCGCGGCCTCGCGCAGGGCCGCGCGGAAGTCCGCCAGGCGCCGGAACGCCTCGCCGTACCGGCGCTGCTCGGCCATCGGCAGCAACGGCACCTCCGCGCGTCGCACGTCCACCCGGTAGCGGGAGGACATGGTGCTGTAATGACGCACGTTCATGGACGCGCACACGAACCCGGCGAGGAAGTAGGGGTCGAGCGCCTCCGGGTCCGGCCGCAGCAGGGAGAGGTACGGGCCGAGCAGGGCGTCGCCGGTCGTCAGGACCCGGGCGACCGGGGCGGCGACGACCTGCGGCACCACGACGTCACCAGGCCGCGTGACGATCGCCTTCTCCACGGCCCGCTGCGCCCCGGTGGCCGCACGTCCCTCCATCACGTCCTCGGCGGTGAGGACGGGCAGCCCGTACGGCGGCTCCGGTCCCTCCGGCACACCCGCGGGCCCCAGGGCGAGCATGCCCCG
This sequence comes from Microbispora triticiradicis, assembly GCA_003260025.2. Lineage (GTDB taxonomy): Bacteria > Actinomycetota > Actinomycetes > Streptosporangiales > Streptosporangiaceae > Microbispora > Microbispora triticiradicis. Next base: position 17,841 of record QFZU02000188.1, on the reverse strand, counting down.
CCGCACCAGCTCGGGCAGCGGGACCAGCACGAGGTCCTCCGGCGGCCGCCCCCCGGCGCCCGGCATGAGGCCGGAGACCCGGTCGATCAGCCCGCCCAGCCGGTCACGCGCCCCGGTGATGCGTTCCGGTGACACGTCGTCGGCCGCCGTGGACAGATAGCGGGCCGGGGTGAGGTCCACGTCCTCGTCGAGCAGGTCGACGAGCGGGACCGACCGGCTCACCTCCGGCTCGTCCAGCTCGCGCCCCTCGCCGAACTCCCGCCACGCCTCGACGGCCACTCTGGCGTAGTCGTCCTGCCTGCCCGAGGTGTCGACCATCAGGACGTGGCTCGGCGTGCCCCCCTCCGCGGGCTGGCGGAGGATCCACAGCGCCAGCCCGACCGCGACGTTGGGCACGACGCCCTGCGGGAGCGCGATGACCGCGCGCAGCGCGCCGCGCCGCAGGAGCTGGGCCCTGATCCGCCGCCCGGACCTGCGGGCGGCGACGGCCGGCGGCATCAGCAGCACCGCCACGCCCTCGGGCGCGAGGTGGGCGAGCGCGTGCTGCACCCAGGCGAGTTCGGGTTCCACGCGCGGCGGCAGGCCGTACTCCCATCGGGGGTCGGCGGTCAGCTCCTCATAGCCCCAGTTGCGGTCGTTGAACGGCGGGTTGCACACCACCGCGTCCACCAGTTCGCCGGGAAAGGCGTCCGCGCGCAGGGAGTCGCCCGCCCTGATCTGGACGTTGTCGCTGCGCAGCGCGAGCCGTACGGCGGTGAGCCGGGCCGACGCGGGGTCGACGTCCTGGCCGAACAGGCGGGCCCCGGGCGAGCGCTCCAGCGCGCGGCCGAGGATGCGCCCGGAACCACAGGCCGGGTCGAGCACCGAGCCGACGCGGTCGCCCACGAGGTCGAGCGCGAGCAGGACGATCTCGACCGGGGTGGAGTAGACGCGCCGGGTGTGCACCTCGAAGTACCGCTCGCGCAGGAACTCGAAGGTGGCGGACGCGCCGCGCTCCGCCGCCAGCGAGGCGATCGACCTGACCAGCGGCATCCGGGCCGGCGCGAGCGCCTCCGGGAACGCCCGGTCGCTGATGGTCTTGGCGCAGGCGGCCCTGACCCTGGCCGGGATCTCACGCGCGACCGTCTCGTCGTCTCCGGACGAGAGCCTCTCCCAGTCGTCCGCCTCGTGCTGCAGGTAGACGAGGAAGGCCCCGAGGTCGGCGATCAGGTCGGCGAGTTCGTCGTCGTCGGCCGTCGTGCGCAGTTCCTGCCAGAGCCACTCGTCCGGGGGCAGTTCCCTGCCCTCCGCGTGCCCGCGCAGCCAGTCCCGGACTTCGGCGAGCGAGAACGCCGGGCTGGTGGACGTGCCGCCCACGGGCTGGGGGAAGTCGTCGTGGCGGCGTCGCCAGTTGCTCACCGCCGCACGGCCCACACCGGCCATGCGGGCGATGTCGGCCGCGGTGACGTGTACGTCTCGGCGCACGTCCACCGTCCTTCCCCCCCGTTCTACGAACAGAGGGGACGATAACCCACACCCGAGACACAGGCAACGTCGCGCCAAAGTCTGGTTGATGGCGTCAACACATGCTTCAATGGACGGCAAGCCCCGTCACAGAAGGGACCAGGGATCGTGACCTCTCCCATCACGCGCCTCAGGTCGCTGCGCCGCGGACGCGCGATCCATCTCCTGGACATCGAGAACCTCGCCGGGTCCCCCCGGCCCACGACGTACGACGTGCGGCAGACGATGGGCGCCTACCGGCACGCGGTGCCGATCGGGCCGCTCGACCAGTTCATCGTGGCGGTCAACCACAGCGCGCTGGTGCCGGTCGGGGTCGCCATGGGGCTCGCGCTCGGCGGCGTGCAACTGCTGGTCCGCTCGGGTCCCGACGGCGCCGACCAGGCCCTCGACGAGGCCGCCCGTACGGACCGGGTCGACCTGCGCTTCGAGCGGGTCGTGATCGGGTCGGGCGACGGCTACTTCGCCGACCTGGCCGGGTGGCTGGCGGGACGCGGCCTGCACGTCACCGTCGCCTCCCAGCGCGACCGCCTGAGCTGGCGGCTCTACACGGCGGTCCCCGACACCGTCACCTTCTCGCTTCCCGTTCCCCAGGCCGCCTGACCGCGTTTCGATTTCGAGGAAATTCATCGGCCGGTCCGCCCGGGAGACATTTCGGCGGCGGATACGCAAAGGGAGTTCCACGGTCGGGGCGAATCTGGGAATATTGCCGGGCCAGCCGAGTACGGCAGAGCTTCGGGCACGGAATGCGAGATGACGCATGAACGTCGAGCCATCCGGCACCTCCCCCCAATCGTCTCTCAGAGCCGCGTCGGCCCTGCGACGCACCCAGGCGTTGTTCGACGCGATGTCGGGCGACCATCTCTTCCGCGAACAGTTCGTGACCGATCCGGCGCAGATTTATTCGGAGTACGTCCAGAGCGCGCCCCTCGATCGGCATCGGGCGGACGTCATCAACCAGTTCGTCTACGCCGTGCTGGCCAGCGACGAGCTGATGCAGTGGATCATCCGTTATCGCGGCGAGCGCAACGGCGTCGCGCCGTCGGACGGTGAGCTCGCGACACAGTTCGCCCGGGCGGTGGTCGACACGAACGCGCACCACGTGGCGCTCGCCCTGATGCGAGCGGCGACCGAGCAGCAGCCGATCTTCCCGCTGGACAGGTCGATCAAGGATCTGATCTTCGGTGGCGTCGGGATCGGCCAGGGCGGGACCGGAATCCAGCTCACCGGAACCGCGGAAGGCACCGGCACCGTCACCGCCGAGACCAACACGGGAACCGGCACGGAGATGAGCACCGGCACTGGAACCGGCACGGAGATGAGCACCGGGACAGGCACCGGCACTGGAACGGAGATGAGCACCGGAACCGGCACCGGCACCGGCACAGAGATGAGCACCGGCACTGGAACCGGAACGGGCACCGAGCCAGGGACGGAAACCGGAACAGGCACAGGGACGGGAACGGGAACGGGAACGGGAACAGGTACCGGGACGGGAACAGGCACCGGCACCGAGACGGGCCCCCCGGCCACGATTCCGGGCACCGATGTGACATTCACCTTCGGAAGCACTGAAGAGCACACATTCCCCCCAATTACCCATACAACCGAAATCACGTCAATCACCCAAATCACCACGCTGACGCCGCCGGGCACGTCCCCCGGGACATTCGGCGGAACGTCCCCGGGAACGTTCGGCACATTTGGCGGGACATTCGGTGGCACCTTCGGCGGAACGTTCGGGCACTTCAACATCAACGCCCTCGACTCGGGCGCGGCGCAGGTCACCCTGGAAACCCTCCGTGAATTCGCCGCTCAACTCCGCGATTCCGGTGTGCTCGACGAGATCGGGGGCGGCGGATGACCACCACCGACACCGGCTCCCTGCGACAGACGACCCGGGCGCTGCTGGAAGCCGGCCACCAGAGCGAGGCCTTCGCGCTGTGGTCAGGCGCGGACTTCTCCGACGACGATCTGGGCTGGCTGTCCGAACAGACCGGCGAGCTGATGCGGTCCACGGATCTCACGCTCGCGGGCGAGTTCGCGCACCTGCTGGCGTCCATCCGCCGGGGCAGCCGATGGTTTCCCACCCGAGACACGGACGGCGCCACGCGGCCGGTCGACCGTTTCATCACGATCCACAAGTTGCGGCACGACATCGAGCAGTTCACCTACCTGCTGGAGTCGGGAATCCTGGGCGGCGAGTTCGGGGCTGTCGTCCAGGCCTACGCGGACACGGCCGACCGCCTGCTGGAGGCCGGCGTCGATCCCGACCAGCACGTGCCGTTCGACGAGCAGGCGGAGGCGGCGATAGGGGACGTCTTCAACCGCATCGTCACGCTGCAACCGGCGCCGCGCCTACCACGGGCGCTGTCGGCTTCGTGGAACGGTCGGGAGGTCACCGAACGCTACCTGGCCAGCCGTGCCGGGCTGGTCGTCGTGGACGACTTCCTCTCCCCGGACGCGCTGGAAACCGTCCGGCGCTTCTGCCTCGGGTCGACGGTCTGGTTCGGCAACCGCTACGCGAACGGCCGCCTCGGGGCGTTCTTCCACGACGGCTTCAACTGCCCGCTGCTCCTGCAGGTCGCGGAGGAGCTCCGCGGCACGCTGCCGCAGGTGCTCGGCCCCTATCCGCTCCGCCAGCTGTGGGGATTCAAGAACAAGGACTACCTGCCCGGTGACACCACGACGCACGCCGACTTCGCCGCGGTCAACGTAAACTTCTGGATCACACCGTCGGAGGCCAACCTGGACGAGAGCAGCGGGGGGCTGATCGTGTACGGGGTCGACGCGCCGCCCGACTGGAACTTCCACATGTACAACGGCCGCCAGGACCTGATCAAGCCCTTCCTGGCCCAGCGGAAGGCGGAGGCGGTGCGGATTCCGTACCGCGCCAACCGGGCGATCATCTTCAACTCCGACCTGTTCCACGCGACCGCCGAAGTGCGCTTCCGACCCGGTTACGAGAACCGCAGAGTCAACATCACCATGCTCTACGGCGAGCGGGCCGACGACGTCCACCACCCCAGCCTGTCGCGGCAGGCGACGCCGAACCAGCTCCCCTACCGTCCGGCGTGGCGCTCCAACGCGCTGGCCCGGCGGCGAGCGGGACGTTGACGTCGCAAGGTGACGTCGCAAGGTGACGTCACAACATGGCCAGGACGCCTACGTGCTCGCCGCCCTCGGGCACAAGCGGGCGGGATACTTCCTGGATTCGGGCGCCTCGAATGGGGTCCGATGCAGCAACACCAGGCTGCTGGAGCAGGAATACGGCTGGACGGGAATCTGCGTCGAGCCCAATCCGCACTACTACGCGGAGCTGACGGCGAACCGCCGCTGCCTCTGCGTGAACTGCTGCCTGTACGACCACGACGGCACGGTGGAGTTCGTGGAGGCGGGCACCATCGGCGGGATCCTCGGCGAGTACTCCCCGCAGCTGATCCCGTACGTGCGCCGGGCCCTGGACCTGCCGGACGACGCGCCGATGCCCGCGACGGTCATGCCGTGCCGGACGGTCGGCTCGCTGTTGCGGCACTTCGACGCTCCCCGTGTGATCGACTACTGGAGCCTGGACACCGAGGGTTCCGAGCTGGCGATCCTCCGCACGTTCCCCTTCGGCCGATACCTGGTGCGGATGCTGACGGTGGAGCACAACTGGGGGCCCCAGCGCCGCCCCATCCACGACCTGCTGGCGCGGCACGGCTATCTGCGCGTCGCCGAGCTGGGCTGCGACGACGTCTACGCACACCGGTCGGTGGTGTCCCGGAGCCGGGGCGGGGTGTGGCGATCACGGGCGTCGCCGGTCCGCGGACGCCCCCGCTCGTCCTGATCCCCACCCCGGCCCGGCTCTCAGATCTCGGCCACGGCCAGGGACCGCGCCGGCAGGTCGAGGACGTGATCGGTCAGGCGGGCCGACTCGTCGGAGGCGAGCAGGAGGCGCGACGCGGCGAGCCGTACGGAGACCGGGTCGAAGGCGAGGTTGGCGGCGACCCGCAGCGAGCCGCGCTCGATCACCACGACCCGGCGCTCCTCGTCCACGTCGACCCGCACCCGGTCCATCCGGGGGTCGGTGAGGTCGGGATGTGACCTGCGCAGGGCGATCAGGGCGCGGTACCAGCCCAGCAGGGAGGCGTGCTCGTCCTTCGACAGCTCCTCCCAGTCGAGCTTGGACCGCAGGAAGGTGTCCTCCTCGCCCGGCTCGGGGGCCTTCCAGTCGTAGCCGAAGCCCTCGAACTCCTTCCTGCGCCGCTCGCCCTCGCCCTCGGCGAGGTGCCGCTCGAAGTGGTCGGTGAAGAAGTAGAACGGCGTCGTGGCGCCCCACTCCTCGCCCATGAACAGCATCGGCGTGAACGGCGAGGTCAGCAGCAGACCGGAGGCCAGGCGGAGCTGGTCGGGCCGCATGCGGTCGCCCTCGGGCCGGTTGCCGATCTGGTCGTGGTTCTGCGCGCAGCAGACGAACCGGTGCCCCGGGATCCCGGCGGCCGGGCGGCCGTGCGAGCGGCCCCGGAAGGACGAATAGGTGCCGTCATGGAAATATCCGGAGGTGAGCACCTTGGCCAGGGACGACAGCGTGGCGAAGTCGCCGTAGTAGGCGTTCGTCTCCCCGGTGACGTTCGCGTGGATGGCGTGGTGGACGTCGTCGTTCCAGCTCGCGTGCATGCCGAGGCCGCCCGCCTCGCGCGGGGTGACCATGCGGGGGTCGTTGAGGTCCGACTCGGCGACGAGCGTGAGCGGACGGCCCACCGCGGTGGACAGCGCGTCGACCTCCACCGACAGCTCCTCCAGGAAGTGGACGGCACGCTTGTCGTGCAGCGCGTGCACGGCGTCGACGCGCAGCCCGTCGACGTGGTAGTCGCGCAGCCACTGCAGGGCGTTCTCGATGAAGTAGCGCCGCACCCCGTCCGAGCCGTATCCGTCCAGGTTGACCGCGTCGCCCCAGTAGGACCCCTTCGCGTCGTGGAAGTACGGCCCGAACTTGGCCAGGTAGTTGCCCGACGGCCCGAGGTGGTTGTAGACGACGTCGAGGATCACGCCGAGACCGGCCCGGTGACAGGCGTTCACCAGGCTCTTCAACCCGTCCGGCCCGCCGTACTCCTCGAAGACCGCGTACAGCTCCACGCCGTCGTAGCCCCAGTTGCGGGTGCCCGGGACGGGCGGGACCGGCATGAGCTCGACGAAGTCGACGCCGAGGTCCACGAGGTGGCCGAGCCGGTCGGCCACCCCCTGGAAGGTGCCCTCGGGCGAGAACGTGCCGACGTGCAGCTCGTAGATCACCCCGCCGCGCAGGTCCCGACCGCGCCAGTCCTGGTCGGTCCAGGCGAACCTGTCCTGGTGGTAGACCCGGCTCGGGCCGTTCACGCCGTACGGCTGCCGCCGGGTCCTGGGGTCGGGGAAGGGACCCTCGCCGTCCACGTGGAAGGCGTAGTCGCGGTCGTGCTCGTCACCGGGCGCGGTCCACCAGCCGCCCTCGCCCGGCGACATCGCGTGCCGGGCGCCCTCGTACTCGACCTCGACCTGCGCCGCCCCCGGCGCCCAGACCTCGAACATGCCTCTTCTCCCCTTACCGACCAAGCCCCTACTGATCACGCTTCGAGAATCGCGACCGGATGAACGGACAGCAGGTCGGCCATCCGCACCTCCCCGGTGTGCTCCGCCCCGGTGAGCAGGTCGCGCCAGCGTCCCGGCGGCAACGTGATCTTCTCACTCCCCCAGCCGCCCCGGCGCTCCAGCCCGGCCGGCAGCCGGGTCGCGACCACGGCCGCGGCCGTTCCCTGCCCGGGAACGCCCCTGGTGAACGCGACCGCGTGCTCCCCCGCCTCGATCGGCGCGTACGGCGCCTCGGGGTCGAGCCGTCCCCGCAGGCCGAGCGCGGCGGCGGTGACCCGGATCTTCTGGCCGTCCCAGCTGTCGTCGGGCTCGGCGAGCAGGCGGCGGCGGCGCTCGAAGTCCACCGGCCGCCGGTTGTCCGGGTCCACCAGCGAGAAGTCGGTGATCTCGTTGCCCTGGTAGACGTCCGGGATGCCCGGCATCAGGAGCTGGACGGCCTTCTGCCCGAGCGAGTTGACCCGGGCGTACCGGTCGACGACCTCGGTGAACGAGGCGACCGAGTAGCCGCAGGCGTCGATCGCCCGCCGGGCGAAGTCCCTGATCCCCTCCTCGTACGCCGGGTCCGGGTCGACCCAGGAGATGGCGGTCTTGGCCTCCCTGGCCGCCTTGAGCAGGTAGTCGGTGAAACGGTCCAGGCTGATCGGCCAGGCCGCCATCAGCGACTGCCAGGCGAGGTAGTCGAGCCGGGGGTCGAACGACACGGCCGCCGACCAGGAGTCGACGGCCATCGTCCACTCCTCGGGCAGCTCCGAGAGCACCGCGAGACGGGCGCGCACGTCCTCCGACCGCTTGGTGTCGTGGGTGGACAGCGTGGTCATCGTGCGCGGCGGCAGCCCGGCGCAGAACTCGTGGAACTCGGCCGGCGAGACCCCGAACCGGTCGGGCTCCCCGCCCACCTCGTTGAGGCAGGCCAGCGGATACCACCGGTAGAGCGCGGTGTCCTCCACGCCCTTGGCCATGACGGGCCCGCAGGTCTGCTGGAAGCGGGTGACCGCGTCCGGCGGGCCGTACAGGACCAGGTCGGCGGCCTTGGCCACCGCGTCGGGGTCGGCGCGGCCGGCCGCGAGCCGGGTCGCCTCCGCGACGATCGCCTGCGCGTCGGCGGACGGCCGCTCACCCGGGTTCACGTACGCCCGGTAGACGGGCATCGCGGCCAGCAGCTCCACGACGGCCTCGCGCAGCGCCGGGTCGCCGAGGTCGGTGGTCAGCCGGTCGACCTCCCCGCGGAAGAACAGGTCGATGACGTGCTTCTTGGCGTCGTGACGCACGGTCTCGTAGTCGTCGCGCACGCCGGTGTGGCGGCCGAAGGTCTCGACCAGCGCGTCGCGCCCCGCCGGGTCCACGAACAGCCGGGTGATCATGTTGAGCGCGTCGTAACCGGTGGTGCCGTCGCACGGCCAGTCGGCGGGCAGCCGCTCGCCGTCGATCAGGATCTTCTCCACCCACAGCGGGCCCGGCACGTGCGGGCGCAGCCACCGGAGGTAGCCGCGGGGGTCGGCCAGGCCGTCGGGGTGGTCGACGCGCAGCCCGTGGATCACGCCTTCCTCGATGAGGCGGAAGGTCACGGCGTGGGTCTCCTGGAAAACCTCGGGGTCCTCCACCCGCAGGCCCATCAGCGACGACACGTCGAAGAACCGCCGGTAGCCGGGGCTCTCCCGCCAGTGGGCCAGCCGGTAGTGCTGGGCCTCCAGCAGGTCCGGCAGCGGCAGGTGCCCTGTGCCGGGCCTGATCGGGAACACGTGGTCGTGGTAGCGCAGCACGTCCCCGTCCACGCCGCTTTCGACACCGCTGTCGACTCTGAGCGCCTCGTCGGCGTCGTCGCCGAGCAGCGGCAGGGTGACCGGCCACTGGAAGTCGAACCACCGGGAGGCCGGTGACCCCGGGCCGTCCCGCAGCGCCGCCCACAGCCGCGCGTTGTCCGACTCCGGCACCGGCACGGTCATGTGGTTGGGCACGATGTCGGACACCAGCGGCATGCCCTCGGCCGCCAGCGCCCGCAGGCCCTCCTCGCCGCCGAACTCCTCGCGTACGCGGGTGTGGTCGGTCACGTCGTAGCCGTGCAGGGACTCGCGGCACGCCTGCAGGATCGGCGACAGATAGAGGTGGCCGGCGCCCAGCTCCCGGAGATATCCGACGAGGCCGGCGGCCTGCGCGAAACCGAAGTCAGGCGTCAGTTGCACGCGGTAGGTAGAACTCACTGGACCGCCCTTCGAAACACGTTCCCGGCGTGGAGAACCGCCGGGCAGTGACCCTTTTTGCCCGCCTGCCCGGCGGCTCACACCAACGGCACTTTAATCGGCCGTCCTCGCTGGTCAGGCCGTTCTCGTCCAGGCCGTCACGACGTACGGCGGACGCGGCGGAGGACCCGCACCGACCGGCCGGTGACCGGCACCGCCTCACCGGCCCGGCACATCCGCGACTCGCTCTGCCCGGGCATCGCCGTGTCCAGCTCGGTGCACCACAGCTCGCCGTAGTTCTTCGGCACGGTGAACTTGAGCATCTCGTGGTGGGCGTTGAACAGCAGGAGGAACGAGTCGTCGGCGATCCGCCTGCCCCTGCTGTCGGGCTCGGTGATCGCGTCGCCGTTGAGGAAGACCGCCAGCGCCTTGGCGTAGCCGTTCGTCCAGTCGGCGTCGGCCATCTCGGTGCCCGACGGGGTGAGCCAGGCGATGTCGCTGAGCTCGTCGTGGGAGCCGCGCACGGGACGGCCGTAGAAGAAGCGGCGGCGCCGGAAGACGGGGTGGTCACGGCGCAGCCGGGCGAGGCGCCGGGTGAACTCGAGAAGCTGCCGCCTCTCGACCGTCCCCGCGTCCTCCTCGGCGGTGGCCCCGGCCTCCAGCACGGCGCCCCAGTCGACCCAGCTGATCTCGTTGTCCTGGCAGTAGGCGTTGTTGTTGCCCTGCTGGGTGCGGCCGATCTCGTCGCCGTGCGACAGCATCGGCACGCCCTGCGACAGGAACAGCGTGGCCAGGAAGTTGCGCTTCTGCCGCTCGCGCAGTTGCGCGACCGGGCCGGTCGCCGGGCCCTCGACGCCGCAGTTCCAGGACCTGTTGTCGTCCGCGCCGTCGCGGTTGTCCTCGCCGTTGGCCTCGTTGTGCTTGCCGTTGTAGGACACCAGGTCCTGCAGGGGGAAGCCGTCGTGGCAGGTGACGAAGTTGATCGACGCGGCGGGGCGGCGGCTGTCGTCCTGGTAGAGGTCGCTCGACCCGGTCAGGCGGCTCGCGAACTCGGGCAGCGCGGCGGGCTCGCCGCGCCACAGGTCGCGGATCGTGTCGCGGTAGCGGCCGTTCCACTCGGTCCAGCGGGCCGGGAAGTTGCCGACCTGGTAGCCCCCCGGGCCGACGTCCCACGGCTCGGCGATGAGCTTGACCTGCGACAGCACCGGGTCCTGCTGGACGAGGTCGAAGAACGCGCTCAGCCGGTCGACCTCGTGCAGCTCACGGGCCAGCGACGCCGCGAGGTCGAAGCGGAACCCGTCCACGTGCATGTCCCGCACCCAGTAGCGCAGCGAGTCCATGATCAGCTGGAGCGCGTGCGGGCTGCGCATGAGCAGGCTGTTGCCGGTGCCGGTGGTGTCCATGTAGTAGCGGCGGTCGTCCTCGACCAGCCGGTAGTAGTTGGCGTTGTCGATGCCCCGCATGGACAGGGTCGGGCCCAGGTGGTTGCCCTCGGCGGTGTGGTTGTAGACGACGTCGAGGATCACCTCGATGCCGGCCTCGTGCAGGGCCTTCACCATCGCCTTGAACTCCAGCACCTGCCCGCCGCGCTGGCCCGAGCTCGAGTACGCGTTGTGCGGCGCGAAGAAGCCGATCGTGTTGTAGCCCCAGTAGTTGGCCAGCCCCCGCTTCTCCAGCATGTGATCGGTCACGAACTGGTGGACCGGCATCAGCTCGATCGCCGTGACCCCGAGCGCGGTCAGGTGGTCGATGATCTCCGGGTGGCCGAGCGCCGCGTACGTGCCGCGGATGCGGTCCGGGATCTTGGGGTGAGTGATCGTCAGGCCGCGCACGTGCGCCTCGTACAGCACCGTGTCGTGGTACGGCGTGGCCGGGGGACGGTCGTGCCCCCACCCGAAGAACGGGTTGACGACCACCGACCGCGGCACGTACGCCGCCGAATCGCTGTCGTCCCGGCTGTCCGGCTCGCCGAAGCGGTAGCCGTACACCGCCTGGTCCCAGTTGACCGAGCCCTCCACCGCCTTGGCGTACGGGTCGATCAGCAGCTTGTTGGGGTTGCACCGCAGGCCCTCGGCGGGTGAGTAGGGCCCGTGGACGCGGTAGCCGTACCGCTGGCCCGGGCCGACGCCCGGCAGGTAGCAGTGCCAGACGAAGCCGTCGACCTCGGCCAGCGACACGCGCTCCTCATTGCCCTCGTCGTCGAACAGGCACAGCTCGACCCGCTCGGCCACCTCGCTGAAGAGTGCGAAGTTGGTCCCCGCGCCGTCGTACGTCGCCCCGAGAGGATAGGAATCCCCCGGCCAGATCTCCCTCACTGGACCTCCTCGCCGTCCGGCTCGGCGGTCCTGCCGGGAAGCCCCCGGAGTCCACCGGCTCTATGGTCGCGATCGTTCCCGGTCCGGTCCCGTCCGGGACGGCCGCTCACCCGATCGTGATGCTGAGTGTCGTTCACAAGACATCGTGCCTGCCCGCAAAAGGCTCCGACAGTCGCGCCACGTTAACTGCGTGTATGGCAAAGGGGTGAACCGGCCATCGGCGAGCAAAGCGCCGCCCGTTCCGGACGCCAACGCCGCTAGCTGGCCGTACTCGCCGAATGTGGGACACCTCACCCGTCCGCCGTCCGTACGGAGTCTCCCGGCCGGTCACCCACCGCAGTCGCGGGGGCCCGGACCGGCCCTGGATCGACCCGCTGATTAACGGTCCTTCCCGATGTGTCTTCCCTCGGGCGGGGTTACGGACACCGGAAACCGGCTGGTCATCGGACCGGCGAGGCGGCCGCGCCCCCTCGGGCGCGGCGCAGCAGGCCGCGGCGGGGAGCGCGGCCGTCGGTGCGCAGCCACAGGTTGACGCCGGTGCCGCCGAGCGCCGAGGGCTCGACGCGTACCCCGCCGCCCGTCGACTCGGCGAGGCGGCGGGCGATGTCGAGCCCCAGGCCGGTGGAGCCCGCCCCGCTGTTGCCCCGCCGCAGCGCCTTCTCCGGATCGGGGATGCCCGGGCCCGCGTCCGCGACGAGGACGCCCACGATCCCGCTCCCCCGGTGCAGGGTGACGCGGAAGGCGGTGCCCTGCGGGGTGTGCCGGAAAACGTTGCCGAGCAGCGCGTCGACCACCGCGCCGAGGTCGGCGGCGGCGACCGGCACGGGGGTGGTCTCGTCGGCGCCGACGAGCTGCCACGGCCGCCCCTGGTCCTCGGCGAGTGCCGACCAGAAGGCGAGCCGTTCGCACAGCACGAGCGCGGCGTCGCAGCCCGCGGGCACCGCCCGGCGGGAGGGCCGCCGGGACGCCTCGATGATCTCGTCGATCGCGTGTTCGAGCCGGTCGATCGCCAGCTTGCGCTGCTGCTCGGCCTCCGGGCCGCTGCCGCCGAGGTTGAGCCGCAGCGCGGTGAGCGGGGTGCGCAGCCGGTGCGACAGGTCGGCGGCGAGCTCACGCTCGGCCGCGAGCAGCACCGCCACCTGGTCGGCCATCGTGTTGAAGGCGTGCCCGGCGGCCACCAGCTCGGGCGGGCCGTCGGGGATGATCCGGACCGAGAGGTCGCCCGCGCCGAGCGCGGCGGCGGCCTGCCCGAGCCGCCGGGCGGCCCGGACCACCCGGGCCCCGAGCCGGTCGGCCACCACCACCGACCCCACCACCAGCGCGACGGCGACGCCAGTCAGCACGGCCCACGAGGTGGAGACCCCCTTCCTGGCGTCCGCCTCGGGAGCGTACGCCTCGATGACGGCGCTCCGGCCGCCGCCCAGTGCGACCGGCCTGAGCAGGACGTATCCCTTGGCGACCGGCACCGTTCTGGCCCGTTCCGCCGCATTCGCCACGTCGGCGGGGCCGACCCGGGAGCGGCCGACGGTCCGCCCGCCGGACAGGTGGACGGCCAGGCGCGAGACCCCGGCCGGCGTGCTGGCCAGCGCGCGTTCGAGCGCGGCCACGTCGTCGGTGATCACCAGGGCGGGCACGATCGTGGCGGCCTGCCGTTCGGCGTCCGCCAGCGCCCGGCTCTCCGCGATCTCCATGACCCCCACGGCCAGCGGGATGAGGAAGGCCAGCGCGACCATCGCCGTCACGGCGACCGCCACCAGGGCCAGGCTCCGTCGCACCGCCTCTCCCGCCGCCGGCCCTCAGGCCTCTGCGGGAGGACTGAGACGCACGCCGACACCCCGCACGGTGTGCAGGTAGCGGGGCCGCGAGGCGCTCTCGCCGAGCTTGCGGCGCAGCCACGACAGATGCACGTCGATCGTCTGGTCGTCCCCGTACGACTGCCGCCACACCTCGGCCAGCAGCTGCCTGCGCGAGATCACGCGGTCCGGGCGGGCGGCGAGGTAGGCCAGCAGGTCGAACTCCCTGCGGGTGAGGTCGAGCGGCACCCCGTCGAGCCGCGCCTCCCGGCGGTCGGCGTCGACCACCAGGCCGCCGACCTTGACGACCGACGCCGGCGCCCCCGGCCTGGCCCGCCGCAGCACGGCCTCGAGCCGGGCGTTGAGGTGGTCGCCCGAGAACGGTTTGACCAGGTAGTCGTCCGCGCCGTCGCGCAGCAGGCGGACGATCTGCGCCTCGTCGTCGCGCGCGGTGGCGACGATGACCGGCACGTCGGAGATCGCCCGGAGCATCTTCAGGGCCTCGGCGCCGTCGAGGTCGGGCAGCCCCAGGTCGAGGATCACCACGTCGGGGGCGACGTGGGCGATCTCCCGCAGGGCGTCGAGCGCCCGGCCCGCGCTGCGGACGGCGTGGCTGCGCCCCGTCAGGTCGCGGATGATCGCGGAGCGGACGAACTCGTCGTCCTCCACCACCAGAACGGTCGCCATGGGGCAGAAACGTACACTCTTCACCCCTGTCGCGTCCGCCGAAGAGCGATGCGGAAGATGCGGATCAAGGGAGATATGCCCCGCCCTTATGTCCATTGAGATCATCCGAAATCAGTCAAGGTATGGGCTCAGGACACGAGATAGAGTGAGCGGCCACATGAGACGGGCCACCGGTTACACGATCGCCTGGTGCGGGGCCACCGCACTGGCCGTCGGCGTGTCCTGGCTGGGCGTGCGCGACGTGCTGCGCAGCGCGGTCCTGGACGACGCCCCCCTCGCCCCGGTGGTGGCCGTCGCCGCCCCGGTCACCGCCTACGCGGCGCTTCCGTCCGCCGATCCGGGGACCGATCCGGACGCGGCCTCCACACCCGGCCCGCCCTCTCCGTCCCCGTCCCTGTCACGGTCGCTGTCACCGACGCCGCGTCCGGCGCGGCGGAACGCGACCGCCACCCCGTCGCGGACGGCCCGGTCCTCTCCCACGGCCCGCGCCGGCCATCCGGAGGATCCGGCGGGATCGGCCCCTCCTCCGCCGAGCGTCCGGCCGCGCCGCGACCCGGCGGAGGAGACCCTGCACACGTTCACCCTGAAGGGCGGGCGGGCGACGATCGCCGTCACCTCACGGGACTGCCGGGTCGTCACGGCGACGCCGAACGACGGCTACCAGGTCAAGGTCTGGGAGGAGGAGCAGTGGCTGCGCGTCGCGTTCCTCCGTGAGGTGCACGAGTCGTCGGCGTTCTGCGCGTGGAACGCCCTGCCGCCCAGGCTCGACACGTACGAGCGCTGAGCGGGGGCCCAGCCGGGCGGCCGGGGGTCACTTCAGCTTGGCGAGGTACTCCTTCAGCTCCTTGACCTCGGCGGACAGGGCCGTGGAGATGGCCGTGGCCAGCGCCTTCCCGCCGTCGAACGCGCCCTTCTTCTGCTCGACGCCGGCGATCGCGATCGCCCCGCCGTCATGCTTGATCATGAGGGTCGTGAACCGCTTGTCGAAGGCGGGGCCGCTGAGCTTGGCGAGGGCGTCGATCTCGGCCCGCGTCTGCATGCCGGGCATCTTGTGGTCGCGCGGCAGCGGCTCGGCGCCCCACATGTCGAGCCAGCCCTTCAGCGTGCGGATGTCGGTGTCGCGGGCCGAGAGGATCCGCGACGCCATGTCCCTGACCCAGGGGTCGCCGGCCCGCGACTGGGCGAGCGTGGCCAGATCGACGGCCTGGAGGTGGTGCGGGATGATCCGGCCGGCGAACGCCACGTCGGCGGCGTTGTGATCGGCCGGCGCGTCCGTGGCGCCCGGCTCGGCCGGCGTGGCGGTGACGGTCGCGTCGTTCGAGGGCACGGCGGCGGCCGCCGAGGCCGGGGCGGGGGCCGGAGAGGGGGAGGCGCCGTCGGCCCCTCCGCAACCGGCGAGGAGTGCCATCGCGAGCACGGCGGTCATCGTGCCCGTCAGGCCGGGGTTTACAGGGAGCGGACGGCGGGGGGCGGTCGTCACTGGGGAGCCTTTCGGGTTGGGGCTGGGGGACGGCGGGCACGGCCACCGGGACCGGGCGTGGGCTTCCGGCTCGGGTCGCCGCCGACCCTGCGCCACGCCGGCCCTGGTTCCTGGCGGAGGACCCTACCGCCATACCGCCACCGTCACCATGCTGTTACGGGCGTCCACCACCCGCTGAGCCGTCCGCTTTACGGCACATTTACTCAGATTTAAGGACAAGGTGGACATACGGGGTCAAAGCGAACTTTGACTACCCCAAGCAACCCCTGTGCTCTAGCCTCCAACTATGTCAAACGGGAGCGAAACTCTACGAAAGGTTTCACACCGAGGAAACCTCTGTTGACACGAGCGAAACAGTGATACTTTCGCTTGGGAGCGCTCCCAAGCCGTGTGAACCTTCGGGCCGAGGAGACCGGATGGCCGATCTTCCCACCCTCGCAGAGGTAGCCGCCGCAGCCGGCGTCTCCCCGGCAACAGCTTCCCGGGTCTTGACCGGCTCGGTACGCGTGACCACATCGACCCGTCGGCAGGTCCATGACGCGATGTCGCGTCTGGGCTATGTCCGCCGCCGTGCCCCTCGGGGTTCGGCGGGCAGGCGGGCCGAGCAGATCATCGCCGCGGTCGTCTGCGAGCACAGTCCACGCCTATTCACCGAGCCGTTCTATGCCAGGCTCCTGTCCGCGTGCGAGGAGGTGCTGGCGACCCACGGGGTGCCGATGGTCGTGATGACCGCGACCCCCGCGACCGCCTCCATCGCCGCGCCACCGCTGGTCGCGGGCGCCGTCGACGGCGTGCTCCTCATCGGAGCGCGAGCGCGGCACCCCCTCGCGGTAACGCTGGCGGCGTCTGGCGTCCCGGTGCGCTGTGCCGGGCGGCCGCCAGACGGGATCGACCTCCCGTTCGTCGACATGGACAACCGTGACGGCGGACGGCAGGCGGCCGAGCACCTGCTGCTCAACAACCGCAAGCACATCGCCACGATCGCCGGGCCGCCGACCCTGCCGGCCGCCCGCGACCGGCTGGAGGGCTTCCGGCAGACGCTGCGCGACGCGGGGGTGCTCGACATGCCCGTGGCGTACGGCGACTTCACCCACGCCTCGGGCGCGCACGCCATGCAGTGGCTGCTGCAACGGGCGCCGCACCTCGACGCCGTCTTCGCGGCGTCGGACGTGATGGCGGCCGGGGCCATGCAGACACTGCGCCGTGCCGGCCGCAAGGTGCCCGACGACGTGGCCGTGATCGGGTACGACGACGCGCCGGTGGCCCGGCACACGTCGCCGACTCTGACCACTGTCCGGCAGCCCGTCGAGGAAATGGCCACGCTCGCCGCACGACTGCTTCTCATGACACTCGGGGACGGGGAGAATCCCAAGGGCAATCCGGTGCTCCCCACGGAACTGGTGGTTCGTGAATCGGCCTGAGCTTCGAGAAGGCGACATCCTGACCCGTCGTTACCTGCTCCAGGAGCGGTTGGCGACGGGCGGGATGTCGGTCATCTGGCGTGCCTTCGACCAGTCACTGCAGCGCATGGTCGCGATCAAGGTGCTGGACGGCTCGCTCGACGACGAAAACCCCGGCCGGGAACTCATGCGCAGGGAGGCCAGGGCCACCGCCCGGCTGATCCATCCCGACGCGATCGAGGTCTACGACTACGGGGAGACGGTCACGAACGGCGGCAGGCTCGCGTCCTTCGTGGTCATGCGGTTGCTGGAGGGCCGGTCGCTGGCCGACCGGATCATGGAGGGTCCCCTGCCCTGGGCCGAGGCGACGCAGATCGCCGCCGGGCTGGCGCAGGTGCTGGCGGCGGCGCACGACCGGGGCATCGTCCACCGTGACGTCACCCCGGAGAACGTGCTGCTCGCCGCCGACGGGCCCAAGCTGCTCGACTTCGGGATCGCCGCGTTCATCGGCGAGGCCGACGACCAGCTGGTGGCCGACTTCGGCACGCCGCCCTACGTCGCGCCCGAGCGGCTGAGAGGGACGACCGCCGATCCGGCGGTGGACGTCTACGCGCTCGGCGTGCTGCTGTTCGAGATGCTGACCGGTCACCTGCCGTATCCCGAGAAGACCTGGGAGGCGATCGAGGCGGCGCGGCGGGAGGGCCCGCCGCCGGTCCCCGAAGGGGTGCCCGGCCTGCCGCAGGAGGTCGCCGACCTGTGCCGGCGCTGCCTGTCCGGCGATCCCGTCGACCGGCCGAGCGCACGGGCGGTCGCCGCCGCCCTGGCCTCGGTGCGGAAGCCGCCGGGGCCGCGAGGCGCGGGCTGGGGCGCCGCCGCCGTCGG
>QFZU02000187.1 GCA_003260025.2 Microbispora triticiradicis | reverse complement strand
CACGGCTCACCAGCCGTGCCGCGGCCTCCGGCCGTTTTCCGTACTATTTCCGCCCGCCCGGCAGGCTTGTCAGCGCCTCCAGCAGCCGGTCCACGTCCGAGCGGTCGTTGTAGTGGACGAGGCCGGCGCGTACGGCGGAGCCCCGGTCGCGGATGCCGAGGGCCAGGGCCGGCTCCCAGGCGTAGCAGTGCCCGTCCCACACGTTGACGCGGTGGGCGGCCAGATGCTCGGCGACCTCACGGGGCGTGTGTCCGTCCACCGTGAAGTAGACCGTGGCGGTGCGGCGCCGGGGTGACCCGATCAGCGTCACCCCGGGCAGGGACGACAACCCCTCCAGCAGATGGGCCAGCCCGGCCTGCTCATGGGCCTCGACCGCCGCCATGGAGACGCGCAGCCGCTGCCGGCGGGTGCCGGTGGCCTCCGGGTCCAGGCCGGCGAGGTGGTCGACCGCGGCGGCGACCCCGGCGAGGTCGGCGAAGGGCGCCGTCCCCGTCTCGAACCGGTCGGGCACGTCGTCCGGAGCGGAGGCGAGCTTGTCGGGCCGCAGGCGCTCCAGCAGGTCCGGACGCGCCACGACGGCCCCGACGTGCGGGCCCGACCACTTGTACGCGCTGGTCGCGTAGAAGTCGGCGCCCAGCGCGACCATGTCGACCGGCGTGTGCGGGGTGGCGTGCACGCCGTCCACGTACGTCAGGGCCCCGGCGGCGTGCGCCAGGTCGGCGATCCTCCGCACTTCGGGGATGGTCCCCAGGATGTTGCTCGCCGCGGTCACCGCCACCAGCCTCGTCCGTTCGCCGACGAGCTCGCCGTACTGGTCCGCGGGCAGTTCACCGCTCGGCACCTCGATCGACGCCCAGCGGACCCGGGCGCCGGCACGCTCGGCCGCCTGCGCCCAGGGCCGGACGTTCGCGTCGTGGTCCAGCCGGGACAGCACGATCTCGTCCCCCGGGCCCCACTCCTTGGACAGGGCGTACGCGAACCGGTAGGTGAGGGTGGTCATGTTCGGGCCGAGGACGACGCCGCCGGGATCGCCGCCGACGAGATCGGCGACGGCCCGCCGGGCCTCGGCGACGATGGCGTCGGATCGCGAGCTGGCCGCGAACGCCCCGTGCGTGTTGCCGATGCCGGCCGAGTAGGCCGCCACGATGGCGTCGATCACAGGCTGGGGCACCTGGGTGCCCGCCGCCGCGTCGAGCCAGGCGGAGCCGTCGGACAGGGCGGGATAGAGGGCACGGACGCGTCCGATGTCGAAGCTCATGACTCCTCAGTCTCGCGGCACCACCAGCCGGAGAAAAGAGCTGATTTCGGTCATACAACCTGAAACCGCCTCCGACGCTCCACCCTCAAGATGAGTGCGCGGGACCGTTGTGGTGGAATGCCCGGCAAGACCCAATAGAAGCCCAGACGGGCGAAAGGGGATTCTCGTTGTGAGTGATGCCGAGACAGGTGGAATGTCGTTCCGGGCGAGGGTTCGCGGCTGCCTGCTCGGCGGGGCGATCGGCGACGCCCTCGGCGCGCCCGTCGAGTTCGACCCTCTGGCGGTCATCCAGCGCGACCACGGCAGCGCGGGCCTGGTCGACTTCACCCCCGACTGGCGAGGCAAGGTCGGGCTGATCACCGACGACACCCAGATGACGTTGTTCACCGCCGAAGGGCTGATCCGCGCCGACGTCCGCGTACGCGAGAGAGGCATCGGCAGCGAGACCGACGTCGTCCGCAACGCCTACCTGCGCTGGCTCGACACCCAGGAGCACCGCTCCCCGCCGCCGGCGGACGGTCTCGTCCGCACCGGCCGGCTTCGCGAGCAGGCCTGGCTGTACTCCCGTCGCGCGCCCGGAAACGCCTGTCTGTCCGGACTGCGCGTCGCGCCCGGTCCGGCCGCCGCTCCCGGCGAACCCGGGCCGGTCAATCCCCGGTCGAAGGGCTGTGGCACGGTGATGCGCTCGGCGCCGTTCGGGCTGGCCGCCCGCGACCCGTACGCGGCCTTCGATCTCGCGGCCAGATGCGCCCAGATCACGCACGGGCACCCGACCGGCTACCTGGCGGCGGGGGCCTTCGCGGCGATCGTCTTCTTCCTGGTCGAGGGCAGGCCGCCGATGGAGGCCGTACACCACACCCTCGAAATCCTGCGGGACAAGCCCGCGCACGAGGAGACCACCACCGCCCTCCAGGCCGCGGTCGCCCTGGCGGGCGCGGCGAAGCCGTCACCCGAGACGGTGGAGTCGCTCGGCGGCGCCTGGGTGGCCGAGGAGGCGCTCGCCATCGGCGTCTACTGCGCTCTGGTGAGCGACGACGACGTGGAGCGAGGGCTGCTGCTCGCGGTCAACCACTCCGGCGACAGCGACTCCACCGGCTCCGTCTGCGGCAACCTGCTCGGCGCCCGGCACGGCGAGGCGGCCCTTCCCGAGCGGTGGCTGTCCCGGCTCGAAGGCCGGGAGGTCATCACCGAGCTCGCCGACGACTTCGCGGACCAGTTCAGCGGCCAGTCCAGTGGAGGCCGCGCGGCGTCCGGCAAGTACCCCGGCTGCTGACCGGCTCTCGGCCGGTGGCCGCTGAAGCGATCGTCGCCGACGCACGTGTGCCGGCGGCTGTCACTCCAATTCGATGCTTGTTTCCCTGGCGACGTTGCTGAGACGGAGATAAGTTCGTGAGGGATGAACTTATCTTCTCCACTCCGGCGAACATATCGGGCGATCCGAAATGAATCGCCGGTTGGATGTCCGGAGAGTGCGGTTGCCGAGGCTATAGGACGATGTCTACCTTTGACATCGAATGCGAAGCGGGGGCGAGGGGCAGGCGGAACGGGGGACGGCGTGGCGGAAGAGATGGTGCCCAACCCTCGCCACGCGCAATTGGTGGAGCTCCTCAGGGAAGTGCAGAGCCGCGCCCACGAGGTCGGGCAGGCATATCACGGCATTTATGCCGCGATGCAGTCAGCCAACGTCTGGACAGGACCGACCGCCGCGAAATGGACGAACGAGGTGGCGGATCGGCATCACCGCCTGGCCCAGCTCGTACGGCAGATGACCCACGCGATCGAGGACGAACTGCACCGGCATCCGGCGATGGTGACCCGCTCCCAGGCCGAGCTCATCCGGCACCGGCTGACCGGGCGCCCCTGAACGCTGTGACCGCCCCGCCAGGAAGGACGCGATGACATCTCCCAGCGGCGACTTCTGCGGCATCGATCCGGCGGCGATGAACGCGATGGCGGCCGACCTGCGCCGGGCCGCCGACCGGCTCACCGCCTTCTCCGCCGACTTCGAGGGGCTGTTCCGGGCGAACGGGGTGAGCACCACTCCCCTCACGCAGGTCACCGCCATCGCCGACTGGGGCAGAGGCCAGGTGCCCAAGCTCTCGGAGCGGGCCGAACTGATCAAGGCGCTGAACGGAACGGGCGACCACACCTTCGCCCGCCTGCCGGACGCACTGGACAGCTTCGCGACCGGCCACGGCCTGGGCCTCATGTACGGCATCGGCCTCCTTGCGAACCCCGACTTCACCGTCGAGACGAAGGGTGACCTCGTCCATCAGCACATCAAGGAGATCACCGCACTGGCCAAGGACCCCGCCGCGGCGGCGGCGTTCTTCGCCACGTTGCCCGCTGAAGTGCGCGACGCGCTGCCCGACCTCCTGATGAACACCGGCAGCCCGACCGCCAAGGCAGACCTGGCCGCGTTCAGCGCCGCCCTGGGCGCCGCCCTGCGCGCCCCCGGCCGCATCCCGGCGTTCGAAAAGGTGAAGGCAGAACTGCTGAGCAAGCCCGCGAACCGGGTGGTCGCCTGGAACCGGCTCGCGCTGCTCGCCGGGGCTGAAGCGCCGACGGACGTGCGGGTCGCCGCGGCACGCTCCCTCGCGCTCGACGACTTCACGAAAAACCCCCGCCAGGACTGGCGCGGCGCCAGCGTGAGCGAGACCGACGCCTACGGCTACTCCCCCGACACTGTCGACCTCGCGCTGGGGCTTCTCGCCGGTGACGGCAAGGCCGCACGGGCCGCCTTCGCCCAGATGGGTGGCGATGGAGTCAAGCTCACCCAGGTCGAGAAGATGAAGCAGTTCCTTGCCTACGCCAAGTCGACCGGTACTGGCGACGACGTCGCGGACGCCTTCGGCCGGGCCATGGAGGCGGGTAGCGAGGCCGCGACAGAGAAGCCGGGCAAGCACTCGGCGGAGGCCGCCGCCTTCACCCTGGACGCGATGCTCGCTGCCGGTTCCTTCGGCAAGGACCTCCCGAACCCCACTCGGGACTCTATGACCTCTATCGCCAAGTCGTACATCCACGAACTCGCCTCCGGCGCCCGCTTCGATAAGGCGATCTATAGGAAATCGGGGATGGCCGTACCCGATGAGTGGCTGCCGATCCCCGGCGTCACCCCCGCCTTCTATCTCAGCCCAGGGGACACCTACCGCTTCCTTCAGACCTTCACCGGCGAGGAGAGGCTCACCGAGGAATTCGACAACACAGCTGCACAATTCCGCTACGACTCCCTGCAGGCCGCAGCCCGTCTGGATGCCAAAGGCGGAGGCAGACATTTCCAAGATGCGGCAGGCATGTTCGGCGATCTCGGTGGCATCGAGTTCAAGGCCGCCTCAGAGGTGCGGGGTGAGAAGGACGCCACAGATAGTCTGATCCGGGATCTTGCTAAGAACACCCTTGCCCTCGCCATCGACAAAGTACCGATAGCAGGCGCCGCCTGGACGCTGACGAAAGCTTACGTTGTAAGCAAGTTGCTCGACAACGCGGCGGCCAGCTTTGAGACCCGTGTCCAAGCGCTGACAGAGGCACATGCGAATATTACTATCCGGCAGAGATACGACATGGCGTACCTGCTGCATCAGGCGGGCTACCCGGCGAGCAAGCCACCAGCAGAGTTGATCAGCGCGACAACCACCAACCTCAAGACATTCGACGAACTGATGACTGAAGCTAAGCAGGAAGCTGCGCGGACCGGAAAGAGCTGGGAGAGCACTTTGCAAACGAGGCTGATCCCTTACGAACGATGGATGGACCGCAACGACAGGCTCGACTGGAAGATCGAGGATGCTGCAGATGCTGTAAGCAGCGAACAAGCTCAGGAACTGCTGCGTATCTGGGGATGATGGAGCTTACGAGCGGGGAAGGCATTTGGTTTCCGCAACCAGCCGCCAAGACGGCGATTCCGGCACCACGATTACCTTGATGGCGACCCCCGGATGGTCTTTGTTTCCCTCGATCAAACGAGCGTCATTCCAATCTATCTGCGTGAAATCAAAGGTCAGCTTGTAATGAAGTTTTTGAGAAAGTATGTTCTCCATCACCCGCTGCGCGCGATCGAGGTGGTTGTCCACAGGGTCTCCGGGGACGTGTTCGTAGTCCGCCGTCGCGCGTAGCACTCGCTGGAACTTACCTTTATCGCACGGTAGATCCTTATCAGGACGCTCGACGATCTGCAGCTTGCTGAGAGGGTTCTTTAGAAGCCTATCCGCTTCCAGGCGTTGCATGTCTTTCTGGAGCTCCGCGCTGGCCGCCTGCAGGGTCGGACCGCTGCCGCAACCCGAAACCACTCCGCCGACCAGGAAAGCCGCCACCGCTATCCGTGAAACGCGCACGCCCCTACCTCCACTGGCCGACATACGGACAAAGCAATCTTGACCTAAAACCTCGCCTCTCGTCATCCCATCGATTAAGTCGGTCGCTTATCCGGATTGCGTGGTGGCTTCCGCGACCCCTGGGTGTGCGCCCGGACCTCAGGGCCGACGCGCGTAGCCCTCCTGCGGTGACAGGGGCTTCCAGCAGGCGCGCGGCTCAGGTGACCGGATAACGGTGGTCGACGTCCCGCCGGGCGGTAGTCCCTGGCCACTGGCTCGGATCGAATGACATGCTCGCGGAGTGGCGATTCAAGTAGCGGTGTGCGGGCCCCGCGACTGTACGGCCGAGGACGCGCGCAACGCACAGGAGATTGGCCGGCTTCTGGCCGAGCGCGGTGCGGTGGTGATCTGCGGCGGCTACACGGGAGTGATGGCCGCGGTGGCGGCGGGAGCGCGCTCCGCCGGCGGGACCGTCGTCGGCATCCTGTCCCGTCCGGACCGCGAGCACGTCAACCCCGACCTGAGCATCGTGATCCCCACCGGGGCCGGCGAGGCACGCAACAACATCATCGTCAACTCGGGGGATGCTGTGATCGTGATCGGCGGTTCCTGGGGCACCCTCTCGGAGCTCGCCCTCGCAATGCGGCACGGCCGGGCCCCCGTTGTCCAGCTCGGAGGGTGGCGACTCCTGGACCAGCACGGCGATCCCGTCCCAGGCGTACGGCATGCCACCTCGCCCGAGCATGCGCTGGAACTGACGGGCCTTTGGCTATGACGGTCATGCCGAGCCGGACGCAGCCGTCTCCGCACTGCGGCTGCTCGAAGTGGCCGAGGGACCGATCCCGGCAGCGACCGCACATCACGAAAACGAGCCGGCCCCGATGACTCGCCCGCCGGGTGAAGCGGGAACCGCACCCAGCGAAGGCCGCCGACTACCCGGCCTTCTGCAGGATGCGCAGGACAAGATCAGGCGCCCCAGCCGATGGAGCGGGCGACCTAAGGCAATTCGTACGGCGACGGCTCGGTGAAGCGCTCCTGTCCCAGTACGGCGAGCAGCCGCAGCTTCTCGTAGCCCTCGGTGCGCGGAGGGGCGGTGAGCACGAGCAGCGCCTGGGACTGGTCCTCGGTGAACAGCACCTGGCAGTCCACCTCTATCGGGCCGAGCTCGGGATGGATGAGCGTTTTGTGGTCCTCGAAGCGCTTGGAGACCTCGTGCCGGTCCCACAGCTCGGCGAACTCGGCGCTCGCCTTGCGCAGGGCCCGGACCAGCTCACCTGCCCGGGACTGCTCCCCCATCGTCCCGTACGCGACGCGCAGGTTCGCCACCTGGGCCCGGCTGTGCCGGTCGCGGTCGTCCTCGGGATAACGCAGCCGCTCCGAGGGATCGGTGAACCACCGGTAGACCTCGCTGCGGGCGAGGCCCGTGTAGCCGGACCTGTCGCCGAACAGCGCGTCGGCCATCCGGTTCTGCACCAGCGTCTCGCCCAGGTTGGACAGGATGAGCGCCGGGGTGTCGCTGAGGCGGTCGAGCACCCGCAGCAGCGCGGGGACGACGTGCGTCGCGGCGGAGGCCCTCGCGGGAGCGTTGTGCCCCGCGATCCGGAACAGATAGTCGCGCTCGTCGCCCGTCAGCCGCAGCGCCCGGGCGAGCGAGGCGAGCATCTGCTCGCTGGGCTGCGGTCCGCGCTGCTGCTCAAGCCGTGTGTAGTAGTCGTTGGACATCGCGGCGAGCGCCGCGACCTCCTCACGCCGCAGTCCGGGCGTACGGCGGCGGGCGCCGGCGGCGAGCCCCACGTCCTCCGGACGCAGGGCCTCACGGCGGCGGCGGAGGAAGTCGGCGAGTCCGGCGCGGTCCATGCGCCCAGTATCCGCCCGGCGTCCGCGAGCCGGTGACCGCCTGCCAGGGATCGCCGATCCCCCGATAAGCGCTCTCTGCACCCGCCACGGCCCGGCGCCGAGAATGTGAGCATGAACATCTCGGGAAACACCATATTCATCCCCGGCTCCACCAGCGGGATCGGACTCGCGCTCGCCGTCGCGCTGCACGACAGGGGGAACACGGTCATCGTCGGCGGACGGCGGGCCGACCTGCTGGAGCGCATCGCCGCCGAGCATCCCGGCATCGGCACCGTACAGATCGACACCGCCGACGCCGGGAGCATCGAGGCCGCCGCGAAGGACGTGCTGGCGAGGTATCCGGATCTCAACGTGCTCGTCACGATGGCCGGGATCATGCGCGTCGAGGACTGGCACCGGCCCGAGTCGTTCCTCGCCTCCGCCGAGTCGGTCATCACGACCAACCTGCTCGGCACGATCCGCCTGATAGCCGGGTTCGTCGAGCACCTGCGGGCGCAGCCGGACTCCACCATCGTGACCGTCTCCTCGGGCCTGGCGTTCGCGCCGCTCAAGGTCACCCCGAGTTACAACGCGTCGAAGGCCGCCGTCCACATGCTCAGCGAGTCGATCCGGCTGCAGCTCGCCGACACGAGCGTGAAGGTCGTCGAACTCGAACCGCCGTCCGTCCGTACCTCGCTGCTGCCGGGCCAGGAGGACAGCGAGGCGGCGATGCCGCTTGACGAGTTCGTGGCGGAGGTCATCGAGCTGTTCGAGACGCAGCCCGACGCGAAGGAGATCCAGGTCGAGCGGGTGAAGTTCCTGCGGTACGGCGAGGCGCGCGGCGACTACGACCAGGTCGTGGCGAGGCTCAACGCGTCCGACCCGCACGGCAAGTAGCGGCCGGGTCCGCCGCCGGCTCGGATGAAGCGGAATCCGACCGAAGAGCGGCGGGCCGGATGCCTTGAACGCCGCACCGGCCGCGGTGGGCCCGCTCACCCTCGTCGCAACCCTCACGAAGCGACCGGACCGCGTCCAGGCGATGGCCGTCCGACGACCACGACATGTACCCGGGTGCCGGACCTCGCGTTCGCGTCCGTCCTCGCCGGGTTGCGTGCCGGTGGATCGTTGTAATCTTCTGGACGTCCTGGTGATGCGGCCCGACGGGCTTCCGTTACTCACGTGAGAGCGGACACGCCCCCATACCGCACGAATTCTTCGTGCTGCCTGGGGGTACGTCCGTGGCGGTTGTCCGGCATTCCGCGGAAGGCCTGCTCCAACTCGCGTCGGTACCGGAAAGGGTGCTCAGCGAGGTGATCGCCGAACAGCTTCACCACACCCAAGGCATCAGCCCCGGCAGGAGCGAGCGGAGGTCCTGGGATCGAAGCCTGCCCGTCCTCGCCCGCGATCTGGTCGAGGCCGGGCTCGGCGGCGTCGAGATGCTCCTGGAGTACCGATTACCGCTGACCAGCAAACGGGCCGACGTGATCCTGGCCGGCGTGGACCGGCACAGCGGCGACGACGCGTACGTCATCGTGGAGCTCAAGCAGTGGAGCCAGGCCGAACTGTACGAGGACGACGCCGACCTCGTCATCGTCCCCGGAATGGGCGACCAGCTCAAGCTTCATCCGGTCCTGCAGGTGCGCGGCTACTGTGACTACCTCGCCGACTTCGTCGGCGCCCTGGAACACCGCCGTCACGCGGTGCGCGGTGTCGCCTACCTGCACAACGCAAACGACCTGGACATCCACGACCTCTACGATCGGGTGGAGGACGAGTGGACCCGGCTGTTCAGCCAGAGCCGCCGAGGCCGGTTCATCGACTACCTGCGCGCCCAGTTCGCACCCGAGCCGGGCGCCCCCGCCGCGGACAGGCTGCTGTCGTCCGCGGTCCGGCCGTCCAAGCAGTTGCTGAAGGTGGCCGCGGCCGAGATCAAGGATCGCGACCAGTTCGTCCTGCTGGACCGGCAGCGCCTGGCGTACGGGCTCGTGCTGCACGCGGTGGAGAAGGCGAGGGCGGCCGACTCCAAGCAGGTCGTGATCGTCACCGGCGGCCCCGGCTCCGGCAAGAGCGTCATCGCCCTGTCACTGCTCGGCGAGCTGGCCGAGCGCGGCTATCCGGCACAGCACGCCACCGGGTCGCGGTCCTTCACCGAGACCATGCGCCGCCACGTGGCCAGGGGCTCCACACGGACGAAGGCGATGTTCGAATACTTCAACAACTTCACGGCCGCCAGGCCGAACGACCTCGACGTGCTGATCTGCGACGAAGCCCACCGGGTCCGCGAGACCTCCGCCAACCGCTTCACCAGGGCCACCGAGCGGACGGGGCGGCCCCAGCTCGACGAACTCATGGCCGCGGCCCGCGTTCCCGTCTTCCTCCTGGACGAACATCAGGTGGTACGGCCGGGCGAGACCGGAACCGTCGCCGACATCAGGGCGCATGCGCGGTCCCTCGGCCTGGCCGTCCACCAGGTGGATCTGGACGCCCAGTTCCGCTGTGGCGGCAGCCGCGCGTACGAGGAGTGGGTGCTGCGGCTGCTCGGCCTCAACGGCGAGGATCCCGGCGCGTGGACCGGCGACGCCGACTTCGTGGTCACCCTCGCCGAGTCGCCGTACGAGCTGGAGGGACTGCTGCGCGGCAAGCTGAACGCCGGCTACTCCGCGCGGATCACGGCCGGTTACTGCTGGCGGTGGAGCGATCCGGACGGCGACCGCCTGGTCTCCGACGTGCAGGTCGACGACTGGGCCAAACCCTGGAACGTCAAGGGCGACCGCGCCGTCGGGGACGCTCCTCCCAGCGCGCTGTGGGCCACCCTGCCCGGCGGTTTCGAGCAGGTCGGCTGCGTGTACACCGCCCAGGGCTTCGAGTACGACTGGAACGGGGTCGTCTTCGGGCCCGACCTCGTCTACCGTGACGGGCGCCTGGTCACCGTACGCGCGGCCAGCAGGGACCCGGCGTTGCTGAAGAAGACCGTCACCGACCAACAGGCCGACCGGCTGATCCGCAACACCTACAAGGTGCTGCTCACCCGCGGCATGGTCGGCACCGCCGTCTACTCGGTGGACCCCAAGACGCAGGACTTCCTCGCCTCGCTGCTGCCGGACGGATGACGCGTCGTCGCGCGCACCGGTGCCCGCACACGCGTACGTCTCTCCGAGAGAGTCGTCCCCACCGCCTTGTGCGAGGCTCCCGGCGAGAAGCGGGCACCGCCCGCTGCAGGCAGCCCGTCACCTCGACTCCCGGCCTGATGCTCGCGCGCACGGGAGACTCGGCGGGCCCGTGGGGCGGGCGGCGCCGGGCGCACCCATCCCGGCGCAGACCCGCGCCGGGAGGTGCTCGCCTACGTCGTCTCCGTCAGTCCTTGTTCGACTGCCGCCAGTCGCGCACCGCGTCGCGGATCTTGTCGAACACCGCCACCGGCGGGCCGGCCAGCATGTTCACGGTCGCGGACTCCCCGGCGCCCGGGTGCGGCCGGGTGGGCGCGATCGCCTCGGCCGCCCGTACGGCGCCGGCCATCCGGCGCAGCCGCTCCGCGGAGAGCTCCTGGCGCAGGCGGGGGAACTCTTCCTGCTCCTCGTGGGTGGCGTGCTCGACGACCGCCTTCTCCAGCATGGCGAGCCTGGCGTCGAACTCGGGATGCTCCACGCCGAGGTCGTACAGGTCGGAGAGGGCGTGCTTGGCCTCGCTCTCCTCGTGCAGACGGGCCTCGACGACCTCGTCGCCCGCCGACGAGCGCGCGGCGGGGTGCACGACCTGCTCCTCCGCGCTCTCGTGTACGGCCAGCAGCCGCACGAGGTCGTTGAACAGGTCGCTCTTGCGATCTCCGTCCGCCACGACGATCCCGGCGAACAGGCCCTTGATCTGCTCGTGCTGCGCCAGCAGCAGGTCGATGACATCGCGGTCTTCGGTAGTGGTCAACGCCGTCACCTTTCGCTTCGGGAAGCTGTGACTCGCTTCGGGGGTTCGTTCCGGGGCCTCACTTCGGCAACCTGGGCCCACCTGCCCCTTTCCCGCTCCCCTATGCCTCCCCGCCCGCCGGGAGCCGCCGCACCCCTATACCCCGCTTTCCAGGTTGACTTAGTAGGTATTTCTCCCGCATCCTTGGCCCATGCACCTGGAGCCTCTCCACTGGTCGAACCTGCCCGTAGATCTCCGCAGGCAGGCGAGTGCTCTCTGTACGGCGTCCGCACCCGCGTGAGCAGAGGCATCGGAACCGCACGACCAGGAGCATGGAATGACCGCGAACGCACCCACCCTCACCCGCACCCGGCTGGCCGACATCGCCCACGCGCTGGCCACCTCCCCCGACGAATGGATCCAGCGCGTACGGCTCAGCACCGACGGCCGCTGGTACGAGCGGCTGCACGGCGACGACGACCACGAGATCTGGCTGATCAGCTGGCTGCCCGGTCAGTCGACCGGGTTCCACGACCACGGCGGCTCGCGGGGGGCCTTCGCCGTCGCCCTCGGCAGCCTGCGCGAACACGACGTGACCGTCGAACGGGATCTCCACGCCGGTGACGCGCGCGAGTTCGGGCCCGACTACGTGCACGAGGTGCGCAACGTCTCGACCGCTCCCGCGGTCAGCGTGCACGTCTACTCGCCCCCGCTGTCCACCATGAGCCGCTACGACCTCACCGACGGCCGGCTGACCAAGGTCGCCGAGGAAGGTGCGGAGCAGTGGTGACGGGCGCGGCGACGCCGGTCCGCCCGCCGGGCGCCCGGAGCATCGACGAGATCCTCGCCGACAGCCGGCGCCGCCTGCGGAGGCTCACCCCCCAGGAGGCGTACGGCAGGGTCCGGGAGGGCGCCCTGCTCGTCGACATCCGCCCCGCGGCCCAGCGGGCGGCGGAGGGCGAGGTGCCCGGCGCGCTGATCGTCGAACGCAACGTCCTGGAGTGGCGCTTCGATCCCGCCCAGGACGCCCGGCTGCCGGAGGCGACCGGATACGACGTGGAGGTCATCGTGATCTGTTCCGAGGGCTACACGTCGAGCCTGGCCGCCGCGTCGCTCCACGACCTCGGGCTGACCCGCTCCACCGACGTCGTCGGCGGATTCGTGGCCTGGCGGGCGGCGGGACTGCCCGCCACCGGCGGGGGTCACGCGCCCTCCTGACAGCGAGCCGCCGCGCTCCCGAACCGCCCTCCCGGAACCGCCAGGCTCCTGAACCGCGATCCCGAGAACGCCGCGCTCCCGAACCGCCGCCGGGGAGTCGACGCCTCCGGGCCGGGCCGGCCTCGCCCCCGCGGCGGCGGATCAGACTCCCGCCGGAACCCCGGCCGCGCCGGCCGGGGCGGCGGTCTCCAGCGCTCTGCGGGCGTACGCGCGGACGTCGGCGTCGGAGTCGCCGAGCGCGCCGCGCAGGGCGACGGCCACGTCCCGCCGCGCCGCCCAGGCGGACAGCGAGAGGACCGCGGCCTTGCGCACGTCGAGGTGCGGGTCTGCGAGCGCCGCCACCAACGGTCCCGCGGCCATGCCGGGATCGGCGGCCGCCAGCCCGCGGGCCGCGCCCACCCTCACCTCCCAGGCCGGATCCGCCAGAGCCCGTACGGCCGTCTCACCGAAGCCGGAGACGGGATCGAAGCCGGTGTCGGAGCCGGTGTCGAAGCCGGCTTCGGGCTCGCGGTAGAGAGCCGGGCCGAGCCCGGCGGACGCCTCCAGCGCGGCCGCCCGCACGAGCGGATCGGGGTCGGCGGCGAGCCGTACGACGGCCGGGGCGCCGCCGGGCAGGCCGATGGTCCCGAGCCCCCTGGCCGCCCAGACGCGCACCTCGCGGTCCTCGTCCCCGGCGGCGAGCGCCACCCGCCCGGCGTCGTCGAGCGAGACCAGGCCCCTGACCGCCTCGATCCGCACCCGGGAGTCGGGGTCGGTGAGCGCCGCCCCGAACACGCCGGCGTCGCCGAGGCGCAGCGCCCGCAGGACGTCCAGGACGGCCGCGCGGACGATCGGGTCCCCGGCCGCCGCGCCGGCCCCGCCCGCGGTCTCCCCCACCCCGCTGTGGCTCGTTCCCGCCTGGCCCGCTTCACCGGGACTCGCCCCGTAACCGGCCACCGCACGGAGGGAGGCGCCGAAGGCGGGGGTCGCGGGCAGCACCTCGACGAGTTCCCGCAGGCCGGTGGCGGCGGCCCGCCGCACGGTGCCGTGCTGGTCGGCGAGGGCCTGGGCCAGCGCGGTCTCCACGCCCGGGGGCGTGGTCTCGGTCAGCGTCGCGACGGCCGCCCTGCGGACCTTCGGGTCGGCCTCCGCCAGGTAGGGGGTGATCTGGTCGAGTGTGGGCTCGCCGTCGGCGAGCCGCAGCAGTTCGAGGATGCGCGGCGAGCGCCCGATCGCCTCCACCGCGAGCCGGCCGCCCCCGCCGCGCCGCACCGAACGGGGCGCGCCGTACGCGCCGACGACGACCGGCTCGGCCGGGCGGGGCGTGAAGCCCTCGACGGGCACGAGGTACGGCTCGACCGGGCGCTTGACGAACTCCATCGCCCCGGCGGCGTTCCTGCGCAGGTTGAGGTGAAAGAGCCACTCGTCGTCGTTCCGCTCGGGCAGGTCGGCGCGGTCGTGGTAGAGACCCCACCTGCTCTCGGTGCGGACCAGCGAGGACCGGGCGGCCATCTCGGCGCAGTCCCTGATGAACGTCACCTCCGCGCACCGCATCAGCTCGT
Organism: Microbispora triticiradicis; assembly: GCA_003260025.2. Classification (GTDB taxonomy): domain Bacteria; phylum Actinomycetota; class Actinomycetes; order Streptosporangiales; family Streptosporangiaceae; genus Microbispora; species Microbispora triticiradicis. The sequence goes on along the minus strand of QFZU02000187.1, from coordinate 58,354 downwards.
GCGGGGTCCGCGCGCCCATGGCCGCGATCTCGTCGCGCATCCGCTCGAACGTCTCCAGCGCGAGGCCGAGCTTCCTGCCGGTCTTCGGCGGGGCGACGTAGTCGTTGACGAACCTCCGCAGTTTGTACTCGACCTGCGGCTGCGGCGGGCCGTCGGGGTTGCGCAGCGGGCGGTAGATCAGTTCGTGCGCGGCGGTGATCTGGTCCTCCGGCAGACCGCCGGCCGTACGGTGGTGCTCGGCGGCGTGGGCCCCGGCGAGGTCCCCGAAGACGAACGCGCCGATCATGTAGTTGTGCGGCACGCAGGCCAGGTCGCCCGCGGCGTACAGGCCGGGGACGGTGGTCGCGCCGTTCTCGTCCACCCACACGCCCGAGGCCGAGTGCCCGCCGCACAGGCCGATCTCGGAGATGTGCATCTCCACGTCGTGGGTGCGGTAGTCGTGCCCGCGCCCGGCATGGAAGGTGCCCCTGGTGGGCCGCTCGGTGGTGTGCAGGATGTTCTCCAGCGCGGTGAGCGTCTCGTCCGGCAGGTGGGTGGTCTTGAGGTAGATCGGGCCGCGCGCCGAGGCGATCTCCCCGGCCACCTCGGCCATCATCTGGCCCGACCAGTAGTCGCAGTCGACGAACCGCTCCCCCTCGGCGTTGACCTGGTAGCCCCCGAACGGGTTGGCCACGTAGGCGCAGGCCGGGCCGTTGTAGTCCTTGATGAGCGGGTTGATCTGGAAGCACTCGATGCCGCTGAGCTCGGCGCCCGCGTGGTAGGCCATCGCGTACCCGTCCCCGGCGTTGGTCGGGTTCTCGTACGTGCCGTACAGGTAGCCGCTGGCGGGCAGGCCGAGCCGCCCGCACGCGCCGGTCGCGAGGATCACGGCTCCGGCGGAGACCGTGACGAACCGGCCGGAGCGGGTGTCGAACCCGGCCACGCCGACGGCCCGGCCCTCGCTCGTGAGCACGCGGACCGGCATCACCCTGTTCTCGATGCGCACCTTCTCGCGGATGTCGCGACGGCGCAGCACCCGGTAGAGGACCTTCTTGACGTCCTTGCCCTCCGGCATGGGCAGGACGTAGCTGCCCGACCGGTGGACCCGGCGCACCGCGTAGTCGCCGTGCTCGTTCTTCTCGAACTTCACGCCGTAGCGCTCCAGCCGCCGCACCATGTCGTAGCCGCGCGTCGCCGTCTGGTGGACGGTGCGCTGGTTGACCACCCCGTCGTTGGCCCTGGTGATCTCCGCGACGTAGTCCTCGGGGGTGGCCTTGCCAGGAATGACCGCGTTGTTCACGCCGTCCATGCCCATCGCCAGCGCGCCGCTGTGCCGTACGTGCGCCTTTTCCAGCAGGATCACGTCGGCGCCGCGCTCGGCGGCGGTGATCGCGGCCATGGTCCCCGCGGTGCCGCCGCCCACCACCAGAACCTGGCATTCCAGATGCAGGCGGTCTGCCGGGGAAGGGATGTCCATCACAGCTCCTCGATGATCCAGGCGCGCAGCCCGGCACGGTCGGTCTCAGGGGTGCGCGGGCCTGGCACGGGCAGGACGCGTCCGATGCCGCCGCGCCCGAGCACGACGACCCGGTCGGCGAGCAGCAGGGCCTCGTCCACGTCGTGGGTGACGAAGACGACCGTGGCGGCCGTGTCGCGGAGCACGTCCAGCAGCAGGCGCTGCATCTCGCCCCGGGTCTGCGCGTCCAGCGCGCCGAAGGGCTCGTCCATGAGCACGGCGCGCGGCGCGGCGGCCAGGGACCGGGCGAGCTGCACGCGCTGCCGCATGCCGCCGGACAGCTCCCGGGGCAGCCGGTCCTCCCAGCCGGCGAGGCCGACCCGGGCGATCCAGCTCTCGGCGGCCGGTCCGCGCTCCCGCCTCGGCACGCCGCGGATGCGCAGCGGCAGTTCCACGTTGCGCCGGACCGTGCGCCAGGGCAGCAGCGCGTCGTCCTGGAAGACCATCGCGCGGTCGGGCGACGGCCCGGTGACCGGGACGCCCTGGGCCAGGACCCGGCCGGCGCGCGGGGTCAGCAGCCCGGCGACGGCCCGCAGGATCGTGGACTTGCCCGAACCGGACGGTCCGACGATCACCAGGACCTCGCCAGGGGCCACGTCGAGGTGAAGATCCTCCAGTACGGCATGCCGCCCGTAGCCGAGGGACACGCCCTCCAGCCGGATGGCGAGCCCCGTCTCCAGGGCGGGCGCGACCGTGGCACTCATCGGGCGGCCTCCTCGACGCCCTGGCCGGCTTCCCGCCCGCCGGCCTCTCTCTCGCCGACGGTGCGATCGAAGGCTGGCCGCTCGCCAGGCGCTCGCCCGCCGGCCGCCTGCTCGAAGGTCGCCCGCTCGTGGGTTTCCCGGTCTCCGGCCCGCACGTCGGTCCTCTCCTCCGCCTTATCTCCGGCCCTCTCTCCGGCCTTCCCTCCGGCCCTCTCTTCGGCACGGGGCAGCCATCGGGTGAGGCGCCGGCCGAGCAGTTCGATCGAGGCGGAGGTGAGCCACCCGAGCACCCCGATCGACGCCATGCCGACGAGCACCGCCGGATAGTCGACCACCGTGTACGCGTGCCACGTCCGGTAGCCGACGCCGAACTCGCCGGAGATCATCTCGGCGGAGATCACGCAGATCCAGGCGACGCCCATGCCGACCGACAGCCCGCCGAAGACGCCCGGCAGCGTGCCGGGGAGCACGACGTGCCACAGCACGTGCGCGCGTCCGCCGCCCATGGTGCGGACCGCGTCCTCCCACAGCGTGGGCAGCGCCCGTACGGCGTGCCGGGTGCTCACCATGATCGGGAAGAACGCCGCGGCGAACGTGATGAACACGATGCCCTGCTCGTCGGTGGGGAACACCAGGATCGCGATCGGGACGAGGGCGATCGCCGGGATCGGCCGGACGACCTCGACGGGCGGCAGCAGCACGTCGGCCGCCCACCGGGACCGCGCGACCAGCACGCCCAGGGCGATGCCGGCCACCGACGCCAGCGCGAACCCGGTGAGGATGCGGATCATGCTCTGGGCCAGGTCGAGATAGTAGAGCCCACCGGCGAGTTGCCGGCTGAACTCCGACGCGACCTCGACGGGCGAGGGCAGACGGTCGAACCGCAGCCCGGCGCGGACGTCGGCGGTCGTCAGCCACTGCCACAGCGCGACGACGACCACCAGGGATCCCAGCCGCACCGCCCATCTGCGCAACCCGGCCGCCGTCGCCCGGCCGCGTACGCGCCGTCCCGGCCGCACCGCCGGGACGGCACCGGAAGCCGGGGACTCCGAACCAGAGGACTCCGAGCCAGGGGGCTGCGAGGCCGGGGACTCCGAGGCCGAGGGCTCCGAGCCAGAGGACTGTGAGCCAGAGGGCTTCGAGGCCGGCGACTCCGAGGCCGGGGACGTGTCCAGAGCCGGGGTGCTCACCGCGACGCACCTCCCACCGCGGCCTTCAGCGCCTCGTCGTAGCCGACGACCGCCGCCCGGGGGTGCTCCTTCACGAACGCCTCCGCGCCGTCGCGGGTGGTGAAGGGCTTGAACCTCTCGTCCTCGTCCGCGGCGGGATCGCGCACCCAGACGGCCCGGTCCGCGAACCAGTGCGTGCCCGTGGCCGCGTCGGGCACGTACGCGGCCCGTACGGACCCGCCGCCCGAGGTGGCGGTGGCGATCTGCCGCAGCAGGCAGGTCGGCGTGGCCGCGGGACGGAGCGTGTCCTCCCCGGCCAGCCACAGCTCGCCCGCCTTCGCGGGGTCGCCGGCCGGGGTGCCGCAGGCGGCGTCGGTCCCGGTGATGCGCGCCGCGTTGACGGTGCCCGCGACGTCGGCGTCGTAGGAGGCGCCGTACGCCTTCCTGACATAGGAGTCGTCGGCGAACTTCGCCACGTCGACGCCCTTGAAGTCGGTGCCGATGGACTTCAGGTACTTCTGGTCGTGGTCCAACGCGGCCAGGAGCCGGGACTTCAGCGTGACGTCGAAGGTGGCGATGCCGTCGCGCCCGTTGTAGAGGTAGACGACCTCGGCCGGGAGCCCGGTCGCCTTCGCGACCGCCTCGGCGGCCTCGACGGGGTGCTCGTGGAGGTACTTCGTGGCGTCGATCTGCGCCCGCAGGAACGCCTGGAGCACGTCGGGCCGCTCCTTCGCGTACGCCTCCCGCACCACGACGCCGTGGAACGTCGGCACGTCGAGTGCCGACCCGTCGTACACGAGCCGGGCCTGGTTCTTGAAGACGAGCAGTCCCGGCCACGCCACGAACTGGGCGTATCCCTGCACGTTGCCCGACTGCAGCGCGGAGGCGCCCACCGGCGGCTGCTGGTTCACGACCTCCACGTCGGTGGCGGGGTCGAGCCCGGCCCGCTCCAGCGCCTGGACGAGCGTGCCGTGGCCCGCCGACCCGGAGCTGGCCGACACCTTCCCACCCTTCAGGTCGGCCAGCGTGCGCGCCTTCGACGACGGGGCGACCACCACCGAGTTGAGCCCGCCGCGCAGGTTGTAGCCGGTCGCCGACACGAGCCGGGTCCGGGCGGCGGACACGCCCTGGGTGCGCGAGGCGTTGATGAGAAGCGGGTAGTCGCCCATCGACCCGATGTCGATCTTCCCGGCCACCATCTTGGCGGTGATCGGGGCGCCGGTGTCGTAGTCCTGCCACTCGACCCGGTACCTGCCGCCGAGGCGCTTCTCGAAGTAGCCGAGGCCGCGCAGCAGCGTCCCGGCCGTCACCGTGTTGATGGTCTTCGACTGATATCCGACGACCACGGTCTCCTTGCCGTCGTCGGCGCCCGCGGAGACGGAGCACCCGGAGAGGGCGCCGGCGGCCGCGGCCAGCAGCGCCACGGTGGCGAAGATTGTGCGCATGGGGGGATTTCCTTCTATCGCAGCAGGTAGGGGATGTTCACCGTGACGGCGTCGGCGGGGCACCGGTCGGCGCAGGGGCCGCAGTACCAGCACTCGTCCACGTGCATGTACGCCTTGCCGCTGACCTCGTGGATGGCCAGTGAGTCGAGCGGGCAGACGTCCACGCACAGCGTGCAGCCCTCGATGCACAGCGACTCGTCGATCGTCACGGGCACGTCGACGCGGCTATTGACCAGGGTCATCGGTGTTCCTCCAGAGATGGCCACGCATGGTGAGACGGTCGCCGCGGAACCGGACGAACTCCAGGTCCACGGGGCGGCCGTCGGAGAGGTGGGTGAGGCGCTCGACCATCAGCAGCGCCGCTCCGCGCGGCGCGTCGAGGACGGCGGCGGTGTGGGCGTCGGCGTTGACGGCCTCGATCGTGAGCTCCGCCGCGCCGAGCGGCCGCCCGGCGATCCGCTCCAGGAGCACGAACACGTCGTTGTGCACGAGGTCGGCGTCGAAGAGCGGCTCGCCGAGCTCTCGTACGAGATAGGTCAGGTCGAGCGAGAGCGGCAGCCCGTCGAGTCTGCGCAGCCGCTCGATGTAGACGACGGGCTCGCCCTCGGGCAGGTCGAGCCGTTGCCGGACCGCGGCGGGAGGCGGGATGAGGCCCATGGCGCGGACCTCGTTCGTCACCTCGCCGTGCTCCCGGAGCGTCTCGGCCAGGCCGAGCAGCCGGTACAGGCCGTGCGGGTACTTCTCCGCCGCGACCGTGGTGCCCACTCCCGGGCACCGCGCGATGAGGCCCTCGTCCCTGAGCAGGTCAAGGGCGTCCCTGACGGTGTTGCGCGAGGCCCCGAACTCCCGGGCGAGAGCGGCCTCCAGGGGCAGGTGGCCGCCGTCGAAACCACCGCGCACGATCTCGCACCGCAGCAGGTCGGCCACCTGGCGGGCCCGGTCCGCCCGCCGCCGCCTCGCATCCGCCAGCTCCATGGGAAAGAAGCCTAGCTTCCCGGTAGGAATATATGGATAACGGCCGGATTACGCCACCCCAGGCGGCCTCCATGCACCACTGACCTGGCGGTACGCAGGAAGACAGCCGAGAACCGCCACCCCTCCGCCACCTCCCCGCCGCCTCGGCAGGCGACGGCGGCCTCGGGCGCGAGCCGGAGATCGAGCCGGGGAAGGTCCGGGTCCGGCTCGCGGAAGGATGCGGGAAGGCGGGCCTCCTACTGTCCTCCCGTCGCCGGTCACCGGTAGACGTCGCCCGGCGGCCCGCCGGGCGGCCGGGACCGTGCGGCGGAGGAGGAACCGTGAGCACCACACAGACCCGTGCGCCGCGCAACGGCGTCGACACCCCCACGCTCTTCGCGACGCTGAACGCCGTGAAGGGAGATCCGGAACTGGCGAAGTTCCGGTTCCGGGCCACCAACACCTGGATCAGCGGCACCCACAACCGCAGTGTCATCCGCGGCTTCTACGGCGCCGGCCAGGAGGACACCACCCGGACCGACGACTTCACCTACGACGCCGACCACCCGGCGGTCCTGGTCGGCGGGGGCAACGCCCCGACCCCGGTGGAGTTCCTGCTGCACGCCATCGCCTCGTGCATCACCGCGGGCGTGGCGAACATCGCCGCCGCCCGCGGCGTGACGCTGCACGAGGTGAGCTCGACCGTCGAGGGCGACATCGACCTCCTGGGCGTACTCGGCCTGTCGGATCGGGTGCGCAACGGCTACCAGGGCATCCGGGTCACCTTCCGGATCTCCGGTGACGCGCCGGCCGACGTGCTGCGCGGGCTGGTCGAGCAGTCCCGGGCCAGGTCGGCGGTCTACGACGTGCTGACGAACGGCACGCGGGTGGACATCGACGTGGTCGCGGCCTGAGATCGGGTCCGCGGTGAGACCGGGCGGGTCACGCACCGACGCGCGCCCGCGAGGGGAGAGGGAAGACGACGTGGAGAGTTTCGATGTGGCCGTCGTCGGCGCTCGCGCGGGCGGGGCCGCGACCGCGATGCTGCTGGCCCGGCAGGGGCTGCGGGTGCTGCTGGCCGACCGCGACCGGTACGGCGCGGACACGCTGTCCACCCACGCCCTGATGCGGGGTGGCGTGCTGCTGCTGTCCCGGTGGGGGCTGCTCGACCGGATCGTCGCCGCCGGCACTCCGCCGGTGCGGCAGACCCGTTTCCACTACGGCGACGAGACCGCCACCGTCAGCATCAGGCCCCGCCTGGGGGTGGAGGCGCTCTACGCGCCCCGGCGGAGCCTGCTCGACGCGCTGCTGGTGGACGCGGCCGCGGCCGCCGGGGCCGAGGTGCGGTTCGGGGTCACCGTCACCGGCCTGCTCCGGGAGGACTCGGGGCGGGTCGCCGGGGTGACCGGCCACGACCGCCGGGGCACCCGTGTGTCCGTCCGGGCCCGGCTCACGGTCGGCGCGGACGGCCGGCGGTCCACCGTCGCCCGTGCCGCCGGTGCCCGCACCCTGCGTACGGGCACCGGGGCCGGGGCCGTCGTGTACGGCTACTGGACCGGTCTGGAGACGAGCGGCTACGAGTGGTTCTACCGGCCCGGTCACACAGCGGGCATGATCCCGACCAACGACGGCCAGGTGTGCGTCTTCGCCGGGATGCCCGCCGCCCTCTTCCGGGCCACCGCCGGGGAACAGGGCGCCGCCGGAACCTCCGGCGGCGGAACAAGTGGCGCCAGGACGGGAGGCGGGTTGGGTGGGCGCTACCACCGGATGCTCGCCGCCGCCACGAAGGGCGCCGGCGGCAGGCTGGCCGCCGCCGGGCCTCCTCTTCGGTTGCGTACCTGGGTGGGGCGGCCGAGTTTCGTCCGCGAGGCCCAGGGACCCGGGTGGGCGCTGGTCGGCGACGCCGGCTCCTTCCTGGACCCGCTGAGCTCCCACGGCATCACCGACGCGCTGCGCGACGCGGAGAGGCTGGCGCGGGAGGTCGCGGCGGCGGGCGGACCGGGATCACTGTCCGGCACGTACGCCGCCGACCGGGACCGCGTCATCGGTCCGATCTACGACGCGGTGGACCGGATCGCGGCCTATGGCTGGGACCTCAACCAGGTGCGCCGCCACCTGCTGGAGCTCAACTCGGCGATGAGCGCGGAGGTGGAGATGATCAGTGCCGTCGGCGCCGGCTGACGAGTACCTTCATGTCCGGAGGTGCCATGACATGCAGGTGCACATCACCATGCTGGGACGGTTCGCCGTCCACGTGGACGGCAGCGTGCTCCCGCCCGGGGCGTGGCATCGCCGCCAGGCGGCGGAGCTGGTCAAGCTGCTCGCCCTGGCACCGCGCCGCCGCCTGCACCGCGAAGAGGTGATCGACGCGCTCTGGCCGGGCGTCTCCCCCGGCCAGGCCGCGCCCCGGCTGCACAAGGCCGCCCACTACGCCCGCCGGGCCCTCGGTGCCACGGACGGTGTCGTGCTGCGCGGCGAGAGCGTCGGACTGCTTCCCGACGTGCCCGTGGTCGTCGACGCGGTCCGCTTCGCCGAGCTGGCCGCCGCCGCCCTCGCCGACGGCGGAGCCGCAGCGGCCGTCGCGGCGCTGGAGGCCTACGCCGGTCCCCTGCTGCCCGACGATCCGTACGAGCGATGGGCGCAGGCCCACCGCGACCGGTTGCGTCTGCTGTACGCGCGCCTGCTCCGGCAGGCGGAGCGCTGGGACGAGCTCGTCGAGCTCGACCCGGCCGACGAGGAGGCGCATCTCGCCCTGATCCGGCGGCACGCGGAGCGCGGCGACCGCCGGGCCGCCCTGCGGCAGTACGAGCGGCTCGACCGGGCCCTCGGCCGGGAGCTCGGCGTCGCGCCGGGCGCGGAGGCGGTCGCCCTGCGCGAGGCGCTGACCGCCGATCATGCCGGACGGGCGGGGTCGGCCGCTCCCGCCGTCCTGGTGGGCCGCGAGGCGCAGACCCGCCGGTTCGAGGAGACGATCGCCGAGGTCGGGCGGGGCCGGGGCCGCACGGTGTTCCTGGCCGGCGCACCGGGTATCGGCAAGTCGTTCCTCGCCCGGTGGGCGCTCGACAGGGTCGCGGGCATGGGCTGGCGCACCGGCGCCGGCGCGGCGTCGCGGGTGGAGGGCGCCTGGCCGTACGCCCCGGTGCTCGAAGCGGTCGCGGACCTCTGCCGGCGCCACCCCACCCTGCTGGACGGCCTGGACGACCGCTGCCGGGAGAGCATCGAGCTGGCGCTTTCCGGCCGCGACCTCGACTGGAGCGGCGACGGCGGCCACCAGCGTCTCTACGTCGCGGTCATGGAGCTGATGCGGCTCGCGTCCGCGGGCAGCGGCGCCCTGCTCGTCGTCGACGACGCGCACGAGGCGGACGAGGCGGGCCTGCGCCTGCTGCACTACCTCGCGCGAAGCTGCGCGAGCGAACGCGTGCTCCTGTTGCTCTGCCACCGCAGGCAGCCGCTCACGGACACGTTCGAGCAGGTGCGGTCGAGCCTGCTGACTCGTGGCGCGGCCGTGGAGCTTCCCCTGACTCCCCTCGGCCGGGAGGAGACCGAGGCGCTGGCACGGGCGTCCCGGCCGGGGCTGGGCCCGGAGACGGGCGAGCGGATCTGGCACCTCTCCGGGGGGCTGCCCTTCGCCGTCGTCGAGGCCGCGCGGGTGGCCGGCGAGGGTGACGCGCCCGGCGCCGTCCCGGGCGAGGTCGTGCTGGGCCTGCTCGACCCGCGGGCGCGGGCCGTGCTCGAACGGGTGGCGATCGCGGGCTCCGCGTTCGACACCGACGAGTTCATCGCGTTGTCCGGCGCGACCGAGGACGAGGCGTTCGGCTGCCTGGACGCGGCGCTGGCGGCACTGGTCGCCGAGCGCACCGCGAGCGGCTACCGGTTCCGGCACCCCCTGATCCGCGAGGCGCTGCTCGCCGGCATCCCGCCCCACCGGCAGCGCCGGCTGCACCGGGTCTGCGCCGAGCGGCTGGCCGCCCTGAACGCCTCGCCGGCGCGGGTCGGTCACCACCTGCTCGCAGCGGGGGACGCCGCGGCGGCCGTGCCGTACGTGCTCCGTGCCGCGCAGACCGAGGCGGCGGTGGGGGCGTTCCGCGAGGCGCTGGCCCTGGTCGACTCGATCCGGCACGTGTGCGGCGAGGCCGACCGCCCACGTGCGCTCGCGCTGCGCGCCGACCTGCTCGCCGCCGTCGGCGACGCCGCGGCGGCGGCGGCCTACCGGGAGGCGATCGAGGCCGCCCCGCCGCCCCGGCGCAGGCCGCTCCGGGCCCGGCTGGCCCAGATGCTGGTGCTGGCCGGCGATCTGGAGACGGCCGGGACGATGCTGGACGAGCTGGACCTCGGCGGCGGACCGCCCGACCCGACGATCCTGCTCGCCCGGGGTCAGCTCGCCTACTTCCGGGGCGACCTGGAGCTGGCGCGTACGGTGTCGGAGCAGGCGCGCGGCCTGGTGACGGCGGGCGAGATGGACCGGCAGGTCCTCGACCTGGTCACACTGCGAGGGCTGGTCGCGCACAACCGGGGAGAGTGGTACCAGCAGCTCCGCGTGGAGCTGCGCCGGACCCGTGACGAGCCGTCCCTGGCCACCGCGATCTTCGACTCCCACCTCTGTGTGGCGGAGTACCTGCTCTACGGCCCGACGCCGTACCGGGAGGTGATCGAGCTGGCGGCGGCGCTGCGGGAGACCGCGACGCGGGCGGGCGCGATGCGGGCCGTGGCGTTCGCGACCGCGCTGATCGGGGAGGCCGCCCTGCTGAGCGACGACCTCGACCTGGCCGAGCGGGAGCTGCGCGAGTCGGTCGACCTGCATCGGGAGATCGGCGCGTTCGCCGGCGAGTCGCACTCCCTGCAACGCCTGGCCGAACTGTGCCTGGCCCGCGGCGACAAGGCGGCCGCGGGCCGCCTGCTCAACCGCGCCCTGCCGCTGGCGCGCTGGTCGAACCTCGCGATGCACCTCATGCAGCGCATCTTCGGCACCATGATCGTCGCTGCGGACGGCCCCCGGGAGGCGCGGGCCGTCGTCGACCGCGCCTGGGCCACCCTCGGCGCCGGCGACGTCTGCTTCTTCTGCCATGTGATGCTCGCCTTGCCATCGGCGATCGCCTGCGCCGACGCCGGCGACCTCGGCGACGCGCGGCTCCATCTGGCCACCGCCGAGCGCTCCGCCGAGCTGTGGCAGGGCACTTCCTGGCAGGCGGCGATCCTGGAGGCCCGGGCCCATATCGCCCGGGCCGAGGGAGACCACCCGGCGGAGGCCCGCCTGCTGGCACAGGCGGCCGACCTCTTCGACGACGCCGGGCACCCGCGGGACGCGGCCCGCTGCCGCCGGAGCGGCGCCACGTGGGAGGCGGCGCGGAAGGAGTCGCCGGCCGGAGAGAAGGATGCGGGAAGGGCCTCCTCCTAGCGTGTGCGGAGTCGCCGGGCAGAGCGCCCGGCGTGCGCCATCCGGAGGAGACCCATGCGCATCCCCTCGAACAAGCCCGTGAAGACCCCTGTGCGGACCCCCGCGAAGACGCACCGCGTTCGCCGCTCGGCGCTCGCCGGCGCGCTGCTCGCCGCCGCGCTGCTCGCCGGCGCGCTGTTCGCCGGCGGAGTGCTCGGCCCGGCCGGCACACCGGCACAGGCGGCGACCACGATCACGGCGTCGCTGAGCATCACCAGAGCGGCGCCTCCCGGGCCCGGCCTGATGAACGTGCGCATCCTGGTCAAGGTCCCCATGAACCTGTACGACGCCAACGGGTACCTCAACAACGGAGCGCGGATAGAGCTGCGCTTCTACGGCGAGGACCCGGTCTCCGACAACCTCGTCCTCGGCCCGATCACCTACGTGAGGTCGGCGGTGGGGCTGTCGGCCACGGAGGAGGGCATCCGCCTGCTGACGCAGTGGCAGGAGGAGCCCGGGAGCTGGCTGAACGAGGACGACGGCCTTCTCGACGGCGTCACCGACGAGGTCTACGTACGGGCCAGGTTCGTCGACGGCGACGGCGTCGCCATCCAGGCCAGGTCGAACGTCGTCACAGGCATCTTCTGACGGAGGCGGGCACGGCCCGCGCCGGGGTCACTGCTCGCGCATGCCCCAGGGGGTGCCGTACTCGGTGAGCAGGTCGAGGAAGGGCTGCGGCGGGAAGGCCTCGGGGCCCAGGACTCCGGCGCCGGACCAGGCGCCGGAGGCCATCAGTTCGAGGGCCACGACCGGGTTGACGGCGGTCTGCCACACCACCGCCTGGGAGCCGTACTCACGCATGGACCACTGGTTGTCGACCACGTGGTAGAGGTAGACCTCTCGCGGGCCGCCGTCCTTGGTTCCCTTGACCCAGGTGCCCGCGCACGTCTTGCCCCGCATGCGCTCCCCGAGCGTGGCCGGGTCGGGCAGGCACGCCGCGACCACGTCGCGCGGGGACACCTTGACGGCGGTGCCGCCCCCGGCGGCGACCTGGACGGGCTCGGTGCGGTCCAGCCCCAGCAGGTGCAGGGTCCGCAGCGTGTCGATGAACTCCGCGCCCAGCCCGTACTTGAAGGTCACCCGCTCGGCGTCGATCCAGCGGGGCATGAGCAGGACCTCCTCGTGCTCGACGTTGACGCACTCGACCGGGCCGATCCCCTCGGGAAAGTCGAACACCTCAGGCTCGCTGAAGGGCGGGGTGGTGAACCATCCCCGGCCGGTCTCGTAGACGACCGGGGGGTTCAGGCACTCCTCGATCGTGGTCCAGATGTTGAACGACGGCGCGAAGCCGTATCCGTCGACGGTGAGGTCGGCGCCGTCCCGCACGCCGATCTCCTCGATGTGGTCGAAGAGCTCGTCGGCGGCGTACCGGGCGAACACGTCCGACAGCCCCGGCTCCACGCCCATGCCGACCAGCGCGAGCCGGCCCGCCCGCTCCCACTCCGCGGCCGTCTCGAACTGGGCGTCGCCCAGCTTGACCCCGCACTCCTCGTGCGGGCGGTCCGGATGGGGCCGCGACAGCGACATCGCCATGTCCAGGTAGTGCGCGCCGGCCGCCAGCGCCGCCCGGAACAACGGCATGACGAACCGCGGGTCCGTGGCGTTGAGGAGGACGTCGCAGCGGTGCTCGGCCAGCAGCGCCGCGACCGCGACCTCGTCACCCGCGTCGGCCCGGCAGGCGCTGAAGCGATCCCCCGTCTCCCCGAGCGCGGCGACGGCCGCCTTGGCACGGGACAGGTCGTAGTCGGCGACGACCATGTGCTCGAGGAAGGATCTGCGGGCCGCGATCCGGGTGATCGCCGTACCCACTCCACCGGCTCCGACAAGCAGCACGCGCATGGTACAAACATCCCTTTCTTGGACAAACGCCCCTGATGTGCCGATCCAACGCCACCCCCACCCCGAACGTCAATGGCGTTGGCATAAGGTAGGCGGTGAGGAGAGAGGGGGACGCCGTGCCCAAGCCGGTGGTGGGCGAGTCGGCGCGCCGGCGGCGCCGCCCGACGAAGAACGGGGTGGTCCTCTCGGAGGGCCTGATCGTGCGGACCGCGCTGCGCATGCTGCGCGAGCACGGCCCCGCCGGCCTCACCGTACGGCGGCTCGGCATCGCCCTGGGAGCCGACCCCAGCACGCTCTACCGCTACTTCAGAGGCGTGGACGACCTGACCCTGGCCATCGGCGACATGCTCGTCGGACAGGCGATGGCCGGCTGGAGCGGAGGCGGCGACTGGCGCGCCGGCCTTCGCGACCTGGGCCTGCGCATCCACGCCGCCTACCTCGAACACCCGCAGGCCGCGGTGCTGACCGCCAGCCGCATCAGCGGCAAGTCGCACGAGATCGCGGCCGACGAGGCGATCCTCGGGCTGCTGCGTGGCGCGGGGTTCCCCGACCGTGAGGCGGTCGGCGTCTACCACACCTTCATCGACATGACGCTGGCCTTCGCGGCGCTGGACGCGGCCACCCTGGCGCTGCCCGCCGAGGCGCGCGAAGCCGACGAGGAGATCTGGCGGGCGACCTACGCCCGGCTGCCCCGGGCCACCCACCCCAACATCGCGGCGGTCGCCCCTCTGCTGGTCGCCCGCATGAACGACAGCGCCTACCCCGCCGCCCTGGAGATGCTCCTCGACAGCGCCGCGTCGCGGCTCACGCGCCCCCGCCCCGCACCCCGGACGGCACGGGGCGGGGGCCGGGACCGCCCGGACAAGGGTGTCTAGGGGTTTTCCACGCCTATCACTCCTTTTAGTGTGATTGGTGTTTCAGCAGAAAGGCGAGTCGCCTCATTCGAGTTCGCTCAGGTCGAGCGGGCTCGAATCGTGGCCGCTCGAATCGAGACCGTCGCGGCGGTAGTCCCTTCCCTCACATCTCGAGAGCGCCGGCGATTCCGCGAGGACGCCCCGGTCCGGCTCTCGCCGCACGAATATCCCGAAGACCCGGCTTATCCCCGAAAACCCGCTTATTCCAAAAAACCAGGTTCCGCGCCCCGAGGAAGGAGCAGCCATGGAGGAGACGACCGTTCCGGCCGAGGCGACGGAGGAGCTCACGGCGGAGACGCTGATCGAAGAGGTGTCGATCGACGGCATGTGCGGCGTCTACTGATGAACGATCCCCTGGACGAGGCCTGGGAGCTGTCTCCCCGGGTGGCCCTGCGGCCGGAGCCGTTCGGGGCCCTGGCCTACCACTTCGGCAACCGGCGGCTGACCTTCCTCAAGCGCCCCGAGCTCGTCTCGGTGCTCCGCGACCTCTCCGGCGAGCCCGACGCCCGTGCCGCGCTGACCCGTGCCGGCGTTCCCGCCAGCCGGTGGCCCGCGTACGCGGAGGCCCTGCGGGGCCTCGCCGGCGCGGACATGATCAGGCCGCGCGGGCGGGTGGAGAGCCGGAGCACGGCAGCGCGGAATTCGACGGCGCAGAACTCGGCAGTAAAGGACAGCCCGGCCCGGTCGGGGACGGCGAGCGGGTCGCTGGCCAAGCGGTTCGAGTACGGCCTGGCCGCTCCCATCTGCCTGACCTGGGAACTCACCTACGCCTGCAACCTGTCGTGCGTGCACTGCCTGTCGTCGTCGGGGCGGCGTGACCCGCGTGAGCTCGCCACCGCCCAGTGCGAGGCGGTGATCGACGAGCTGCAGGCCATGCAGGTCTTCTACGTCAACATCGGCGGCGGGGAGCCGACCGTGCGGCCCGACTTCTGGCATCTGGTGCAGTACGCCGTGAACCACCAGGTCGGGGTGAAGTTCTCCACGAACGGGACGCGACTCACCCCCGAGCGGGCGCGGTTCCTGGCCGCCACGGACTACGTGGACGTGCAGGTGTCGCTCGACGGCGCCACCCCCGAGGTCAACGACCGGGTCCGCGGCCCGGGGTCGTACGAGACGGCGCTGCGGGCGCTCGACAACCTCGCCGCGGCCGGGTTCGCCGACGCGAAGCTGTCGGTGGTCGTGACCCGGGAGAACGCGGGCCAGCTCGACGAGTTCAAGGCCATCGCCGACGAGCGCGGGGCGACGCTCCGGCTCACCCGCCTGCGCCCGTCCGGACGGGGCGCCGACGTGTGGGACGAACTGCACCCGACGGCGGCCCAGCAGCGTGAGCTGTACGAGTGGCTGCTGCGCGCGGGCGAGGACGTGCTCACCGGCGACTCGTTCTTCCACCTCGCGGGGTACGGCGAGTCGCTGCCGGGGCTGAACCTGTGCGGCGCGGGCCGGGTGGTCTGCCTGATCGACCCTCTGGGCGACGTGTACGCCTGCCCGTTCGCGATCCACGACCGCTTCCGCGCCGGCAACGTGCTCTCCGACGGCGGGTTCGCCGCCGTGTGGCGGGAGTCGGAGCTGTTCGAGGACCTGCGGTCGCCGCAGACCTCGGGCGCGTGCACCGGATGCGGGTTCTTCGACTCCTGCCGGGGCGGGTGCATGGCCGCCAAGTTCTTCACCGGCCTGCCGCTCGACGGGCCCGACCCCGAATGCGTGCAGGGGCACGCCGCCGACGCGCTCGCCGCGGCGGGCCGTACGGTGCCCCGGCCCAGCCAGGACCACTCCCGCCGCCCCGGCGCCCGCCGGGCCGGAGCCGGGCCGGTTCCGGTGCGCATCGGACGCCGCCCCTCCGCCGCCGCCCCACCCGTACACCCACCCGTGCACGCGTGCGCGGAGAGCCCGCTCGCCGGGTTCAGCCCCTCATCCGACGTGTAGCAGAAGGACGATAGCTCGTGGCCGCGAACGCCTGGTTCGAGACGGTTGCGGAGGCGCAGCGCAGAGCGCGACGCCACCTGCCGAAGTCGGTGTACTCCGCGCTGCTCGCCGGTTCGGAGAGAGGCCGGACGTACCGCGACAACACGGCGGCGTTCGCCGAACTCGGCTTCGCGCCGCACGTGGCGGACCTGCCGGCCAAGCGCGACCTGTCCACCACCGTGATGGGGCAGCAGATCTCCCTGCCGGTGCTCATCTCCCCCACCGGGGTGCAGGCCGTGCATCCCGACGGGGAGGTTGCGGTGGCACGCGCCGCCGCGGCGCGCGGCACGATCATGGGGCTGAGCAACTTCGCGAGCAAGCCCGTCGAGGAGGTCGTGGCCGCCAACCCGCAGACCTTCTTCCAGATGTACTGGATGGGCACCCGCGAGTCCATGGCCGCGCACATGGAGCGGGCCCGCGCCGCCGGGGTCAAGGGGCTGATCGTGACCCTGGACTGGACGTTCTCCCACGGCAGGGACTGGGGCAGCCCGTGGATCCCCGAACGCCTGGACCTGAAGGCGCTCGCCCGCTTCGCGCCGCAGGGCCTGACCCGGCCGCGGTGGCTGCTCGGCTTCGCCAGGACCGGCCGGCTGCCCGACCTCACCGTTCCCAACGTGGCGGAGCCCGGCCGTCCCGCTCCGACGTTCTTCGGCGCGTACGGCGAGTGGATGCGGACCCCGCCACCCGGCTGGGATGACGTCCGGTGGATGCGCGAGCAGTGGGACGGCCCGTTCATGCTCAAGGGCATCTCCCGGCTCGACGACGCCCGCCGCGCGGTGGACGCCGGGGTCACCGCGATCTCGGTGTCGAACCACGGCGGCAACAACCTGGACGGCACGCCCGCGACCATCCGGCTGCTCCCGGGCATCGCGCGGGTGGTCGACGGCCAGGCCGAGGTGCTGCTCGACGGCGGCGTACGGCGCGGGGGCGACGTGGTCAAGGCGCTCGCGCTCGGCGCGCGGGCCGTGATGATCGGACGCGCCTCGCTGTGGGGCCTGGCGGCGAACGGCCAGGCGGGCGTGGAGAACGTGCTCGACATCCTGCGCGGCGGCATCGACTCGGCGCTGCTCGGCCTGGGCCGCGCGTCGATCCACGATCTGGAGCCCGGCGACGTGCTGGTCCCGCCCGGCTTCACCAGGGAGATCGGGTTCACCGGGGAGATCGGCTCCACCAGGGAGATCGGGTCTCCGGGCGATGCGTGAGAGGGGCGAAGGCGAAGGCGGCCTGGCGGACCTGTCGTGGCCCGCGCTGCCGTCCTCGCCGACCGTGCTGGTGCCGCTCGGCTCCACCGAGCAGCACGGCCCGCACCTGCCCCTGCACACGGACACGGCGGTCGCGGCGGCGGTGGCGAGGGCCGCCGCCGCCCGCCTTCTCGCGGTGGCTCCGGCCGACCCCGTCCTCGTGGCGCCGCCCGTCGCGTACGGCGCGAGCGGCGAGCACCAGGACTTCCCGGGCACCATGTCCATCGGGACCGCCGCCCTCCGGTTCCTGCTCGTCGAACTCGTCCGCTCCCTGTCCCGCTGGGCCGGGCGCGTCGTGATCGTGAACGGTCACGGCGGGAACCTGGACGCCCTCGCCGCCGCGACGCCGCTGCTGCGCGAGGAAGGCCACGACGTGTGCTGGGCGCCCTGCGCGGCCGGGCCGGCCGACGCCCACGCCGGCCACGCCGAGACGTCGCTCATGCTGCATCTGGCCCCGCGTCTGGTGGACATGGCCCGGGCGGAGCCGGGCAACCTCGCCCCGCTCGCGGAGATCATGCCCGAGCTCGCGGCCAGGGGCGTCGCCGCCGTGTCACCCTCCGGCGTGCTCGGCGATCCGACCACGGCCACCGCCGGGGAGGGACGCCGCCTGCTCGACCGGATGGCCGACGACGTGGCGGCCCGCGTCCGGCACGGACGGGCCGACCACACCGGCCGCCTCCTGCCCGCCCCCGCCCCCGCCCCCGCACCCACACCCGGACCCGCGGCCGCGGCCGCGACGGCCTCTCCGGCATGAGCCAGGTGAGCGGCGAGGCCGGCGGCTTCCGGGTCGCCCTGGTGACCGGGGCGGCCCGCGGGATCGGCGCCGCCGTCGTGCGGGCGCTGTGCGCCAGGGGCTACCGGGTGGTCGCGGTCGACTCGTGCGCGGCGGACGGCCCGGCGCGGCCCGCCGGGGTGACCTATCCGCTCGCGGCCGACGCCGACCTGAAGTCGCTGGCCGACGACCACCCCGGCGTGGTGGTGCCGTACATCGCGGACGTGCGCGACCGCGACGCGCTCGCCCGCGCCGCCGCCGTGGCGGCGGACCGCTTCGGCCGGCTGGACGCGGCCGTGGCCGCCGCGGCGGTCATGGCCGGCGGCCTGCCGCTGTGGGAGACCCCGGACGCGCACGTGCGCGCCCTGTGGGAGACCGACGTGCTCGGGGTGTGGAACACCGCCGCGGCGTGCGTCCCGCACATGCTGGCGGGGCCCGAGCCGGGGGCGTGCCGGTTCGTCGCGGTGGCCTCCGCGGCCGGCTCGCACGGGCTGTTCCGCCTGTCGGCGTACACGATGGCCAAGCACGCGGTGGTCGGGCTGGTGCGCGGCCTCGCCGCCGACCTGGTGGGCACGGGGGTGACCGCGGCGGCCGTCTCCCCCGGTTCGACCCGCACGCCGATGCTCGCCGCCACCGCCGATGTGTACGGCCTGGACGGCGTCGAGGACTTCGCCTCGTCCCAGCTGCTGCGCCGCCTGATCGAGCCCGCCGAGATCGCCGAGACCATCGCGTTCTGCTGCTCTCGCGAGGGAGGCGTCGTCAACGGATCGGTGATATCGGCGGACGGAGGCTTCACGCCATGACCCACGATCAGATCACCCGCGACTCGGACCCCCGGGCGCCCGGCCGGCTTCCGGACGGTTTCACCGTCCGGCTGAACCGGCGTGTCCGGGTCCGCGACGGCGGGCGCACCCTGGTGGGTGGCGCGCCGACGCGGGTCATGTACCTCACCCCGGCCGCCGCGGACCTGTTCGACGGCCGCAGGCTGCGGGTCCGCGACCGCGTCTCTGCGCTGCTCGCCGACCGGCTGCTGGAGGCGGGCCTCGCCGACCCGGTCGTCGGGGACCTGCCCGGTCTCGACCCCTCGCAGGTGACGGTGGTCGTGCCGGTGCGCGACCGGCCCGCCGCGCTCGACCGGCTGCTGTCGGGCATCGGCGACCGGCACCGCGTGATCGTGGTGGACGACGCGTCGGCCGCCCCGGAGGCCGTCGCCGAGGTCGCGGCGGCGCACGGCGCGGTGCTCGTCGCGCTGGCGGAGAACGTCGGCCCCGCCGCCGCCCGCAACGCGGGCCTGCGCCGGGTCACCACGCCCTACGTCGCCTTCGCGGACTCCGACGTGGTCCTCGAACCCGGCACGCTGCCGACCCTGCTCCGGCACTTCGCCGATCCCCGGGTGGCCGTGGCCGCGCCGCGCGTGCTGGGGCTCCGCCTGCCCGGCCGGGCCCGCTGGATCCTCCGCTACGAGGACGCGCGGTCCTCCCTCGACCTGGGCCTCGATCCGGGCATCGTACGCCCGAGGGCGCCGGTCTCCTGGGTCCCGAGCGCGTTCCTGCTGGCGCGGGCGGACGCCCTCGGCCACGGCTTCAGCGCCGAGATGCGCGTCGGCGAGGACGTCGACCTGGTGTGGCGGCTGGCGCGGTCGGGCTGGCGGGTGCGCTACGAGCCGGCCGCGACGGTGCGGCACGAGCACCGCACGGTGGTCCACGACTGGCTGCGGCGCAAGGCCTTCTACGGCACCGGAGCCGACCTGCTCGCCCGGCGGCACGGCCGCGACGTGGCCCCCGCGGTGCTGGCGCCCTGGAGCGCGGCCTTCGTGCTGGCGCTGCTGGCGCAGCGGCGGTGGTCGCTGCCGGCCGCGGCGCTGATCTTCGCGGGCACGGCCGCGACGATGTCGGCCAAGGTCAGGCGGAGCGAGCACCCGGTGCGCCTCGCCCTGACGCTGACGTCCGACGGTGCCGTCGCGGCCGTCTGGCAGGCGGCGGCGCTGCTGCTCCGCCACTGGTGGCCGCTCGCCGCCGTCGGCTGCCTGCTGTCCAGGAGGCTCCGCCGGGCCGTGGCCGCCGTGGCCGTGATGGACGCCCTCACCGATCTGCGGCGCACCGGCGCGCACCTCGACCCGGTCCGCTACGCCGTGGCCCGGCGCCTGGACGACGCGGCGTACGGGTCCGGCCTGTGGCTCGGCGCGATCCGCGGGCGCTCGGTGCGCGCCCTGCTGCCCGACATCCGGTGGAAGACACGCTCGTCGAGGCCGTCCGCCTAGAAGCCGTTCGCCGGGAGACCGGCCGCTTGGAGAACGTGGTGAGCCGCCGCCCCGGGAGCACCCGGGGCGGCGGCTGCGGCGTCACCGGACACCGGTGAGCGCGTCGGTTCGGTGGCACGCCACCCAGGACCGGGGCGACCCGTAGTCCGGCAGGCGCAGCCGGGGCCGGTGCCTCTTCGGCCCGGCGACCGGCCCGGGTTCTGCGCCGTCCGCACGGTCCGCCGCGACCGCGTACAGGGCGCACACCAGCGCGCAGATCTCCTCCTCGGTGGGATTTCCCGCGACCACCCGCAGTTCGGCGCCCATCACATCGGGGGGTTTCCGTGCTTGCGCCGCGGCCCCGACGCCTGCTTGGCCCGCAGCAGGCCGAGCGCCCTGGTCAGGGTGGCCCTGGTCTCGCTCGGGTCGATGACGTCGTCGACCAGCCCGCGCTCGGCGGCGTAGTAGGGGTGCATGAGCTGCCTGCGGTATTCCTCCACCCGCTGGGCGTGCGCCTCGACCGGGTCCGGCGCGGCGGCGATCTCCCGGCGGAAGATGACGTTGGCCGCGCCCTCAGCCCCCATGACCGCGATCTCGTTGGTCGGCCAGGCGAAGGACAGGTCCGCGCCGATCGACCTGGAGTCCATCACGATGTACGCGCCGCCGTACGCCTTGCGCAGCACCATCGAGATGCGCGGCACGGTCGCGGCGCAGTACGCGTAGAGGAGCTTGGCGCCGTGCCTGATGATGCCGCCGTGCTCCTGGTCGGTCCCGGGCAGGAAGCCCGGCACGTCGACCAGGCTGACCAGCGGGATGTTGAAGGCGTCGCACATCTGGATGAAGCGCGCGCCCTTCTCCGAGGCCTTGATGTCCAGCACCCCGGCCAGGTGGGCGGGCTGGTTGGCGATGATGCCGGTGACGTGGCCGTCGAACCTGGCCAGCCCGCAGATGAGGTTCTGCGCCCAGCCCGCGTGGAACTCGAAGAACTCCCCGTCGTCGACGATCTCCTCGATCACCGCCGACATGTCGTAGGAGATCGCCGGATCAGCCGGCACCAGGTCGAGCAGGGCGTCGTTGCGCCGGTTCGCCGGGTCGGTGCAGGTGATGGACGGCGGCAGTTCCTGGTTGTTGGCGGGCAGCAGGGACAGCAGATAGCGGACTTCCTCAAGACAGGACACCTCGTCCGGGCAGACGAACCCCGCCACGCCGGAGAGTGTGCCGTGCACCCGCGCACCACCGAGGTCGTCGGCGCTGATCTCCTCACCGGTCACCGCCTTCACGACGTCCGGGCCCGTGATGAACATCTGGGCCGTGTTCTGCACCATGAACACGAAATCGGAGAGAGCCGGCGAGTACGCCGCTCCCCCCGCGCACGGGCCGAGCATGACGTTGATCTGCGGAATCACCCCCGACATCCGCACATTGCGCCGGAAAATACCGCCATAACCGGCAAGCGCGGTCACACCTTCCTGGATCCGGGCCCCGGCGCCGTCGTTCAAACCGATCAGCGGCACCCCGGCGGCCTCGGCCAGGTCCATCACCTTGTGGATCTTCTCGGCGTGCGCCTCACCGAGCGCGCCGCCGAACATCCGGAAATCGTGGGCGAAGACCATGACCTCGCGGCCGTAGACCTTGCCCCACCCCGCCACCACGCCGTCGGTGTACGGCCTGCGGTGCTCCAGCCCGAAACCGGTGGCCCGGTGCTGCCGGAACGCCTCCACCTCCACGAAGGACCCGCTGTCGAGGAGCACGTCCAGGCGCTCCCGCACGGTGAGCTTGCCCTTGGCGTGCTGGCGCGCGGTCGCCTCCTCACTCGGGCCTGAATGGATGCTCTCCTTGAGCACCTGCAAATCCGCCAGCCGTTCCCGCATAGATTCCTTCGGCAGGTCGCTGACCCGCGTCACCACGGTCCCCATATGTATTCCTCCTGACGGCACAACCGGGTGCCCTCAGGGTAAGGGGGCCGATCAACGCCACGACACCCCTAAAAAGGACGGCGACCGCGCCGATAAAACGCGTCCCGAATAGAACCGGAAAACGGTCCGGATATCAGTGTTCCGGTCCGGCGGTGGCCGGCCCCCTACGGGCCGGCCACCGGGGGACCACGATCGACTCAGCCGACGGCGGCCCCGCCGAACTCGAGGACCGCGGGCAGGTCGGCCCGGCTGCTGATGTCGAGCTTGCGGTAGATCCGGGTGAGGTGCTGCTCCACCGTGCTCACCGTGAGGTAGAGCTCACCGGCGATCTCCCGGTTGGTGTGCCCGGCGGCGGCCAGCACCGCGACCCGGCGCTCGGCCTCGCTCAGCAGCGCCGCGCTGCCCCCGCTCAGAGCCGGGGAGGCCTGCTTGCCGGTCTCGGCCGCCGCCTGCGCGCCGCCGATCTCGGCTCCGCACTCCTTCATCAGGGCCCGCGCCCGAATCATGATCATGCCGACTCTCCGGTGCTCGCCCAGGCCGCGATAGGCCTCCGCCAGGTCGAAGAGCGAGCGGGCCTGCTCGTAGCGGTCACCGCCGTTCTGCAGCATGTCGGCGGACTTGCGCAGGAGCATCGGCCGGTGCCGCAGCTCGCTGGTGGCCGCCAGCAGGCGGATCGTCATGCCGAGCTCCCGCGGCGTGCGGGAGTTGCAGCGGGACAACTGGTCCTCGATCAGCCGGGAGGCCTGCTCGGACCGGCCCATCTGCAGGCAGGCCTCAGCGGCGCCGGCCCGCCACGGCAGCAGGCCCGGCACGTCCAGGCCCCACCTGCCGGTCAGCTCGCCGCAGAGCTGGAAGTCCCGCAGGGCCAGCGCCGCCTGCCCGACCGCCAGGCTGTAGCGGCCCCTGGCGTACAGGTAGTGCAGGCCGTACCGGCTCTCGAACATAGCGTCCAGCACGGGCCGGTCGAGGATGTCGTGCACGTCGTCGAACCGGCCCATCGCGGTCAGCGCGATCACCAGGCTGCCGAGCGGGCTGCCCACCGTGACACCCCAGCTCGTGATGGGCATGATCTCCAACGCGGCCCGCGCGTACTGCTCGGCGCTGACCATGTCGCCCTGCCGTACGGCCATCTCGGCGCGGATGGCCGAGAGCCTGGCCTGGCGGCTCGGGGCGCGCCGGGAGGACGCCTCGACGCTGAACAGGTCGCACAGCGGCGCGGCCTTCTCCGCCTGCCCGCCGTAGGTGAGCGCGAGCAGCGCGCACTCCACGGTGTCCATCGACATCTCGTCCAGGCGCGCGAGCCGCAGGATGCGCTCGACGGCGATCAGGGCGCCCTCGTGCGGGCCGTTGACGAGCACCTGCGCGAGCGCGGTCGCCGTCTCCAGACGGCGCCCCGCGGCCACCGACACCAGGGCGGTTCCGGTGTCCGCGCGCGGCTCGCCGAGCTTGGACGCGAAGGCGGGATGGGTGGCGCGCAGCCACGGGCGCGCGATGTTGAGCTCCATCACCGTCTCGGGGTCGCTCTCGTAGCCGGCCGTGGTCAGATGCTCGATCACGTCCTGCGCGTCGTCGTACCGGCCGTGCCAAAGCAGCGCGCGGGCCAGGACCACGCCGTCGCTGCCGCGCAGGTGACCGCGCTGCATCGCCTCGGTGAGGTCGGCCAGGTGCCGGTCGGGCGCCTCGGGGTTGATGCGCCACTCGGCACGCACCAGCATCGTGGCGATCTTGAGGCGGCGCCGCTCGTCGGTGCACGCCTGCCACGCGAGGCGCAGGTAGTCCACGCCACGCTCGGTGCGGCCCTCGCGCAGCGCGTCCCTGGCCGCGTCCTCCAGCACCGGCACCACCCAGGGCGCGTCGATCGGGCCGGCCTGGACGAGGTGATCGGCGATCACCGACGTGGCCGCGCCGTCCGCGTGCGCCAGTTCGGCCGCGCGGCGGTGCAGGTCCCGGCGCTCGTCGAGGCCCACCTCGGCCAGCACGGCCGTACGGGCCGACTCGTGCCGGAACCGGCCCACGCTGAGCACGCCGCCGGCCGTCAGGGCGTTCATGGCCCTGCTGATCTGGGTGTGCCCCAGGCCGAGCAGCCGGTCGAGCGAGTCGGTGTCGCCGAGCACCGCCAGGCACCGGGCGATCCTGAGCAGTTCGGGCTCGCCCCGGTGCAGGCAGGTCAGCACGGCCTGGCCGTACCGCTCGCCGACCACCGGCTCGTCGGTCACCGGCTCGCCGTCCCTCTCCCGCGGCCCGCCGAGGTAGTCCTCGATGAGGGCGGCGGCCAGCAGCGGGTTGCCGGCGCTGAACGCGTACCAGTCCTCCGCGAAGCGGACCGCGACGTCGTCGCCCGCCCGCTCGCGCACGAGCGTGTGCACCCCCTGCCGGGACAGCGGGTTGAGCTGCACGACCCCGCAGTACGGCTGGCGCAGCAGGTCGGTCCAGAAGAAGGTGTCGGTGCTGCGCACGTAGTCGGAGTAACTGAAGATCACCATGATCCGGGCGAAGCGTACGCGCCGGGCGAGGTACGCCAGGCACAGCAACGACGGACGGTCGGCGTAGTGCACGTCGTCGACCACGATCACCAGGGGATAGCGCTCCGACAGCTCCAGCAGCACGGTGCACAGAGCGTGCGCGATCTGGGCGTCCACCTGGTCCAGGGTCTCGGAGGCGAGCCCGGAGCTCATCGCGGTCTGCTTGCCCTCCTCAAGCAGCGCGAGCGCGCGCACGCGCTCCTCCTCCACCAGCGGCGCCTCTTCGATGAGCTGGCCGAGCACGCCGAGCGGCAGGTCCTGCTCCATGCGGGACGCGGTCGCGGCGACGGGCAGGGCGCCCAGCTCCACGGCCTGCTCCGCGAACGCGTCGAGCAGTGCGCTCTTCCCGGTGGCGACGGTGCCGCTGAGCATCGCGACCTTGCCCTTGCCCGTCAGCGCGGCCGCCAGCATCTCCTGTAACGAGGTCAGTGCCTCGTCTCTCTCAATCAAGTTCATCATCAAGCGGGCCCCCTCCAGCTGAGCTTCCGTCCTTACGAATGGACGCTTGCCTGCTTGTTGGAGACGATGGTCTCGCCGGCCACTTTTGGATCGCTATCGCGCGCTTATCCCGCACTCCCGCGTCCCCGCCATGACCTCGTGAGCTGGGAATTCACCGGGATTTCAGGCACCTGGGACGGGACCCGCCGGGACGCGCGACACCCGCCGCCCCGCCCGTGACAGGGCGGAGGCGGCGGGCGCGTCAGAACTTCAGCGGGCGGCCGGAGGGAGTACGCAGGTCGGGCGCTTCGTCCTTGGCCGCAGGGCGCCCCGAGGGCCGGCTCTTCTTCAGCTGCTTTCGCGTCATCGCGTCGTGCCCTTCCGTACGGGGCCCGTGGACGAGGGCCGGAGGTCGGTCGTGCGCGGTCACGCGGTGGTGGCCAGCCGCCGCCTGCGCGGGCGCCCGTGGGCCTCGCCCAGTTCGCGGTGGTTCCTGCCGGAGGGCTCGACGAGCCGGGCGGCCCGGTGGACGACGGCCTGCACCGCGCGGAGCGCGGCGGTCTCGGCGTCCCGCTCGATCCCCACGCCCCAGTGCGTACGGTTCCCCAGGCGGCACTCGGCGTAGACCGCGACCCCCGCCGCGACGTCCTGTTCCCCCTGGCCGACGCCGGTCCGGTGGACGGCGCGGACCTCGATCCCCCACTCGGCGAGGCTCACCCGGAGCGCCTGCAGCGCGTCGGCGCGCTCCGCGCCGACCTCGAACCCGCCGCCGTCCACGTGCAGTTCGACGGCGAGCGGCTCCGGCCCGAAGACGGGCGGCCCGGGCGGGCACGTGTACTCGCTCTCGAACAGCTCCCGCACCCCGCTGGGGGTGATCTCCATGCCTTCGCTGTCGGCCCGCCGCTGCACCACCCGGGCGAAGTCGATCTGCAGGTCGCGCGGCAGGTGCCTGCCGTACCAGGTGCTCATGATGTAGGCGACGCCGCCCTTGCCGGACTGGCTGTTGATCCGCACCACGGCCTCGTAGGTCCGGCCCACGTCCGCAGGATCGACGGGCAGGTACGGCATGTCCCAGGGCATCTCGTCCATCGGGGCGCCGACCGCGGCGGCCTCCCGCTCCAGCGCGTCGAAGCCCTTCTTGATGGCGTCCTGGTGGGAGCCGGAGAAGGAGGTGTAGACGAGGTCGCCCCCGTAGGGGTGGCGCGGGTGGACCGGAATGCCGTTGCACTCCTCCACGACGCGGCGGATCGCGTTGAGGTCGGAGAAGTCGATGCCCGGGTCGACGCCGTGGCTGAACAGGTTCATGCCGAGCGTGACCAGGTCCACGTTGCCCGCGCGTTCGCCGTTGCCGAACAGGCAGCCCTCGATGCGCTGCGCGCCGGCCATCATGGCCAGCTCCGCCGAGGCGACGCCGGTCCCCCGGTCGTTGTGCGGGTGGATGGACAGGCAGACGTGCTCCCGCCGGGACAGGTTGCGGTCGAGCCACTCGATCTGGTCGGCGAAGACGTTGGGCGTGCTCCGCTCGACGGTCGACGGGAAGTTCAGGATGATGTCCCGTCCGGGGCCGGGCTGCCAGACGTCCATGACCGCCTCGCAGACCTCGAGGGCGAAGTCCAGCTCGGTGTCGCTGAACAGCTCGGGAGAGTACTGGAAGCCCAGGTCACAGTCGCTCAGCGTCTTGTCCGCGTACTTCATCATCAGGCGCGTGCCCTGGACGGCCAGGTCCTTGCACTCGTCCCTGGTCATCCCGAACACCAGCCGCCGGAACAACGGCGACGTCGCGTTGTACAGGTGGATGGTGGCGCGGGGAGCGCCTTCGAGGCTCTCCACGGTCCGCCGGATCAACTCGTCACGTGCCTGCACCAGGACGGAGACGCGGACGTCGTCGGGGATCAGGTCGCGCTCGATGAGCTCGCGCAGGAAGGCGTGGTCGTCCTCGCTCGCCACGGGAAAGCCGACCTCGATCTCCTTGTAGCCCATCCGGACCAGCAGATCGAACATGGCCATCTTGCGCGCCGGGCTCATCGGACTGGCCAGCGACTGGTTGCCGTCGCGAAGGTCGGTGGAAAGCCAGCGAGGCGCCCGCGTGATGACGTTGTCAGGCCAGCGGCGGCCGGGCAGCCGGACGGGTTCGGGTGCGCGGTAGCGCCGCAGCGCCTTGGTCATCCTCGTCAACGGAAGATCCCTTCTCTCTGGCTCAGGGTTAACCGTTCGAACCGAAATACGTCGAATAGGAATAAGGCGACAGCGTCACCTGGATCTGGAAAGAGGAAACGTCGCCGATGATGCGGAACATCACGGCGATCTCCGGATAGGCGGCGGTCATTCCGAGATTGACGAAGTAGTGGTCGCTGTCGAATATCATGCGGTAGAGCCCACGCTCCAACTGGGCGGTGTCCCATCCCTTCACGACGCCCGCCCCGTCGGTCTCGGCGGTGGTCACATGCCACCAGATGCCGTCGACCTCGCGCTCCAGGCGCAAACGAACGCCGGCCGCACCGCGGCCGAAAACGCTGTCCAACGCCTGCGCCGTAATGTTCATCTCTCCGCACACCTGTCTATCGGACCCTCGGGGACCGATCTCGAGTCTCCAGTGACGTGTTCCGGGTCGCTTCCGCACAGCCTCGCAGCGCCGGCTATCGGTTCACCTTCGCCGCTCTATCGGGGATGCGGGGCCGCGAACGGGCGCCGGACATCTGGGCCGGAGCCACCCGGACAAGGGTGCCTAGGGGTATGAACGCGTCTGCCGATCCTCTTATAGTGATATCAGCGAAAGCGCAATTTTGAACGATTTGTGAGCCTCATGAGAGGTGACGCCACTGAGTGCGCGGTAGCCGGCAGAAGCCGTGAT
Organism: Microbispora triticiradicis; assembly: GCA_003260025.2. GTDB lineage: Bacteria > Actinomycetota > Actinomycetes > Streptosporangiales > Streptosporangiaceae > Microbispora > Microbispora triticiradicis. Next base: position 30,459 of record QFZU02000187.1, on the reverse strand, counting down.
TCCAGCGATGAGAGACGAACGAGTCGCACGTACGAAAATGGAGCCGTCGGGAATCGACCCGACGGCTCCATTCGTTTGCCCGGATCACTTGCGGGCGGGGGTTTCCACGTTCCGCGGAGAGGGCCCGGAGGCCGGACGGCCACGGGCCGGCCGGGCGGAACGCCGGCCGGGTGCCTGTGTCTTCTCCTCATCAAGACGGCTCGCCACCACGCGGCGGGCGCCGGCCTCGTCGAAACGGCCCGACTCGCGTTCCAGCAGACCGATGCGGCGGATGGTGAGGGCCACGCCGTGGTCGTCGCCGGTCTGCCGGAACAGCTCCAGCGCCGTGTCGAGGCTGCCGCGGGCGTCGGCGTAGCGCTGCTCGGCGGCCGACAGCAGGCCCGTGGAGTAGTGCATGGCCGCCTGTCCCCTGCGGTCTCCGGCCTGGCGGGCGGCCGCCATCGCCACGTTGTTCGTGTCGCGCCAGTCGTCGAAGTAGACCCTGGACTCGAAGAAGGGCGCGGCGCAGATGGCCAGGTCCCAAGACAGCTCGGCGAGACCGGCCTGGGCCGCCTGGCGGATCCCGGACACCAGGGTCAGCCGTTCGCGCTCGTACCACGGGAGCGGCTGCTGGACGAGCCGGCGGACCAGCGTGTCGGGCAGCGGCCAGCGGGCGGCGCCGCTGTGGAGGCCCGCGTAGTCGTCGCCGTACTGCTCGCGGTGCGCGTCCCGGGCGAGGTGGAGCAGGCAGCTCAGCACCCTGGCCAGCGCGGCGCCGCGCTCGGCGGCCGGTTCCTCCGCGGCCAGGCGCTCCCTGGCGAAGACCCGGATGAGGTCGTGGAAACGGTACCGGCTGTGGGCGCCTCGCCCGGTCCCGGTGATCTCGACGAGCTGGGCGTCGGCCAGGTCGTCCATCAGGTCCTGAGTTTCGTGCAGCGGCCGGTCCAGCAACGCGGCGCTGACCCACGAGGGGAACGGCTGGAAGTCGAGGATGGCGAGCCGGCGGAACAGCCTGCGGGCCACCTCGCCGGTGCTCTCGTAGGCGACGGCGATGCTGGCCCTCATGCCCATCCCGCCGTGCCTGAGCTCGTCCAGCCGACGGGTCTCGTCCTGCAGCCGCCCCGCCAGCTGCTCGATGCTCCAGTGCGGATGGGCGGAAAGACGTGATCCGGCGATGCGCAACGCGAGCGGCAACTGGCCGCAGAGCTCGGCGAGGGCCTGTGCCGACGCCGGCTCCGACCGCACCCGGTCCTCTCCCGCGATGTGGGCCAGCAGCCGCATCGACTGGTCCGGGTCGAAGGTCTCCACCTCGACGTTACGCGCGCCGGGCAGGCCGGTCAGCCTGCTGCGGCTGGTGACGATGACCGAGCAGTCGGAGCTGCCCGGCAGCAACGGCACCACCTGGCTCTCGCCCGCCGCGTCGTCGAGCACCACCAGCGCCGTGCGGCCGGCCAGGAGGCCGCGGTACATCTCGGCCCGCTCGTCCAGCGTCTCCGGTACCGCGCCGCCCGGGACGCCGAGCGCCCGCAGGAACCGCCCCAGCACGTCGAACGGATGCACGGGGCGGGCCGTCCCGCCGTGGAGGGCGGCGAACAGCTGCCCGTCGGGGAACCGCTCCGCCACGGTGTGGGCGGTGTGGACGGCGAGGGTGCTCTTGCCGACGCCCGGCTTGCCGGTGATGACCGCGATCGGCACGGCGAACGGCGCCCGTTCCCCCGGGGACGGCGTGATGAGACGGCGTACGGCGTCGACCTCCGGGGCCCGGCCGGTGAAGTCGGCGATGCCGGCCGGCAGCATCCGCGGGGCGCCGGTACGAGGCGCCGTCACGGCGACGCCCGCCGCGGCCGCCGGGGCAGGCGCCGGCCGCCCCGTCTCGACGGAGACCCGGATCGCGTGTTCGAGCCGGCGCAGCCGCTCGTTCGGCTCGATCCCCAGCTCCTCGACGAGGATCCGCCTGCCCTCGCGGTAGACGTGCAGGGCCTCGGCCTCCCGTCCCGACTGGTAGAGAGCGGTCATCAGCTGACCGCGCAGTTGCTCGCGCAGCGGATACCGCTCCACCAGTTCCGTCAGCTCGGCTATCACCTCCCGGTGCCGCCCCAGGGAGAGCTCCAGCTCGATGCACTTCTCGTGGGCGGTGATCCGGTCCTCGGTGAGGCGGCGGGCGGCCGCCCGGATCAGCCTGCTGTCCATCCCCTCCAGCGCGTGGCCGCGCCACAGGGCGAGCGCCTCGCGGTAGTGCCCGACGGCGGCCTCGGCCGCGCCGGCCGCGCCGGACCGCCGGGCCAGCAGGATCAGGTTCTGGAAGCGGTCGCAGTCGAGTTCGTCGTCGTCCCCGACCTCGATCGCGTACCCCTGGGAGTGAGTGGAGATCAGGTTGGGCCGGCCGTACTGGGCGAAGACCCGGCGCAGGGCCGAGATGCAGATCTGCACCTGTGAGCGGCAGGTCGTGGGCGGGTTGTCGTCGTAGACCGCCTCGATGAGCCTGCCGATGGACGTGCCCCGGCTGTGGTCCAGCAGGAGCACGGCGAGAGCCGTCTGCTGTCTCGTGCTGCCCAGGTCCACGCGATGCGCGCCGTCCACGACTTCCAGAGGCCCGAGAATGCGAAACTTCACCGCGTGACTCCTTGCACTTATCGGACCCGTCCCCCGGGCCCACAAGGATGATCGGTTTCACACGTTGATGGGGATGGACGAAAAGATTACCGTTGCGGACCGATCCTATGACCCAACCGATGGGGATTCCAACAGGTTGGCAGTCCCGGCAGCGGCCGGGTTAGGACATGCCGGCCCGACGCGTGGGCGTCGCCAGCACGACCCGCAGCCGCTCGGCCACCTCCGGACCCAGCTTCGCCGCGATGGTCAGGATGCGCGCGACGGCCTCCGCGGCCGACGCGTCGTCGCCCCGCACCCGGTGCGCGTCCCGGAGCAGCTTGAGCACGTTGACCTCGTCCAGCGGCACACCCAGCGTGGCGAACAGGTCGAGTGCCTGCTCGGCGGCGGTCACCGCGCCGGCGGAGTCGCCCTCCGCCAGGGCGAGTTCGGCCAGCGCCGCCAGCACCCGGCCCCTGCTGAGCCGGTCGTCGGTGGTGGTGGCCAGCATCAGGGCGCGCCGCAGCGTGCCGCTCGCCTCGGCCCTTGCGCCGAGCCGCAGCTTCGCCAGGCCCGTGCAGATCAGGGCGTACGACTCGCCCATGGGGTCGCCGATCTTCTGGTAGACGGCGAGCGCCGCCTCCACGATCCTGAGCGCCTCCGCCGACCGGCCCAGCTCCAGGTAGGTGTAGCCCAGCCTGACCTGGATGTAGGCCTTCTGACGCCCGCTGACGCCGCCGGCCAGTTCCATCGCGTCCGACAGCAGGGCCTCGGCGCCCTCGGGGTCGGAGAACAACAGCCGGATCTGTGCGAGGTGGCAGAGCACGTTGCTCGTGTTGCTCGGCGTGCCGTGGCGCCGCGAGAGGTCGAGCGCCTGCCGGCACCGCTCCGCCGCGGCGTCCAGCTGTCCGGTGACCAGGTGGAGATAGCCGAGGTTGGCCAGCGCGGTGGCGAGGGAGCGCTGGTCGTCGAGCTCGGTGAACAGCTGGATCGCCGCCAGGTAGTCGCGGCGCGCGTCGTCGAACCTGCGCTCGTTGGAGGCCAGCGCGCCGTTGACGTACAGCATGGTGGCCTGCCCGGCCATGTCCCCCGCCTGCTGCACGGCGGCCATCGCGATCTGCTGCGCCTCGCGCCAGTCGTCGAGGTAGAACCGCGAGAGGAAGAAGGTGGCGGCGCCGAGCGCCAGCCCCCAGCAGACCTCCGTCAGCCCGGCCTGCGCCGCCTGCCTGATGCCCGAGACGAGGATGGACCGTTCTCGTTCGAACCAGGCCAGCGGGTGCTCCACCAGACGGTCGACCAGGACCTCGGGCAGCGACCACGCCGGGGGCGGGATCAGGAGGCGGTCCTCCAGCTCCTTCCGCCTGGCCGCGTCGACCAGGGTCAGCAGGCCGCCGAGCATCCGGCCCAGGGCCGCGCTGCGCTCGGCGATGGGTTCCTCGGCCGCCAGGCGCTCGCGGGCGAAGACCCTTATGAGGTCGTGGAAGCGGTAGTGGGCGTTGATGCCACGGCCGGTGCCGGTCGTCTCCAGCAACTGGGCGTCGGCGAGGTCGTCCAGCAGGTCCTGCGCCTCGGCGACGGGCCGGTCGAGCAGGGCCGCACCGAGCCAGGCGGTGATGATGTCGCAGTCCAGGATGGCCAGGCGCCGGAACAGCCGCCTCGCGTCGCCGCTCACGCTCTCGTACGTCAGGGAGATGCTCGCCCTGATCCCCATCTCGCCGTGCTTGAGCTCGTCCAGCCGCCGGGTCTCGTCCCCCAGCCGCTCCACGAGCTGCTCGATGCTCCAGTGGGGGCGGGCGGCCAGCCGGGCGCCCGCGATGCGCAGGGCCAGCGGCAGGTGGCCGCAGAGCTCGGCCAGGGCCACCGCGAAATCGGGCTCGGACTGCACTCGCTCGGCCCCCGCGATGCGGGAGAGCAGGTCCAGCGACTGCGCCGAGTCGAAGACGTCCACCTCGACGTGCACGGCGCCCGACAGCCCGGCCAGGCGGCTCCTGCTGCTGAGGACGACCGCCGCGTTGGGGCTGCCGGGGAGCAGGGGCAGCACCTGGCCTTCGGTGCCGACGTCGTCCAGGACGATCAGGACCTTCTTGTCGGCGAGCAGCATGCGGTAGAGCTCGGCCCGCTCCTCCAGCCCTTCCGGGACGGCGGAGCCCGTCACACCGAGTGCCCGCAGGAATCGTTCCAGCACCCTGATGGCGGCGACCGACCGGGAGGAGCCGCCGTGGAGCTTGGCGTAGAGCTGGCCGTCCGGATAGTGCTCGACGACCCGGTGCGCCACGTGCACCGCCATCGTGCTCTTGCCGATGCCGGGCTTGCCGGCCAGCGCGACGATGGGCACGGCGTATCTGCCGGGACCGCCGCCGGAGCCCACCAGCCGCTCCAGGATCTCGTCCACGAGCTTGGACCGGCCGCTGAAGTCGGCGATGTCGGTCGGCAGCAGCCGGGGCACGGCGACCGGCGGAGAGGGCGGCGCAGGCGTGCTCACCCGCACGGCGGTCGCCGGCAGGTTCAGCCCGGGGTCCGAGGTGAGGATCGCGTGCTGGAGTCGCTGGAGCCGCTCGTGCGGCTCGATCCCCAACTCGTCGATCATGACGCGTCGCGCCTGGTTGTAAGCCTGCAGGGCCTCGGCCTGACGGCCGGAACGGTAGAGGGCCAGCATGAGCTGCCCCCGCAGCCGTTCGCGGAGCGGATACTGTGCCACCAGCGCGGTCAGCTCGCCCACCAGCTCGTGGTGGCGGCCGAGGTCGAACTCCAGGTCGACGCAGTCCTCGTTGGCCGCGATCCGGTCCTCGTCCAGGCGCATCGCGGCCGCTTGGACCACCCGGCTCTCGATGCCCTCCAGGGCCGGGCCCCGCCACAGGGCGAGTGCGTCGCGGTACCGGGCCACCGCCTCCTCGGCGCGGTTCGCCGTCCGGGCCTGCTTGGCCTGGCGCAGGAGGTGTTCGAATCGGCCCAGGTCGAACCCCTCGTCGGTGATGCGCACCGAATAGCCGTTCGACTGCGTGACGATGATGTCGGGCCTGCCGCAGCTGCCGAACAGGCGCCGCAGGGCCGAGACGCAGATCTGGATCTGGGCTTTGGCGGTCGGCGGAGGGGCGTCGTCGTAGATGGTCTCCGTGAGGCGGGAGACGGTGACCGTCCGGCCCGCCTCCAGGAGCAACGCGGCGAGGACGGTCTGTTGTCTGGCTCCCCCGAGCTCCAGCCTTCGGTCGGTGAGAACGACCTCAAGTGGGCCCAGGATCCGGAAGTCCACCCACATCTCCTGTTGGGCTGGCGTAGCTCCCCCATGCCGAAGGACCTGACGGAGAGATTAATCCATCCCAATCGTGTGTGCTACGTGCGAACCTCGACAGCTGAGCCGTTCTCGACGACTTTCAGTCACTGTGATGCCAGGTGTCCCGTAAAGTCTCTTTCCGAATCAAAGCGGGTAATACAAATGTATAAGACATATGATGGCCTGACGGCCCCCGCACCCTCGGCGTGCGGCACGAGACCATGCTGTTCGTGTCCCCCCTGCCACACGCCGAGCGCCGTCGTCGTGACACCCGGCGAGGCCGCCCCCCTCGGCTGCTTCGACCAGGCACCACCCGTCATGGGCTGATTTCTCAGAGTGCGCGTACGTTTCGCCGACGATCCGTCCAGAGCGGCACACCGCGTCGGCTTCGACTTCCCCCAGATCGGGAAAGCCCCCCTACCCCCACCGATCCCGCTCCATTGTGAGCGTGACCGGGCACAGTCAGAATCACAGGATTCGATTTCCAGCCGGCAACAAGAATTCACTCACTCTTAACGGGGCGCCCCAATCACGGAAAACCGCAGCAGAGCTTGGTGGCGGGCACCTCGTAGACCGGCTTGACGTCAACGACGGCACCGGCGGCGGCGCCTCCGCTGAGCGGGAAGGCGACGAACGCGAACGTGACGACCATGGCACCGACGATCCGGCCGAGACGCGACAGCAGGTGGTTCTTCATCTCTTACCTCACATTGTGGCTGGGAACTCTGTCCGACGCCTTAAAGGTAGGAAAGGCCGCCATCCTTCCGTTATTGAATCGGCTTTTTACAGGTCAGGGCGGGTTTAGAGCTCGCGGGAGCCGCGGCGCCGCGGCCACGAGGCGCCGTGTGCAGGGATGACGCGGCGATCCGAGCACCTCGGCGGTGGCCCCGCGCTCGACCACCCGGCCCCGGTCGAGGACCACGGTCTCCTCGCACAGCGCGGCGACGACGGCCAGGTCGTGGGAGACGAGCACCACGGTCAGCCGCCTGCTTTCCCGCAGTTCGGCGAGCAGATCGAGGAGCCGCACCCGGGTGGCGGTGTCCAGGGCGCTGACCGGCTCGTCGGCCAGCAGCACCCGGGGGGAGGCCGCTATCGCCCGCGCTATCGCTATCCGCTGCCGCTGCCCGCCGGAGAACTCGTGGGGATAGCGACGGGCGGCGTCCGCGGGCAGCCCCACCGAGCGCAGCGCCTCCTCGACCATGGCCGTCGCCGCCGCACCGCGGGCAACGCCGAGCGAGCGCAGGGGCTCTCCGACGATCCGGTCCACACGCAGCCGCGGGTCCAGCGAGGAGTACGGGTCCTGGAAGACGGGCTGCACCGCGTGCCGGAGTGCCCGCATCCGTCCGCGCAACGGCAGGCCGTCGAGGAGCACCTGCCCGGTGCGGGGCCGCAGCAGCCCCAGCATGAGGCGGACCAGCGTGGTCTTGCCTGCTCCCGACTCCCCCACCAGGGCCAGCCCGCGGCCCGCGGTGACCTCGAAGGAGACGTCGCTGAGCACGGCGGGACCGCGCCGGTAGGCGAAGCCCAGGTCGCGTACGCCGAGAACAGGAGGAGGCGACGTCACGGCAGCATCCGCTCCAGCGCTCCGTGCAGCCGCCGGGCGGCCGACACGAGGTCCCGGGTGTGCGGGTGCGACGGCGCCCGCAGCACGTCCCCGACCTCGCCCTCCTCCACCGCCCTGCCCCGCTCCAGCACCAGGATCCGGCGGCTGACCCGGGCCACCACGGCCAGGTCGTGGCCGACGAACAGCAGCCCCATGCCGCGAGCCGCCACCAGCCGCTCCAGCAGCGCGAGCATCTCCGCCTGGACCGTGCCGTCCAGCGCGGCCGTGGGCTCGTCGGCGATCAGGAACGACGGTTCGCAGGCCAGCGCCATGGCCATCGCCACCCGCTGGCGCTGGCCGCCGGAGATCTCGTGGGGATAGGACCGGGCGATGCGTTCCGGGTCGCCCAGCCGCACCTCCGTCAGCGCCTCCAGGGCCGCGCGCCGCGCGGCGGCCCCGCGCAGGCCCCGGTGGCGTCGCAGCGGCTCGGCCACCTGCGCGCCGACGCGCATCAGGGGGTCAAGGGCGGCGAGCGGGTCCTGGAAGACGACGGCGACGCGGCGGCCCCTGACCGTGTTCAGCACCCACTCGGGCGCGCCGAGGATGGGCTCGCCGTCCAGGAGGACCCGGCCCGAGGCGGTCATGCCGGCCGGCAACAGGCCGACGATCGCCAGCACGGTCAGGGACTTGCCGGCGCCGGACTCCCCGATCAGCCCGAGCCGGTCCCCCCTGGCCAGGCGGAAGGACAGGTCGCGCAGCAGTTCGCGGCCGTCCGCCGTGCGCACCGTCAGGTTCCCGGCTTCGAGCAGGCTCACCAGCGCCCCCGCAGGAGCGGGTCGGCGACCTCGCGGACGCCGTCGGCCAGCAGGTTGACGCCGATCACCAGGAGGACGAGCAGCAGTCCCGGGGCGACGATGTCACCGGGCGCGACCAGGACCGTGGCCTGGGCCTCCCGCAGCATGTGCCCCCAGGAGGCGTTCGGCGGCGGCGGGCCGAGGCCCAGATAGGACAGGCCGGCCTCGGCCAGGACGGCCCGGCCGAGCTGGAGGGCGAGGTTCACGGCGAGCGCGGGCCAGATGTTGGGCAGCACGTGCCCGGCGACGATCCCCGGCCAGGACGTGCCGGAGGTGCGGGCCGCCGTCACGTAGTCCTGCGCCAGCACCCGCTTCACCTGCTGCCTGGCCGGCCTGGCCACCACGGCGGTCATCGCCAGCCCGATGGCGGTCACGGCGGACAGCAGCGATCCCCGCCTGGCCGCGATCACCAGCATGGCCAGCAGCAGCGTCGGGAAGGCGATCAGGAGGTCCAGGACCACCGCCATCATGTCGTCCAGCCACCGCACGGCGAAGCCGGCCGCGATCCCGGCCAGCAGGCCGAGCGCCCCGCCGAGGGCCACCGCCCCGGCCCCGATCGACAGCGCCACCCGGGCGCCGATCATGAGCTGGGTGAGCAGGTCCCGCCCCAGCCGGTCGGTGCCCAGCCAGTGCTCCGGGCCCGGCGGCTCAAGCCTGCCGCCCGACGTGTCGGCCGGGTCGTACGGCGTCCACAGCGCCGAGACCATCGCGATCGCGACCACCCCGCCCAGCAGGACGCAGCCCGCGACCAGCGCCCGCGACCTCACGCGGACGTTCCCGTCGCGGTACGGCGCAGCCGCGGGTCGATGAGGCGCTGGGCCGTGTCGGCCACGAAGCCGATCGTGAGCACGGCGGCCGTGCTCAGCGTCAGGACGCCCTGGATGACGGGATAGTCGTGCTGGGCGAACGCCCGCACCAGCATGCTGCCGAGCCCCGGCAGCGCGAAGACGTTCTCCACGACGACCGCCCCCAGGAACGTACTGGCCAGTTCGATGGCGAGGATCGGCACCACGGGCGCGGCGGCGTTGCGCAGCCCGTGCCGCAGGAGCGCGGCACGGAGCGGGGCGCCGAGCGCCCTGGCGGTCCGCAGGTAGTCGCTGTCGAGCACGTCCAGCGCGGCGGAGTGGACGTAGCGGGTCAGCGAGGCCGACATGACCAGCGCGATGGTGACCACGGGCAGCAGGAGCGAGGTGAGCGCGGCGGCCGGGGCCGCCCAGTCCTCGGCCGGGAAACCGCCGGCCGGCAGCCACCGCAGCCGCAGCGCGAACACGGTGACGAGCAGCATGCCCACCCAGAAGACCGGCACGGCGAGACCCAGTTGACTCACCCCCGCCAGCAGTGTGCCGTACCAGGTGCCCCTGCGCAGCGCGACGAGGAATCCCGTGGGCACCGCGATCAGCACGGCCAGCAGGAAGGCCAGCACTGTGAGAGGCACGGTGACGTGCAGCCGCCCGGCGATCTCGGACGCCACGGGCAGGGAGCTGACCAGCGACCGGCCGAGGTCCAGCCGCGCCAGGTCCCGGAGCCACCCCCCGAACTGCTGGGCCGGCGGCAGGTCGGTGCCGAGCTCGTGCCGGGCGGCGGCGGCCTGTGCCGGGGTGGCGCCCATGTCGAGCAGCGCGTTGGCCGGGTCGCCGGGAAGCACCCGGAGCAGCACGAACAGCGCCACGCTGGAGACGGCCAGGGACAGTGCCAGCAGGATCGCCCTGCGGACGAGATACGCGGCCATCGGTCAGCGCTTGTCGATCCCGTAGACGGGGAACTGCGCCTGGACCGCGTTGGCGGCGTATCCGGTCACGCGGGCGGACGCGACGACGATCTGCGGATTGAGGTAGAGCCAGTCGCTGGCGGCGTCCTCGACGATCTCGTGGTTGGCCCGCCGGAGCAGTTCGGTCTGCTCCCGCGTGGTCTTCGCGGACTCCGACCTCCTGATCAGGTCGGAGACCTCGGGGTTGTCGTAACCCCAGTAGAAGCCGGGGTCGCCGTAGTAGCGGATGTCGCGGTCGTTGACGTGTTCCTGGAGGGTCGCGGCGAAGTCGTGGTGCTGGAAGATGCGGGAGTACCACTCGTCCGCGCTGATGATGTTGATCGTCACCGTGATGCCGACCTTGGCCAGTTCCGACTTCACGAACTCGGCGATGGTCGGGTGCGGGTCGTACTGCGGGGTGTCGAGCGTCATCGGGAAGCCGCCGGGATAGCCCGCCTCGGCGAGCATCCGCTTCGCCGCCTCCACGTCGTAGGCGTTCTTCCCGCTCAGGTCCTCGTACCAGGGATCGGCGGGCGGCACCATCGAGCCGATCACCATGCCGCGGTCGCCCCAGATCGACCGCAGCAGTTTCGCGTCGTCGATCGCGGCGCTGACGGCCCTGCGGACCAGCGGCTTGTCGAAGGGCGCGCGCCGGCAGTTGAAGGCGAGCAGGAGCTTGGTGGTGGACGTGCCCTCGGTGATCCGGAACGCCGAGGTGTCGGAGAACGGCGCCAGCGCGTCCGGGCTCTGCACGCTGGTGACGACGTCGACCGCGCCGGACAGCAGCGCGTTGTTGAGCGCCGCCGCCTCGGTGTAGTAGCGGAACGTCACCTGCCCGCATTTGGGCGACGCCCCCCAGTAGCCGCCGAATCGCTCCATGGTCAGCGTCGCGCCGCGCTTCCAGGACGCGAGGCGGTAGGGACCGGTGCCGTCCTCCGCGGTCTTCGGATCGGCCAGCGTGTGGTTGACGATCCACACCTGGCTGAGGTTGTAGATGAGCGAGATCGACCTGCTGGAGAGCCGGACCACGACGGTGTGGTCGTCCGGCGCGTCGACGCTCTTGATCATGTCGAGGGAGTTCTTGCGCGAGGACGTGGACGTCCCGGCGAGGATGCGCCGCAGGCTGTGCCGGACGTCGGCGGAGGTCATCGGGGTTCCGGAGTGGAAGCGGACACCCTGACGCAGCGCGAAGGTGTAGGTGAGGCCGTCCGGGCTGACGGTGTATTCGGAGGCCAGCGACTTCTCGACGGCGCCCGCCTCGGTGAGGCGGAAAAGCGCCTCGTAGACGTTGCCGGCCAGCGCCTCCGCCGCGCCCTGTCCCCCGCCTCCGGCGTTGTCCAGGTTCTGCGGTTCGTAGAGGGACCCGACGGACAGGGCGCAGGAAGCGGACGCGCCGCCGCCGGGAGATGAAACGCAGGCCGCGACCGAGAGCATGACGACGGACATGGCGACGGTAAGGCGCCTTATCTGAAATTTCAACTTTCCCCCCATTGCATACCCCGGGTCATTCTTACGCCTTGTCGCCCCGTCTGACCATAGGACAGCCTGCGAAAATCACCGTGGAGTCAAGAGGCGCGCGTGGAGGAAAGTGTCAAGTGGTACAAGCCGCCGAACCACCCGGCGGGCCATCAGTTAGCGTTTTCCGCAATTCGGCAGGTAAAGGTGGGCATTCACCTGGCCCGCCCGGCCCCGTCCGGGCGGCACGGTGTGGTACGGCGCGGTGAACGGCGCCCGGTCACCCCCGCAGCGCGATGGCCTGGCCGGGCAGAGCCGGCGTGCGACCGGCGGCGACCTCACGGATCACTCGCATGACGTCAGCGGCGTGGTCGTTGATGAAGAAGTGCCCGCCCCGGTAGACGCCGAGGTCGAAGCGGCCGGTGGTGTGCTCGCTCCAGACACGCGCCTCCTCGACCGTGACCTGGGCGTCCTCGTCCCCGATCAGCGCCACCACCGGGCAGTCGAGCCGGGGTCCCGGCCGGTAGCGATAGGTCTCCGCCGCCCGGTAGTCGTTGCGCAGCGCCGGGAGGATCATCTCCACCACCTGCGGGTCCTCGAAGAGCCGCGGGTCGGTGCCCGAAAGCCGGTCGAGGTCGCGGATGAAGTCGTCGTCGCTCAGCAGGTGCACCCGCTCGTCGCGGAAGGTCGAAGGCGCCCGGCGCCCCGACACCACCAGTGCGCGGGGGGCCGCTCCCTCCTGCGTCAGCCGCACGCCGACCTCAAAGGCCAGCGTCGCGCCCATGCTGTGGCCGTACAGGTAGACGGGCGGGCCGTCGCACCAGGGCTTCACCACGGGCGCCAGCACGTCGGCCAGCACGTGCAGGTCGTCGATCAGCGGCTCGGTTCGCCGGTCCTGCCGGCCGGGATACTGGATGGCCAGCACCTCGATGCCCGGCGAGAGCGTCCTGGACACCGGGAAGAAGTACGTCGAGGCCCCGCCCGCGTGCGGGAAGCAGATCAGGCGGGCGGCGGCGCGCGGCGCCGGGTGGAACCTCCGGACCCAGCCGTCGCTTCCGTTCAGTTCTGACATCTCACTCAGCTCCCCTTCGTCGTCGCACGCCGGGCGGCGTCTCCCCCGCCGCCAGGAGGACGGGCCGAGGGTATGCCGCGTCATTCATTGAAACCGTGCGGGAGCGGCGGCGCCACCGGAGATTCGCCCCTAAACACCGGCGCGCGTCCCCTTATCCGGAAAACAGCATGGGTACGGCGTCGCGGGGCACCCGCGATGCCGTACCCATTGAATTAGGTCTGGCTGAATTCAGGATTATGCGCGAATGACTTTCGTCCGGCGGTCAGGTGGGCAGGGCTGCCTCCAGCGGCCGGTTCCGCAGCGTCCGCAGCACCGCGACCAGGGTGCCTCCCAGGGTCAGGACCGCCGCCGCCCCTGCGATCAGCAGGAATATCAGCGGCGACCCCGCCGGCACGAACTTGCCCGTACGCCCGAGGGCGAACGTCACGAACGCGAGCGGCGCGATGACGGCGCCGAGGCCGATGCCGATCAGCGCCGTCAGGGCGCCCTCCACCGCCGTCATCCGCAGCACCTGCCTCCGGGTGGCGCCGATGAGCCGCTGCAGGCCGAACTCGCGCCTGCGGTGGCCGGTCGCCAGGAACAGCGTGTTGATCACGGAGATCGCGATGAAGCCCATCAGCAGCGCGAGGAAGAGGTAGTTGACCAGCTCCTCCGCGCCGAGGTGGTGCTCGAACGACCCGCGCAGGGTGTACCTGTCGACGATCTGCGCCCCGGGGAAGGCGGCGACGACACCGCTCAGCGCGGCCGACAGCTGTGCGACCGACGTCCCGGGCTGGGGCGCGGCGAGGATGTACAGCGGCAGGCCGGTGGTGGTGTGCTTGGACAGCAGGTCGATCGGCAGAATGATCGACTCGAAGCTCACCTTCTCCGACATCAGCCCCACGATCTTGACGTTCACCCTGGAGTTGTCGCCGAGGCGCAGCGTGATCGTGTCGCCGACGCCCCTCTTCAGCTCCTTCGAGTAGACGTCGTTGATGACGACGGTGTCGCCCTTCAGCTCGGTGAGCGAGCCCGCGGTCATCGTGGCCGCGCCCACCTTCTCGGCGGCGTCGGCGGTGAAGCCCTTGAACTGCCAGCCGCCGAGGTCCGCGCCGGCCCGCGGGTCCGGCGGGTCGTCGACGAACCCGGCGCTCGCGGTGAACTCCGACGCCGCCGCGACCCCGGCCACCTCGCGGATCTTGGGCAGGGCCTCCGGGCCGAACCCGCCCGGCGGCGCCTTGATGATGACGTTGCCGGCCAGGCTCTCGGTGTAGATGTTGATCGACGCCGCCTCCGTCGTGATGACATAGGTGGTGGCGGTGGCGACCGAGGTCATGAGCATGATCGGAGTGATGACCGCGGCCAGTTGCGGCACCCGTGCCTTGGCGTTCAGCGCGGCGAGGTAGCCCGACACCGAAGACATCCGCCGCAGCGGCGGGGTGAGCACCGCGACCAGGACCCGGGTGATGTCCCGGCCGAGGAGCATCACGCCGAGTGCGAACAGGATGGCCGCCCAGTTGGCCGGGCCCGCGATGAAGGGTCCGGTGACCAGGTTCAGCGCGACGAAGACCAGCCCGCCGCTGTAGGCGAAGAGCACCAGGCCGATGATCCGCCGGACCCAGCCGGTCCGCTTGACCGCCGTGTCGGTGCCGGCCATCGCGGCGGTGGGCCGGGCGCGCAGGGCCCGCTTCCCGGCGATCAGGCCGGCCCCGAGCGAGGTCGCCACGGCCAGCACGTACGCGATGACCGGGAGCACCCATCCGCGCTCGTAGGACAGTTCTTCGGGGGCCACGCCGATCCTGACCACCATCCGGTACAGGAACTCGCCGACGAACCATCCCGGCAGGACGGAGAGCGTGGTCGCCAGCAGCGACACCACCAGCGCCTCCGCGAGGATCATCCTGCGCGTCTGCCAGGGCGTGGCGCCGATCGCGCGCAGCACCGCGATCTCCCGCTCCCGGTTGCTGGCGACCAGCGAGAGCGTGGATGCGACCGCGAGCAGCCCGGCGACCAGCGACAGCGCGACGAAGATGCCGGCGATCAGGATCAGGTCGTGGACTTCGAGGGAGGCGGGGAACTCGGCGTTGCCGCGGTCGTTCCCGGTAAGGACCGCGATGCCGGGGCCGCCCACGGCCGCCGTGGCCTTCGCGCTGAGCGCGGCGGCGTCGGTGCCGGGCTGGGCGACGAGGGAGATCGTGTCGACCCGGGCGGGATCCCGCGCGAGCCGCTGGACGTCCGGGCCGGTGAAGAAGATGGAGCGCTCGGTCGTCGGCTGCGCCGGGGCGACGATGCCCGTGACGGTGAACTCGCCGACGGCGCCGTGCGCGCCGATCTTGATCTTGTCTCCGGCGGACACCCCGATCCGGCGCGCGGTGTCGGTGTCGAGCGCGACCTCCCCCGCACGCTGCGGAGCGGCGCCCGCGCCGATGGAGTAGGGGCTGAGCACCGCGGATCCCCAGTCACGCCCGTGGGCCTCCGTGTCGACGGGGCTGCCGTCGCGGAGCACGAAGGTGTCGAAGGCGACGTCGGGGATGGCCGCTTTCACGCCGGGGAGTGCGGCGAGCTTGGTCACCAGGTCGCGGTCGACCTGCACGCGTTCGTTGAGCGCGCCGACCGGGTTGTCGGCCAGGATGTAGCGCGGGTCGCCCGCGACCACCACGTCCGCCCCCGCGAGGCGCTGGGGCAGGACGGTCTGCCGCAGGCCGGTCTCCATCATCCCGCCCGCGGCGACCAGCATCATGCTGCAGAAAAACATCCCGATGAAGGTCGCGACATATCCCCCCCACCGATAGCGGAGGGTTCTCCGGGCAAGCTGGAACATCAGCGACCGCCCTCCGCGCGCGCGACCGACCGCTGCTTCGCCCACTCGCCCAGCCGGGTGAGCTGCTCGGCGACCGACTCGGCCGTGGGGTTGGCCATCTCGGTGACCACCGTCCCGTCGACGAGGAACACCACGCGGTCGGCGTAGGACGCGGCGACGGGGTCGTGGGTGACCATCACCACGGTCTGGTCGTAGAGGCGCACCGACTCACGCAGCAGTTCGAGGATCTCGCGGGCGGTCTTGGAATCCAGCGAGCCCGTGGGCTCGTCGGCGAAGATCACGGCCGGGCTGGCCACGAGCGCCCTGGCGATGGCCACCCGCTGCTGCTGTCCGCCGGACAGCTCGCTCGGCCGGTGGCCGGCCCGGTCGCCCAGGCCCACCTGGGTCAGGACGTCCCTCGCCTTGGCCTTGTCGATCTTGCGTCCGGCCAGCCGCAGCGGCAGGACCACGTTCTGCTCGGCGGTCAGCGCGGGCATCAGGTTGAACGCCTGGAAGATGAATCCGACCTTGTCCCGCCGCAGCAGGGTCAGGGCGGTCTCGCTGAGACCGGTGATCTCCTGGCCGTCGAGCTTCACCGATCCCTCGGTGGGCTCGTCGAGCCCCGCCGCGCAGTGCAGCAGGGTCGTCTTGCCGGAACCCGACGGGCCCATCACCGCGGTGAGCGTGCGCCGTTCGAAGTTCACCGTAACGGATTCGAGCGCGACCACGCTGTTGTCGCCCGTGCCGTAGACCTTGCGAATTCCGGACAGCGACACCGCATGCGGCGTCGGGGATTGCCGACTGCTCATGTGAACTCCTCACATGCTCGTGTGTCGTGTGGGGATGCACTGGACGTCGCCGCGGGCAGAGATTGAACGCCGGGATCGAAGACGCCGAGAGGGAAGAGGGGTCCGGCTTTCCGGCGGTGCCGGTGAAAGCCGGACCCCTGTGCGCGGGCCGAACGGCGAGGGTGGGGTTCGGGTGGGGCTCGCCGGCCGCCGCGTCGTGCCGGTCAAATCGTGGTGGGGACCTCGGGAGTGACCGGCCCGGGGAGCACCTCCTCTCCTTCCTTCGTGTACGTGACGTGGCTCAGCCGGGTGACCAGCAGCACGGCCGACACGAGCGCGATCACGATGCCGAGGATCGCGGTGAGGCTGGTCGCCTTGGCGAACGCCTCACGGGCGACCGCGAGCAGCGCTCGCGCGGCGTCGGGCGCCAGCGACTGGGTCACGGCGACCGCGCCACCCATGGTCTGCCGGGCGGCGCGCACGGCCTCGGCCGGCACGCCGTCGATCCGGGTGCCCAGGTAGTTCCGGTAGATCGCGGCGCCGATGGTGCCGAAGATCGCCAGGCCGAGTGCGCCGCCGAACTCCTGCAGCGTCTTGGTGAGCGCGGAGACCGCGCCGACCTGCCGCGGCGGGGAGATCGCGACCGCCATGTCGGTCAGCAGGGCGAACAGCAGCGCGGTGCCGACGCCGATGCCCACGATGCCGCTCACGACCAGGAAGATGCCGCTGTCGGCGGTCACCTGGGTCATGATCCCGAAGCCGATCGCGGCGAGCAGGAACCCGGACGCCATCAGGTAGGCGGGCTTGACCTTGTCGACCATGCCCATGGCGACCGGCACGAGGCTGCCCGAGATCACCGGGGACGCCATCGACCACAGCGCGGCCGGCAGCGGCCGCAGGCCGATGACCTCCATCAGGAACTGCGTGGTGAACACCGAGAACCCGATGACCAGGAAGAACCCGGTGGCGCTGACCGTCAGCACCGGCAGGAAGCCGCGGGTCCTGAACAGCTTCGGGTCGATCATGGGGTGGGTCAGGTGGCGCTGCCGCACCACGAAGATCACCGCGAGCACGAGGCCGCCGACGACCGCGCCGAGCGGGACCGCCTCCACGCCGTTGATCGCGAGCTCCTTGACACCCCAGATCACGCTGAGCACCGCCACCAGCGACAGCAGCGCGCTGAGCCAGTCGAACTGGCCGACCTGGTCGCGCGGCAGCCGGAAGGCGGGGACGAGGAACGGCATCGCGATCAGCAGGATCGCGATGATCGGAGCGTTGATCAGGAAGATCGAGCCCCACCAGAAGTTGTTCAGCAGCACGCCGCTCAGCACCGGCCCGAAGCCCGCGCCGGCCGAGATGGCCAGCGAGAACACCGTGATGGCGGTGCGACGCTGCTTGTCGTCGGTGAAGATGACCGGCAGCAACGCGAGCGAGGACGGCATCAGCGCCGCTCCGCCCAGGCCCTGCACCGCGCGGCATACGATCAGCATCTCGGGGCTCGTGGCGAACGCCGAGCCGAGGGACGCGAGCCCGAAGATGGTGCAACCGATCATCAGGGTGCGCCGGCGGCCGAACAGGTCGCCGAGGTTACCCATGGTCAAGAGCATGCCGGCCAGCACGAACCCGTAGATGTCGATGATCCACAGCTGCTGCGTGCTGGTGGGCTTGAGGTCTGCCGCGATGGACGGGACGGCGAAGTAGAGCACCGTGATGTCGATGGCGACCAGCAGGGGCGGCACCGCGAGTGCGACGAGCGCCAGCCATTCCTTGCGTCCGGCGAGTTGTTTAGTAGTCATGATTTAATCATACGTCCGTATTAGACCCTTGTATAGACCGAGTTGCCGAGGCGCCCGAGCGCCTGTGATGCCGAGGAGCGAGCAGGCAGGACCGGCGGCACGACCGCGAGCCGCGTGAGGCGCACCGCCGGCGGGCGGCGACCTCGACGCCGAGCGCACCGGGTCCGGCGCCGCGGTCGGCCGGTGGACCGGACACCCAGGGCTCTCGGACAGGGCGGCGGGAATCACGATCATGTCGTCGCTCCGTCTCGTCACCCGGGGGGGTGACAGGGAGGTGAACACGGGTTCCGCACCGCAAGACAACCACGCCGTCACGACGATCTGAAGGCAAAAGGCACAGGTCAGGGGTGTAGTAGGGGTCCGGCGCCCGGCGCACCCCTACCGCGCGGCGAGGCCTGGCGACGATGACAGGGGTGCTTGCGGGACGCGACGGACATGCCCGGCACGACATCCTGTTCGGGAGATTCCTTGACGCACATACCACAGGAGGGCCGTATGGGCCGCGTGGAAGGCAAGGTCGTTGCGATCACCGGTGCGGCGCGTGGGCAGGGACGTAGCCACGCCGTCCGGCTGGCGGAGGAAGGCGCCGACATCATCGCGCTGGACGCCTGCACGGACATTGAGGTCGCCCAGTATCCGATGGCCACTGTCGAAGACCTGAAGGAGACCGTCCGCCTGGTCGAGCAGACCGGCCGCCGGATCTTCAGCCGGCAGGTGGACGTCCGCGACCGCGCCGAACTGCAGAACGCGATCGACGACGGTGTGGCGGAGCTGGGCAGGCTGGACGTCGTGATCCCCAACGCCGGGATCAGCGTCCTCGGGCCGGACCGGCCGCTGACCGCGTTCACCGACACCGTCGACATCAACCTGGTCGGCGTGATCAACACGATTCACGCCACGTTGCCGCACCTGAGCGAGACCGCGTCGGTCATCGTGGTCGGCTCCATGGTGGGCCTGATCCCCGACCGCGGGGACCCGGGCCCGATGGGCCCCGGCGGCCTCGGATACAGCCTGGCCAAGTCCACGCTGATCCAGTACGTGAACACGCTGGCGCTCCAGCTCGCGCCCTCGGGCCGACGGGTCAACGCCATCCACCCGACCAACGTCGACACCGACATGATCCAGAACGAGTCCGTGTGGCGGCTGTTCCGGCCGGACCTGGAGCACCCGACCCGGGAGGAGGGCAACGCCTCCTTCGCCATGATCCACGGCATGCCCATCCCGTGCCTGGACCCGTCCGACGTCTCGCACGCGGTCGTCTACCTCGCGTCGGACGAGTCCCGCTACGTCACCGGCAACCAGTTCAAGATCGACGCCGGTGCCCTGCTCAAGAGGGGCGTGTGGTAAGTCATGCGCTTTGGGTTGTTCTACCACCACCAGGTGCCGAAGCCGTGGACCGAGGACAGCGAGGAGCGGGTGCTCAAGGAGTCCCTTGAGCAGATCGAGCTCGCGGACCGCCTCGGCTACGACTACGTGTGGGAGACCGAGCACCACTTCATGGAGGAGTACTCCCACTCGGCCGCCCCCGAGGTCTTCCTGGCCGCCGCCGCGGCGAGGACGAAGAACATCCGGCTCGCGCACGGGATCGTCTCGATTCCCCCGAACGTGAACCACCCCGTACGCGTGGCCGAGCGCCTGGCGACCCTCGACCTCATCTCCGGCGGCCGGGTCGACTTCGGCAGCGGCCAGGGCAGCACCCAGCTCGAGGTGGGCGCCTTCGACGTCGAGCGGGACAAGAAGCGCGAGCAGTGGCGGGAGGCGATCGACGTGATCACCCGCATGCTCACCGAGGTGCCGTTCACCGGCCACCAGGGCCAGTGGATCAACGTCCCGCCGCGCAACGTGGTGCCCAAGCCCAAGCAGAAGCCCCACCCGCCGCTGTGGGTCGCGTGCAGCTCGCCCGAGACGGTGGAGTACGCGGCGCGCAACGGCATGGGCGCGCTGTCGTTCGCGTTCGTCTCCCCCGAGGAGGCGAAGGAGCGCGTCGAGACCTACTACGACCTGATCGCCTCCGAGGAGTGCGTGCCGGCCGGCTACGCCGTCAACCCCAACTTCGCGCTGGTAATGCCGTTCATGTGCCACGAGGACGAGGAGACGGCGCTGGACCGCGGCGTGCACGGCGCCCACTTCTTCGCGTACTCGTTCCTGCACTACTGGATGCACGGCGCGCACCGGCCGGGCGCCACCGACATCGCCAAGGACTTCGCGGAGAACCGGGACGCCTTCGGCTTCAGCCGGCACCTGCCCCCGGAGACCCGGGCCGAGATGGACCCCGACCTGCTCGCCCGCATCGACAACCTCCGCAAGGCCATCGGCACGCCCGACCAGCTGCGCGAGCTGGTCCGGTCGTACGAGGCGGTCGGCGTCGACCAGATCATCTTCCAGGTGCAGATCGGCGCCAACAAGCACGAGCACATCTGCGAGTCGCTGGAGCTGTTCGCCCGGGAGGTCATGCCCGAGTTCGCCGAGCGCCGCGAGGAGCTCGACGCGGCCAAGGCCGCGCGTCTCGAGGTGCCGATCAAGGACGCGCTCTCGCGTCACCAGCCGGCCACCGTCGACGTCTCCCACGTGGTGATCAGCGCGGAGCAGGCGGAGATGCTGGAGAACACCGACGACGAGGACGACTGACCACGTCGCACGGCAAAGGCCCGGAAGGTGATACCTTCCGGGCCTTTGTCGTTGCCAGCGGTCGAATGCGCTCGGGAGAACGTACCCGGGCGCTCAGACGTGCTCGGGTTCGGGCTCCCGGGTGCCGCCGTTCCACATCAGGCCGGCGGCGATCTGACGCAACGCCGCGGTGAGGTCGTGCCCGGACGGCGCCCGGCCGGGGTCGATCAGCCACTGGACCATGACCCCGGTGACCAGGGCCTGGTAGAACGACCCGACGGCGCGGGCGGTCTCCTGGTCGGTGTCCTCGCTCACCGTGCCGAACAGCCGGCCGAGGCCCTCCCTGCCCTGCTCCAGCCCGTCGGCGAGCACCTGGCGCACGGTCGGAACATGCTCGATCTGCGCGAACACCTCGATGTTCGCCGCGCACAGGGCCCGGTCGTTGGCGAACAACTCGACGAGGCGGCTCCAGATCGACTCGAACCGCTCCAGCGCGCCGCCGGCCTGGCTCATGGCCGCGGCGAGCGCGCCCTCCAGCTCCTTGCCCCACTCCCCCAGGGCATCGATCAGCGCCTCGTTGAGCAGGTTCTCCTTCGACCCGAAGTGGTACCCGATCGAGGCGAGGTTCGTATTGGAGACCGCCACGATGTCACGGGTCGTGGTACGGGCGTACCCCTTCTCGCGCAGGCAGCGCTTGGCGCCCTCCAGCAGGTCCTCGCGGTGTCCCATAATCGAAATCCTTACGCCGTCTAATACAGTTGTCTTAATCATACGTAAAAATCCGCGGCCGCCAAAGGGCGCCCGCTCGGTGAGCGGGCGCCCGGCAGGGCCATGACCATGGGTTACAGCGTCTCAAGCTCGTTGTCGAGGATCGCGAACAGTTCGTCGGCGGTGGCCGAGCCGAGATCGACCTCCGGCGCCGGGAGCTTGGCGGCGAAGAGGTCCACCAGGTGGCGGGCGACCGCCGCGGCCGTCGGGTAGTCGAAGATGAGCGTGGGGGGCAGCCGGTGCCCGGTCGCCGTGTTGAGCCGGTTCCGCAGCTCCAGCGCGCTCAGCGAGTCGAAGCCGAGGTCGAGGAAGCCGCGGTCCGGGCCGATCGCCGTGTTCCTGTCGTGGCCGAGCACGGCCGCGGCGTGGGTGCGCACCAGGTCGAGCACCACCCGCTCGCGGTCGGCCGGGGCCAGCTCGGCCAGGCTCGCGGCGAGGTCCGAGGCGGCCGGTCGGCCGTCCGCCTCGGCGGCCACCCGCCGGATCCTCCGGCTGCGCAGGCCGCGCAGCAGCGCGGGCACCTCGTCGGTGCGGGCGTCAAGCGCGGTCTGGTCCACCCGCAACGGCACCAGCGCCGGGGTTCCGGCGCCCAGCGCGGCGTCGAACAGCGCCAGCCCGTCGGAGGGTGACAACGGCGGCAGTCCCTGCCGCCGCATCCGCTGCCGGTCGGCCTCGCCGAGCCCCGTGCTCAGGCCGGTGTCGACGTCCCACAGCCCGAACGCCATGGACGTCGCGGGCAGGCCCGCCGCCGTACGGTGGACGGCCAGCGCGTCGAGGAAGACGTTCGCCGCGGCGTAGCCGGCCTGTCCGGCGGCGAGCACCTGGCCGCCGGCCGAGGAGACGAGGACGAACGCCGACAGGTCCAGCCCGGCGGTCAGCTCGTGCAGGTGCCACGCCCCGTCGGCCTTGGCTCGCAGCGACAGGTCGACGTCGGCCGGGGCGATCGTGTTGATCAGGGCGTTCTCCGCGACGCCCGCCGCGTGCACGACGCCGGTCAGCGGGCGCTCGTGCGGGACCTCGGCGAGCAGCGCCGCGACGGCGTCCCGGTCCGACACGTCGCAGGCGGCCACGGACACCTCCGCGCCGAGCGCGCGCAGCTCCTCGGCCAGTTCCGCCGCGCCGGGCGCGGCGGGGCCGCGCCTGCCGGCGAGCAGCAGGCTCCGCACGCCGTGCTCGGCGACCAGGTGCCGGGCGATCACTGCGCCGAGCCCGCCCGTGCCGCCGGTGATCAGCACCGTCCCCGTGGCCGGCCATGGGGTCCTGTCCTCGGCCGCGAGAGCGTCGGCGGTCACGGGTGCGGGCACGCGGGCGAGCCTGGGCACCAGGATCTCCCCGCCCCGCACCGCGACCTCCGGCTCGCCGGACGCCGCGGCGGCGGCGATCACCCGCTCGCCGGCCTCCGCGTCGACGTCGACCACGGCGAACCGGCCGTGGTTCTCCGCCGCCGCGGCCCGCGCCAGGCCCCACACGGGCGCCTGGCCGACGTCGATCGCCTCGTCGTGGACGCGGACGCCGTTCCGGGTCAGCAGGACCAGCCGGGAGTCGGCGTACCGCCGGTCGGCCAGCCACGCCTGGACCGCGCCGAGAGCCCGCCCGCAGGCGGCCCGTACGGCGGCGGGCACGTCCGCGGTGTCGCCGCCGTCGCCGAAGCACCGGAAGGCCACCACCTCGGGCACGCTCGCGCCCAGCTCGGACAGGTCGTCCACGACGGGGACCGCGTCCGCGCCCGGCGGCGGGACGTCCGGCCTCGCCCACTCCACCCGCAGCAGCTCCGCGCCGGTCGGCGTGCGCAGCGCGCCGGCGTCCACGGCGCGGGAGACCAGCGCGTCCACCGACAGCACCGGCCGCCCGGACCAGTCGGCCACCAGGACCCCGGTGACCTCCTCGCGGCCCTGGCGGCGGATCCGCACCCGCAGCGCGGAGGCTCCCGTCGCGTGCAGCGACACCCCCGTCCACGCGTACGGCAGGAGGGTCTGCCCCGCGCTGTCCTCGTCCAGCAGGTCGGCGTGCATCGCGGCGTCGAGCAGCGCCGGGTGGATGCCGAACCGGCCCGGTGCCACGTGCTCGGGCAGCACGACCTCGGCGAACCAGTCGTCGCCGTCCCGCCAGGCGCCCCGCAGGCCCTGGAACGCCGGGCCGTAGTCGTACCCCCGGTCGGCGAGACGCTCGTACGCGCGGTCCAGGTCCACCGGAGCCGCGCCGGGCGGCGGCCACTCGGCGAGCTCCGGCTCGGGCGCCGGCGCGACCGCCGCCGAGAGCACGCCCTGCGCGTGCCGGGTCCAGGGAGCGTCGAGCGGCCCGCCCGCGGTCCTGGAGTAGACGGTCACCGCCCGGCGGCCGGTGTCGTCCGCCGCGCCGAGACTCACCTGCACCTCGACCGGCGCGTCGCCGAGCACCAGCGGCGCGTGCAGGGTGAACTCGTCCAGGGTGGGGCAGCCGACGTGGTCGCCCGCGGCGATCGCGAGCTCGACGAGGCCGGTCCCGGGGAACAGCACGGTGCCGGAGATGGCGTGGTCGGGCACCCACGGCTGGGCCTGCGCGGACAGCCGCCCGGTCAGCAGCAGCCCGCCGGTGTCCGGCACGGCGACCACCGCGGTGAGCAGCGGATGGTCGACGGCCCGCTGCCCGAGGCCCGTCGCGTTCGCGGTCGTGCCGCACTCCTCGTCGGACCAGTAGCGGCGGCGGGTGAAGGCGGTGGTCGGCAGGTCCGCCACGCGCGCGCCGCGGCCCTCGAACAACGCGGGCCAGGAGACGGGCACGCCGCCGGTGTGCAGGCGGCCGAGGGCGGTGAGCAGTGCCCGGGTCTCCGGCACGGTGCGGGCGAGCAGGGCGACGGTCTCGGCCCGGCCGGGTTCGAGCATCTCCCCCGCCAGGCCGGCGAGCGCGCCGTCCGGGCCGATCTCGACGAACCGGTCGGCTCCGGCGCCGGCCAGGAAGCGGACAGCGTCGGCGAAGCGGACCGCGTCCCGCGCGTGCCGCACCCAGTAGTCCGCCGACCAGGTGCCGGCGGGCGCCGGTTCGCCGGTCACCGTGGACACGACGGGGACGCGCGGCTCGCCGTACGCGATCTCGCCCGCGACCGCCGCGTACTCGGCGAGCATCGGCTCCATCAGCGGCGAGTGGAACGCGTGCGACACGCGGAGCCTGCTGGTCTTGCGGCCGAGGGCGGCGAAGTGGGCGGCGATCGCCTCCGCCTCTTCCGCGTCGCCGGAGACGACGACGGAGCCCGGGCCGTTGACGGCGGCGACGCCGACCCGGCCGGTGAGCAGGGGCAGCACCTCCTCCTCGGCCGCCGCGACGGCGATCATCGCGCCGCCCGGGGGCAGCGCCTGCATGAGCGTCCCGCGCGCCGCGACGAGCCGCGCCGCGTCGGACAGGGACAGCACACCGGCGACGTGGGCCGCGGCCAGTTCGCCGATCGAGTGGCCGGCGAGGTAGTCCGGCGTCACGCCGAACGACTCCAGCAGCCGGTAGAGCGCGACCTCCAGCGCGAACAGCGCCGGCTGGGCGGACCCGGTCCGGGCCAGCGCCTCCGCGTCGCCGCCCCAGACGACCTCCCGCAGCGGGCGGGCCAGCCAGCCCTCCAGCGCGGCGACCGCCTCGTCGAACGCCGACGCGAAGACCCCGAACGTGCCGTGCAGCTCCCGCCCCATGCCGAGCCGCTGCGTCCCCTGCCCGGCGAACAGGAAGGCGGTGCGGTGCGCGGCGGCCTCGCCGCGCCACAGGTTCGGCCGGGCGCCGCCGTCGGCGAGCGCGGACAGCCCCGCCACCGCCTCGTCCCGGTCCGCGGCGATCACGACGGCGCGGTGTTCGTGGACGGCCCGGCCGGTGGCCAGGGTGGCGGAGATGTCGAGCAGGTCCGGCGCCGACACGGCGGCCGGCTCGGCGACCAGGCGGGTCCGCAGCGAACCGGCCTGTGCGCGCAGGCTCTCCTCCGTACGGGCGGACACGAGCAGGGGGACGACCGGCAGGGGCACGCGGGCGGGCGCGGGCGGCTCCTCCGGGGCCTCGCCGATGATGACGTGCGCGTTGGTCCCGCTCATCCCGAACGACGACACCCCCGCGTAGCGCGGCCGCTCGCCGGCCGGCCACTGCCGCACCTCCCGCAGCGGCTCCGCCCGGCCGGCCGACCAGTCCACGTGCGGGGTCGGCTCGTCGAGGTGGAGGATCTTCGGGAGCACCCCGTTGCGCAGCGCCTGCACCATCTTGATGACCCCGGCGACGCCCGCCGCGGCCTGGGTGTGACCGAGGTTCGACTTGATCGAGCCGATCAGCAGGGGTGAGCCGTCCTCGGGCCGCTGCCTGCCGTAGGTGGCGAGCAGGGCCTGCGCCTCGATCGGGTCGCCGAGGGTGGTGCCGGTGCCGTGTGCCTCGACCACGTCCACGTCGGCCGGGGAGAGCCCGGCGTTGCGCAGCGCCTGGCGGATCACCCGCTGCTGGGACGGCCCGTTCGGGGTGGTCATCCCGCTGGACGCGCCGTCGGAGTTGATCGCCGACCCGCGCAGCACGGCGAGCACCGGATGCCCGTTGCGGCGCGCGTTCGAGAGGGTCTCCAGCAGCACGACGCCGGCG
Source organism: Microbispora triticiradicis (assembly GCA_003260025.2). Taxonomy (GTDB): domain Bacteria; phylum Actinomycetota; class Actinomycetes; order Streptosporangiales; family Streptosporangiaceae; genus Microbispora; species Microbispora triticiradicis. The sequence continues at coordinate 4,639 of QFZU02000187.1, read as the reverse complement.
CCCTCGGAGCAGCCCGTGCCGTCCGCGTCGGCGGAGAACGACTTGCACCGGCCGTCCCTGGCCAGGCCGCGCTGGGTGTTGAAGAAGACGAACATGTCCGGGTTGGCCATCACGGTCACGCCGCCGGCCAGCGCGAGCGAGCACTCCCCCGTCCGCAGCGCCTGGGCGGCCAGGTGGACGGCGACCAGCGACGACGAGCAGGCCGTGTCGATCGTGACCGCCGGGCCCTGCAGGCCGAGGGTGAACGCCACCCGGCCGGTGACGTCGCTGCCGCCGCTGGTGCCGAACCCGTAGTCGTGGTACATCACGCCGCCGAACACGCCGGTGGTGCTGCCGTTCAGCGAGGCCGGGTCGATGCCGGCCCGTTCGAAGGCCTCCCAGCTCACCTCCAGCAGGAGCCGTTGCTGCGGGTCCAGCGTCAGCGCCTCGCGCGGCGAGATGCCGAAGAAGTCGGCGTCGAAGTCCGCCGCGTCGTAGAGGAACCCGCCCTCCCGGGCGATGCTGTGGCCGGGTTTGCCGGGCTCCGGGTCGTACAGGCCCTCCAGGTCCCAGCCCCGGTCGGCCGGGAAGGCGGACACCCCGTCCCTGCCGTCCACGGCGAGCTGGAACAGCTCCTCAGGCGTGGTGACCCCGCCCGGATACCGGCACGCCATACCGATGATCGCGATCGGCTCGGTCGCCGCCGCCGCGAGTTCCGCGTTGCGCTGCCGCAACGCCTCGTTGTCCAGCAGAGATTTCCGCAGCGCCGCGACAATCTCCTCAACCGGGACGTCCATGTACCCCTCCTGCTCAGTTCGACCCGGACAACGCCGCGCGCACAAGGTCGCTGACCGTCATATCGTTGATTTCCTGCATCGTCGGCAGGCTCGGCTCCGCCTGCCCCTCCTCCGGAGACGCCTCGTCGGGCAGGCCGGGCAGCAGCTCCTCCCGCAGGTAGCCGGACAGCTCCCGCGGGTTCGGATAGTCGAACATCAGCGTCGCCGGCAGCCGCAGCCCGGTGGCCGCCGACAACCGGTTGCGCAGTTCGATCGCGGCCAGCGAGTCCAGGCCCAGCTCGGTGAAGCCCCTGGCGACGTCGATCGCGTCCGGGTCGGCGTGCCGCACGGCCGCCACCTCCGCCCGCACCAGGTCGAGCAGGATCCGGTCCCGGTCGGCCGGTCCGGCGTCCGCCAGCCGCTCGGCGAGGGTCCGCTCCGCCGGCCGCGCCGCCTCGGACCGCGCCTTCGCGGGGACGAATCCGGCCAGCATGGGCGGGACGGACTCCGCGGCGGCGAGCGCGGCCCGGTCGAGCCGGAGCGGCACCAGCACCGCGTCCGGCCGGGTCAGCGCGGCGTCGATCAGCGCCAGCCCGTCCTCGGTCGACAGGGCGGGCATGCCGAGCGCGGCCATCCGGCGCTCCTCCGACTCCCCGTCGACGGCCTCGCCGCCGAGCCCGGTCCGCGTCGCCCAGAGCGGGAAGGCCAGTGACGTCGCGGGCCGTCCGGAGGCCGCCCGATGGGCGGCGAGGGCGTCGAGGAAGCGGTTGGCCGCGGCGTAGTTGCCCTGCCCGGCGCCGATCAGCAGTCCGGCGAACGAGGAGAACAGCACGAAGGCGGTCAGATCGGCATCGGCGGTGAGCTCGTGCAGGTGCCAGGCGCCGTCGACCTTGGGCCGCAGCACCGCCTCGACCTGCGCGGGCGTCAGCGACCCGATCAGCGCGTTGTCCATCACGCCGGCCGCGTGGACCACCGCGCGCAGCGGCCGGTCCGGCGGGATCGCGGCGAGCACGCCGGCCAGCGCGGCCCGGTCGGCCACGTCGCACGCCGCGATCGTCACCTCCGCGCCGAGGCCGGTCAGCTCGCGCTCCAGGCGCCGCGCCTCCTCGGTGTCCCGGCCGCGGCGGCTGGTCAGCAGCAGGTGCCGCACGCCGTGCGCGGTGACGAGGTGCCGGGCGAGGTGCGCGCCGAGGCCGCCGGCGCCGCCGGTGACGAGCACGGTGCCGTCCGGGTCCCACGGCGGCGTCTCGCGGTCCGCGGTCGCCGGGGCCAGCCGGGGAACGCGGGCGACGCCCTGCCGCAGCATGATCTCCGCCTCCCCGGACCGGATCGCGGGCAGCAGCACGGCCGTCGACGCCGGGGTGCCGTCGGTGTCGACGAGCACGAACCGGCCCGGGTTCTCCTGCTGGGCCGCGCGGACCAGGCCCCAGACCGGCGCGTGGGCCAGCCCCTCGGTCCCGTCCGCGTCGCCGACGGCGTGCCTGGTGAGGATCACCAGCCGGGAGGCGGCGAGGCGCTCGTCGGCCAGCCAGGAGCGCAGCACGTCCAGCACCTCGTGGACGGCCGCCCGGGTCCGTACGGGGACCTCGGCGGGCTCGGCGAGGCACTGGTGGATCACCAGGTCGGGCACGGGGGCTCCGGCGTCGATCGCCGACACCAGGGCGGCGAGGCCGTCGTGCGCGCCGCCGGCGCGCCGCGCGAGACCGAAGTGGTCGGCCCCGGCCAGCACCGGTGCGGTCCCGGCCGTCGCCCCCTCCAGCGGCAGGTCGCGCCATTCGAGCCGCAGGACCGACCCGCCCCGCGGGTCGCCGCCGGCCGTCCCGGTCACCTCCCGCGCGGCGAGCCGCCGCACCGTGGCGACCGTACGGCCCCTGTCGTCGGCCAGTGTCATGGTGGACAGTTCGTCGCCGCGCAGCCTGCGGATGTGCACCCGCAGCGCGGTGGCGCCACCCGTGTGCAGGGTCGTGCCGGTCCAGGCGAACGGGATGACCGTGCGGCCTTCCCGCAGGCCCTGCTCGTCTAGCAGGTCGGCGTGGAAGGTCGCGTCGAGCAGCGCCGGGTGCAGGCCGAACCTCCGCGCGTCGGCCGCGGCCCGCTCGGGCAGGGCGACCTCGGCGTAGACGTCGTCGCCGTCGCGCCAGGCCGCGCGCAGCCCCTGGAACGCCGGGCCGTACTCGTATCCGCGGGCGGCCAGCAGGTCGTAGCCGCCGGTGATCGCCGTCTCGGCGGCGCCGGGCGGCGGCCACTGGGTGAGATCGGCGGCGGCCTCGGCGAGGGCGGGATCGTCCTCGGCGGTGAGCGTGCCGGTCGCGTGCCGCGTCCACCCGCCGCCGTCCTCGGGCCGGGTGTGGATGTGGATCGCCCGCGCCCCGGCGGAGTCCGGCGGTTCCACGGTGACCTGCAGCGCCAGTGCGCCGCGGCCGGGCACGACGAGCGGCGCCTCCATGATCAGCTCGGCGACGGTGCCGCAGCCCACCTCCTGACCGGCGCGCAGGGCGAGCTCGACCAGGCCGCTGCCGGGCAGCAGGATCCGGCCCCGCACCCGGTGGTCGGCCAGCCAGGGCTGGGTGGCCGTGGACAGCCGCCCGGTCAGCACCACCCGGTCGTCGGGCATGGCCACGACGGCCGACAGCAGCGGATGCGTGGACGCCTGCTGGCCGAGCCCGGTCGCGTCGGCGGCGACCTGCGGCGCGTCGAGCCAGAACCGGCTGTTCTCGAAGGGATAGGTCGGCAGGTCCACCTGCCGTGCGCCGGTTCCGGCGAAGAACGCCCGCCAGTCGACGGGGACGCCGCCGGAGTGCAGGCGGGCGAGCGCGGTCAGGACGGCGGCCGGCTCGGGCCGGTCGCGCCGGGCGGTGGCCGTGAACAGCGCGGTGTCCGGCGCGCTCCGCTGGGCCAGGGCGGTGAGCACGCCGTCCGGGCCGAGTTCGGTGAAGCGGGTGACGCCCGCCGCCGCCAGGGCCGAGACGGCCGCGGCGAAGCGGACCGGGCGCCGGACCTGGTCGACCCAGTAGTCCGGGGTGCACAGCTCCGCGCCGACGACCTCGCCGGTGACCGTCGAGACGACCGGAATCGCCGGGGCCGTGTACGTGAGCGACGCGGCGACCGCGCGCAGGCCGTCCAGCATCGGCTCCATGAGCGGCGAGTGGAAGGCGTGCGAGACCCGCAGCCGGGTGGTCTTGCGTCCCGCCGCCGCCAGCTCGGCCGCGATGGCGAGCACCTCGGCCTCGTCGCCGGAGAGCACGACCGAGTCGGGCGCGTTGACCGCCGCGATGCCGGCCCGGCCGGTCAGCAGTGGTGTCACCTCGTCCTCGGTGGCCGCGACCGCGACCATCGCGCCGCCGGGCGGCAGCGCCTGCATCAGCGCGCCGCGGGCCGCCACCAGCGCGGCGGCGTCGGGAAGGGAGAGCACCCCGGCGACGTGGGCCGCGGCGAGCTCGCCGATCGAGTGCCCGGCGAGATAGTCGGGCCGCACCCCCCAGGATTCGAGCAGCCGGTAGAGCGCCACCTCCAGCGCGAACAGGCCGCTCTGGGCGTACACCGTCTGGTTGACCAGATCGCCGTCCTCGCCCCACAGCACCTCGCGCAGCGGCCGGTCACCGTGGTGATCGGGCTGCCGGTCCAGGTGCCGGTCCAGCTCGGCGAGCACGGCGTCGAACGCCTCCGCGAAGACCGGGAACGCCTCGTACAGCTCGCGGCCCATGCCGGGACGCTGGCTGCCCTGCCCGGTGAACAGGAACGCGGTCTGCCCGCCGGTCCCGGTCACTCCGGTGACGAGATCGGCCACGCCGGGGTCGACGGTGTCCGCGGCGGCCAGCGCGGCCAGGCCGCGCTCCGCCGCGGCGCGCCCGTCGGCGAGCACCACCGCGCGGTGGGCGTGCGCG
>QFZU02000186.1 GCA_003260025.2 Microbispora triticiradicis | reverse complement strand
GGGACGGCCGAGCGCGGCGAAGGCGAGCAGACGCGCGGGGGCGAGGAGGCCGGCGAGCCCGAGCAGCCGGCGCGGCGCCCGGTCCGGCGCCGCCGGCCCCCCGAGTGAGCGACGCGGGAGAGTCACGCGGGTGAGTGACACGCGCGGGACACCGTGACCACGGCAGGACCCAAGGAAAGGAGGGAACGCCCATGACGATAGCCGTTCCACCATCGGGTGGCGGCGGGTTGCCGGGCCGGTCGTCGGGATCCGGTCTGGCGGACGTCATCGACACGATCCTGGACAAGGGCCTCGTGATCGACGCCTACGTGCGAGTGTCGCTGGTCGGGATCGAGATCCTGACGATCGACGTGCGGGTCGTGGTCGCGAGCGTCGACACCTATCTCCGCTTCGCGGAGGCGGTCAACCGGCTCGACATCGCGTCACAGCAGAAGGGACTGCCCGACCTCCTGTCGGAGGCGCCGCGGAGCATCGCCCGCGGCAAGTCCAAGGGCATCACGCAGGGCGTGCTGGAGGCGGCCGGGGAGAAGCTGCAGGACCTCATGGCGAGCCGCGGGGAGGAACCCGCTCCGCATGCCCGCCGCCGGCGACGGGAGGAGGACTGAGATGTCCCGCTCCATCAGGGAACCCGGAGCAAGCGACCACGCCGAGACCCGTCCGGACGTCGCGTGCTACGTCTACGGCATCCTCCCCGAGGACGTCGAGATCAGCGAGGACGCCATCGGAATCGGCGATCCCCCGGCCAAGGTCGGGATCATCCGGCACGGCGAGATCGCCGCGCTGGTCAGCGACGTCGCCGTGGACCGCCCGCTCGGCCGGGCGCACGACCTCGTTGCCCACGAGCAACTCCTCGACGCCGCCGCCGCCGAGGTCCCCGTGCTCCCCCTGCGGTTCGGCGCCGTGATGACGACACCGGAGGCGGTCGTGGAGGAACTGCTGGGCCCGCACCACGACTCGTTCGCGGCGGCGCTCAAGCAGATCGAGGGCCGCGCGCAGTTCGTCCTCAAGGCGCGGTACGCCGAGCAGCCGGTGCTGATCGAGGTGCTGTCGGAGAACGCCGAGGCCAGACAGTTGCGTGACCGGATCAGGCAGCTGCCGGAAGAGGTGACGCGGAGCGAACGGATGCGGCTCGGCGAGCTGATCACGCACATCATCGCCGCCAAGCGGGAGGCCGACACCCAGGCGGTCGTCGAGCGGTTCGAACCCGTCACCGCCGGAGCGGTCGTACGGGAACCCAGTCACGAACGCGACGCCGCGCATGTGGCGTTCCTCGTGGAGAACGACCGCCGGAACGACTTCGAGCGGGCCGTCGAGGAGTTGCGCGCCGAGTGGGATGCCCGGGTGGAGGTCCGCCTGCTCGGGCCGATGGCGCCGTACGACTTCGTCGTCAGCTGATTCGTCACCATTAGAAGGGAGGCCGCCGTGGGACTGATCAGTCTGCTGTTTACCTGGCCGCTCGCCCCGGTGCACGGAGTCATCCGGCTGGGCGAGCTGATCCAGCAGCAGGTCGAGCACGAACTGAAGGACCCGGCGGCGGTTCGGCGGCGGCTGGAGGCCGTCGAGGAGGCCAGGCGCTCGGGACAGATCTCCGAAGAGGAGGAGGCCCAGGCCGTGGAGGAGATCCTGCGCCTCATGAGCGGGACGCGGAGAGGGTGACGTCCCGTGACTCCGCGGCGCAGAGACCGCTTCGACGAGGACGCCGGCGAGGAGGAGCCGCGCCGGCGGCGCCCCTTGAACGCGGCCTCGGCCGGTCGGCTCGGCCTGCGGTACATCGCCGACCTGACTTCCAAGGACACCGAGGGGATCACGCTGGTGGAACCCCTGGAGGACGGCTGGGTGGTCGACGTCGAAGTCGTCGAGGACCGCAGAATCCCGTCATCGAGCGACATGCTGTCGACCTACGAGGTGCAGGTCGACGACGACGGCGACCTCCTCTCCTACCGCCGCACCCGGACCTACCGGCGCGGCACGGGCGCGTTCGGCGGTGGCGTATGACCGATCCCCGCTCGCGTCCCGTGCTGCGGGAGTCGTACGCGCCGCCGTCCGCCATGCCCCGGGAGTCGACCAACCTGGGCGACATCCTGGAGCGGGTGCTCGACCGGGGCATCGTGATCGCGGGTGACATCCGGGTGAACCTGCTGGACATCGAGCTGCTGACGATCAAGCTGCGGCTGGTCATCGCCTCGGTGGACACCGCCCGGGAGATCGGCATCGACTGGTGGGAACGCGACCCGTGGCTCAGCGGCAAGGACCGGGAACTGGTCGAGGAGAACCGCCGCCTCCGCGAACGCCTCAACGCGGTCGAGGAGCGCCTGCTCGCCTGGGAGGACCGGGTGGAGCTGGAACCGGGCGAGAGCCGGTACGAGCGCCCCGGCGACCAGGCGGACGCCGCGTCCGCCGGAACCCCCAGTGGACCCGGGACTCACAGTGGACCCGGAACGCGCAGGGCACCCGGAACCGCTGCGGGCGCCGCCCGCCGGCCCGCGCGCCCGCGCGACACGGAGCGCGACCGTGACTGACCACGCTCCCGCCGGCACGACCCGGCCGCCACCGCCCAGCCCGGCCGACGCGCCGCGCTCCGGCAGCGGGTCCAGGCCCGGACAGGGCGTCTACCTGTACGCGGTGACGCCCGGCGAGGCGCCGTACGCGGACGAACCGCACGGCGGTCTCCCCGGCGGCACACGCGGTGACCTGCGGGGGGTCGGGGGCGGTGCGGTGCGGCCGATCGCCCGGGGCGGTCTCGTGGCCTGTGTCAGCGACGTGCCGCTCGACCAGTTCGGCGAGGAGCCGCTGCGGCGGCACCTGGAGGATCTCGACTGGGTCGAGGGGGTCGCCCGCGCCCATCACGCGGTCGTCGAGACCCTGGCCGCGGCCGAACCGACCGCTCCCGTGCGCCTCGTGACCGTCTACACCGGCGACGACCAGGTGCGCAACCTGCTCGACCGGCGGCACGACGACTTCGCCGAGATCCTCGCCCGCGTGGCAGGCCGCCGGGAGTGGGGCGTCAAGGCGTACCTGCGCCGCGAGACGGCCCGGCCCGCGGCCACTCCCTCGGAGGAGCGGTCCGCACCGTCTCCGGCCCGCGCCCCGGCCGAACCCGAGGGAGGCGGTCCCGGCGCGGCGTACCTCCGCCGCCGCAAGGAGAGCCTGCGGGGCCGGGAGGACCTGTGGCGCGCGGCCGCCGAACGGGCCGAAGAGCTGCACGCCGCGCTAGGGCGGCTCGCCGTGGCGAGCCGCCGCCACCGGCCGCAGGATCCCCGGCTGTCCGGAAGGAGCGAGTCGATGCTGCTGAACGGCGCCTATCTCGTGGACCCGGCACGCGAGGAGGAGTTCGCCGCCGTGGTCGCCGCCCACAGCGACAGGTTTCTGGACGCCGAGATCACCGGCCCGTGGGCGCCGTACTCCTTCACCATGATCGACCTTGGGTCGGATCGGGACGGCGGCGTCCGGTGACCCCGGACGGCCTGCCGCCGTTCACGCCGGAGCGGTCGCCGGGCAGGGTTCTCGCCGCCGAGGGTCGCCTGCCGCCCGAGCGGGTGGCGCTCGTCGACATCCTCGACCGGCTCCTCGCCGGTGGCGTGGTGATCGCCGGCGACATCGTGCTGTCGATCGCCGACATCGACCTCGTCCGCATCTCCTTGCGGGCGCTGCTCGGCTCCGTGCGCGGCACCGAGCCCTTCGATCCACTCGGTCAGCCGTACGCGGAGAGACGGGAGGGAGAAGATGACCGCTACGGGTGGTGAGGCCGGGCAGAGCCCGTGGGACGCCTTCGCCGACAGCCCGGCGAACGGCCCGGCGCAGAGCTCGTCCCAGGGCCCGTCGATCGGCCCGGCAGACAGTCCAGCACGGAGTCCGTCGCGAGGCCTGTCGGACGATCCGGCGGACGCCGCGGGCCCGTGGCGGATCGGCGCCGTGCCCGGGACGGCCGCCGGGGAGTGGAGCCGGAACCCGCGTGCCGGGCCGGACACCTGGCGCCTCAACACCGACCCCGAGGCGGTGCGGCGTGACCTGAGCCGGCTCGTCCTGACGCTCGTCGAGCTGATCCGCCAGCTCGTGGAACGGCAGTGCGTGCGGCGGATGGACCAGGGCGACCTGTCCGACGAGCAGATCGAGACGCTGGGCCTGACCCTGATGCGCCTGGAGGAGGCGATGACCGAGCTGTGCGAGCGGTTCGGCCTGTCCCTCTCCGACCTCAACCTCGATCTCGGTCCCCTCGGCACGCTGCTGCCCACGGACACCCCGTGAGCATCCGTACGTGTATGACCAGGTCGAAGGGGTACGCGGACGAGACCGGGGGTCGGAGGGAGCCGTCATGAGGATCGTCGGCCGGGACGAGGTCAGGGCCCTGCTGGAGTCGCCGTCGCCCGACGCGACGCTGGTGCTGGTCGGCGGACGGTGCGAGATCGTGCCCGAGGCGCGGGCCGAGGGCCTGGTGATCGTCAGCAGTCGCGACCTGCGCATCCAGACGGGGGACGGCCCGGTCGACGACCGGCGGGTCGACGAGCTGGCCGACAGCCTCGACACGCTGGCCCGCGAACTGGGGGGCTGACGGCCCGCCGGGGCGACCGGCATGCCCGGGGGGAGCACCTGGGGAAACACGTGGGCGGAACGCACGTGGGGGGAAGCACGTGGGGGAATACGTTGGGGAGTGGTTTGACGCGTCCGCATACGGGCGGGCGATCGCGGACATCTACGACGAAACGGCGCAGCGGCTGCCCGTCGAGCCCGTGATCGAGACGATCTCCCGGCTGGCCGGGCGAGGTCCGGTGCTGGAGTTCGGCATCGGCACCGGCAGGCTGGCGCTCCCCCTCGCCGCCCGGGGCATCCCCGTGGCGGGCGTCGACGGCTCCCCCGAGATGGTGAAGATCCTGCGGGCCAAGCCCGGTGGCGACCACGTCCCGGTGACCGTGGGCGATTTCTCCGAGGCACGGGTCGAGGGCGTCTTCTCGCTCGTCCTGCTGGCCGTCAACACCGTCTTCGCGCTGCCCTCCCAGGACGCGCAGGTGCGGTGCTTCCGCAACGCGGCGGCCCATCTGCGGCCCGGCGGCCGGTTCGTGGTCGAGGCGTGGGTGCCCGACCCGGCGGCGTTCCGCGACCGGACGTCGCTGCGCCTGCTGTCGGTCGCCGAGGAGGAGGTGGTCGTCGAGGCCGCCCGCCTCTGCCCGGCCGAGCAGCTCATGCACACCACGAAGCTGCGGATGACCGCCGACGGCCTGCGGCTGCTGCCGGCCAACCACCGCTACGCCTGGCCGTGCGAACTGGATCTCATGGCCCGGCTGGCCGGGATGGAGCGCGAGCGGCGCTGGGCCGACTGGTCGGGCACGCCGTTCACCGACGACAGCCGCGCCCACGTGTCCGTCTACCGCGTCCTGGAGGGCTGAATGCTCCTGCCCGCGCCACGAGGCCCGATCACCGACCGACTCCGCGGCGAACTGGCCCGCCCGCCCCACCTGTTCGACCCGCCGCCCGACGAGGCGTGCGGCGACGAGGAGGACCTCCACCTCGCGCTGTTCGTGTGTTACGAGCTGCACTACCAGGGCTTCGACGGCGTCGACGACCGCTGGGAGTGGCACCCGTCGGTGCTGGCGCTGCGGGAACGCCTGGAGAGGTGCTTCGAGGCCGAGCTGGCCCGGCTCGTGCCCCGCCCGCCCGCACCCGCGCCGGAGGAGGTGCCCCGGGCCCTGGCGGCCCTGGTCGCCGCCGACCAGGGTCCCTCGCTCTCGGCGTACCTGCGGACCCGGGCCGATCTCGGCCGGTTCGCCGAGTTCGTCGTCCACCGGTCCGTCTACCAGCTCAAGGAGGCCGACCCGCACACGTGGGGCATCCCGCGGCTGCTCGGCCGGTCGAAGGCGGCGCTGGTCGAGATCCAGGCCGACGAGTACGGCGGGGGCGTCCCGGAGCGCATGCACGCCGAGATGTTCCGCGCGACCATGCGGGCGCTCGGGCTCGACGACTCCTACGGCGCCTACCTGGACAGCATTCCCGGAGCGACGCTCGCGGTCAGCAACGTCATGTCGCTGTTCGGGTTGCACCGCCGCCACCGGGGCGCGCTCCTCGGGCACCTCGCGGCGTTCGAGATGACGTCGTCGACCCCGAACCGCCGCTACAGCCAGGGCCTGCGGCGGCTGGGCGGCGACGCCGCGGCGCGCCGCTATTTCGAGGAGCACGTGCAGGCCGACGCCGTGCACGAGCAGATCGCCGCGCACGACATGTGCGGCGCGTTCGCCGCCGAGCATCCCGGCCTGACCGGGGACATCCTGTACGGCGCCGCCTGCGCGCTCGCCCTTGACCGGATCTTCGCCGAGCGTCTGCTGGGCCGGTGGCGGGCCGGGCGATCCTCTCTCCTGCGGCCGCTCGCGAGCCTGCCCCAGGCGCCGCCCGGAAGGCCGCCGCAGGACCTCCTCGGAAGCCCGCTCGGGACCCCGCTGCGGAGCCCGCCCCCGCAGCGGCTCGCACAGTCACAGGCCGAGCGCCCGGCGCCGCGGCCGCCCGAGCCCGAGGCCGAATCCGAGCCGGTACCGGCGCCCCCGATCGACTACGTGCTGCCGCTCCGCTGGCAGGACGACAGCGACCTGGCGGAACTGACCGGCTATCTCCGCCGGTTGTCCCGGCACGCGCGGATCGTCGTCGTCGACGGCTCACCGTCGCCGTTGTTCGAACGGCACGCCCGGCTGTGGCGGGAGTTCGCCGAGCACCTGCGGCCCGACGAGGACGTCGACGTGGCCAACGGCAAGGTGGCGGGAGTGCTCACCGGCATGCGCAGGGCCCGGAACGAGCACGTGATCATCGCCGACGACGACGTGCGCTACGAGATCGCCGCGCTCGGCCGGGTCAGCGCCCTGCTGAAGAACGCCGACCTGGTCCGCCCGCAGAACCACTTCCACCCGCTCCCCTGGCACGCCCGCTGGGACAGCGCCCGCACCCTGCTCAACCGTGGCCTCGGCGCCGACTATCCCGGGACCTTCGGCGTACGCCGTTCGTTCTTCGCCCGGATGGGCGGCTACGACGGGGACGTGCTGTTCGAGAATCTGGAGCTCATCCGGACCGTCCGGGCCCACGGCGGCCGGGAGGCGTGCCCGCTCGACCTGTACGTCCGGCGCCTGCCGCCCGGCACCCGGCGGTTCTGGTCACAGCGCGTCCGGCAGGCGTACGACGACCTCGCGCAGCCCGCGCGGATGGCGGTCTTCCTGGCCGTACTGCCCGCCGTGGGCGCGGCGTTGTGGCGACGGCGCCCGGCACTGGTGGCGGCGGGTGCGGCGGCGGTCGCCGGCCTGGCGGAGATCGGACGCCGCCGGGCCGGGGGCCGCCGCGTCTTCCCCGCCACGACCCCCCTGTTCGCTCCGGTGTGGGTGCTCGAACGTGCCACCTGCAGCTGGGCGGCGCTCACGGCCAGGGTCCTGTTCGGCGGCGTCCCCTACGCCGGGCGGCGCCTGCGGGTCGCCGCGCACTCGACCCGGCGGCTGCGCCGCCGGGCGACCGGGCCGGGTGGTCCACACGCGTCCCCGTGAAGACTGAGACGCACGGCGGATCGGGCATCCCGCCCGTATCAGACAAGACGCGCTCATCCTTCGCGCGATGCGATGCGGAGCAGGCACCAGTCAGGCGGGCGGGGCGTGGAGGTCCACGCTCTACGCCGGCCGATCGCGGCCGCTCACCCTTCGCGCGATGCGATGCGAGGCGAGGCAGGCGGGCCGGTCAGACGGGCGGGTCGGGCTCGCTCGACGCGCGGAACCCGACCGCCTTGTGCGAACCGTCGCAGAACGGCTTGGCCGAGGAACGGCCGCAGCGGCACAACGCCACCGTCGCCCTGCCCGGATCGATGCGCCGCCCGTCCTGCGTGGTGAGCGTGAACGGCCCGCGGACCAGCAGCGGGCCGTCCTCGCACGGCGTCACCGTGACCACCGCCGCCATGACCTGCTCGTCTGCCCGATGCTCCATAGGGGCAGCGTGCCCGGCACGGCGACGGCGTAACACACGGGCGCTCCCGGTCCGGTCAGTCGGCTCGCGCGCACACCACCGAAGGGCTGAAGGCCCAGCACCCGGACCGTTCGTCGACCGAACCGGCCTGGACGAACGCGTGCGCCCCGTCGAACGCGGCCCGGGGAGCGGTGAACACGCCGGGCACGCCGGAGGGACTGGCAACCGAGTTCTTCCCACCCGGCGGGGCGAACGCCCACTGCGGCATCGCCGGGCTGTCCGCCTGTCCGCCCGGTGCGGTCCCCAGGGGGAACCCGGACGTACGGCTCCGCCAGGGAGCCAGGCTCCAGCAGCCGGCGGCGTGGCCGTGACCACACCCGTCCTCCCGCGAGTGGGAGGCGAGCGGCGGCAGCGGCAGGTAGCCGGGGATCGCCAACGGCGCCTGCGGCTGTCGCGCGCCGCCCGCCTGCGGCGGCACCGCCGCGGACCCGCCCACCGGCAGCGGAATCGTTCCCGTCGGAGTGTCCGGGGGCAGCGCCGGTTCGGCCGTGGGAAGCGCCGGCGAGGCGGTGGTCACGCTCGGCTTTGGCAGCGGTTGTGACTCCTTGGGCGGCTTCGCCTGCTTGCTCTCGGACTTGCCGCCGGCCTTCGGAGGGTGCGCCGCCTTGGGCGGCTTGGCCGGCTTGCCTTTGGATTTGTCGTCGGACTTGTCGTCAGATTTCGACTTCTCGTCGGACTTGTCCTTCGGCTTGTCCTTGTCCTTGTCCTTGTCCTTGTCCTTGTCCTTGTCCTTGTCCTTCGGCGCGTCCTTGTCCTTCGGCGCCGGCGTGGGCGACGCCTCCGCACTCGGTGTGGTGCTCGGCGTGGCGCTCGGTGCCGTGCTCGCTCCGGAGGACGGGGCAGGCGTAGCACTCACGGTGGTGTCCGGAGCCGGAGTCGCCGTCGCGGTCGTCTCGGTGTGCGGAGCCGCGGTGTCCTGACCGGTCGGAACGGGCGACGCCGTCGCCGTGGGAGCGCCGCTCGCGGTGGGCGCGGGCTGCCCGGATCCGGACGGCGAGGGCGCCGCAGGCCCAGGTGAGGACGCCGCACCGGGGTCCGGCTGGGACTTGTGCCGGCCGGTCGCCTCGGGCGCCGGCCGCTTCCGATGGGTGGTGCCGGTAGCCCCGGAATCACCCCTGCGCCCGTGCTCCTTCCGGCTGGTGCCGCTTCCACCCGCCGAACGCCCCGAGGAACCGTGCCCGCCGGAAGCACTGTGTCCGCCCGAGGCACTGTGTCCACCGGAAGAGCTGTGCCCGCCGGAAGAGCTGTGCCCGCCGGAAGAGCTGTGCCCGCCGGACGCGCGGTGGTCGGACGGACGGTCCCCGCCGGATCCGCCGTGCGTGGAAGCGCGGCCGGCGCGCGAGCCGCCGGCCGTACGACCCCCGGCGGGGTCTCCGCCGGACCCACGGCCCGACGTGTGCGTGGAAGTGTCGGCGGCCTCACGCGTGCCGTCGTCGGACCGGTCCGACGACCGGTCGGAGCCACCGGAGGAATGGCTGGACGCGCCGTCCCCACCGGACGAGCCGGCGGAGGGGCGGGAGCCTTCGGAACCGGAGTCGCTCCCGGAGTCCGCGTTGCGTGCCATCCGAGCCCGCGGCTGTGCGGGCTCGGCTTCGCGACCGGCGCGGGGGGCGGAATCGGCGCGCGGCGCCGCCTCACGCGAACCGCCGTCCGATCCACTCGCGGACGCCCTGTCACGCGAACCGCCGCCCGCATCGGCCGCGGAGGCTGCGCGGGCGCCGGACGCGCCGTCGTCGTTCCGGTCGGCGGAGTCGTCCACCTGTCCGGCGTCGGCGAGGTCGAGAGGGACGGATCCGTCCGACGAGGAGCCGTGGCCGGGTTCCGCCACGGCTGTCCAGGGTTGCGCGGCGACGGCGCCGGCCGTGGCGGAGACCGCGGCCAGGAGCAGGCCGGAGACCAGTTTGGCGCGTCGAGGAGAAATTCGGGGGGGCATGAGGCTCAACCTCGATCTAGGGGGTGGGCCGGGGATCGACGAGGGACTTCCAGCCCGCCGCGGCGAACTCGGGCGTCCCCGGGAGAGCTGCTGCGGGCACGGACGGAGGCGTGGGGTCGGGGATGTTCACCCAGTCGCCCTTGTTCGTGCCACGCATGTCGGGCGCCCACGCCATGAGCAGGCTCATCGCGTACGGGCTGGAGTAGACGGGGCCGTTGCCGCCGGCGCCCGTGGTCGCCGTCACCTTGACCAGGACCGACACCTGCACCTGGTCGTCGGAGCGGACGTTCCACTGCACGCCGATCGTCTGGGTTCGCAGGGCCGCCCCTGCGGGGAGGTCGCCCTCGACGGGAAGGCCGAGGGTCTCGCGCCACCCGCGTACGGCCTCGCGCGCGCCGTCGCGCGCCGCCTTCTGCTGGTCCGGCGGCGCGTACAGCGCGGCGGCCTGCTCGGCCTGGCCGACGTCGAGCGTCCAGGCGGCCTCCAGGGCGGCCGCCGCGGCGGACGCCGCGCCGAGCTCGGTCCGGGGGAAGCCGACCGGATAGCCTCCGTCGCCCTCGTGATCGCTGGGCATCGCCAGGGCGACGGCCGGGGCGACCGCCCGGACCGGCGGAGCGGGCGGTTCTGAGTCCCGGGTCTGCAGCACGATCACCGCCACGGCGACGACGGTGACGACCCCCGCGATCACGACGATCAGATGCCGGGGGTCCCACCGTCGCGGTGGTCCGAGATCCCAGTCGAGCTCCGGCTCGGGGAAGATCTGTCCCACTAGTGACCCCGGTCCGGCCGCTGCCCGAACGCCTGCCCCGCCGCGGCGGCCAGGCGCAGGTACGCGCCGCGGGTGGTGGGCCGCAGCCGGGTCAGGTCGACCTCCGCGCCCTCCTTGAGGTGCGGGTCGAACGGCACCCGCACCACCGTGCGGCACCGGCCGGAGAAGTGGCGTTCGAGGAGGTCCACGTCGACGTGCGACTTGGGTTCGACCGCGTTCAGCACCACGATGGCGTTCTTGACCAGGTGCCCGTGGCCGTGGGCGGTGAGCCAGTCGAGGGTCGCCGCCGCCGAGCTCGCTCCGTCCACCGCCACCATGGTGACCAGCACGATCTGGTCGGCGAGCTCCAGCGTCGCCCCCATCGCGCCGTGCAGGAGCCCGGTGCCGCAGTCGGTGATGCAGATCGAGTAGTAGCGCTCGATCAGGTTGGCGACCGTGCGGTAGTCCTCCGCGTTGAACGCCTCGCTCACCGCCGGGTCGGTGTCGGAGGCGAGGACCTCCAGGCGGGCGGACGACTGGGAGGTGAACGCGCGGGCGTCGGCGTACCGGACGATGTGCGGCGCCTCGGCCAGCAGTGTCCTTATCGTCGCCGCGGTCTCCGACTTGACCTTGATGCCGAGCGTGCCCCGATCCGGGTTGGCGTCGATCGCGATCACCCGGTCGCCGCGCAGGGAGGCGAGTGTGTTGCCCAGCGCCGCCGTCGTCGTGGTCTTCCCCACGCCGCCCTTGAGACTCATCACCGCGATCCGGTGGTGCCCGCTGGCCACGGGAGTCTGCGCCTGCGCGATCAGCGTGCGGCGCTCCAGCTCCGCCGCCGACTCCGACGGGTTGATCTTCCCGCCCGAGAGCTGGTAGACGAGCCGCCGCCAGCCGCCGGTGGGTTCGACACGGCGGTTGATCAGCAGGTGTTCGGCCGTGAGGGGCACGCTGTCCGGAAACTGCTCGGCGGATGTCGGCGCCGAGGTGCGGATCTCGGTCATGGTCGGGTCCTTTCACCGAGGACGTGGGTGGAACGGGGAGTCGGTCAGCAGATGCTCCATCGCACGTGTCAACAGGTGCTCCATCGCACTGTGGCGGTGCGTTCGCCCTTCGGCCCGTGCAGAACGAGCGGCGTCGTCGTCGGCGCGGGGACCCCGCACCAGTAGCGGACTCGCTGCGCGCGAAGGGTGAGCACGGCGGTGTGCCGGGGCTTGAGCGTTCCACTGGACGGCACGACCGACAGGCCGGGAGCCGTTATCCGCCATTTCACCGATTTACCGGCGGTCGTCGAGAGAGAGATCGTGCCTCTGCCGAAGGCGTCGAGCGTGATGACGTTCGGCGCCTGGATGCCCCACGCACCCATCAGCACGGCGGCCGGGGAGGCCGGGGTGTCCGCGGGCGCTTGCTGCCCACCCGCCTGCGAGGCGTCCCCGGGCGAGGCGGTCGCGGTCGCCTCCGGCCCGCCGGAGGCTCCGCCCGTCGCGCCATTGGTGGTGCCGTCGTTCGTGGTGCCGTCGGTTTCCGTACCGTCCGTTCCCGCCGCCCCGTCCGTCGAGGCGCCGGCGCCACCCGCGCCCGTCCCGGCAGCCGGTGTGTCCACCGGGATACTCGCGGGGGCACTCGCCGTCCCCGCGCCGAGCGGGGCGCCCGCTCCGGCCACGCCGGGACCGGCCGTCGTCTGCGTGATCCCCGCGCTCCTGGGCTGTGGAGCCGGGGCGAAGAGGTTGATCCCGGCCACCGTCCCGGCCGCTCCCGCGACCATGACGATGATGATCCGTACGGCGGTCGCGCGCAGCAGCGTGACGACCCGCGCCAGCATCGCGACGATCCTGATCTGGACGCCGGGCGACGGGCGCGCGGAGCGCTCCAGGTCTTCCGCCGGAGCCGGTTCCAGGGCCCGATCCAGAGCCGGGACGAGGGCCTCGGTCTCGGGCGTGTTGGCGTGTGCCTCCCTGGCCCTGATCTGCGAAAGCAGGGCGTCGTACAGGGGGGTGTCCTGGCCCGGCGGTGTGCCGGGCCCACCCCGCGAGCCCGGCGGCGCGGTGGTTCCGGCAGGAGCGGCGTGCTCGGACGTCCCGGACCGTGAACCGCGCGGCTGGCCCGGCGGCCGTCCCGCACCCGGGGGCCGGGATGGCCGTGACGTGCCTAGGGGCCGCACGAGGCTCGGCTGTGTGTCCTCCTGCGAGAAGGGCCGCACCGGTCGCTCCGGCGACGCTTCGGCACCCCGCTCCGGCCGGGAGCCGGGCTTCGGGTCACGCTTCGGGTCACGCCGCGAGCCGGGCTTCGGGTCGCCCTGGGAGCCGCGCTTCGGGTCGGGCCGGGAGTCACGGCCGCGCTCCGACTCGCCGTCCGGGGTGACCGGGGACGCCGGGGCCCGCGGCGGAACCGTCCGGGACGCCGCGGGGGCGACGGGGGCGGGGGCCGTCCCCACCGGCGCGGTGAGCGGCAGCCCGAAGGACAAGGGAGGACGGCGCGCCGACGAAGGCGCCTCGCCGGAGGCGGGCCGGTCCGGCGCCGAGTCGTCGGGCCCGGGCTGGTCGGGTACGTCCTGGCCGGGCGCCGGCCGAGCCGGCGCGGGCCGGGCGGGCAGGGTGGGGACGGGCGACCTCCGGACGGGCACGACCGGGGCGGAGGCGATCGGGGCCGGCGTGATCGGTGCGGGGGCGGGGCGGTTCAGGGCGTCGAGGAGCCGCTGCCGTGTCTCCGAGGTGAGGTCGGCCATCGGCGGACGGGAGAGCACCTGCGGCACGGTGTATCGGATGTTGATGGGCCGTTTGCAGACCACACAGGTCACGATGTGCGTGAGCAGAGCCGTGCGAGCGGCGCCGAAGTCGGCCGCCTCGCTGTTCTCGTCCGGGAAGACGGCGGCGGCCAGAGGGCCGAGCTCCGGGCAGATGGGACGGCCCCTGGCCAGCCCGTCCAGCCCGCTCACCAGGATCTCCACCACGTCCTGGGTGCGCGCGACGAGCCGGCCGGCCTCCTTCGAGGGCAGGGCGAGCACGTGCACGAGATCGCGTAACCCGAGTTCGTGGCGGTAGAGCAGGCGCAGCGTCTCGGCGCCCAGAGGGTCCGCCAGCCGCCACGCGCGCCTCACCGCGCGGAGGTCCGGCCCTCCCGAGCCCGCACCCGGCAGGAACCCCCGCCCCGGTCCGGTGGCGCACTCCCTGCGCAGCGCGGACAGCAGCCAGGCGCGGTCTGTCACGTTCCCGGGCCGCTCGCGGGCGGCGCACGACCGCAACGCGGCGGTCACCGCCGTGAGCGTGGCGGAGGACTCAAGGTGGTAGGACGCGTAGTCCACGAGGTGGGCGCCGTGCTCGTCCACCCATGCCATCCCCCGGCCGGGGTCGAGCGTCACATCCCCGGCGGGCGGGCTCATGCGCACCGGTTCAGGTGGAGGACGGCGACTGCGTCATGTTCGGCCAGAGCATCACCGCGGCCAAGGCGCCCCACTTGCGCGGCGGGAAAATCCGATGCATACCGATACATAGAACGAGATCTTAGACTGACTCGGATGTGTTGGGAAGGAAAAGAACCCGAGAAATCCTCAGTTGAGGATAAGCCGCAAATAACACCGATATGGCCATCCGAAAGGGGCCCAGAAGAGACGCCCGTTATCAACTCCCGGCTTGTCTGGAGAGGTCGTGACACGTCTCCCCTTCCCCTCAGCAAGAACCGGATGACCTGCACGTACCTTCCCATTCTGCACGCGCGTACGCACGTGCCGGGACGGGTTTCCGCCGCCGCCCGCCATCCGTCATCCGATCGCCACATCCGATGTGAATAACCTTCATATTTCCGGGGAATAACCTGCCTTTCATGCTTTCTCGGTATTACGGCGCTTGCCCACAGTGACTCCACCCGGCACCGCCCGCCCCGGTCGCCCGGAACAGCCCCCCGAAGGCCATGGAAACGCGATCTCCGCGATTTCCCGGCGCAAGGCCGCCCGGCGCGCGTCAATCTAGGTTGACAGCCGCATCGCGTCAGCCTACGTTGACGCCATGCTTGATCGGCTGCTGCTCGGCTGCGGGCTGATCGTGGGCCCCCTCTTCACCGTCGCGTACCTCGTGGAAGGCGCCACGCGCGCCGACTACAGGTCGCTACGCCATCCCGTCAGCTCCCTCGCCATCGGCGATCGCGGATGGACCCAGACCACCAATTTCTTCGTCGGAGGCCTGCTCTGCCTGGCCTTCGCCGTCGGCCTCTGGCGTGCCGGCCCCTCGCACTGGGGCGCGCTGCTGGTCGGCGTGTGGGCGATCGGCCTGCTCTGTGCGGGGTTCTTCCGTACGGATCCGGTGAGCGGCTTTCCTCCGGGAACTCCCGACCTGCCCCAGCCCAACACCCGGCAGGGAGTCCTCCACGATCTCTTCTCCCTGGCCGGGTTCGTGGCCCTGGCCGCGGCCTGCTTCGTGTTCGCCTGGTCGGGCACGCGTGGGTGGGCGATCTATTCGGTCGCGAGCGGTGTGCTCTTCGCGGCGACGATGGTGCTGGCGAGCGCCGCCTTCGCCCAGAAGGAGAGCCTGGTCGATCTTGGCGGACTGATCCAGCGCGTCTCGGTCACCATCGGCTGGGCCTGGCTCGCGGTGCTCGCCGTACGCACGCCGGCCGGCTGATCGTCGCGATCTCAGCGATCTCCGCCTCCGTGGTTTCCGCCGGCGCGCCGCAACCACCGGTGCCGGGAACCACGAAGAGAGGAGCGTGGAGGCCGTCGTCGTGCTGTTCAACCGGGATCTGCGGGTCCACGACCACCCCGCGCTGGCGGAGGCCTGCGCGTCTGCCAGGCACGTCGTGCCGCTGTTCGTGCTCGACCCCGCGATCGAGGCCCGGCACCGCCGCGACTTCCTCCACGCCTGCCTGCACGACCTGCGGTCGTCTCTCCGGGCGCTCGGCGGGAACCTCGTCGTACGCCACGGCGACCCGGTCGCCCAGGCCGTACGGCTGGCCCAGGAGACGGGAGCGTCGGCGATCTGGGCGAGTGAGGACGTCAGTTCGCTGGCCCGGCGGCGGGAACGGCGCCTGGCGGCGGAGTGCGAGACCCACCGGCTGGAGTTCCGGCTCTTCCGCGGAGTGACCGTGGTGCCCCCCGGTGCGCTCACCCCGGGCTCATCCGGGTCGAACCACTATCGGGTGTTCTCGCCGTACTGGCGGGCCTGGTCGGGCACGGCCCACAGGCCGGTGCTCGGCGCACCCCACCGGCTGCGCCTGCCGCCGGGCGTCGAACCCGGAGAGCTGCCCGCGCTGCCCCCCGAGCCGTACGGGATCGTGCGGGGCGGGGAGAGCGAGGGACGGCGGCGGCTCGACCACTGGGTGCGCCACGGGCTGGCCTCCTACGCGGCGGACCGCGACCGGATGGCGGGCCGCACCTCGATGCTCAGCGCCTATCTCCACTTCGGCTGCGTGTCGCCCTCGGAGGTCGTCGAGCGCGCGTGCGAGCGGCCGGGCGGCGAGGAGTACGTCCGGCAGTTGTGCTGGCGCGACTTCCACTACCAGGTCGTCAACGACTTCCCGGAGATGGGCCGGCGCGACTACCGCGACAGGGACGTGGAGTGGCGGCGCGACGAGGACGCGGAGGCGGCCTGGCGGGAGGGCGTGACGGGCGTCCCGATCGTCGACGCGGGGATGCGGCAGCTGCGCGCCGAGGGGTGGATGCACAACCGGGTGCGGCTCATCACCGGTTCCTACCTCACCAAACGGCTCGGGATCGACTGGCGTGCGGGCCTGGCGCACTTCGGCGAGTGGCTCGTGGACGGCGACATGGCGAACAACTCCGGCAACTGGCAGTGGGTGGCGGGGACGGGCAACGACACCCGGCCCTACCGCACGCTCAATCCCCTGCGGCAGGCGAAGAAGTTCGACCCCGAGGGCGAGTACGTGCGGCGGTACGTCCCCGAGCTGGCGTCCCTTCCGGACGACCTGGTCCAGGAGCCGTGGAAGGTCCGCGGCGGCGTGCCGGGCTACCCCGCCTCTCCCCTGGGCGGCGAGCTCACGGCCTGACCGGCGGCGGCTCAGAAGACCAGGACGAGCTTGCCGGTGGTGTGACCGGACTCGATCAGCCGGTGCGCCCGCGCCGCCTCCTCGACCGGAACGGCCTCCTGGATCCGCACCCGCAGCTCACCCTTCTCCCACAGGGCGACGAGCCCGGCGAGCCGCGCCGCGGACCGCTCGGTGCTCAGCCGCTGGACGCCGAACCGGTCGGCGGCCGGCTGGTAGGCGATCGTGCCCACGCGTGCGCGGTCGGCCACGAGCTCCACCGAGACCTCCAGGGCCTCCACGGTCCCGGCCGCGTCGAGCGCGGCGTCCACCCCGCCCGGGGCCGCGGCGCGCACCCTCCCGGCCAGCCCGTCTCCGTACGCCACCGGGATCACGCCGAGCTCCCGCAGGTAGGCGTGGTTGCGCTCGCTCGCGGTGCCGACCACCGTCGCCCCGGCCGCCCTGGCGAGCTGCACGGCGAACGTGCCGACCCCGCCGGCCGCCGCGTGCACGAGCAGGGTGTCGCCCGCGCCGACGCGCAGCCGCTCCAGCGCGGTGGCGGCGGTCTGCCCCGACGCCGACAGGACGCCGGCCTCCGGCCACGGCATGGCGGCCGGCTTCGCCGCCACCTGGTCCGCGGGGACGACGACGTGCTCGGCGTACGACGCGAGCATGGCCCAGCCGACCACCTCGTCACCGGCGGCCACGCCGCCGACGCCCTCGCCGACGGCGTCGACCACGCCCGCGAACTCGTTGCCCAGCCGCTGCGGGAAGGTCGCGGGGATGTAGGAGCGGGCCTGCCCGCCGCGGAACAGCGCGTCGAAGGGCTGCACTCCGGCCGCCCGCACGTGGACCCTGATCTCCCCCGGTCCCGGCTCGCCCGGCTCCACGTCCGCGACGCGCAGCACCTCGGGGCCGCCGTAGGCGGAGAACACGACCGTCCTGCTCATGAACGTCTCCTCGTCATGGCCGCGAGCTGCCCGACGACCCACTCGCGGTACTCCTTCGACAGCGGATCGGCGCCGACGATCCCCTCGACCACCCGCGGCAGCGCGATGGGCGCGAAGGTCAGGGCGTAGGCGACCAGCAGGACGAACTCGGCGTCCAGCTCATCGGTGATCTCCCCCTCCTCCTGCCGCCCGCGGGTCCGCTCGACGGCCTCGCGCAGCCGGGCGCGCTGCGCCGCCGCCCACTCGCCGTTGCTCTCCCCGGCCGGACCGTCGCCCGTGCCGGCCGGGCTGTCGCCGAGGGCCTGCCAGATCATCAGTCGCGACCAGTCCGGGTTGTCCAGGGTCGCGGTGAGATGGGCCGCCACGCTCTCGGCGTACGTCGCGCCGGGCGGCGTCACGCTCTCCTGGGCGCGCGCCCACCTGCGGCGCAGCTCTTCGACGAGCCCCTGCTTGCCGCCGAAGTAGTACGAGATGAGCTGCTGGTTGACCCCGGCCCGCTCCGCTATGGAGGCCGTGCGGGCCCCCGCGTACCCCTTCGCGCCGAACTCCTCGACCGCCGCCCGCAGGATGCGCTCCCGGGTCCGCTCGGCCGCCTGCCCGCGCTCCTGAGGTGCGCGCCGTGCTGAAGACATGCGCCTCACCCTAACCATTCAATCGGTTGAGTGACAACTGTCAATCAAACACATGATTAGATGGCGGCATGAGCTTCACAGAGCGCGAGATCGAGTACCTCCACGGTCAGCGGATCGGCCGGCTGGCCACGCTCCAGCTGGACGGGACGCTCCAGGTGAGCCCGGTCGGGTTCCGCTACAACCCCGGACTCCGGACCATCGACATCGCCGGGCGCGACATGGCGGCGAGCCGCAAGTTCCGCAACGTCCTGGCCAACGGCAGGGTCGCGTTCGTCGTGGACGACGTCCCGTCCGTCGACCCCTGGCGGGTGCGCTGCCTGGAGATACGCGGATACGGCGAGGCCCTGGCCGAGCCGGCCGACTCGGCGGCGCCCCTCCCCGGCCCGATCATCCGCGTCCACCCGCGGCGCGTCATCAGCTTCGGCGTCGACCCCGGCAACCCGGCGTCCGGCGCTCGCGACGTCCCCTCACACTGACCGGCGGTGGACGTCGTCCACGCGCTCGGTGAACCCCCGGCGGTCGAGGTGCTCCAGCAGGGGCACGGCCACCCGGCGGCTGGTGCCGAGCGCGCTTCTGGCCTGGCTGACCGTGAACGGCTGCGGCAGCCGGGCCAGCACCGCCGCCGCCCGGGCGTCAGCACCCGGTGCGAGGACCACCCCGTCGGCCACCCGCAGCAGCGCCCCGGCGCGTACGGCGGCGGCGATCTCGCGCGGCCCCAGGCCCAGCTCGGCCAGCCTCCCGGCCTCCGGCGCCTGGAAGGGCGTCGAGGAGAGGCCGGCCAGCAGGGTCCGCACCGCCCCGGCGACGGGAGCCGGTAACCCCGCCTCCCCGGCCGCCGTCCGGCCGGTCGTGATCCGGCCGTCCGCCACGGTCAGCGGGGGCCGTACGAGGGCCGTCACGAGCCTGCGGTCGGGCAGGCCCAGCTCGTGGCGGGCGGCCTCCAGCGGCATCGCGGGCTCCAGCGGATGCGCGTCCGCGTGGCGCCGCACGACCTCGGGCAGCCGGGCGAGCAGATTGGTCCAGTGGCCGGGATCGGCGTGCCAGTCCCCGGTCACCGGCCGGCCCGGCGGCGGGCTGCCCATCGCGACCAGTTCTCTCTCGCGCAGCAGCAGATGCGTACGCAGGAGGGACGCGGCGTCGGCGGAGGCCTCCGCGAGCGCCTTCGCCCGCTCCCGGGCCGCGCCCCGCCGCCGTAGCTCCGGCGGCCGTACGTCGAGGACCGTCGCCCGCGCCAGCACGCGAAGCTCGCCCTGTCCGCGGCCGGGGTCGCGCAGCAGCAGCGTGTCGCCCACGTGCAGCGGAAGCGGCCGGGCCAGGCGCAGCCGCGCCGCCTCCGGGCCGAGCGGCCGGACCTCGCACGGCACCGACACGGAACCGATGTGAGCGGTGAGCCGGCCCGGCAGCGGTCCTCGCGCCCCCTCGGCCATCGTCACACGCACGTCGGCCAGGCCGGTCGCCGTCCAGGCGCCGGGCGTGACGAGCGCGTGCCCGCGTTCCCCGGCGACCCGCCCGCGCAGGTTGAGCGCCACCCTCGCCACCCCGGAGACCGACTCGGCCTGCTCCTTCAGCGACTCCAGACCGCGCACCCGCACCGGCTCGCCGTCCAGCTCCAGCTCGTCGCCGACCTCCACGCGACCGGCGGGCAGCGTGCCGGTCACGACGGTGCCGCTGCCGCGCACGCTGAACGCGCGGTCGATCCACAGCCGCACCGGCGCCTCCGGATCGGGCGCGGGCAGCGCCGCCACCAGCCGGTCGAGGGCGGCGCGCAGCGCGTCCAGGCCCTCGCCGGTGCGCCCGCTCACCGCCAGCGTCTCCACCGCTCCACCCGCCGGTCCCGTGCGCAGACCGGCCTCGGTGAGACGGCCGCCCGCGTCCTTCGCCGCCGGACCGGGGTCGGCGAGGTCCGCGCGGGTCACGACGAGCAGGCCGTGCCGTACGCCGAGGGTGCGCAGCGCGACCAGGTGCTCCTCCGACTGGGGCATCCACCCCTCGTCGGCGGCGACGACGAACATCACGGCGGGCACCGGGCCGACCCCGGCGAGCATCGTGCCGAGGAACCTCTCGTGGCCGGGCACGTCGACGAACGCGACCCGCTCTCCCGAAGGCAGCGACGTCCAGGCGTACCCGAGCTCGATCGTGAGCCCGCGCCGCCGCTCCTCGGCCAGACGGTCGGGCTCCATTCCGGTCAGCGCCCGCACCAGCGTCGACTTCCCGTGGTCGACGTGCCCCGCCGTGGCCAGGACGTGCATTCACCCCTCCTTCGTCAGGCGGGCGGCGGCCGCGCCCGGGCCGCCGGGTCGTCCTCGCATCAGCGCGCCGCCCTGAGCACGGCCTCGACCACCTCGGCGTCCCGTTCCGGCGGCACGGCGCGCGGGTCGAGCAGCAGCCGCCCCCCTTCGACCCGCCCCACCACCGGAGGCTCGCCCTGCCGCAGCGGCACGGCGAGCCGTTCCGGCAGGCTCACCGCCACGCTCGGCAGCCGCACTCCGGGAGCGCCGCCCCCGCCCACGGTCGCCTCGGCCGGCACCACGTCGGCGTCCACGCCCGCCTGGCACACCGCCTTCGCCAGCGCCTCGGCCCGCTCGCGCAGCACGAGGGGATCGGCGTGAAGGGCCTGCCGTACGGGTGTCCCGGGCCCGCGCAGCGTCGCCTCCAGCGCGGCCAGCGTCAGCTTGTCCACCCGCAGCGCGCGGGCGAGCGGATGCCGCCTGAGCCGTTCGACGAGGTCGCGGCGGCCGAGCAGCAGGCCCGCCTGCGGGCCGCCGAGCAGCTTGTCGCCGCTCGCCGTGACCAGGTCGGCGCCGGCCCGCAGCACGCTCGCCGCGTCGGGCTCCTCGGGCAGCAGCGGATCGCGTTCCAGCAGGCCGGAGCCGATGTCGACGACCACCGGCACGCCCAGCCCGGTCAGCTCCTCCACCTCCACGGAGCCGGTGAAGCCCTCGACCCGGAAGTTCGACGGGTGGACCTTGAGCACGAACCCGGTCTGCGGGCCGACCGCCTCCCGGTAGTCGGCCAGGCAGGTGCGATTGGTCGTGCCCACCTCACGCAGCCGCGCGCCGGTGGAGACGAGCAGGTCGGGGATGCGGAAGCCGTCGCCGATCTCCACCAGCTCACCGCGGCTGATCACGATCTCCCGCCCGGCGGCGAGCGCGGTCGCGGCCAGGACCAGGGCCGCGGCGTTGTTGTTGACGACGTGTACGTGCTCGGCGTCGGGCACGGCACGGGCGAGCGCCTCGGCCGCGCCGCGTCCCCGGCGGGCCCGCGCTCCGGTGACGAGGTCGAACTCGACGTCGGTCGCCCCCGCCGTCACCGTCACCGCCTCGACCGCCGCGGCCGACAGCGGAGCCCGGCCCAGGTTCGTGTGGAGCAGCACGCCCGTCATGTTGAGGACCGGGCGAAGGCTCGTCGCGTGCCTCGGCAGCGCCGCCAGCGCCGCCCCGGCGACGTCCTCCGGCTCGATCTCGCCCTGCCGCACCCGCTGCTGCGCCCGTACGACCGCGTCCTTGACCACCTGACGGCCGAGCCGACCGGCCGCCTCGGCCAGCCGGGGGTCCGCCAGCACGGTGTCCGTACGCGGCACCCGCCTCCGTGGATCCACACTTCAACCTACTGCTCCCGCCGGCACGGGCTCGCCGGAACCCCCGGTCCCGCTCTTCTCCCCGTACGGGCGGTAACGGCGGAGTCGTCGTCCGCGAGATCCTGGTGACCGACTCGGGAGGGAGGCCCATGGGCATGCGGGACCACGCCGGCGCCGGTTCCGGCCGGGAGCCGGCGGACCTGGCCGGGGCGCCGCCCGGACGCGGCGTGCTCGAAGGGGCGTTCCACCTGCTCGACGTGCTGGCGGCGGCCGAGGAGGGGGCCGGTCTGTCGGAACTCGCCCGCGACGCCGGCCTGCCGAAGGCGACCACCTACCGGCTGCTCCGGCAGCTCGCGGCCCTCGGCGCGGTGCAACGACATGGGCAGCGTTACTTCGTGGGCCGGCGGCTCGCCCGCCTGGCCGACGCCTGGCAGCCCGACCCGCGGCTGCAGGCCGCCGCCCGCGAACCCGTACGCCTGCTGTCCGCGCTGACCACGACCGTCGCGTTCCTCACCGTGCTGGAAGAGGACCGGGTCAGGGTCGTCACGGCGACACGGGGAGACATCACGGAGGTGCCGCCGGTCCTGCCGGGCTCCGAACTGGCCGAGGCGACCGCCGCGGGCCGGGTGCTGCTCATGCACAGGCCGGACGACGACGACGCGCCTGCGGGGTTCACTCCGGCCGAGTGGCGGCGGTCCCGGACGTCCTTCCGGCGGTCGGGCGCCATCGCCGTCGACCACCAGGACGTCCTTCCCGGGATCTGCTGCGTGGCCGTACCGGTGCGGCGGCCGGACGGCGAGGTCGTCGCGTCGGTGAGCGCGCTCACGATACGGCCGTCGGTGCCCGCGGGGCTCTCCGAACTCGTGCTGCGCGCGTCGAGGGAGATCACCCGCAACCTCGGCCGTATCGACGCGCGGTCCGCTGAGTGAACCGCGCTGTTCCCTCCGCCGGGTCGCCCGGCCGACACTGCATCGAGCCGGCACCACGTGCGGCCGGCCCGGTCGGGGGCCGGGGTGCGGGTGCCGGGACGAACCGGCGCACCGGCCCCCGTACGGACACGTCCGCGTGCCGGGAACAGTAAGGGGGGATCCGCGACATGGCCGCTGAGACGACCCGGCTGACCATCCGGATCACCGGGGCAGGCGCCCAGGGGGACGCCCAGGGAAACGCGGACCCCCGCGAACTGGAGGACCTGACGGCGCGGCTCCGGGCGGAGCTGCTGGAGATCGACGTGCTGGCGGCCGAGAACGAGGCGGGGGCACCGCCGCCACCCGGAGCCAGGGCCGTCCTGTCGTTCTCCCTCGGCGGCCTGGTGGTCTCTCTTGCGGGTACCGAGCTGCTCGCCGCGGTCGTGAACGCGGTGACGGCCTGGCTGACCCGCAACCAGCACCGTTCCGCGAAGCTGACGATCGACGGCGACGCGATCGAGCTGACCGGTGTGCCGTCCGGCGAGCAACGCCGGCTGACCGATCTGTGGGTGCGGCGGCACGAGGGCGGACGGCAGGGGGACGCCGGCGCCCCCGCCGCCAAACGGACCGCCCTCATCGTGGCCGGGGACGAGTACCGCGATCCAGGGCTGCGCCGGTTGCGCGCACCGGCGCGCGACGCCGAGGCGCTGGCCCGCGTGCTCGGCGATCCCGCGATCGGCGGCTTCCAGGTGAGGACGCTGCTCAACGAGCCCACGCACGTGGTCAGCGAGATGGTCGAGGAGTTCTTCGCCGACCGCGCTCCGGACGACGTGCTGCTGCTGCACTTCTCGTGCCACGGCGTGAAGGACGACAACGGAGAGCTGTACTTCGCCACGCCCAGCACAAAGCTGAACCGCCTGGGGGCGACCGCGGTCTCGGCCGAGTTCGTCAACCGCAGGATGAGCCGCAGCCGGTCGAGGCGCATGATCCTGCTGCTCGACTGCTGTTACGCGGGAGCGTGGGCACGGGGCGCGCTGCCCCGC
The DNA here is from genome assembly GCA_003260025.2 of Microbispora triticiradicis. Lineage (GTDB taxonomy): Bacteria > Actinomycetota > Actinomycetes > Streptosporangiales > Streptosporangiaceae > Microbispora > Microbispora triticiradicis. The sequence goes on along the minus strand of QFZU02000186.1, from coordinate 8,031 downwards.
GCCGGCACGGGCGTACACGTGGAGGAGCAGTTCGGCGGCCGCGGCCGCGTGGTGATCACCGCGTCGAACGCGATGGAGTACGCCTTCGACGGCACCGAGCTCGCCGACACGCAGGAGCAGGCGCCGTCGGTGTTCACCCGTGCTCTCGTGGAAGGGCTGGAGTCGGGGGACGCCGACCACGACCAGGACGGCTACGTCGGCATCGACGAGTTGTACGACTACGTCTACGACAAGGTCCGGAGGACGACACCTGGTCAGACCCCGGGGAAGTGGGCGTTCGACCTGCAGGGCGATCTCTACGTCGCGCGGCGCGCCCGCCCGGTCACCGTGCCCTCTCCCCTGCCGGTGGAGCTTCAGGCGGTCATCGACAACTCCATCCCCAGGGTCCGCGCCGGGGCCGTCGAGGAGTTGCGGCGCCTGCTGCGGAGCAGGCACGAGGGCCTCGCTCTGGCGGCACGCCTGACCCTGGAGGAACTCGCCGACGACGACAGCCGCATGGTGTCCAAGGCCGCCGCCGAAGCCCTCGCCACCGCCAGGAAACCCCGACCGGCACCGGCATCGGCACCCGCACCCGCAGCCGCCCCGGCACCGCAGCCCCCGCCTTCCGCCCCAGCCTCGGCACCGCAGTCCGCCGCGTCCACCGCACCTCTCGCCCCAGCCTCGGCACCGCAGTCCGCCGCGTCCACACCGACATCGCTACCGGCGTCCCCGCCTCCCGCGCCGGCGTCGGCCTCCGCAGGTCCCACCCCCACATCCTCCTCGCCGGCCTCGGCGGCACGATCCGCGTTCCCAGCGTCGGCGTCGGTAGCGGCGTCCGTGCCTCCCGCACCGGTATCGGAAGCCCAGCTCGCGCCCCCGGCACCGAAATCGTCATCGCAGTCGGCGCAATCCGCACCGGCATCGGCGACCGTGGTCAAGCCGCCGTCCTCGGACCCGTCCGCGTCATCTGTCTCCGAGGCGGAGACACTGGAGCCGCCCAACCCGTCCGGCGGTGTGACCGGCCCCGGAAACCGCCTCCTCCGAGCCTTCCGGCCGCACGGCCGAGCCTTCGATCTTCGGACGCTCGCCCTCCCCGCGGCCTTCCTGCTGGCGAGCGCGCCGCTCTCCTGGCTGACCCCGGTCGCCGTGATCTGGCAATGGCTACTGGTGGCCGCCGCGCTAGGGACGGGCCTGCTTCCTTCGGACGGACCCGCCCGGGAGATCGCCCGTGGGCTCGCCGCCGGTCTCGGCGCGGTCATGCTGGGTCTGCTGGCGTTCTTCGCGGCCGAGTTCGGCAGCGGCTGGAGCATGGGGATCGCGGCGGCGGGAACCCTGCTCATCCTCGTGGTCGTCATGCTGGAGGACGCGCCGGAAACGGCGCGGTGGTCATGGTTAGGGGACCGCGCCGTCAGCCTGGTCGCCGTGGCGGTGGTCGTGGCCCACTTCGTCTCTCCCGAACGCATCACTCGCGGCGCCGGAGAGACGCCGCAGTGGTGGGGAGCGATGGTGGTGTCGGCCGTCTGCCTCTGCCTGTTCGTCGTCCGCGTGATCGAGCAGCGACGCGACACCCGCGCCCTCATCGCATTCGTCCTCGGCGCCGCCGCGACCGTACTCGTGGTGCTGGACCTCGGCAGGGCCGAGGTGCTCCGCGTCTACCTGCCCACTCTGCTCGTCGTGCTGCTACTCGGCATCCGCCCGGCGAGCGGGCGACCGGAGTTCCTCGCCGCCGCCAGGCTCTCCCTCATCGCGGGCGTCCTCCAGGGAGTCGCCGACCGAGGTATGGCGAACCGCGACTTCTCGCCCTTCGTCATCCCCTACACGATGGGTCATCTGATCCTCCAGCTCGTCGCGGCCCTCCTGGTCGCGATCGCCGCCTACACGGCGGGGAGAACCCGCTCACCGCACGACTGAAAGCGCCCCCGCGCCAGGTCACCGCGAACAAGACCCCCGCGCGTTGCGCGATCAGGATTCTTCGGCGAACAGATCCGCAACCGAGGTCGCGCTGACAGCGTGCCGAACCCACGCGTCGAGCAGGCCCGGGTCGGTGCAGGCCGCGGTCGGCGCCGTCCCTGCGTTGTCCCCTGCCTGGCGCCGGGCTCCTCTGACGGAGGTCGCCCGGATCGGCGGAATCACCACGCATGGCCCGGCAGGTTCACCGCTGATCAAGCGGCAGATCCACCACGACATGGACCCGTCACCTGGTCTGAGCTGGCCGTTCACTGCCTCTCGGGTGGTCCGCGCGCCGCGCCAAGTCACGAGGCCCAGCACCTCGCTGGCAGGCGGAGGCCGGGGGGAGGCCTGACGTACGAAGGGACATGATGAGCGGAGGCGGACGGGAATCGAACCCGCCAGGCCGAGGACCTCGGCCTCGTCGGTTTTGAAGACCGCGGGGGCCACCAGGCACCCACACACCTCCAGGCAGAAACCTAGCCGGAACGGGGTAGGGACCCGGCGGTGCCCCCACGGCGGCGGCGCGGCGTACGTGAACGACGACCCGGACGGGGGCGGCATGACCGAGACGACGGAACGGGCCGGGTTGCGGCTGACCCAGCAGGCGCACGGTGGCGGCTGTGCCTGCAAGATCCCCCCGGGTGAGCTGGAGAGCATCGTGGCCGGGCTCGTGGCCCCGGTTCCGTCGGCGTACGCCAACGAGTTGGTGATCGGGCTGGATGACGGCGACGACGCGGCCGTGGTCAGGATCGAGGGGGGCAGGGCGGTCGTCGCCACCGCCGACTTCTTCACCCCGGTCGTGGACGATCCGTACGACTGGGGGCGCATCGCGGCGACCAACGCGCTCTCCGACGTGTACGCCGTGGGCGGTGAACCGGTCGTCGCGGTGAACCTGCTGGGCTGGCCGAGGGAGACCCTGTCCATGGACCTCGCCCGGGAGGTGCTGCGCGGCGGCCTCGACGTGGCGCGGGCGGCGGGCTGTCACGTCGCGGGCGGGCACAGCGTGGACGACCCCGAGCCCAAGTACGGCATGGCGGTCACCGGCCTGGCCGACCCCGAGCGGCTGCTGCGCATCGACGCGGGCCGGGCGGGAACCCCGATCTCGCTCACCAAGCCGCTCGGCGTGGGCGTGCTCAACACCAGGCACAAGGCGACCGGCGAGGTGTTCCCGCAGGCGGTCGAGGTCATGACGACGCTCAACCGGGACGCCTCACGGGCGGCGCTGGCCGCCGGGGCCCGCTGCGCGACCGACGTGACCGGCTTCGGGCTGCTCGGCCACCTCTACAAGCTGGCCAGGGCGAGCGGCGTCACGGCGGTGGTCGACGTGGCGGCCGTACCCTACCTGGAGGGCGCGCGGCAGGCCGTACGCGATGGGTTCGTCAGCGGCGGCACCCGCCGCAACCTCGACTGGGTGCGCCCACATCTCGATCCGGGCGGCCTCGGCGAGGAGGACCTGCTCCTGCTCGCCGACGCCCAGACCTCGGGCGGCCTCCTGGTCGCCGGCGAGGTCCCCGGCGCGCCGATCGTCGGCGAACTCGTCCCGGCCGAGGCCGCAGCGATCCGACTCGTCTGACACAGACAACGCCCGGGACAGCGGTGAGGTGGTAGACCCGGGACATGCGACCCGAGCCCGGTGAGGTGCTGCATTTCTCCGAGGACCCCGAGATCACTCGGTTCGTCCCCCACGTGGCGGCCACGGCGCGGCAGCCGGAGGCGTACGTCTGGGCGGTGACTGCCGAGCGCTGCCCCGACTACTGGTTCCCCCGCCAGTGCCCGCGGGCCATGGCGTGGACGACGCCCGACTCCACGGACGCCGATCGCGACCGGATCATCGGGCCGGGCTGTGGCGAGCGGGTCCATGTCGTCGAATACGGCTGGCTGGAGGCCTTCCTGACCGTCCGCCTGTATGCCTACCGCTTCCCCGCCGAGAAGTTCGTGCCGTTCGGCGAGCCGGTGCCGAACGCGGTGGTGGCAACCGAGCCCGTCGAACCCCTCGGGCCGCCCGAACCCGTCGGCGACCTGCTGCGGCTGCACGAGGAGGCCGGCATCCAGCTCAGGCTGCTGAACGACCTCTGGCCGTTCTGGGACGCGGTGACCGCGAGTTCCCTGGGCTGGAGCGGCATCCGCCTCCGCAACGCCCGCCGCCGGCGCTCACAGCCATTCGTCGATCACGGCGACGAGAATCGCGGTTCCGTGGCGCACGGCGCGTGACCTCGCGGAATCAGCGGGGTTTGCCAAGTGACCACAGGGATGCGGCCATGAGGAGAGCGGTCAGCCCGCCGCAGATCATCACGGTGGAGACCGAGAAAGCGTCGACGACGCGGGTGACCGGCACTAGCTGGTGCTGTGACCGGCATCGGGCCGGGTGGTCGTCAGGCGCGTTCGCGACGGCGCGCGCACCGCGAGATCACCCAGCGGGTACGCGACAGACCGCCCGGACAACGGGAAGACCGCACGCAGCCTCGCGCCCGGGCTGTGCGGGACCACCTGAAGGGTCCCCCCGTGAGCCCGCGCGATATCCCGGGCGATCGGCAGCCCCAACCCTGAGCCTCCCGTGTCCCGGGTGCGGGCGTGGTCCAGGCGGGTGAAACGGTCGAAGACGATGGCGCGGTGTTCCGGGGGGATACCGGGGCCGTCGTCCACGACGTCGAGGACGGCGTGGTCGCCCGGAGCCGTGAGAGTGACGTGGACTGACGTGGAGGCGTGGCGGACCGCGTTGTCGACGAGGTTCGCGACAAGGCGGCGGAGTTGGTCGGCGGAGCCGTGGAGGAGCAGGTCGGGGGTGAGGTCGAGGTACACGTGGACGTCCGGACGAGGGCGTTTGCGGACGGCCTCCTCGGCGACGACCTGGGCCAGGTCCAGTTCCTCGGCCCGCGGCAGGGGTTCGCCGGCGTCGAGCCGGGCCAGCAGGAGGAGGTCGGCGGAAAGGGACTGGAGGCGTGCGACATCGTCCAGTGCCGCAGTCGCCAGCGGCTTCTCGGCGGGCCGGGCCAGCTCCAGCCGGGTTCGCAGGATCGCCAGTGGGCTGCGGAGTTCGTGTGCGGCATCGGCGACGAACTGTCGCTGCGCGTCGACGGAGGTCTGCAGCCGGTCGAGGGTGGCGTTGACGGTACGGGCCAGTGCCGCGATCTCGTCTCGGGTGTCCGGCTCCGGCACGCGTTCGTGCAGGCCGTGCGCGGTGATGTCGGCGACCTTCGCCCTGATCGCGGAGACCGGGTGTAGCACTCGGCCGACCGCCAGCCAGGTGAACAGCGCGACCACCGCGAGGAGCGCCGGAACCCCCGGGATCAGCAGGTTCCTCAGCGTGGTCATCGCCGCCAGCGCGGGTGCCTTGGAAGCTTTTCCGAAGACGGTGACCGGGCCGTCCTCGGTCTCGAACGTCCGCCTGACCACGAGAACGGCCTCATCGGGCACCGGAAGGCCGTCGTCTTCGCCGATGGCGGCCGAGCCCGGCAGCGGTCCCTCCCCGCCCGGCGGCACCGCTCCCTTTTCAAGCGGTGGCACCATTCCCTTTCCGTCCCCCGCGTGACCCGGCCCCGACTCCGCCTTCAGAACTCGCATCTGTTCCTTGGCGTCGTTCGCCGCCAACTCCTTGGTGGAGGCCGTCAGGCTCGAGTCCAGCGCGGCGAAAAGCGCGATGGAGGCCAGGCAGAGCGCCGCCGCCACCGCCGCGGTGGCCGTCAGCGTCGTGCGTAGACGGACGCCCATGTCAGCCCTCCAGCCGGTAGCCAACGCCCCGCACGGTCTTCAGCGTCGTCCGTCCGAACGGTTTGTCGATCTTGCGGCGCAGCGCGCTGATGTAGACCTCGACGACGTTCGAATCGCCGTCGTACGCGAAGTCCCACGCCTGGGCGAGCAGCTCGGCCTTGGTCACCACCTCGCCCGCGTGCCGCGTCAGGCAGTGCAGGATCGCGAACTCCTTGGGCGTCAACGCGATCTGTACGTCCCCGCGACTGCACTTCAGCCCCGCCGGATCGACCCGGAGGTCCCCGGCGGTCAGCACCGTCGGCCGCTCCCGCACCTTACGCCGGGCCAGTGCCCTGAGTCGCGCCAGCAGTACGACGTACGAAAACGGCTTGGTCAGATAATCGTCCGCGCCGGTGTCCAGCGCCTCCGCCTCGTCGTACTCTCCGTCCTTCGCGGTCAGCATGAGGATCGGCGTCCAGTTCCCGGCCTCCCGCAGCTTCGCGCAGACCCCATAGCCGTGCAGCAACGGCAGCATCACATCCAGCACGATCACGTCGTACGAATGCTCGGTCGCCATCCACAGGCCCTCGCGCCCGTCGTGGGCGAGATCGACCGCGAAGCCCTCCTTGGTCAGGCCGTCTTTGAGCAGCTCGGTCAGCCTGCGTTCGTCTTCCACCAGAAGTAGGCGCACGTCGACAGGGTGGAGGTGCGTACCTAAGGCGAACATGAAGATCATCGTTTTCCTCTTCAGGATCGCTTCAGGTGTAGGGGCCCAAACTGCTGAGCGTTCCGTCACCGATCACGGGCAGCCCTCACGGGCAGCCGATCTAGGGAGTGTCCAGAGCATGAAGAAGAGGAGCAGGATCCTCACGGCGGTCGTCATGACGGTGGGCCTCGGCGTCGGCGTCGGCGGCGCCACGGCCGCGTCGGCGACCTCCACCGGTGCCCCGAAGCCGGTGTTCGGCTGCGCCGTGAAGGGCGGGCCGGCGGCCATGGGGGAGGGCAAGACCACCGTCAGGGTCGACCAGGACGGCAAGGTCTTCATGGACGGCAAGGAGGTCCCGAAGAGCAAGCTGCGCACCCTCTGCACGCAGCCTCCGCTGCCCGGCAAGGGCGTCGTCTGCATCATGAAGAAGGCCGACAAGGGCGGCAAGTTCAAGGGGGAGACGTTCAGAACGGACACATTCAGGGACGGCAAGGTCTTCGTGGACGGCAAGGAGGCCCCGAAGGGCAAGTTGCGTATCCTCTGCAAGGAGCCCCCGCTGCCCGGCAAGGGCGCCGTCTGCATCGTGCACGTCAAGGGCGACGAGAGCGGCGAGTTCGGCACGAGCGACGAGAAGAGCTACGTCGACGGCAAGCAGGCGCACGCCAAGTGCCCCCCGCCCGGGAAGCCCGGTGAGGGCATGGATGACGTGCGCGCCGGGGACGACGCCCCGGTGGCCGTCACGCCGAACTGACACACGACTCGCCGCAGGCGCTGACCACTCCATGCGAACGTCCCGCCGGCCACCTCGCCGGCGGGACGTCTCCGCCGGTCAGCCGCGTGCGAGCATCCGCCTGTACCGCACTGAGCTACATCGAAGGCCTACGCGTGAACCCGGTGATCGTTTCCAGTCACAGCACTAGCGGCCGGGGACGCGGGCGGGGCGGCTGGCGTCGAGGCGGTCACGCTGGGGGACGACGGTGTACCTGGGGTCCTTGGCCGAGACGCGGCCCGCCTCCAGCACGCCGAACCGGGTGCACAGGGCCCCGGCGGTGATCGCGAGCCCGGACAGCGCGGTGAGGGTCCGGCTGCGCCCGGCGACCGTGGCGAGCAGGCCGCCGCCGAGGGTGAGCGCGCGTGAGGCTCGCATGAGCCTGCCCGCCCTGCCGTTCCGGTACGGCTCGCCGAGCAGGCCCAGACGACGCTCCATCAGCTCGCCGGCCACGACCTCGGTCACGGCGCCGGCGACCGCCGCGGCGCGGGCGGGCCCCGCCTGCGCCCTGGGGGTGGTCAGCATCAGGGCCGCGCCCGCGGAGGCGAGCGCGCTCCCCGAGAACAGGAACGGAAGCTCCCGCATCCCCTCGTGCCACGACGGCACGGCGGTGTCGGCGAGGAGGACGGCCGTGTACGTCGCCATCGCCAGGCCGCTCAGGCCGCTCGCCACCGACGCGGCGTCGCCCACCGGGGTCAGCAGGCCGGTCACCGCCGATCCGGCCGCGACGCCGGTGAGCCCGCTGTGGGCGGCCAGCGTCCAGGAGCCGACGCTCATCGGCGAGGTGAGCTTGAAGACCCGCAGCATGTTCAGGAAGCGTTCCGGCCTGCCCAGTTCGGCGACGAGGAAGACCGTGCCGGCGCTCGCCGCGGTGAAGGCGGCGGCCCGGGCGGCCAGCCCGAGCCGGTCGTGCCCGGCCAGGCGGGCGGCCGCCGCCATC
>QFZU02000185.1 GCA_003260025.2 Microbispora triticiradicis | reverse complement strand
CGGCCCGCCGGCGTGTCGGGCGGCGCGGTGGAACGCCCCCGGCCGGAGCCGGCCGCGCCCACGACCGCCGCGGCCAGCGGCGGCGGCTGCACGTCGTCCACCTCGATCACGTCGGCGACCACGCAGGTGATGTTGTCCGGCCCGCCGCCCCGGTTGGCGAGGTCGATGAGCTGCCGGACGACGTCCTCGGGATCGTCGATCGTGGTCAGGGTGAGATGCAGGGTCTCGGCGCTGACCACGGTGGACAGGCCGTCCGAGCACAGCAGGTACCGGTCGCCCACCTGGGCCTCCCGGTCCTGCAGGTCGGGATCGACCTCGCCGCTGCCGTCGAGCGCCCGCAGCAGGATCGAGCGCTGGGGATGGTTGGCGGCCTCCTCCTGGGTGATCCGCCCGTCGTCCACCAGCGACTGCACCAGTGTGTGGTCGTGCGTGATCTGGTACAGCTCGCCGTTCCTGAGCAGATAGGCCCGGGAGTCGCCCACATGGACCAGGGCGAAGCGCGGGCCGCTCCAGAGCATCGCGGTGAGGGTGGTGCCCATGCCCTTGAGGCTCGGGTCCCGGGCCACCATCGCGTGCAACTGGTGGTTGGCGTCCCGGACCGCAGCCTCGATGGCGCCGAGCAGGTCACCGCCGGAGGCGTCCCGGTCGAGGGACGACATTGCGGCGATGGCGACCGAGCTGGCCACCTCGCCGTGAGCATGCCCGCCCATGCCGTCGGCGACGGCCAGCAGGCGGCCGCTGGCGTACGCCGAGTCCTCGTTGCCTTCACGGAGGAGCCCGACGTCCGAGCGAGCGGCGTAGCGGAGTGCGATGGTCATTTGCGCAATTCGATGACGGTCTTGCCGATGCGGATCGGAACTCCGAGGGGCACCGGGGTCGGGCGGGTCACTTTCGAACGTTCGAGGTACGTGCCGTTGGTGGATCCGAGGTCTTCCACGATCCACTGGCCGTCCTGCGGAAAGAGCCGGGCGTGCCGACTCGAAGCGTAGTCGTCGCTGAGTACCAGCGTGGCGTCGTTCGCCCGGCCGATGGTGATTGGCGTCTCCGTGAGGTTGATGATGGTCCCTTGCAGGGGGCCACCGGTGACGATGAGCTGACGTGGTTCGCCCTTTTTGGGCTTGGACACCGGTCGTGGTTGCCTGGCCGGTTTCCGAGGGGGGGCGGGAGCCGTGCGCGAACCGAACAGGTCTGTCCGGATGACGCCGACCGCGGCGATCACGAAGAACCACAGCACCGCCAGGAAGGCGAGCCGGATCAGCAGCAGCGTTAGCTCGGACATGGACCGTTTGTTACCTCTAATCGCGCCGGAACACCAGTGTCGTGCGGCCGAGGGTCACCCTCGTCCCATCCTGCATCTCGACCCTGCGGACCGGCTGGCCGTTGACGAAGGTGCCGTTGGTCGACCCCAGGTCCACGAGCACGACCTGTGGCCCCTCTACCCGTAGCTCGGCATGATGCCGCGATACGCCGGGATCCACCAGTCGTAGATCACAATCGGTTCCGCGTCCCAGCAACGTCACCGGTGTGGTCAGCTCGTACGAACGCTGCCCCTGGGGGTCGTCCTGGGTCGAGACGAGCAGCCGGGGCCGGCCCTGGAACGCGCTGGGCCGGCTGGCGGGCAGGTCGCTCGGCGGCTGCCGGATCTCGTCCTGCTCGACCGTGGCGCCACGGATCACGCCCGACCGGATGCGGAACAGCCCGACCGCGAGGTCGTCGGCGGTCTCGAAGCGCACCCGCACCGGCCCGACGAACGAGTACCCCTGCTCCTTGGCGTACTCCCGGGCGAGCGTGGCGAGCTCGTGGCTGATGCTGTCGGCGTACACCTCCAGGCGCTCGCTGTCGGTCGTCGACAGCTCCACCACGAAGTCGTTCGGCACGAGCGTGCGACCCTGAGCGACGATCGCGGCGCGCTCGTCCATCTCCCTCTGCACGGCGCTGGCAACCTCGACCGGCTGGAGGTCGGACTTGAACGCCCGCGCGAAGGCCCCTTCAACCATCCCTTCGAGCCTGCGCTCGAAGCGCTGAAGGACTCCCACCGGATACCTCCCTTCCACTCGCGTCTATGGTCGCGACCGCTCCGGTGCTTCGCTGAGCTCCATCGCATCGTCGTTGATGAGGATCGTATCCGGGTTCGGTAGCACGGGCGGATACGTGCTAACCTTTCCAGGCACCCAGAGATGGGGGCCAACCGCAAGGGCAAGTGGCGGAATGGCAGACGCGCACGGTTCAGGTCCGTGTGTCCGAAAGGACGTGGGGGTTCAACTCCCCCCTTGCCCACGAGAAAGCAGCCTCGCACGGTCGGAAGCAAAGCTTCCTCCCGGCGGGGCTTTCTCTTTGTGCCGCCCAGGGGGACGACCCCCTGGAACCCCCGGCCGGACAAGCCGCGTCGCACGGTCGGAAGCAGAGCCTCCTCCCGGCGAGGCTTTCTCTTTGCGCCACCCAGGGGGACGACCCCTCGCTTGGAAGAGCCCTGGCCCCACGTGGTCGGGAGTGAACACACGTCGGGCATCTCCTTCCGGCCCGTACGGCGTCGGGCCCCGGTCCACAGGTCGTGACGCGCCGGGGGCCCGATGATCGGGCCCCTCGATCGCGCACTGCACATTCTCCGGAGACCGGCTTTCAAACCACTTTCCGCGCGCTTGCGAGTCCGGCGGGTCAGGCCACCAGCAGCTCGCCCAGCAGGGTAGTGAGATCGATCACACCGACGGGGGCGCCGCCCGCGTCCGTGACCAGCCCGAGCTGGGCGTGGGCCTCCTGGAGCAGGGTCACGGCGTCGGAGATCGTGGTGCCCTTCGCCATGCGGGGGACCGGGGTCGCCAGCTCACCGGCCCGGTGATCGGGCCACACGACGGCGTCGCGGACGTGGCACACCCCGACCACGTCGTCGGGGGTGACCACCAGCATGCGCAGGCTCCCGACCCGCGCCGCCGTCCGCCGTACGAGCTGGGCGTCGGCCCCGGCGGGCACCGACGGCGCCTCGCTCACGGGCACCATGAGGCGCTCCACCGGCTGGGAGTGGACCCGCAGCGCGCGGGTGAGCAGGTCGTGCTCGTCGCGGTCGAGCATGCCCATCCGGCCCGACTCGGCGACCAGCATGGCGAGCTGCCCGGGCGTCCGGGTGGTGGCGAGCTCGTCGCGCGCGTGCACGCCGAGCAGCCGCAGGATGCCGTTGGTCACCGCGTTCAGCGTGGCCAGGACCGGGCGGACGATCCAGGCGAAGCCGCGGAACGGCAGCGCCAGCCCCATCGCGGCGCGCTCGGGGTGGGTGAGCGCCAGCGACTTGGGCGCCATCTCGCCCACGACCATGTGCAGGAACGTCACCAGGGCGAGCGCCACGACGTACGCGGCCGGCGTGCGCAGCGACTCCGGCAGCAGCGCGAGCACCGGCTCCAGCAGGTGCTCGATGGAGGGCTCCGCGACCATGCCGAGGCCCAGCGAGCTCAGGGTGATGCCGAGCTGCGCCCCGGCGAGCATGAGCGACAGCTCGCGCCCGCCGCGCACCGCCGCCCGAGCCGTGATCTTGGCCAGCCGGCCGCCGCCGGCGGCGATCTCCTCCAGCCGGTGCCTGCGGGCGGACACCAGGGCGAACTCGGCCGCCACGAAGACGCCGTTGGCGGCGAGCAGGACGATGCCGAGCAGGACTCCGGTCAGCGAACTCATGCCGGCCTGCCCTGGAACAACGCGGAGAACAGCTCGGGGGCGTAGTAGGCGCCGCCGGAGGGCTCATGAGCCGCCACGCGGGCGTCCTCGGCCTCCCGCCGCTCCCCCGCCTGCGTCGACAGCCGGATCCACTCGGGGACCCGGCGGCGCACGCTCTGGACCGTGAGCACGGCGTGCCGCGTGTCCTCCTCCTCGTCATCGAAGAGGTGCGGTTCGGGCACGAGGGGGGAGACGACCTCGTCGCCCGGCTCCGCCATGCGGCCGAGGGCGGCGAGGACGAGCCCGGCGACGGTCTCGTAGTCCTCGCTCTCGGGCAGCCGGACATGGGTGGCGCGTTCGACCTCGTCGAGGCGGAGCGTGCCCGGCACGTCCCAGACGTGGTCGCCGCGCCGCACGACGCCGAGGGGTTCGGGGTCGTTCTCGTCCACCAGTTCGCCGACCAGCTCCTCGGCGAGGTCCTCCATCGTGACCACGCCGGCGAGCCCGCCGTACTCGTCGATCACACAGGCGAACGTCTCGCCGGCGGAGGTGATCCGGCGCAGCAGCTCGGGCAGCGGCAGCGTCGCGGGGACGAGGACCGGCGCGCGGGTGATGCCGCCGACGAGCCCGTCGGCCGGGGATCCGGCCTTCAGATACTCGGTCAGCCCGGTCACGCCGACGACGTCGTCGGCGTCGGTGCCGAGGACGGGGTAACGGGAGTGACCCTGGGTGCGCAGGGCGTCGAGAAGGTCGGACACCGGCCACTCGGCGCGCAGCGAGACCACGCGCGGGCGGGGGACCATCACGTCCTCCGCGGTGCGGTCGCCGAACTCCAGCGCCCGCTCCAGCGTCTCGGCCAGCCGGGGCGGCAGCTCCCCGGAGGCGGCGGACTCCGACACGATGCGCGACAGCTCCTCGGGGGTCGCGCCGTGTTCGAGCTCCTCCACCGGCTCGATGCCGAACAGGCGGACCAGTCTGGTCGCCGCCGTGTCGAACAGCCGGATGACGGGCCCGGCGACCGCCAGGTAGATCTCCGTCGGCCGGCCGAGGGCCTTGGCGACCTCCTCGGGCCGCGCGATGCCGAGGTTCTTGGGGGCGAGCTCGCCGATGATCATCTGGACGACGGTGGCGATCACGACGCCGAGCGCCACGGCGACGCCGGGCACGGCCGCGCCGGGCAGCCCGGCCGCCTCCAGGGGGCCGCGCAGCACGCCCGACGTCGCGGGCTGGGCGATGAAGCCCACCAGCAGGGTGGTGACGGTGATCCCCAGCTGCGCGCCGGAGAGCATGAACGACAGCCGTCCGGTGACGTCGAGGGCGCGGCGGGCGGCGTCGTCGCCGGCCGCCGCCTGTTCGCGCAGCGCGCCGCGGTCGGCGGCGACGAAGGCGAACTCCTGCGCGACGAAGAACCCGGTGGCGAGGGTCAGGACGAGAACGGCAAGAAGACCGAGGGCGGCGCTCATCGGGCGGCCGCCGTATGATCATGAGAGCCCGTGCCGAGGCACGGGCCGGTACTCCAGGGGTCCGGAACGGACACGTCGATCCTTTCGCGTGGTTCGTATACCACCGTAACGGCTGGAATCTCTCCTGTGTTTCCCGGCGGCGTTTACTGGCTGCTTAGAAGCCGCCTGAGTACCGTGAAGGAGGGGGCCCATCGGCAAAGAGTTCCGCCGGTGAGGTCAAAGCGGTGGTCAGGACGCTGAGGGGCTGGGGATTTCACGTGGCCGACGAGAACGAGGCGACCCGGGCGATCCGCCGCCCGGCGGAGCCCCAGGCTGCCCCGCTCGGGGCGCCCGGGTCCGGGAACCGGGCCGAAGGGCCGGGCGGAGCGTCCGGGAGGGGGTCCGGCAGGGACGACACGGTCCCCCGCGCCCGTTCCAAGGTGTACGGCAAGCCGCGCTCGGGCAGCGAGCCGGTCCGCCCGATCGGGGGGAGCGGGCGGACGCCCAGGGGCCCGGAGGACGCCCCGCACAGGGACGGCGGCGGGTCCGGGGGCGGGTCCGGTGGCGGGCGTGGCGGTGGGTCCGGCGGCAGGCGTGGTCCCCGGGTGACCGGCAGGACCGTCGTCCGGATCGTCGTGGTGCTGCTGGTGCTCCTGCTGGTCGCCGCCGTCGCCGGGTATTTCCTGATCAGTGCCAGGCTCCACTCGGTCGAGGCGATGACCGACTACGACGGGCGGTCCGCCGAGACGCCGGGCGAGGACTGGCTGCTGGTCGGCTCCGACAGCCGGGCGGGCCTCACGGCCGCGCAGCGCAGGAAGCTGGCCACCGGCAAGGCGGTCGGCAAGCGCACCGACACGATGATGCTGCTCCACATCCCGGAGGACGGCCGGCCGACGCTGGTCAGCCTCCCCCGCGACTCGTACGTCCCCATCGAGGGGCACGGCAGCGGCAAGCTGAACGCGGCCTACGCCTTCGGCGGGCCGAAGCTGCTGACCAGGACGGTCGAGCGGGTGACCGGCATCCGGATCGACCACTACATGGAGATCGGCTTCGGCGGGTTCGTGGGCATCGTCGACGCGATCGGCGGGGTCAACATCTGCGTGAAGCAGGACATCAACGACCACAAGGCCGGGATCAACCTCAAGAAGGGCTGCCAGGACATGGACGGCGGCACCGCGCTCGGCTACGTGCGCACCAGGAAGACCGGCGCCATCCCCGACTTCGACCGCACCCAGCGGCAGCGGGAGTTCTTCTCCGCGGTGGTCCAGAAGGCGGCGAGCCCCGGCACGCTGCTCAACCCCTTCACCTCGGTGCCGCTGGCGCTGAACGCGGCCGACTCGGTCGCCGTCGACCCCGGCACCGGCCTGTTCGACCTGCTGTCGGTGGGCCTCGCCATGCGCGGCGGACCCGTCACGACGGCTGTCCCGATCGGCTCGCTGCCGACCATCGGCGGTCAGGCCGTCGTGAAGTGGGACACGCAGAAGGCGCTGCGCCTGTTCGAGGCGCTCGCCGCCGACAAGCAGGTCCCCAAGGACGTCATCACGAAGTGACGCCGCGGCCGCCGCGCCGTCCCCGGCGCCGTTCCTCGGCGCCGGTTCCGGCGCGGCCCAGCGGAGGCTCGGGGGAGGCTTGGCGAGGGCGCGGTGGAGACCCGGCGCGGCTCGGCCGAGGCGCGGCCGACCCCGCCGGCACCCGGCCGGGTGCCGACTGAGGCCCGAGCGGAGGGTCAGTTGATGGACGCGGTGGTCGCGGCGGTGGTCGCCGCGGTCGTGGCCGCCAGGACGGCCGCGTGCACGGACGCGATCGTCTTGCGTACGGCCTCGCCGGCCCACTCGCCCTGGGCGATCTCCTTGACGCGGCCCTTCGGCGCGTCCGGGAACGCCTCGCGGTCGAGCTTCGCCGCGTGGACGACCGCGATCAGCGCCGCGGTCCGCTCGTCGGGCTGGGCCCCGGCCAGCACGTTCCGGACGCGGTCCCGCACCGCCTGCTCATGGCTCGGATCGAGCTCCGGATAACGGGTGGTGGGGAAGATCCCGAGGATCTTGCCTTTCTGCTCGCTCAGCACGCCGCGTACGGCGAGTCGGGTCAGCAGCCGCTTGCGCAGCCCGCCCATGCGGAGCTTGCCCACCCACCAGTCCGCCTTGTGCCGCCGGGACTCACCGGAGATCCGGGCCAGCGCCTGGTCCAGCTCCTCGTCCCCCAGCGACGCGTTGTCCGTGACCACCAGCTTCTTGTCGTCGAAATCGACGCGCCCGGTCACGGCGAGTTCGGCGACCACGGCTCCCGCCAGGGCGGCGTCGAGCTCCACGGACCCGATGACCGGCTTCCCGGTGTCCTCCCGGTAGGCCAGCAGCAGCACTTCCTCGGCGATCGTCAGAGTCACGGCATCGAGCCTAACTCTTCCCTTACCGCGAAAATGAGTACTTATGGGGATATCAGCGGACCTGCACGCCATCGGACGGCCGATGCTCGACGCCCAGCTCGCCCACCCGACCGTACGCGGCATCGCGGCGGGAGACCTGCCCGAGCCGGTCTTCCGGTCGTGGCTGGAACAGGACTACCTGTTCCTGCTCGACTACGTCAGGGTGTTCTCCCGGCTGGCCTGGCAGGCGCCGGACGGCCACCTCGGCGACCTGGTCGACCTGGCCCACGCGACCTGGCACGAGGAGCTCGACCTGCACCGGTCGCTGGCCGCGGGCTTCGGCGCCGACCTGGACGGCGCGGTGAAGGGCCCGGCCTGCGCGGCGTACACGTCGTTCCTGCTGGAGGCGGCGGCCGGCTACGGCGAGGGGCTGGCGGCGCTCTACCCCTGTATGTGGGGCTACTCGACGCTCGGGCGGCTGCTCGCCGAGGACCCGCCCGCCGAGCCGCGTTACCGGGCATGGGTGGACACCTACGCCGACCCCGGCTTCGCCGCGCTCGCCGCCCGGATCGGCGAGATGATCGACGAGGCGGCCCCGGACCCGGCACGCGCCCGGGAGCTGTTCGTACGCGGGATGGAGCACGAGCTCGCGTTCTGGGACGTGCCCTGACGGCTGCGATTAGTGTGGGGACATGCCGGAGCTGCCCGAGGTCGAGGCGCTCGCCGGGTTCCTCCGCGAGCACGCCGTCGGCCACGCGATCATCGGGGTCGACGTGACCGCCTTCCAGGCGCTCAAGACCGTCGACCCGCCCGTCACCTCGCTCGGCGGACTGCCGATCACCGCCGTGGCCAGGCACGGCAAGTTCCTGGACCTCGACTGTGACGGCCTGCACCTCGTCACCCACCTCGCCCGCGGCGGCTGGCTTCGCTGGCGCGACGACCTCACGGGCGCGAGACCGGTGCGGCCGGGGAAGGGCCCGCTCGCGGTCCGGGTACGGCTGTCGCCCGGCGAGGACGGCCGCGCCCCCGGGTTCGAGCTGACCGAGGCGGGCACGCAGAAGCGCCTTGCCGTGTACGTGGTGCGGGACCCCCGCGACGTCCCCGGGGTGGCCGGGCTCGGGCCCGACCCGCTCGCCGAGGAGTTCACGCCCGACCTGCTCAAGACGATCGTCGGCGGGAGCCGGGCCCAGATCAAGGGACTGCTGCGCGACCAGAAGGTGATCGCGGGCATCGGCAACGCGTACTCCGACGAGGTGCTGCACGTCGCGCGGATGTCCCCGTTCAAGGTCGCCGGGACGCTGACCGACGGCCAGATCGCCGACCTGCACGACGCGATCGTGAGCACGCTGCGGGACGCGGTCGAGCGGGCCCGCGGCCTGGCGGCCAAGGACCTCAAGTCCGAGAAGAAGTCGGGCCTGCGCGTGCACGGCCGCACCGGCGAGCCCTGCGAGGTGTGCGGCGACACGATCAGGGAGGTGGCGTTCGCCGACTCGTCGCTGCAGTACTGCCCGACCTGCCAGACGGGCGGCAAGCCGCTGGCCGACCGGCGGCTGTCGCGCCTGCTGAAGTAGGCCCGCGAGGAGGGCCGGCCCCGGTGGAGCCGCTCCACCAGGGCCGGTGTCAGGCCCGGAGGAACTCGGCGATCGGCCCGGCCTGGCCGAAGACGGCGTGACCGACCTGGGGGAGCAGGCGGACGGTCGCGTGCGGGACGGACTTACGGACCCGCCGCGCGGTCTGGTGGGAGTCGATCATCGCGTCGCGGTCGCCCGCGATGACGAGGACCGGCATGGTGAGGCCGCGCAACGCGTCGTCGGAGAACACCGGAAGCCTCTCCCTGCGCGGGTTGAAGTGCGTGAACGTCAGGACGACGGCGTCGAGCGCCTGCCGGTCCCGCTCCCCGTCCAGGCCCGCGACGGCCATCGCCGACTCGCGCACCCCGCCACCCCCGAACGGGCGGGTCAGCAGGGCCTTGAGGATCCAGCCGACCTTCTGCCGTCCCACGCCGCCGGGGCAGATCAGGGCCAGGCGGGTCACCCGTTCCGGGCGGCGGACGGCGTAGTCCAGGGCCATCCAGCCGCCGAGGGAGGTGGCGACGAACGCGGCGCCGGCGATCCCGAGCCCGTCCAGCACGTCGTCGAGCCAAAGCGCCACGGCGTCGGAGTCCAGGGCGGGGCGCGAGGGCGCGCTCAGGCCAGGCTCGCCGACGAGGTCCACGGCGTACGTGCGGAAGTGGCGGGACCAGGTGGAGACGTCGCCCCGCCACATGGACGCGTTGGCGCCCGAGCCGTGCAGCAGCACGAGAGGCGGCGCGTCGCGGGGGCCGGAGACGAGGACGAACGTCTCGCCCTCGCGAGTCGGCACCCGTACGTGCTCGGCCGGAACCGGCCAGGCGTCCAGCACCCGCCGGTAGTGGTCGAGGATCTCCCGTTGACCGGCTTCGGATTTGTATATCATCACTCCCCAAACATACGTCATAAAGGGGCGTATAGGGAAGTTTGGGGAGTATTGCGGCCATCGTGAAGGCGGCGGGTGGACCACCGTGGGTCACAGCTCCCGGCGCGGGCCCGGGCATGGGTGGCGTGCCGCCAGAATGGGCGCATGACATTGCCGGAAATCGCCCCCGACGCCCTGCCCGAGGGCGCGTACCTGCTGGACGTCCGCGAGGACGAGGAGTGGCGGGCGGGACACGCCCCGGAGGCCGTGCACATCCCGCTCGGCGAGTTGCAGGCGCGGGTGGACGAGGTGCCGCCGGACCGGCCGGTGTACGTCGTCTGCCGGGTCGGCGGACGGTCGGCGCACGCCGCCATGTGGCTCAACCACATCGGCCGGGAGGCCGTCAACGTGGACGGCGGGATGATGTCCTGGGCCGCCGCCGGACGTCCGATGGTGAGCGAAACCGGAGGGAACCCCTACGTCGCGTAGGAAAAGGGGGATGTAGACCGCGTAATCAACATGCTGGTCGGCGACACCCAGCGGATCACCGAGTACGCCAAGAAGGGCTTCGCCGTCGAGCAGCCGTACCCGGATGGCGTCGATGGGGCCGTGGGCGTTGTCACGCAGTTGGACACGCAGGGCGGATCGGCGGGGAGCTTACTGCGGGTCATCGGGTACGGGAGCGGTGATAATCCCGCCGAGCAGAGCGTCACTCTCGACCATGTCCCGGTGGAACAGGACCCCGGAGAGGCGGCTGGCCAGCGCGAGCGCGAGCGCCACGATCTCGTGCCGGTACCGGGACTTCTCCTGCGGTCCTGAAGGCGTGAGTCCGAGCTCGCGCATTTCTGCGTTCAGGGCGTCGGGCTGGGCTCCCCAGCGTTCCTGGGGCCACTCCAGCCGGAAGGCTGTGCGCAGTTCACCGTCGACCGCATGCGCGAAGTGGTGGGATGCGGCGTAGTCATGCCGCATGACAGAAACCGCCTCGCCTCCCCGGGACAGCTCACGCAACGTCTCCGGCCGGTTGCCTTCCCAACCGCAAGCCTCAAAGGCGATCGTCCACCCGTTCATGTGGGTCACGACGACCAGGTCGGATTCTCCGTCGGTCTCCTCGACACGCTCCCAGACGTCCTCCCAGTTGTACGGCCGCATGTCCGCCTGTGCGACCCCGAACCTGCGCAGCGTCTCCCGCTCATCGTGGCCGCAGACGAACGTGACCGTGTATATCTCCTCCCAATCGCTCTGCCAGGCGTAATCGTCATAGGTGGCGGGTGGCATAAGCTTTATACCTTTGGCTCTTCCCTGACCTCTCGATCAGGCTTCCCGAGCAACGAGTGGTAGTCATATCCGAGCTTGTCAAGACGGGTGCGGACCCATTGAGTATGTGCGTCGTCTGCTCCCAGCAGAAGGAGTCTCAGGCTCTCACTAGCCCTTCGCTCCCGTTGCCGCTTGCTGCGCGAGCTAAGACTTCCGGGCAAGTTGTGGCAGATGTCCGCGATTACTCGTATCTGCTCGTGGTAATCCTCCGGGCCGTCAATCCACCCCAGGAGCGTCGGATCGCGACGGTAACTCATGGTGCGGATCTCTATGAATGCCAAGCTCATCAGACCTATGACGGCCTCCTGCGCGGAAATTCGCATTCGAACCACCGGGTTCTCCCACGTTCGTGCGGACCCGCACATTATCCGCTGGCCTGATCTCTCGTTTGCCGTCGACCCATCGCGAAGCGACAGCGGGCCGGGGACGGAGGGTCAAGCCCTGCCTCGCGTGTACCTGCTCCCGGTGAGCTTCCTCGCCCGCTGGTTGTCCTGGCCGCACGGCTGGGCTTGACCTGGAGGAGCCGGGCTTTGCCTCGACTGCCGACGGGGCTGGCGCACGATTCCCTCGCACAAAGCAGTACGACGACGCTACGGCCTTGCTCGCCACCGTCTGGCATGGCGGGTCGCGCGTCGGCCCGACGTCGACGACAGCCCTCGGACAGCGAGGGCCCGTCGGCCCTCCATGCCCCGGGTCCAGCAGCAGGTCGCGGGCGGTTTCGTACAGCTGCAAAGTACGGCTACCTCTACGCACTTAGCTGTACTCCGGCGGACGACGACGGACGGTAGTAGTGAGACGGACGTGATGTGTCTCACTGTGGTCAGAGTGCCTCTGATGAGGCAGGATGAGGGCGCCAACTGCATAGGAAGTCGCGGGAGCTCGGGGCACCGGGCTGAGAGGGCAGCTAAGCCGCTGCCGACCGCCTGAACCTGTCCGGATAATGCCGGCGTAGGGAGCGTGTGATGACCGCCGTCGTCGACGACGCGCATGCGGAGGTTCCGCTCACCCTGGACGAGGAGGTCCCGAAGACCCTCGGCCTGCTCGACCAGGGGGCGTTCTGGGCCAACCTGGGCGTCAGCCTCCTCGGCTTCTCGGGGGCGCTGTTCCTGCTCGATCCCCTGGGCGGCAGGCCCCTGACATTCACCGCCGCGGTGCTGGCCGCCGTGGTCGGCAGCCTCGTGGGCACGGCGATGGTCGGCCTCGCGGCGATCCCCGGCGCCCGGACCGGCCGGCCCGCCATGGTGCTGCTGCGCGGCCTGTTCGGGGCCCGCCTGTCGTACGTCCCGACCGTGCTGAACATCGTGCAGATGCTCGGCTGGGGGGCGTTCGAGCTGTGGGTGATCGCGCAGGGCGCGCAGGCGCTGTCGGGGACCGCGGTGCCGTACGCGGTGTGGGCGGTCGCGGCCGGGGTGCTGACGATCGCGCTGACGATCCGGCCGCTCGGCGCGCTGCGCCTGCTGCGCCGCTACGTCACCGCGGGCGTCGTGGTCGCGATGATCTGGCTGTCGGTCGCCCTCTTCACCCGGGGACCCTCCGTGGGCGGCGGCTCCTGGGACGCCTTCGCGCCGGCCGTCGACTACGTGATCGCGCTGTCGGTGTCGTGGGTGCCGATGGCCGCCGACTATGCGCGGCACTCGCGGTCGAGCGGCGCGGCGTTCACCGGGGTGGTGGCCGGTTACACGATCGCGCAGGTCGCCTGCCTGGCCCTCGGCATCGCCGCGCTGGCGCTGGTGGGCAACGACCCCGACAAGGTGTGGGACCCGTTCGTGGCCGCCCCGCTCGGGCTCCTGTTCTTCGGCGTCCTGGTGCTGCGCGAGGCCGACCAGTCGTTCGCGAACGTCTACTCGACGACCGTGTCGATCCAGAACCTCGCGCCGCGCTGGGACCGCCGGGTGATCTCGGTCGTGATCGGCGTGCTCACCACGCTGATCGCGCTGCTCGCCGACGTGAACTCCTACGGCGCGTTCCTCACCGTGATCGGGGCGGTCTTCGTGCCGATGTTCGCGGTCCTCGTGGTCGACTACTTCCTGCTCGGCGGGGCCGCCCGGTGGAACACGGCCGAGGACGCCCCTTCGCGCTGGCCGATGGTCGTGCCGTGGATCCTCGGGTTCGCGGCGTACTGGATCGTGGCGGTCACCCCGACCGTGGCCTGGTGGGACGGCCTCTGGGCCGACGTCCGCGACGCCGTGGGGTTCGTCCACCAGCCGTGGATGAACGCCGCGCTCGCCGCGTTCCTGGTCGCCGCGCTGGCGACGGCGGCGCTGTCCGTGCCCGGCCGGCTCGCCCGGCGCCGGGCCTGATCGCCCGGGCGCCTGAGCCCGTACGGCTGATCAGGGCAGCGCGCCCTCCAGGCGGAGCAGGTGCTCCTTGGCCGCCTTGCCGCCCGCGTACCCGCCGAGCGAGCCCGGGCCCTCCACGGCGCGATGGCAGGGCATGAGCAGGCAGAGCGGGTTGCCGGACAGGGCGCCGGCCACCGCGCGCGGCGCCTGGGGCCGCCCGATCCGCTCGGCCATCTCCTGGTAGGTGGTCACGCTCCCGTACGGCACGCCCTGCATCAGCTGGATCACGGTGCGGGAGAAGCCGGTGACCAGGCGCGGGTCCACGGAGAGCGAGAAGGTGCGCAGCCTGCCGGTGAAGTACGCGTCGAGCTCACGGCGCAGGGGATCGAGGCGGCGCGGGTCGGGTCCGATGAACGAGCCGACGGCGCGGGTCACCCGGGCGAAGACCGCGTGCTCGTCCTCGTAGGTGCAGGCGAGCACGCCGCGCGCGGTCACCGCGAGGACCAGGCGGCCGACCGGCGTGTCCGTGGTGCCGAACGCCACCTCGGGCGGGGCCAGGCCGACGTAGCCCGGCGTGGTCACGCGGAGCAGGGCTTCGAGGTCCTCGGTGGACATGGGCGCCCAACTTTCTGTTCATCGCGTGGAGGCAGCGTATCGGAGCGTTCGTGAGGCGCTGGAGAACGCCGCCGGGCCGGCCGGGTTCACCGGGCTGACCAGGGCGGGCGATGCGGAGGATCTGCACTCCGGCGGGACGGTCCGGAGCGTGGCGTCGCGATTTGGCGACTGATCTATTGTCCAATGTGCACAAGCTGTGATCCGGGGCACGGTTTCCCGGCTGATACGACGGGGCATTTCGGTCGTACTGGGCTGTGCAAGGGGAAACGTTGTGCAAGGGGAGTCGGGGGAATCGGGGAGGTGAGTGCGTCGAGCGTCGTGATGCTGCCGTACGCACCGTCGAGCGTCGCCGTCGCACGTCAGCGCCTCAGCGCCGAACTACAGGGGGCGGGGCTGCTCGCGACCGCCGTCGACGACGTGGTGCTCATCTTGAGTGAACTGCTCAGCAACGCCCTGCGGCACGCCCACCCTCTCCCGTCCGGACAGCTCAAGGTGGCCTGGTACTGCTCGGACAGGCAGGTCGAGGTGGCCGTGAGCGACGGCGGCGCCTACACCGAGCCACGGGCGGGCCGTCCGACCCTGTCGTCACTGGGTGGCCGGGGGCTGGGCATCGTGGAGTACCTCGCCGAGCGCTGGGGGGTCCGGCACGAGGCGGAGATCACCACCGTGTGGGCCGTCGTCCTGGTCGCGACCCCGGACCGTAACGGACATCAGGGTCCGTCCGAAACCCGCATTCTGCGCGAGGTCGGCTGAGCGCCCCCCGTCGGCCGGTCACGGTCGGCCGAGAGGGTGCTCCAGACAGAGCAGGTCGTCGCGCGCGTCCCACGACGGGGTGACCGCGAAGCCGAGCCGCTCGTAGAGCGCGATCGCCGTCGCCCGCCACCTCCAGACCGACAGCCGTACGGACCGCAGGCCGGCCTCCCGCGCCCGGGTCAGCGCGGCCCGGACGAGCGCCCCGGCCACGCCCCTCCCGCGTTCGTCGGGGTCCACCCAGAGCCGCTTGATCTCCGCTCGCCCGCCGACCGGCTCCGTCAGCACCACGCAGCCGATCGCGGTCCCGCCGCGGCGCGCGACCAGCACGACGTCCCGCGCGAAGGCCGCTCCGGGGTCCTCGACCTCCGCCCGGTATCGCTCGGGCAGCTCGGCCACGCCGGGCACCGGGACGCCCTTCTCCTCCTCGGTGCGCAGGTGATAGGCCGCGAGGAGCGCGTGCGGCCCCTCCCGGCCGTCCCCCTCCGCCCAGGTGCTGATCGAGTACGCATCGGTCACAGGGAGCAGGATTCCATCTCACGCGTGATCGCCCGGGCGCCGGCCCCGGCGGCCTAGGCGGCCCGGGGGTAGAGCACCGCGCGCTCGGCGGTCGCCCAGGCGGTGCTCACGAGCAGGTAGACGCCCGCCGCGAGGGGCAGGAAGGCCGCCGCGAGCACGGTCCAGAACGGGAGCAGGACCTGCAGGCGCCGCATCGGAGCCGCGGGCTCCACCCGGCGGGCGGCGAACACGGCCACGACGGTGAGCAGCGCCAGCAGCACGGCGAAGATCACCACGGGCGGGCTGAACAGGCCCGCGCCGGCGACCGCCGCCCCCAGGTGCTCCCCCAGCGGCACTCCCAGCACGCCCTGCGCGAGCAGCAGGTTCGGATGCCCCGCGATCGTCACGGTGGTGAACAGCCGGTAGGTGACCATGAAGAACGGCATCTGCGCGAAGCCCGGGAGGAATCCGGCGAACTGGCTGGTGCCCTCCGCCGCGTACAGCGCGTTCACCTCCCGCATGAGCCGCTCCGGGTCCTTCTGCCACCGCTTGCGGAGCTTCTCCACCTGGGGAGCGAGCCGGAGCCGGACGCGCTGAGCGCGGGCGACGCGGATGCTCAGCGGCAGGAGCGCCAGCCGTACGGCGAGAGTGACGAGCACGATCGCGAGCCCGGCGCCGGTGGCGTGGCTGAGCGCGTCGATGAGCCGGTAGGCGGGGTCGAGCACGAAGTCGAACATGGGGAAGCCTTTCGTCTGAATTCAGGGCATGACGAAGGCGCTCGCGACCGGATCGGTGGTCAGGCGAGCGCGAGGCTTCCTGATGGTGCGCGGGGACGGGGGCGGCCGGGCGCGCCGGGATCGCGCAGCCTCACCATCGCCGTCTCACCGTCGTACGAACGTCTGCCCGGGCCCCGCACGACGGCGGGGACCCCGGTCAGCCGGGAGAGCATCCAGGCGAACACCAGCACGGCCACCCCGGCCACACCGGCGAAGGCCACCACGGAGGGCACGGCGGAGCCGCCGGCCAACCCGATGACCAGTTCGGCGAGCAGCCGGACGAGTGACGTGACGGCGGCCTGGAGAGCGTTCACGTCAGCGGGACATCTTCCCCACGACGGTGACCGCGAGCACGGCGACGGCGGCGACGATCCCGATGATCAGCAGGAACTTCAGCGTCGCGAACAGGGCGGGGATGATGAATGCGAACACCAGCCACAGGGCCAGCAGGATCCCCAGAATGGTCAGTACGGTACGGGCCATAGGCACACGCTACGCGGTAGGTCCGACAAGCGCGAGCTTGATCCAAACGAGTCCTACTACCCGCTGCCGCCGAGGTTTCACGTGAATCATCGTGATCGGCGCAGTTTTCCACCGACTCGCGTGCGCTGGAAGATCCCGGACCCCGTGGTGGCGCTGGTCCCGCGGGTTGTTCTTACGGGGCGGTGACGGGGCTCGGCGCGGTCGTCCCGCGGCTTTACCGTTGAGGCGTGCCCTCCCCGAGGAGTCCGATGTCCGCAAACCCCGCCGCCCGTGTCCTGGTGGTCGACGACGACCCGACCGTCGCCGAGGTGGTCGCCCGCTACCTGGAGCGGGACGGTCACGAGGTCGAGTGCGTGGGCGACGGCGCCGAGGCGTTGCGGCGGGCCCTGGCCGACCCGCCCGACCTGCTCGTGCTCGACCTCATGCTGCCCAAGCTCGACGGTCTCCAGGTCTGCCGGAAGCTGCGGGAGCGCTGGCCGGTTCCCGTGATCATGCTGACCGCCCTGGGTGAGGAGATGGACCGAGTGGTCGGCCTGGAGACCGGCGCGGATGACTACGTGACCAAGCCGTTCAGCCCGCGCGAACTCGCCCTGCGCGTCCAGTCCGTGCTGCGGCGGGCCCGGGGCGCCCTGGTGCCGACGGGAACCGGCGTCCTGCGGGACTGCGACCTGGTGGTGGACGTCGGCGCCCACGAGGTGCGCCTCGGCGGGCAGGAGATCACCCTGACCGCCCGCGAGTTCGACCTGCTCGTCTACCTGCTGCGTAACCCGCGTCAGGCGTTCAGCCGGGCGGCGCTGCTCGACCAGGTGTGGGGCTGGTCCTTCGGCGACTCCTCGACCGTGACGGTCCACGTGCGCAGGCTCCGGGAGAAGATCGAGCCGGACCCGACCGACCCGCGGCGGATCGTCACCGTCTGGGGTGTCGGCTACCGCTACGAGCCGCTGTCGTGATCGTCCAGATCGTCGCGGTCGCCGCCGGGCTCGGCCTCGTCATCGCGGCCCTGGGCCTGGCGCTGCTGCGGGTGCTGCGCCGGCGGTCGATCGGCGTGATGCTCGCGGTGGTGGCGGCCGTCACGGTCTCCGCGACGCTCGCCGGGGTGGTCGCCATCACGCTCGCCATGATCATCGAAGGACGGCCGAAGAACATCGTGCTCACCGTCGTGGCCATCGGCGGCCTCGTCGGACTCGGTGTGGCGCTGGTGAACGCGCGTACGGTGGTGCGCGCCAGCAGGAGCCTGGTGACCGCGGTGGAGAACGTGCCGCCTTCGGGCCGTTTCACCCCGCCGCCCACCCCGCTTCCGGCCGAGCTGCGGACCATCGGCGCCGCCTTGGAGCAGGCGTACGAGCGGCTCCGGCTGGGCCGCGAGCGGGAGCGGGCGCTGGAGAGCGCGCGGCGCGAACTCGTCGCCTGGGTCAGCCACGACCTGCGTACGCCCCTCGCCGGGATGCGGGCGATGGTCGAGGCGCTGGAGGACGGGGTGGCCGACGACCCCGAGACGGTCAAGCGCTACCACGTCCAGATCAGGGTGGAGGTCGACCGGCTCACCGGGATGGTGGAGGACCTGTTCGAGCTGTCGCGGATCCACGCGGGTTCGCTGCGGCTGTCGCTCGCCCGCACCGGGCTCGGCGACCTCGTGGCGGACACGCTGGCCGCCGTCGAGCCGCTGGCCCGCGCCGAACGGGTACGCCTGTCCGGGGAGGCCGACCCGCACGTCCCCGTCTACGCCGACGCCGGGCATCTCGGCCGGGCCGTACGCAACCTGGTCGTGAACGCGATCCGGCACACGCCCGCTGGGGGGACGGTCCTCGTGCGCGCGGCGGCGGACGGAACGGCCGCCCGGCTGTCGGTGCTCGACGGCTGCGGCGGCATCCCGGAGGAGGATCTCCCCCGGGTCTTCGACGTCGCGTTCCGAGGTGAGGCGGCGCGCACGCCCGGCCCCGACGGCGGCGCCGGGCTCGGCCTCGCGATCGCCCGCGGCATCGTCGAGGCCCACGACGGGGAGATCGGCGTGGTCAACGAGGGCCCCGGCTGCCGTTTCACGATCACGCTGCCGCTGGGTCGTGCCTGACGGATCAGGCCCGGCTTCGCGTGACCCGGGCGGTGCTCGCGACCGGCGATCCAGGCCGGCCACTCCCCGCCGCCGGAGGAGCGGCGCCGCGTGCGGGTGTCGTCCGCACGCGGCCCGCCACGGCAGGTCTCAGCAGGTCCCGACCTCGCCGCAGTAGTAGCCGTAGTTCCCGCCGTAGCAGCACCACCGCTGCTGCATGCACCAGCACGGCACGGTGGCCGACGCCTCGACCCGCGGTACCAGGCGGGCGAGCAGGCGGTCGCCCAAGGACTGGATCGTGTGGAACATCGGGCTCCTTCCCTCGGTTGATTGCGCGCGATCACCCTCACGTTCTCATCGCGACGGCGCAGGTCAACCGGTGGGACGCGGCGATACCGCCCGGTCGTCTCGCCGCGCGGAAACCACGGCGGTGACCTGCGGACCGCCGCCGGCCACGACCGGGATCCGGCGCGCATGACAGCGGCCGCGGTGAAAAGTTCACGCCCTGAGCGGGTGCACCCGACGGCGGCGTGACCATCCAGGCGGGTGGCGTCGATCGCGGCGTTCAGCACCGCGGCGGCACACGGCCCCGCCCGGCCCGGGGCGCGTCATGCGCCCGCGGCGTCCTCGTCGGCCTCCCAGCGCAGGAGGTCGCCCGGCTGGCACTGGAGCACCTCGCAGAGGGCGGCGAGCGTCGTGAAGCGCACCGCCTTGGCGCGGCCGTTCTTGAGTACCGCCAGGTTGGCGGGCGTGATCCCGACGCGGTCCGCGAGTTCGCCCACGGACATCTTCCGCCTGGCCAGCATCAAGTCGATGTCGACGGCGATCGGCATCAGATCACCTCGTCCAACTCGGCCTGCATCTGCGCCGCTTCGACGTCGCGCGCGACGGCCTGGGCGAGCAGCATCCGCAGCACGAGCACGATGAGCGCGACCCCCAGGATGGCCACGCCGACCCCGCCCATGATGACGGTGACGCCCGGGTCGTCCCGCTGGCCCGGCGCGTTGAGAACCGTGACCGCGAACCACACGAGGGCGGCCGCCACGATGGCGCCGATCACGCCGTCCACGTACCGGAAGGCGGCGTGGGAGAACACGGTTCCGCGTCGCACCATCGTCACCAGCCGCCATACGCAGACCAGGGCGACCTGGACCGACACCATGCCCAGGATCGTGATCACGCGCAGCGGGGTCAGCGGGAGCGACCCGTCCTCCGGGTCGCTCCCGCTGACCAATGCCCACACCATCAATGCCTGTACGAACGCGGTGCCGGCGAGCACCACCACGAGCACGGCGCGCAGCGCAAGCACCGTCAGCTTTCCCATGGCCTACCCCTCCATCGATTCACGATGGAAATCTATCGAAAATCAATAGGTGAAATCAAGGGCCGGAACGGAGAATGGGCGGCGGGGGCGCTAGCCGAGGTCGGGGGCTCTCTGCGGTTCGAGCTGTCCCCGCCAGGAGGGCAGGCCCGGGGCGGCCTCCCGGCGGCGCGGCGTGAACGCCTCCGCCATCGCGCGGAACGTGGGGCAGGGCCAGCGCCACATGCAGCTCCTGCATCGCAGGATCGGGTTCGCCGGGTCGCTGGAGATGCCGCCCGCGTCCCTGGGCTGGTGCAGGTCGAGCAGCCGGATGCCGAGCTCGGAGAAGCACAGCAGCTCCTCGCGGGCCTCGGCGAGGAAGTCGAGGTCCTCGCCGACCAGGCGGGCGCTGACCCGGACGTACCCCTCGCGGTTCAGCAGGCCGCGCAGCGGCTCGGCGGAGGCGCGCCACGACGAGGCCTTCTCGGTGTGCGCCTGGATCGTCTCCAGATGCTCTCGCAACACGCGCCGCTGGAAATCTTCGGGGATGTCACTGTTCATGATGCTGTCGGGCCCACTGTTCCGGGTTCTGGCCGTGGATCTCCCAAGTGGTGAAGATCCACGTGGCATTCCCAGGCGCCCGCCCTCCTTCCGCGAAGTGACGACCAGGACGCGGAGGTTCCGGGCCCTCCATCCGGCGACGCCGGTGTCGCTCTGCGTCAAGCTTCGCGCACTCCGCGTTTGCATGCGGCCGGAATCGGGGACAAAGGGCGGACGACTCTTCGACGAAACCCGTGGAACGTGACCCGGGGCCGGGACGACGCTAGTGTGCGCGTCGTGGAGCTGAAAGTCGCGACGCAATCCCACGCCGGTCAGGCCGTCATGGCCGTATTCGGCGAAATCGACCTCTATACCGCGCCTCGGTTGCAGACGGAGTTCACCCGCCTGCTGGACACCGGGCCGGACCGGGTGGTCATCGACATGTCCGGAGTGGAGTTCTGCGACTCCACGGGCATGAACGTGCTGCTCTCCGCGCTCAAGCGGCTGCGGGAGCGCGGCGGCACGCTGGAGGTGGCCGCCCCGAGACCGGCGGTACGGAAGATTCTCCAGGTCACCGGCCTGGACTCGGTGTTCACCGTGTACGACGCGGTGCCCGCCGATCTGCTCACCGCCGAACACCAGGGCTAGGCGTATGAGGGACATGGCAGTGCCCGAGCCGGACACCGCGGTGGTGATCCCGGCGAAGGACGAGGCCGAACGGATCGGCGCCACCGTGAACGCCGCCCTGAAGCTGCCCGGCGTGGATCTCGTGGTCGTGGTCGACGACGGCTCGTCCGACGAGACCGGCCGGGTGGCCAGGGCGGCCGGCGCCCGGGTCGTACGGCACAGCCGCAACAGGGGCAAGGCCGCGGCGATGGAGAGCGGGGCGGAGGCCGCGGGCCTCCTGGACGCGGACCACGCACGTCACCTGCTGTTCCTCGACGCCGATCTGGGTGAGACGGCGGCGGCGGCCCTCCCGCTGATCGCCCCCGTGCGGGCGGGCGAGGCCGACATGACCATCGCGACGTTCGCGACCAGGGTCAAGCTCGGCGGCCACGGCATCGTCGTTCGGGTGGCGCGCGACGGGATCAAACGGCTGACCGGCTGGGAGGCGACCCAGCCGCTCAACGGGCAGCGGTGCCTCACCCGGGACGCCTTCGAGGCGGCCCGCCCGCTCGCGCACGGCTTCGGCGTCGAGACCGGGATGACCGTCGACCTCCTCAGGAAGGGCTTCCGGGTGGTCGAGGTCGAGGTCGAGATGTCGCACCGGGCCACCGGCACCGACTGGCGTTCCCAGGTGCACCGGGCGCGGCAGCTTCGCGACGTCGGCCTGGCCCTCGCCGCCCGCGAGCCCGTGGTGCGGCAGACCCTGTCCACGATCAGGTCGCCGCGCGGGTAGCCGCCCGCACGGGCGTGACCGGCCCGGCCGTGTGGTGGAATTCTCGGGTGGAAGCGCGGACCGTCGCCGGGCCGGCCGTGGCCGTGGCGGCGGGCGGCCTGTCGATCCTCCTCACGATCGCGATCGGGGTCCTCGGGCCGTCCGCGATGGTGCCCGCGCTGCCCGGGCCACCCGGGCAGGCCGAGTCGTGGCAGCCCCCCTGGTCCCTGGGCCTCGCCCCCGACGGACGTCTCGTCGTCGCCATGGCCGCCGCGGCCGTCGTGCTCGGGGCGATCGGCCTGGCCGCCGGGCTGTCGTGCGTCGACCGGCTGCCGAAGGCGCGCACGCTCGTCCTCGCGGGATGCGCCGCCGCCGGGGTGCTCGCGTTCCTGCCGCCCTCCGGGTCGGCCGACCATCTCAACTATGCGGCGTACGGCCGGATGGCGGCCCTCGGGTACGACCCCTATCTGACCGTGCCCGCCGACCTGCCCGGCGATCCGGTGATCGGCCACGTGGAGGAGTGGACGAGGACCCCCAGCGTGTACGGCCCGGTCGCGACGGCCGTACAGGCTCTGGCGAGCCACGTGGGCGGCGACTCGGTCCGCCTGACGGTCTTCCTGATGGCCCTGGTCAACGCCGCCGCGTTCGCCGCCACCGGCCTGCTGCTGCACCGTGCTACTGCTCGCGCCACCGCTCGTGGCACCGCGGGTGTCACGGCCGGCGACTCCGTACGGCAGCGCCGCGCGGCCCTGCTCTGGACGGCGAACCCGCTGGTCGTCTACCAGCTCGTGGCCGGGATGCACCTCGACACCCTCGCGGTCGCGCTCGTCGTGGCCGGGCTCGTCGCCCGCCGGGGCGTGCCGCTCGGCCTGGGCGTCGCGGTCAAGGCCACCGTGGGCGTGGTCGCGCTGGGCACGGCGTGGGAGCTGCGCGGCAATCCGCGGCGGCTCGCCCTGGTCGCCGGGCTCGCCACGCTCACCGTCGTCGTGGCGTACCTGCTCGCCGGGCCCCACTCGCTCGACCAGCTGCTGAACGCCAGCAGGTCGGTCTCGCTCGCCACCCCGTGGGCGCTCGGGAAGAAGGCCCTGCAGGCGGTGTTCGGGTCCGGGGCGTATCACGCGTGGATCCAGACGGGGTCGCTGCTCCTGCTGGCCGCGCTCGCCGTCCTGATGCTGCGCGGCCGTCCGGCGGCGGAGCGCGAGGGGCCGGTCGTCGCGCTCGCCGTCGCGGTGGCCTGGCTGTTCGCCACGCCGTACGCGCTGCCGTGGTACGACGGGCTGGGCTTCGCGCTGCTCGCCCTGGTCGCCTGGCCGGGCCTGGAAGCGTTCCTGGTCGCCCGGCTCACCGTGCTCTCGCTGGCCTATCTCCCCGCGCGCCAGGCGCACCAGCCGGAGGACCTGTCGTGGCGCGTCGACGTGGTCAGGCAGTGGGTGGCGCCGTCGCTTCTGCTGGCGCTGACGATCGTGCTGCTGTGGTGGGCGGCGCGAGCTGGAGGGCGTGTACGGACGCCGCCAGCGCCAGCGGCACCGCGACCGTCAGGGCCATCGCCGGAATCGCGATCCCCGAGTCGTTGATCAGGAACCCGGCGAAGGCGGCGGTCAGCGCGCCGATCAGCCCTGCCCGCAGCTCGGGAGCCTGGGCGTAGGCCAGGCTGAGCGCCGCCGCGCCCCACCGCGAGGGCCTGGCCAGCACGAGGAACAGGAACGCTAGCGCGACCACCGACAGCAGCGTCAGCGGCAGGTTGCCCAGGGTGTGGAGCATCGCCCCGAGCTTGCGGCCGACGACCGAGCCGCCGTCGCCGCCGATGATCTGCTGGACGAACGCCCCGAGATGGGTGCGCTGATCGGCCGGGCGCAGCCAGTCGGCCACCGCGATCAGCGAGATGAGCGCCGCGCCCGCCAGCCCGATCACGCCGAGCCGGAGGACCGACACCCGCCTGCCCGCGGTCATCAGCACGCACACCGCCACGCCGAGGACGAACGACGGCACGCCGCCGAAGTCCGCGCCCCAGGTCGGCCAGCCGTCCCCGGCGATCGCGAGCAGGCCGTACGCCACGCACACGGCCACGGCGAGCCTCGGCCGGCGGCGCAGCGCGTGGGCGACGGCGGCCAGCAGCAGGATGGTGCCGGTCGAGTAGACGGCGAAGGCCATGTTGCCGAAGCCGTAGAACCGTCCGCCGGTCACGGGCTCGTACCCGGCCACGGCGTTCACCTGCAGCCGCGAGCCGGTGAGCACGTCGGCGAGGAGCGCGAGCGAACTGACCCCGGCGACCACGGCGGGCGGCCCGAGCACCCGGCCGCGCCACGGCCCCGCGTACGCGAGCCCCGCCACGAGGGCGGCGAAGGCCACGATCGTGCCGAGCAGGGCGGGCATCGGGTGCCGGAGGCTCCACCACGGCACGAGCTGGGCCAGGAAGATCGACACCGGGAGCGCGGCGCTGACCGTGGCGACCACGCGGGTGGCGGTGAGCATGCGCCGGTGACGCCTGACCACGATCGCGGCGAGGGCGTAGAACAGCAGTTGCGCGCTGACCAGCGCGATGAAGAACGGCTCCCTGACCTCTCTGAGCACCTGGCTCGCCAGGTCGGCGTCGGTCAGCCCGCGGGCCGCCTCGGCCGCGGACGGAGCCGCGCCGCCCCCCGACCACGCCCTGCCGACCACGCCCTCGGGCGTGGGGATGCCGAGCAGGTGGGTGACCGTGGCCGTGATGTCGGTGATCGTGACCAGTGCCCGCTGCCGGGTCGAGGCGGCGGTCAGCCATCCGCGCCCGTACGGCCCGCCCGAGGCGATCGCCACGTGGAGATGAGCGACGGAGCCGGAGTCGGAGATCCCGGCCACCAGGACGGTGGCGCCCTGGGGGACCTTCGACAGCACCTCGCCCACGGTCCGGTCGGCCGCGCTCACGGCCTCCCGCCGCGCCGCCCCGTCCAGGTCGGCCGGCTCCCGCTCGGCCCCGGCCGTGGTCGTGGACGGCGCGGCCCGGGCTGGGAACGCGGTGGATTCCGGGGCCGATGCCGTGGGCCGCGCGGGCTGGGTTGTGGACGGCGCGGCCGGCGGCGTGGCCTGGGTTGTGGACGGCGCGGCCCGGGCTGGGAACGCGGTGGATTGCGCGGCCGGAGGGCTCACCTGTCCGTCGCCGGTCCAGGCTCGGGTGATCTCCCCGGCCTCGGCGACGACCAGTGCGTACGGCGCGAGGTCGGGCAGCGCGGCGGGCGTGGCGGCGTACGCCGCGACCCGCCCGGATCCGTCGGCGGCGGCGAGGGCGGCTCCCGGGCCGATCGCCGCGACCTCACCTCCAGCAGCGGTGACGGCGTCGGCGAGAAGCCCGAGCCGTGCCCTGAACGGACTCGACTGCTGCGCGGCGACCAGCGCGGGCCAGCCGGGCACCGACGCCGTACCGCCGTCGCCGGCGGCCACGGGTGCGGGGATCGCGCCGCAACCCGGGCCGGGGGAGGCCGCCCGCTGGCCCGCCGAGACGGTGAGCCATCCGGCGGCCGGGCAGGTGACGGGCAGGCCTTCCGGGGGCACCGCCCGCGTGGACAGCGACGCGGTGGAGCCCCTGTCCGCCAGAGCCCACAAGGCGGGCGTCCGCTCCGGATCGAGGTCCGCCCAGCGAAGCCCGGGCACCCCGATCACCACCACCCGCCCCACCGGCGCCGTTTCGGCGGCGGCCGGGCCGGACGAGGCGGGCACGACGAGGGCCGCGACGAGGAGCGTGAGGAGAGCCGCCAGGAGCACCCGCGTCCCACGGGAACGCCGACCGCCACGGGCTGTCGCGCGCTCCCCGCGAGGACCCGGACCACCATGGGCCGCCACCGAGACCCGGCGAGGGCTTGGGCTCACGGGCACGCCGCCGCGGCCCGGCGGGGCGGCGGAAGGTCCCCGGCCCGGCGCCGGTGCTGGTGCGGATGGCACTGTTCCAGGCTCCCTCATGATCGACGATGGTGCGGCCACGGTCCACGGTAACCTGCCTGGTTGTGACGACTGGCCGCATCGCCGGGGCCCGCCGGCCCGCCTGGGCATGGGCGCTGGCCCTGGTGGCGGTGGCCGCCGCCGCGTCCCCGCTGATCGCCTACTGGCTCACCAATCCGGACGACCAGCGCCTCGTCGACCTCGACGTCTACCGTACGGGCGGCTGGGCACTCCTGCGGGGCCTGCCCGTCTACGACGTGATCACGCCGGCGCCCCAGTTGCTGCCGTTCACGTACCCGCCGGTCGCCGCGATGCTGGCGGTGCCGCTCGCCGCGATGTCCTGGCCGGTCGCGCAGTGGGTGTGGACGATCGCGGTCGTCGCCGTTCTCGCGGTGACGGTCCGGCACGCGTTCCGGGCCTTCCTGGACGGCGTGCGCGGCGCCCTGGCCGCGCCCGCGCTGTTCGCCGTGCTGTGCGCCGCGTGCATGTACCTCATGCCGATCAGGGACCAGGTCAGGTTCGGCCAGGTGGATCTGTTCCTCCTCGCGCTGTGCCTGCTCGACTGCGTGGCGCGCCGCCCGTGGTGGCCGCGCGGGGTGCTCATCGGGCTGGCGACGGCGGTGAAGCTGACCCCCGGCGTGTTCCTCGTCTACCTGGCCGTCACCGCGTTCGCCCCTAGCGACGCCGGCCCAGGCCGCAGCGGCACCGCCCCCAGCGGCCCGAGGCAGCGCCACGGGGACACCGCGCAGCATCATGGGGACACCGCACAGCGCCACGGGAGCACCGGGCAGCGCCACGGGAGCACTGGGCAGCGCCGCGGGGACGCCGTGCAGCGCCACGGGGACGCGGCGCAGCGGCGGGCTCTGTTCATGGCGGTGTTCACGGCGGCGGTGCTCACGCTGCTGCCGTTCCTGGTGATCACCGACGACGCGCGGGACTTCTGGTTCAGGGCACTGCTCGACTCCGAGCGGCTGGGCGCCAACGCCGCCACCACCAACCAGTCGCTGCGGGGCATGCTGCTGAGGCTCTACCTGCCCGACGCGCTGACCTCGGCCGTCTGGCTCGCCGCCGTCACGGCCGTCGGCTGGTACGGCTTCCGCCAGGCCCGGCGGGCGCACCTGGACGGCGACACGATGACGGCGGTCGCGCTCACCGGGCTGATGGCGGTGCTGCTGTCCCCGGTGGCGTGGATCCATCACATCGCCTGGATCGTGGTGGTGGTCGCGGCCGTGGCCGGGTCCGGGCGCGATCCGGTCCGGCTGCTGGTCGCGGCCGCCGTGTGGCTGTACTACGTGCTGCCCATCCCCTGGTGGGGAGTGTCGATCAAGGCGCTGGAGATCCCGATCCTCAGCCCGGTCGCCGGGAAGATCGTGCAGAACGCCTTCGGGCTCGGGGCGATCGGCCTGATCTGGCTGCTCGGGTCCTGGCTGCCGCGACGGCGGGCCGCCGTCACCACCGCTGCCGCGGTCCCCGCCGCGAAGGCATGACTCCGAGAACGCGTGCGCGACGGGCCGTGTGGAGGGCGCGCGCGGCAGCCGGGTGGGCAGCGCGATCGCCTCATGGTTTTCCACAGAAGGTGATTCGGCGCGCTCACGGCCGATACCTGCGGATACTCTGGACGGCATGTCGAAGCTCGCGTACCTGGGGCCGCAGGGCACCTTCTGTGAAGCGGCACTGCGACTCCTGGCGCCCGACGCCGAGCGCCTGCCCTGCGCCAACGTCGGAGCCGCGCTCGACGCCGCCCGCGACGGCGCGGCCGACGGCGCCGTCGTCCCGCTGGAGAACTCGGTTGAGGGGGCGATCACCCAGACCCTCGACGAGCTGGCCAAGGGCAGGTCGCTGCACATCACCGGCGAGGTGCTGCTCCCGGTCGAGTTCGCCCTGCTGGTCCGGCCCGGCACCGAGCTGGCCCAGATCAAGCGGATCATCACGCATCCCGCCGCGCACACGCAGTGCCGGGGGTTCATCGAGCGCGAGCTGCCCGGAGCCGTGGTGATCGCCGGATCCTCCACGGCCGCCGCCGCGCAGGAGGTCTCCCTCCCCGGCTCGCCGTACGACGCGGCCATCAGCCCGGCCATCGCCGGGGAGTACTACGGGCTCGACGCCGTCGCCTCGGACATCGGCGACCGCTCCGACACCGTGACGCGGTTCATCCAGGTGAGCCGGCCGGGGCCGCTGCCCGAGCCGACCGGCGCCGACCGCACCTCGCTCGTCGCCTTCCTGCGCGACGACCACCCGGGCGCCCTGCTGGAGATGCTGAGCGAGTTCGCCGTGCGCGGGGTGAACCTGACCCGGATCGAGTCGCGCCCCACCGGCGACGGCATCGGGCGTTACTTCTTCCATTTCGACCTGGAGGGTCACATCGCGGACGCCAGGGTCGGCGAGGCCGTCTCCGGGCTCCACCGGCTCTGCGGCGACCTGCGCTTCCTCGGCAGCTATCCCCGCGCCGACCGGGTCGCCACGCAGGTCAAGCCGGGTACGGCGGACGGCGACTTCGACGAGGCCGCGCAGTGGCTCGGAAAGATCCGCGCCGGTCTCGCTTGACACACGGGAGCCGCACCGGCTCCGGTAGCCTGTGAGCCGTGATTGACCTGCGAACCCTTCGTGAGGACCCGGACCGGCTCCGGGCGTCGCAGCGCGTCCGCGGCGAGGACGACTCGGTCGTGGAGACCCTGCTGTCGCTCGACGAGCGCCGCCGTGCCGCGCTCAACAACTTCGAGTCGCTGCGCGCCGAGCAGAAGAGCATCGGCAAGTCGGTGTCCCGCGCGTCCGGAGACGAGCGCCAGGCGCTGCTCGACCGCGCGAAGGAGCTGGCCGCGCAGGTGAAGACGGCCGAGGCCGAGGCCGCCGCGCTGGCGGGCGAGCTCGACGAGCTGCTCATGACCGTCCCGAACATCGTCGAGGAGGGCGCGCCCCCCGGCGGCGAGGACGACTACGTGGTCATCGAGGAGGTCGGCGAGAAGCCGGTCTTCGACTTCGAGCCGCGCGACCACGTCGAGCTGGGCGAGCTGCTCGGCGCGATCGACACCGAGCGCGGGGCCAAGGTGTCCGGCGCGCGGTTCTTCTTCCTGAAGGGCGCCGGCGCGCGGCTCCAGCTCGGGCTGCTGAACATGGCGATCCAGCAGGCGGTCGAGGCGGGCTTCACGCCGATGATCACCCCTGTGCTCGTGAAGCCGGAGTCGATGCAGGGCACCGGCTTCCTCGGCGCCCACGCGAGCGAGGTCTACCGGCTGGAGGCCGACGACCTCTACCTGGTCGGCACCAGCGAGGTGCCGCTGGCGGCGTACCACTCCGACGAGATCCTCGACCGGACGGCGCTGCCGATGCGGTACGCCGGGTGGTCGTCCTGCTTCCGGCGCGAGGCGGGGTCGTACGGCAAGGACACCCGGGGGATCATCCGCGTCCACCAGTTCGACAAGGTGGAGATGTTCTCCTACTGCCGTCCCGAGGACGCGCACGAGGAGCACCTGCGGCTCCTCGCGTGGGAGAAGGAGATGCTGGAGAAGGTCGAGATCCCCTACCGCGTGATCGACGTGGCGGGCGGCGACCTCGGCTCGTCGGCGGCCCGCAAGTACGACTGCGAGGGCTGGGTGCCCACCCAGGGCCGCTACCGCGAGCTGACCTCGACCTCGAACTGCACCGACTTCCAGGCCCGCCGCCTGAAGGTGCGCTATCGCGACGAGGACGGCAGGCCGCAGCACGTGGCCACGCTCAACGGCACGCTCGCCACCACCCGGTGGATCGTGGCGATCCTGGAGAACCACCAGCAGGCGGACGGCTCCGTCGTGGTGCCCAAGGCGCTGCGGCCGTACGTCGGACTCGACGTTCTGGAGCCGGTGTCGCGTTAGGGACGCGCCGCCGGGCGGCCCTCTTCGGCGCCGGGTGAAGGGGCCGGGTGATTGGCCGAGTGGGGGCAGGCGTCAGGAGTGATGTAAATCTCTTCGCCGGATCGGCGATCGGACCCGAAAGAGGCCTCCGTGCGTGAAACTTTCACGCACGGAGGCCTCCTCATGTGAGCGGTACCAGACCTGGCGGCCGGGCCGGCGATTGGGCCCGGATATACGAAAGGCGGGGCTCGCAGGCGCGAGCCCCGCCTTCGTCACGTCAGGTCAGAGACCACGGACGTTCGACGCCTGCGGACCCTTCGGACCGGCGATGACCTCGAACTCGACCCGCTGGCCGTCCTCGAGGTTGCGGTAGCCGCTGCCAGTGATCGCGGAGAAGTGCACGAACACGTCGGGCTCGCCGCCGTCCGGTGCGATGAAGCCGAAGCCCTTCTCAGCGTTGAACCACTTGACGGTTCCCTGAGCCATTACTGCTCTCCCTAAGGAAGTGAATCTTGGGGACCACACCTCGTGGCCCCCGGTGTGTCGCACAGCTCCCCGGGTGGCTCATACAGTCAAACTGGTTTTCGCTACGGGAACAGCTAATACAACGCCTTCACATCTAACACTATGTAGCCCGTTGGTGTTCCACGTCTGGGGCAGATTTCTCGCACCAGGGGTGGTCGAGGGGTGGTCGTGCCGGGTCACGGTGCAGACTGGAACCTGCTATGACCTGCCCCCGCCTCATCGCCACGGATCTCGACGGCACCGCGCTGCGTACCGACGGAACGATCTCATCGCGTACGGCCGCCGCCTTCGCCCGGGTGGAGAAGTCCGGCGGCACCCTCGTCTTCGTCACCGGGCGGCCACCCCGGTGGATGCACAGCGTCGCCGGGACCGTGGGGCACTGCGGGCTCGCGATCTGCGCGAACGGCGCACTCGTGTACGACCTGCACACCGAGCGGATCGTCGAGTCGCATCTGATCGCCCCGGACATCCTGGAGGAGTGCGTCGCCCGCCTCCGGCGGGACGTGCCGGGCCTGACGTTCTCGGTCGAGTACGAGGGTGATTTCGCCCACGAGGCGGCGTACGCCCTCGGCGGCTGGGACTCCCGGGAGGTGTCGTGCGGACGCGAGGTGGGGACCGCCGCGCTGACCTCCCTGCCGTGCGCCAAGCTGCTCGCCCAGCATCCCGCGATGGACCCCGACGAACTGGTCCGCGTGGCCCTGGAGATCGTGGGCGACATCGTGACCCCGACGCACTCCAGTGGCCGGGCGCTGCTGGAGATGAGCGCGTACGGGGTGACGAAGGCGACGGCGCTGGCCACGCTGGCGGAGGAGCGGGGGATCAAGCCGGCGGAGGTGGTCGCCTTCGGCGACATGCCGAACGACCTGCCGATGCTGAGCTGGGCCGGCACGTCGTACGCGGTGGCGAACGCCCACCCGGACGTGCTGGCCGCCGTCGATCACGTGACGGCGGCCAACAACGACGACGGTGTCGCGGTGGTGCTGGAGAACCTCTTCCGGCCTCGCGGCCCTTACAGGTAGGGGCCGCCGGCGCGGTGACCCTGCTCGTCCGCGGCCTGGCTCAGGCCGCCGGGGAGGGCGCGGCGCATCTGTTCGAGCTGGGCCCGCGCGGCCATCTGCTGGGCGAACAACGTGGTCTGGATGCCGTGGAACAGGCCCTCCAGCCAGCCGACGAGCTGGGCGTGCGCGACCCTCAGCTCGGCGTCGCTGGGCGGGGTGGGGCTCTCGTCGCTGAACGGCAGCGACAGCCGTTCCAGCTCCTCCACGAGCTCGGGGGCCAGACCCTCCTCCAGCTCCTTGATCGAGCTCTGGTGGATGTCCTTGAGCCGCTTGCGGCTGGCGTCGTCGAGGGGAGCGGCGCGCACCTCCTCCAGAAGCTGGCGGATCATGCTGCCGATCCGCATCACCTTGGCGGGCTGCTCCACCAGGTCGGCGACGGAGCGCTCCTCGTGCTCGCCGCCCTTACCGTCGCCGGAGACCGACAGGCCCTGCGGGCCCACG
This sequence comes from Microbispora triticiradicis, assembly GCA_003260025.2. Taxonomy (GTDB): domain Bacteria; phylum Actinomycetota; class Actinomycetes; order Streptosporangiales; family Streptosporangiaceae; genus Microbispora; species Microbispora triticiradicis. Next base: position 25,884 of record QFZU02000185.1, on the reverse strand, counting down.
ACCACGATCTGCGGCGTGCTCTCGTCTGCGTTCATCGATCGCTTACAACTCCTGACTCACTCCGCTGGGGCACACCGGTGCTCACCCGACCCAACCTAGCTCACCTGACCAGCAGCAGCTTTCCGACGTGGGCCCCCTCCTCGAGCAGGCGGTGCGCCCGTCCGGCCTGATCGAGCGGAATCCGCTCGTGCACCACGGGCCGTACGGCCCCGGCGGTGACCAGCGGCCAGACGCTCTCCACGACGCCCTGGCAGATCACGCCCTTGTCGTCCACCGGGCGGTGGCGCAGCCCGGTCGCGTGGATCGCCGCCCGCTTGGCGAGCAGCGCCCCGAGGTCGAGCTCGCCCTTGGCGCCGCCCTGCATGCCGATGACCGCCAGCCTGCCGCCGGTGGCGAGGGCCCGGAGGTTCCCGGCCAGGTACTTCGCGCCGATGATGTCGAGGATGACGTCGGCCCGGCCCTCGAACCGCTCGGCGAAGTCCTCCTCGCGGTAGTTCACCGCCTCGTCCGCGCCGAGGGTCCGGCAGCGCTCGATCTTCTCGGCCGAGCCCGCCGTCACCAGCACCCGGGAGCCGTACGCCTTGGCGAGCTGGATCGCCATCGTGCCGATGCCGCTCGCGCCGCCATGGACGAGAAGCGTCTCGCCCTTCCGCAGGCGGGCGGTCATGAAGACGTTCGACCAGACCGTGCAGGCGACCTCGGGCAGCGCGGCCGCCTCGTCGAGCGGGAGCCCCTCGGGCACCGGCATGACCTGCTGCCACGGGACGGCCACCCGCTCGGCGTACCCGCCACCCGCGAGCAGGGCGCAGACCCGGTCGCCGGGGGCGATACCCGGAACGTTCCCGCCGACCTCGGCGACCACTCCGGAGCACTCGAGACCGGGGATCTCCGAGGCGCCGGGCGGCGGCGGATAGAGGCCGCGCCGCTGGAGGAGGTCGGCCCGGTTGACGGCCGAGGCGGCGACGTCGATGACCACCTCACCTGGGGCGGGACGTGGATCGGGCACTTCCCGCCAGTCCAGAACCTCGGGTCCGCCGGGTTCGGAAATCACCATCGCGCGCATGTGACCTAAAGTAGCGTGACGGAGAACTAGGGCGGTTGCCCGCATTCACCGGATTACGTGGCGCTAATCTTCAATGTGATTGCTACCCCATAAGCCCATCCCGAGGGGGTACTCGGTGGCGAGACATGATCGTGAGGATCCCCATTCTCTGGAGGACCAGCTCGCGTGGCTGGACGCGATCAAGGAGATGCCCGACGAGGTCGAGATAGCGGTGAGCGCGGTCACGTCCGCGACCCTCGCCTCTCCACCACCCTCGCCCGCCGCCGAGCCCGAGCCCGCCTCGCCGTACCCCGCCGACCCCTGGAGCCTCGTCCCGGCCGAGCCCGCGTCCGGCGGGCTGTTCCGCGCCACGACCGAGTCCGCGTACGGCGCACCGGTCCAGGAGGACGCCGAGGCCCGGGAGGCGTCGTCCACCGGCCCGATCCGCGAGTCCGGTTTCGGCGGTTCCGCCGCGTACGGCTCGGGTGATCAGGGCGGCGACAATGCCGCGACCTCGGCGTACGACTACGGATACGGCACCGATTCGGGATATGGAACCGACTCGGGATACGGGAACGACACCGGATATGGCGAAACGGCCTTCGTCACGCCGCCGGAACGCTCCGATGAACCCTCAGCCGTGACTGAGGAGCGGGAAGAGGGCCCGTCGGTGGAGTCCTCCACAGGGCCCGTGCGGTTCTCCTCGTTCAGAAGTACGGAGACGGAGAGCGGGGAATCGTACAGTTCCTTCGGGACGCCGACCGCGTCCTTCGGCACGCCGCTGGGGACGTCGACCGGGCCCGTCAGCGCTCCGCAGCTCGGCGATGCGGTGGACGCGCCGGCGCCGGAGTCTCCGGCCGCGAGCCGGGACGAGGAGGAGGACGGCGACGACCACTCCACCCCGTCTGGAGGGGCCTTCGGGCGTGGCGCGTTCTCGTCGCCCGTGGACACCGACTCCTACAACATCGGGGCATTCTCGGACACCGAGACGCGCAAGCGTCACACGCCGGACTCGCCGTCCACGTCGAAGGAGCCGCTGCGGGGCTGGCTGGAGCCGGCGGTGCCGGTCGAGGCCGTCAGGCAGGAGGACGCCACCGATGCCGAGCCGGAGGAGCCTCCGGCCCCTTCGGAGGCCTCGTCGTCGTTCGCGCCCCCGCGGTCCGAGCGTACGGACGATCGCTTCACCGGCTCCCTGCGGTCCGAGCACACCGACGATCGCTTCACCGGCTCGCTACGGTCCGAGCGAACGGATGACCGCTTCACCGGCTCTCTGCGGTCGGAGCGTACGGATGACCGCTTCACCGGCTCTCTGCGGTCGGAGCGTACGGATGACCGCTTCACCGGCTCGCTACGGGACGACCTGGCGGCCGAGGAGCGCAAGCCGTACGAGCCGGGCCCGGCGGCGGCCCTCGCGCCCGAGCAGGCCGCGGCGCCGGAGCCCGTTGTGGCTCCCGAACCGGCGCCGGAACGCCCCGCCGCCTCCGCCTACCCCACCGCCCCCGCTCGTTCCGCCGTCCCGCCTCGCTCCACCGCCGAGGCCGCTCCGGTCATCCCGGATGCTCCGGCTGTCCCGGAGCGGGACGCCTTCGCGGAGCGGGAGGCGTACCAGTCGCCGCGGCGGCCCGCTCCGCCCGTCTCCGCGTTCAACTCACCGGCGCGCGCCACAGGTCCCAAGACGGCGGGGTCCAAGACGGCGGGGTCCAAGCCGAACGCCGACAGTCTCGACCCGGTCGTCCTTCTGCGCGGCCGCAGGAACGCTCCCGCGACGGGCTGGCGGCGGTTGGTCTACAAGGCCTCCGCCGGGCTGATCAAGCCGGGCGAGGCCCCGGAGGTGCGGCGCCGCCGCGAGCTCGTCCAGCGCGCCCGTACGCCGGTCGCCACGGGGCATCACCGGGTCGCGGTGCTCAGCCTCAAGGGCGGGGTGGGCAAGACCACGACGACCGTCGGCCTGGGCGCCACGCTCGCGCAGGTGCGCGGTGACCGCGTCATCGCCGTCGACGCCAACCCGGACCGTGGAACGCTTTCCGACAAGGTGGAGCTGGAGACGTCGGCGACCGTACGCGACCTGCTGAACGAACGCGCCCAGATCAATCGATATGTGGACATCCGGGCCTTCACCTCGCAGACGCCCTCGCGGCTGGAGATCCTGGCGTCCGACCGCGACCCGTCGGTGTCGGAGGCCTTCAGCGCCAAGGACTACCACTCGGTGGCGCAGGTGCTGGAGAACTTCTACTCCATCTGCATCACCGACTGCGGCACGGGGCTCCTGCACTCGGCCATGTCGGGCGTGCTGGGCATGGCCGACCAGATCGTGCTGGTCAGCTCACCCTCGGTGGACGGCGCCCGCGCGGCCTCGGCCACGCTGGACTGGCTGGAGGCGCATCACTACGGCGACCTCGTCCGGTCCGCCACCGTGGTGCTCTGCAGCGTACGGCCGCGGTCGAAGTCGACGGTCGATCTCGACAAGCTGGAGGCCCACTTCGCCGCCCGCTGCCGTACGGTCGTCCGCGTGCCGTACGACCCGCACCTGGAGGAGGGAGCGGAGATCGACCTGGACCGGCTCCAGCAGGCCACCCGGGACGCCTACCTCCGCCTGGCCGCCTCCGTCGGCGACGGCTTCGCCGGCCCGCAGGCACTGGCGGAGCGCAAGTTCTCCGAGATCCCGGATCACCTGTAGCACCATCGACTGATCTTTTTCACCGGTCGCGGTCACGTCCGGGGCGGTGAGAGACTAGTCTGCGGCGTGGCGCCTCGAACGAGGCGCCGCCAGGGAGAGCTCGCCTAGTGGACGATGGCGGCGGTCTTGAAAACCGCTAGGCCGGGTGACCGGTCTCGTGGGTTCGAATCCCACGCTCTCCGCTCAACCAGCCAAAACGGCGTCTGACCAGCGGTTTCGCCCGGTTCGGACGCCGTCGCTAATTCCGGCCGTGTGCAGCTGTACGCCACCAGGCGGCGCGCTGGAGGAGCGGACGATGAGTCGTCGAGGTCAGGGCGGTTGGCAGCCGTCGCCCGTCGTCGTCATGCTCTTGGCCGCCCTGTTGGCGGTGATGCTGAACCTCGCCACCGACACCGTGGAGGTGCCCTGGAGGTGGTGGCCGTTTGTGGTGTGGCCGCTCGCCATCGTGGTGCTGGCCGTTTCCGGGTTGGTGGAATGGCGGCGCCATCGAGCACCACGCGGCGATGACAAGGCGTTGCGAGAAGCGGCCCTCAGCCTGGCCAAGCGGCTGGTGGTGGCGTACGGAGAGCAGGAGCGCCGCTATGGCGTCAGCCGTTCCGTTCCTCTGACACTGCGCTTCGCGACACCCGGAGGAGCGGAGAGCGACGTCCACCAGATCGCTCAGGTGTGGCGCCTGGAGCTGTCGCGAAGCCAGCTCGTCGTGGTCGGCGAGCCTGGCGCGGGCAAGAGCGTGCTGGCCTTGCTGTTGTGCCGACAGCTACTCGTGGAACCCCGCGCCGGAGAGCCGTTACCAGTCCTGGTGTCCGCCTCCTCCTGGGATCCACGTGCTCAGTCCCTCACTGCGTACATCGCCCGGCGGCTCGCCGAGGACCACCCGTCACTTCCGCACATCGACCAGTTGGTGAATGAACCGCGCCTCAGACCCGGCAAGCCGATCTCCCACTGGGTGTTCCCCGTCCTCGACGGACTGGACGAGCTACCGGTCGCACTCCGCCGGCGTGCTGTGGCCCGGCTGGAGGAGTTCGCCACCTCGGCGGGGGGCCGTCCCCTGGTGGTGACCTGCCGCAGCAGGGACTACGACAAGAACCTGACCATGCTGCCTCACGCCGCCATGATCGAGCTGCAGGCCGTGGACGTCACCGAGGCCGTGCGCTTCCTGACCCGGTCGGTCCTGGACCCGGCGCGGTGGGAACCCGTCCTCACCGAACTCACGCGAGCGCCGTCCGGTCCACTCGGCCGGACCCTGCGCACACCGCTGATGCTGGCGGTGACGCGCGTGGTCGGCCGGAGCTCGTATGCCGATCCCGCGGATCTCCTGCGCCTACCGACCCCTGGCGCCGTGTCCTACTGGCTTACCGAGCGGTATCTGCTGGCGGCCTACGATGCCGAGGATCCTGTCCTGATAGCCGGCCAGGACCTGCCGCGTGCTTACCGCGCCGAAGCCGCGCTCCGCTGGCTCAGATGCCTCGCCTTCCAGCTCCACCAGGACGGCGCCCGCGACATGCGCTGGTGGCGACTGTCGATGACACTTTTCGATCTGCACCCGATCCGGTCGATGAGGTTATGGGCAGTTGGTCTGTTCGTGGGCGGTGTGGCGGCAGCTACCAGTACGGCGGCGCTAACGCTCGGCCCGGGAGGTGGCTCCGGCACCTTCTGGGCCTGCCTGCTGCTGGCCTGGCCGGTGGGTCGGAGCTGGTTCAGGTCCCTCTGGCCCCGCGCGATCGATCCGGTGCGACTACCGGAGGAGCGCTTCTTCCCCGGTGCGGCGCCCCTGCCCCGGTGGCTCAAGCACCTGGCCTTCGGCGTGCTGTACGGCATCGCCGCCGGTCTGGCGTCTCAGGCGGGGTGGCTGGGGCCGGCAGGCGGGCTGCTCTGTGCAACGACCAGGGTGGCGATAGATCTCGTCACCGGTACGCTCCGGCACGCCCCGCCGGACGCCGGTGTCTCGCGGACAGAAGTGCGCAGGTCCGTCCTGGCCAACGCGCTGGGCTACGGGTTCCTGGCCATGGGCTCGTTCGCGGTGACCGCCACCCTGTTCGCCCCGTCGGCGAACCCAGTCCCGATCGTGGCCGCAGGCACGGTCACCTTCGCCGCCGGAGCCGCTCTCGGCTCGGGCGGGCACGCTCTACTCACCTTCCGGCTGGCACACTGGCGGCTCGCGGTGCTCCGGCAGCTGCCGTGGCGGCTGTCACGGTTCCTCGAAGACGCTTACGACCGTGCGATCCTGCGGAAGAACGGTCCGCTGTGGCAGTTCCGCCACGCCAGGATCCAGGATGATCTCCACGCGAAGGTGCGGTTGCGCTGGTTACGCACGCTGGCGGAGCGCGGGGAGCCGGTGGAGCAGCAGTTACTGACCCTCCTGGAGCGGCTCGACCCCGGCCAGGCCATCGCCTTGGCCCGGCGCCGGCTGGACGAAGGGGCCCCGGATGCCGTGGTGGCCCTCGCCGGTCTCCTGCGCAGGCAGGGCGACATCGACGGCGCGCTCGCCCTGCTGCGCGAGCACGCCCAGACCGATGTCGAGTCCCGCGAACTGCTGGTGCACATGCTCCGTGACAGCGGGAGCATCGAGGAGCTGCGGCGCATGGCCGATGCCGGTCGCGGTGGGGTGGCCGAGGAGGAACTGGCCAGATGGCTGTGGGAACGCGGCGAGAAGGCGGAGGTGCGGCGCCGGGCGTCGGAGAATCCAGCGATCGCCGAAGTCCTCGTCGACCTCTCCCGCGAGCAGGGGGACCTGGACCTGGCACTCGCGATGTTCGGCCGCCACCTCGATGCCGACTGGTATGTGCGCCGGTACATGAACGTGCTGCGGGAGCGCGGCGACCTTGAGACGCTGCGGCGCCACGCCGAGGAAGGGCTGGGGCACGCCAAGAACGCGCTGGTCGTGCTGCTGAGAGAGCAAGGACACATTGAGGAACTGCGCCGCCGCAGCGCGGCGGGCGACAGCTCGGCGGAGCGCGAATACGCCCTATGGCTACGCGAGCAGGGAGATCTCGAAGCCCTGAAGAGCTGGGTGGCCTCCAGCACCACCCCCTACGAGAACTGGGATGCCAAGTGGGAACTCGCCACCCTGCTGTGGGAACGCGGGGAGCACCGAGACGCGATCGAGGTTCTGCGTGGTGTGGCCTCGGCTGAGTACTGGGACAACGGCTATGGCTACGCCGGCAGGCAGGTCGCCCGGTGGCTACGCGAGCTCGGTGATGTGGATGAGCTTCGTCGACGAGCGGGCGCCCATCACGACGACGCCGCCTACGAACTGGCCGAGCTTCTGTGGGAAACGGGTGACGTGGACGAGGCTGTCGCGGTGCTGCAGCGTTTGGCGGACGAGGGAGACAGGGGAGCGCTGAGGCGATTGGCCGAGTTTCGCGAGGTGGACTGACCGTCCGATACCCATACCGCGACCACGTTGTCATGGTCTGTGGTCACCGACGGCGGCCCGAGTGCGCGACGATGATGCTCGCGATCCCCACCATCCAGGTCAGGCTGACCGGTTTCGCGCCCGACGCCCCGACCCTGATGGGCGCGCTCAACCTGGCCGCCCTCAATCTGGCCAACTCCCTCGGCGCGATCGGCGGCGCGGTCACCCTGGATGCCGGCTGGGGCGCCTTGTCCACGGTCTGGGCCGGTTTCGTCCTCACGTCGGCGGGTTTGCTCCTGTACGTCGTTGCCATCGTCCGGCGGCAGCGCCGCCGCTGTGACGGAGATCATGCCTCGTGCTGACCAGGGTGAGCATCCCTGTCGTCGTGGCGGCGAGGACGGCGACGGCGGGCTGTTCCAGGTGCGCGAGCTCGGCCCGCATGGCCAGTCCGCAGTCGTACCGGGCGGCAGGCAGGAGCGACAGCGCGAAGGCGAGGAGCCGCCCCGCGCGTCGCCTCTGGGGCGGCTCACCAGGCACCGCGCAGTGAACCCTGTGTGCCGGGCCTGTCCTGCTCGGCGGCCGAGCGCGCGGTACGGCGAATGGGGCCGCACTCGTGGAGTGCGACCCCATTCCTGTCGGTACGGTCAGTGGCCGGCGCCCGGGCCGTTCCGGCGCGGCGCGCCCGCGGCCAGTGCCAGGTCCTGCTGGATCACGTAGTACTGCGACTTGGGCTTCAGGTCCGCGTCGTACAGCAGGGCGGCGCCCTCCTGCGGGTTGTCGAACCAGCCGGGGATCCAGGAGTACGTGTCGCCGAAGCCCCACGGGGTGAACGAGATGCACTCGCGCACCGCCAGGCAGGCCTTCAGGGCGCGGGACCAGTAGCTCTCCTGGGCGTACGGGGCCAGCGGGTCGGTCGGGGTGTTCACGTTCGGCGCGGCCTGCGTGAACGTGCGGACGTCCACCTCGGTCTCGGCCACCTTCAGGCCGAGGTCCGCGAAGCGCTGCAGGTTGTTCTGCAGGTCCGGGAAGCCGTACTGGGTGTCGAGGTGGCCCTGGAAGCCGACGCCGTCGATGGGCACACGCTGGGCCTTCAGCGTCTTGACGAAGTCGTACACCGCGTTGCTCTTCGGCCCGGTGAACTCGAGGTTGTAGTCGTTGTAGAACAGCAGGGCCTTCGGGTCGGCCTCGTGCGCCCAGCGGAAGGCGTCGGCGATGTAGCCGAGACCGCCCCACGCCTTGTACCAGACGGTCTGGCGGGGCTTCCCGTCGTCGTCGAACGCCTCGTTGACCACATCCCACTGCCAGATGTCGCCCTTGAAGTGCTTCACCTGGTCCTGGACGTGCTTCTTGAGCAGGGCCTTCAGCTCGTCGTTGGACAGCGTGGTGGTGTAGCCGTCCGAGGAGAGCCAGGTGGGCAGCTGGCTGTGCCACACCAGCGTGTGGCCGCGGACCAGCTGCTTGTTCGTCTTCGCGAAGGCGACCAGCCGGTCGGCCGGCGCCCAGTCGTAGGTGCCGCGGGTGGGCTCCACCAGCTGCCACTTCATCACGTTCTCCGGGGTGACGCTGGAGAACTGCTCAGCCGTGATCTTGGTGTAGTCGGTGTTGCTGCCGAGTTCGTCCATGTTCACGGCGGTGCCGATGCGCAGACCGATCCGGTCGCCGAGGGCGCGCAGCGAGTCCGCGGGGTAGCGGACGGCCTTGGACGGTGCGGCAGCGGCGGCGCCCGGTTCGGCGGAGGCCGAGCTGGTGAGAGCCACCCCGCCCAGCAGGACCGTCGCGCTCAGGACGCCGATGGACAGTGCGGAACGAACCACAGGAACTCCTCGGGTTGGATACAGGGATCTGATGGCTGTTGTGGATCAGGTCAGCCCCGCCGGACCGGTGTCGGCAGGTGCGCGGGTGGCGACGCTCGTCTCCAACAGAGCCGCGCACGATCGCCCGACGGGCACATGACTGCGCTCACGCGGCGCTCGCGCGGTACGGCGAGCAGGCGCGGCCGACCGGCGGGAGAACCGTCGCGGCAGGTGGAGCTGCGAGAAGACGTGGCCCGCGTGGACGCCGGTTTCGGTTGACCACGACGACTCCATCTTCGTACAGAGGATGACCGAAAGTTTCGAGGTTGTTACGAAAGTAATGCAGACCATAGGAAGTGGCTTGTTGTACGTCAAGAGCTCCAACCACCAGTGGTTTCGCTCCCGGTGCGCCTTGGGGGAAGTAGGAGTGCGATAGTCGGCCCTCCGCCTGCGGCTAAGCCGGCGGCAGGTTTTTCGAAACTTTTCGCAATTCCCCGCCCTGACTGGGAAAGACGGCGATCACAAGAGATGGCCTGCCGCCAGGGCCGCTGCGGCGTCGTGGGGAGGAACTCGGAAACCCCGGGAGCTCGGCGAGCGCAGGCGGGATCGGCGGCCCTCAGACGGACGTGGGGTCCGATGACGATTCACCGCTGCAGGTGTAAATTTCACGGCCGCCGCCCGCGGGCCCGGAGATGTCGTCACCGACTTGCTGCCCGCGGGGCGGATCGACCGGGTCGTACGGGATCGCGAGGCGCGTGGCTGGGCAACCGTGCGCGGCCCGCGCGCTCAGCAGTTGACGAAGGCCGCCCGGCTGTTGTTGTACGAGCAGGAGTCGATGAGCTTGCCGCTGGGGTTGCGCAGGTAGGCGGTGTCCTTGTCCTGGTTCCAGATGTAGGCGAAGGTCCCGCCGCCACTACGTCCCCAGTAGAGGGTGGTGGAGGTGTCCTTGCCCCTGCCGGTGCGGAGGATGATCGTCTTTCCGGCCTTGAGGGTGACCGCGCCGAACGTGTAGACGTGGCCCGCCTGCTTCGTCTTGTCGCGCATCGTCCATCCCTCCAGGCTGACGGCCTTCCGGGTGGTGTTCCTGATCTGCACGTACTCGCCGTTCAAGCTGCTGTTCGAGCCGTTGTCCGGCGAGCCGGGCGAGTTGTAGTAGATCTTGGTGATCTGGACGGCAGGTGTGGCGGCCTGGGCGGGCACGGCGAGCTGGGGAACGGTGACGGCGGCGACCAGCAGGCCAAGGGGGACCGGACGCAAGATGTGCTCACTCCTGATGTATGGGACGCGACAGATTGTTGACGCCGCGCTCGGGGTTCCGGTTGACCGATCGACGGTTCTGCCGCTCGGCTGAGGTCGCGTACGGCGTGAGCCGCCTGGCTCGGCGCGGGCGGTGCCGCGGCGCCGAAGGCGTCGCCTGCGCGGTGCCGGTGTCCGCCGCCAGGTGAAAACCGGGTGACATTTCGCGTCACTTGCCGGAATGCTGGACGCGGGCGATGAGTTTTGTCGGTGGTGTCCGTCAGGCTTTCCATGAACGCAACTTCTTGCGGAGCCCAAGGCTGGGGCTCCAGCCATGCCCGCGTCATGTTCCGACGACCCTGATCGAGGTACCGTGTCAATCGCTCAGACTGATTCACCCGCCAAGCCTGTGACCGCCGCGGCTCCGGGGCGCACCCCGCCCGTGATCCGGCTGCTGGTGCTCGCCACGTTCGTGGTGATCCTCAACGAGACGCTCCTGATCAACGCGATTCCGCGGCTGATGGGCGCACTGCACATCACGGAACAGACGGCGCAGTGGTTGTCGACCGCCTTCATGCTGACCATGGCGGCCGTCATCCCGATCACCGGGTGGTTCCTGCAACGGGTGTCCACCCGGGGTGCGTACGCCACCGCGATGGGATTGTTCCTGCTCGGCACGGCGCTGGCCGCCGTCGCGCCGTCGTTCGAGATGCTGCTGGGCGCCCGCATCATCCAGGCGTCCGGGACGGCCGTGATGATGCCGCTGTTGATGACGACGTTGATGCAGGTTGTGCCTGAGTCGGACCGCGGCCGTGTGATGGGCAACGTCACGCTGGCCATCTCGGTCGCGCCCGCCATGGGCCCGGCGGTCTCGGGGGTGATCCTCCAGCTCGGGTCCTGGCGGCTGCTGTTCGCCGTGGTGCTCCCGATCGCCGCGTTGATCGCGTGGAGCGGTCTGCGGCAGCTCAGGAACGTCGGGGAGACCCAGGCCAGCGCCATCGACTGGCTGAGCGTGGTGACAGCCGCCGCCGGTTTCGGCGGCCTGGTCTACGGGCTCAGCCAGTTCGAGGGCGGCGACGCCCGCGTGGCCGCCTCGATCGTGGCGGCGGGCCTGGTCGCCATCGCCGTCTTCGTCGTCCGCCAGCTGTCGTTGCAGAAGCGCGGCGTGCCGCTGATGGACCTGCGCACCCTGCGGCACCGCACCTACACGATCGCGCTGATCCTCATGTCGGTCTCCTTCATGGCGATGCTGGGTGCGATGATCCTGCTGCCGCTGTACCTGCAGAACGTCCGGCAGTTGAGCCCCCTGGAGACCGGCCTCCTCGTGATGCCGGGCGGCCTCGCGATGGGGCTTCTCGGCCCGACCGTCGGCCGCCTCTTCGACCGGTTCGGCGGCCGGGTTCTGGTCGTTCCCGGCGCGGTCGGGATCATGTTCGCGCTCGCCGGCTTCACCCAGGTCACGATGACCATGCCGTACTGGCAGCTCCTGGGCCTGCACGCGCTGCTGATGGTGAGCCTGGCCGCGACCTTCACCCCCGTTTTCACCCTCGGGCTCGGCGCGGTTCCCCCGCACCTCTACTCCCACGGCAGCTCGATCCTGAGCACGTTGCAGCAGGTCGCCGCGGCCTTTGGCACCGCGCTCGTGATCACCGTGATGAGCGCGCGGGCCGATGCCCTGAGGTCCGCGGGAACGACGGAGGTGCTCGCCAACCTGGGCGGCATGCGGCTGGCCTTCGTCATCGGCGCGGTGCTGTCCCTGGCCGTGGTGATCACCGCCGTGCTCCTGCCGGCCCGAGCGGACGCCGGAGCCGAGTTCCAGGGACACGGCCACTGAGACCGGCCTGACGACGGGGGGAGCGAATCTGCCGGGTGGGTCGTGCCTGCCCGGCAATCAGCGGATCAGGCCCGCCGGCCGGCGGAGGCCGCGAGCCGATCGGCGAGGGCGATGACGAGGGTGCGCAGCTCATCCGGTCGCTCGATGACGAACCGCCGGTCGAGTGACGCCAGCAGCGGAGGCAGCCAGTCGAGCCGTTCCGCCCGCACCTCGACGCGGAGCCAGCCCTCGGTCTCCGAAGCCACGCCCCCCGCCGGCGGCGGCTCCTCCACGATCGCGACACTGGCGGGAAACCTGGTGCGGATCTGCTCGACCGTCCCCTGGATTCTGAGGGTCACCTCGTGCCGGTAAGGGGCCTTGGCGAGCCCTGACAGGACGCGCTGCGCCGGATCGATCCCGGCGGTCGGCGGCTCGAACGAGCCGGGCAGGGTTCTGGCGTCCGCGATGCGATCCAGCCGGAAGGTCCGGTCCTCGCCGGCCCCGAGGTCCGCACCCGTCACGTACCACCGGCCCGAGTGGGCGACGAGCCCGTACGGGTGCAGCGTGCGTTCGCTGCGCCGGCCGTCGGCGGCGGTGTACCGGATCGAGATCGGCCGACGGTGGCGCACCGCATCGGCCACGGCGAGCAGGACCGTGGTCTGCGGGGCGGGGAACTCGCCGGGCGGAGCCGTGAAGGCGAGGGATTCGAGCACGGCGTCGACCTTACGGGCGAGCCGCTCGGGCAGTACCCGCCGGATCTTCGCAGCCGCCGTCTCGCTCGCCGTGCCCGTCGTCGTCACCAACCCCGCCCGGCGGGCGGCGACCAGGCCGAGCAGCACGGCGAGGGCTTCGTCGTCGCTCAGCATGAGCGGAGGCATCCGGTATCCAATGGCGAGCCGATATCCGCCGTATCGGCCGCGCACCGACTCGACGGGCACGTCGAGGTCGATGAGGTGGTCCACATACCGGCGCACGGTGCGTTCATCCACGCCGAGCCGATCGGAGAGTTCGGCCAGCGTCCGTATGCCGCCCGACTGCAGGAGTTCGAGCAGGGTGAGCACGCGCTGAGCGGGCCGGGCCATACACACAACTTAGTGCCGATAGTGGGCCGATTCTGTCCAGTATTCGACGTAACTTCTCCTGCGTAGGCCCCGCAGACCAAGGAGATCTCTCATGGATTTCGTCTCGATCCGCGTCATAACAGGCGATCTCGCGCGCCTCGTCGGCTTCTACGAGCGGGCAACGGGTGTGCGGGCCGACTGGTCCGGCGAGGACTTCGCTGAGATCAGGACCGGGTCCGCCACCCTCGCGATCGGTAGCACCCGCACCGTTCCGTTGTTCGCGCCCGGAGCGGCCCGTCCGGCCGGCAACCACTCGGTGATCATCGAGTTCCTCGTCGACGATGTGGACGGCGTGCACCGGAACCTGGCCGGGTCCGTCGCGGAGCTCGTGAAGGAACCCACCACGATGCCGTGGGGCAACCGGTCGCTCCTGGTGCGCGACCCTGACGGCAACCTCGTCAATTTCTTCACCCCCGTCACGCCGGCCGCCATCGCGAAATTCGCTCGCTGACGTCGGAGAAGCGACCGCCCGGCAGGCCGCTGCAGGGCGAATTACACCGATAACGCTCGCGGAAACGGCTCAGTCCTGCATTCTGTTCAGGCGGATGACTCCGTACGACAGTGATTTCCCACGACGGATGGACCGGCCGGGTGAATGCGGCCGGGACGGAGGACTGATGGGATTGTCTCCCAACGCCCGGGCGTTCACCGCCGGACTGCTGGTGAGTAACAGCGCACCTCATCTGGGGACGGCGGTGACGGGACGCCGGCACCTGACACCGTTCGGCAGGAATTCCGGTCCGATGGTCAACCTTGTTTGGGGGCTCGTCAATCTCACCGGTGGCCTGTTGCTGCTCCGTACTGTGGTGCAGGCCGAAGGGACGGACCAGAAATGGTATTCGCGGCTCGTCGCATTCGAGGGCGGCTGCGCCGCCTTCGCGATGTGGATGGCGGTGACCGAGAAAGCCCTTTCGATGATTCACACCCGGGACTGACCGCGACTTCCGGCGATTTTTCAGGTCGGGACGGCGTCTGGCCGGTCAGCCGGACGCCGTCGACCGCTACCGGCGGCGAATCAGCACCAGCCGTACCCTCTTGGCCGATGCTCGGGGGTCGAGTGCCCTCAGGAACCTGTCAGCCTGTGCAGGAGCGCCAGCGTGGTGAGGGCGACGCCGATGGGGAGCGCGAGCGCCGGGCTGACGGCCACGGTCGCCCCGGTCTGCACGGAGACGAACACGAGGAGGAGAGCGCGGGAAGAGAGCAGTGCCGGGGGACGTCCCTCATAAGGCCCGCTGCTCTCCACGCGCCTGCGCATCACCCGGCAGCTCCGTTGGCCCATGGCCTCATCGGTCCTTCCACCGGGATGGTCCGTCGTTCCCGGCGGTGTCCTGTGCCGGGGACTCACGAGGCCGCGCCCGAGACCCTGGCCGAGATCCCGGTCGAGATCCCGGCCCGTGTTTTCAGCGATATGGCCGGTGGGACGCACACCGGGGCGCGCCGAGCGCGAGCCACAGGGGGTATCTTCATCATCGTTCATGTCCTTTCGTGCGGTGGAAGCGCGGGGACTGATCGGGAACGGCCCTCTGTCTGACCACGGGGGGCCGTTCGTTTTTGCATGGCTTCGACACGATGCCACGCTCGATGGCGCTTATCCTCCACCAGCGATCACCTCCGTGCAAGCGCCATCTGCACGTGAGTATGACCGCCCACATGCACGTGCATGACCTTCTCTATCGGGCCGGAGAGCTTTCCGGATTGCCGCCCTGAGCTTGATCGACCTTCGGCAGAGTTCCGTCTTCAGGCGAATTCCCAGCTCATAACGGATGAGCGAGGAACAGCATGTGGGGCGAGGGCGGATACCTCGCGGTCGGGTCATGCCTCCCGCTGTCCTCTGTGCCGAACATGGACAGGCCGTTCGTCGATCCGCTCGGTCTCACCCTTCCTTTCACCTTGTGCTTCTCCTGGCGTCGCGCTCGGCCGACGGGCGCGGTCGGGCCCGTCAGTGGTTTGCACCTGCTTATGAGCGGCTATATGCACGTGCACGGCGGTTGGTGCGGCAGACTCGGTTACCATGGGCGCCGGACAATTCGATGGCGTACTGTCGAGCCCGGGACGGTTTGACGTGCGCGGACCCTCATAGAGGCATGGTTTCCCAGGTCAGGTCATCTGCGCGGGAGAGAGTTGATGGCGGCGGTACTCGCAGGAAGCGGATGGCCGGCCGACGGGGATCGCGGTCATTCGGGAAGCGGACCGACTGTCCTGCGCATCACACTGGGCGCCCAGCTACGTCGGCTGCGTGAGGCGAGAGGCATCTCCCGCGCCGCGGCGGGACATCTCATCCGAGGCAGCGAGTCCAAGATCAGCCGTCTGGAGCTCGGTCGGAGCCCCTTCAAGGAGCGGGACGTCGCCGATCTCCTGACGTTCTACGGCGTGACGGACGCCGAGGAGCGCGCGGCACTTCTCGACCTGGTGAAGCAGGCCAACAACCCGGGCTGGTGGCACAAGTACAGCGACGTCCTGCCGCATTGGCTCAACGCCTATCTGGGGCTGGAAGAGGGAGCCTCGATGATCCGGGGCTACGAGGAGCACGCCGTCCCCCCTCTCCTGCAGACGGCGGAGTACGCCAAGGCATACCTGAAGCTTGCCAATCCAGGCGCGCCTCCGTTGGAGATCGACCGCCGGGTCGACCTGCAGCGAGAGCGTCAGCGGATCCTGTCGGCGGCCGAAGGCCCGAGAGTGTGGACGGTGATCGACGAGAGCGCTCTCCGCCGCCCCACAGTGGGACGCGAGACGATGCGGGGGCAGTTGCGGCACCTCATGGAGATGGGGCAACGCCCCAACGTGACCGTCCAGGTTCTTCCGTACGGTGCCGACGCCCATGCTCTGGTCGGTCACTCGTTCACCATCCTGCGGTTCGGTGAGCCGGACCTTCCCGATCTGGTCTACCTCGAACAGCTCAACAGCGCGCTCTACATCGACAAGCGCGAGGACGTCGACCTCTACACAAGCGTGATGGAGACTCTGTGCGCCCAGGCCCTGCCTCCTTGGGCAACGGCTGAGCTGTTGCGGGAGCTGCACGACCTCTTGTGACGCCTCCTCACGCCGCGGGGCCGCCGCCGCCGGGAGCGCGCGACGGCCCGGGACGGCAACGGGCCGCGTGCCTCGCTCCGGCAAGAGGGGCGGCCGTGGACATAGCGCCGGGAGGGGTTGGCGAGGTACAAACGACCCAACACATTTTTCGCGGCTTGATACAAGCCCGCCCACCCGAGAGAGCGCTCTCACGGGCTCCGCAGGGAGGCGGCGGTGTCGGGCCGTCCACCCCCTGAGTAGGCAGGTCGATGACGATCGTGAGCCACCCCGGCACGCGAACGGGCCACCGAGCCCGTCGAGGGACCCCGCACGCGGCGCCCGCATACCCGCCGTCCATCCCCACGTCCTCCGCATTCGGCATGGAGCGGGAAGGGCGGCCCGCATGACGCCCCAGCCTTCCGGCCGCCGCCGGGCCGGCCTCGTGTTCGCCGCCGGCCTCCTGATGACGGCCGCCGCGATGTCCGCGGCGTCCCCGGCCGCCGTGGCCGCCCCGTACAAGCCGGGTGCCGCCCCGCACAACCAGGGCGCCGCGAACCTGGGCCCGAACGTCACCGTCTTCGACCCGAGCATGCCGGTCGCCGACATCCAGGCGACCCTCGACGCGGCCAACGCCGCCCAGGTCGACAACGAGATGGGCACCACCCGGCACGCCTATCTCTTCAGACCCGGCACGTACGGCACGGCGGAGCATCCGCTCCAGATCAAGGTCGGTTACTACACCGAGATCGCCGGCCTCGGCGCCTCCCCCGGGGACGTCGTCATCAACGGCAAGGTCGAGGTCTACAACCGCTGCCTGGAGAACAACGGCACCGGCAACTGCCTCGCGCTCGTCAACTTCTGGCGCACGCTGTCCAACCTGTCGATCAACGTCAACGGAGCCGGGCAGGACGACTGCCGCAAGGGGGCGAACTTCTGGGCCGTCTCCCAGGCCGTCTCGATGCGCCGTCTCAACGTCACCGGCGGCACGTTGTCGCTGATGGACTACTGCACCGCTGGCCCGCAGTACGCCAGTGGCGGTTTCATCGCCGACTCCAAGCTGCCGTCCGTCACGAACGGCTCACAGCAGCAGTGGCTGACCCGCAACACCGAGATCGCCGGCTGGTCCAACGGCGTGTGGAACCAGGTCTTCTCCGGGGTCGTCGGAGCGCCGGACGAGAGCGGTTTCCCCAACCCGCCGTACACGACGCTCGACACGACGCCGATCAGCCGGGAGAAGCCGTACCTGTTCGTGGACGCGCAGGGCAGGTACAACGTGCGGGTGCCCGCCGCGCGGAAGAACACGCGAGGCGTGTCCTGGGCGAACGGCCTGACCCCGGGCCGTACGCTGCCGATCGGCGACTTCTTCGTCGCCAGGCCGTCGGACTCCGTGCAGACCATCAACAGCCAGCTCGCCCGGGGCAGGCACCTGCTGCTCACGCCGGGCGTGTACGACATCGCGCGGAGCATCGAGGTCAAGCGTCCCGGCACGGTGGTCCTCGGCCTCGGGCACGCCACGCTCACCGCCGTCCACGGCTCGACCCCGATCGACGTCGCGGACGTCCCCGGCGTCGTCGTCGCGGGCGTGACCATCGACGCGGGAACGGAGAGGTCTCCGGTCCTGCTGCGGGTCGGCAGGGGGCACGGCGGGCACCGGACCTCGGCGAACGACCCGACGACCCTGTCCGACGTGTACTTCCGCGTCGGCGGGCCGCACGTCGGCAAGACGGACGTCGCGCTCCAGGTCGACAGCGACGACGTGCTCATCGACCACACGTGGGTGTGGCGCGCCGACCACGGCGTCGAGGGCTTCACCGACACGCAGCGCTGGCAGACCAACATCGGCCGTTACGGCGCCGTCGTCAACGGCGACCACGTGACGGCGACCGGCCTGTTCGTCGAGCACTTCCAGCGCTACAACACGGTCTGGAACGGCGACGACGGCACGACGATCCTCTACCAGAACGAGCTGCCGTACGACCCGCCGACCCAGGCCGACTGGATGAACGGCAAGGTCGAGGGCTACGCCGGTTACAAGGTCGGCGACCGGGTGCGGACGCATCGCCTGTACGGCGGCGGTGTCTACGTCTTCAACCAGAACAACCCGTCAATCCACACCGAGAACGGCTTCGAGGCGCCCCGGACCCCGGGCGTGCGGTTGCACCATATCATGACGGTCAACCTCAGCGCGGGCACGATCGACCACGTCGTCAACGGTGTCGGCGACGCGGCCGACACGACCAAGGTCGGCGCACCGGTGTACATCTCCGACTACCCGGCCCAATAACAGGGGACGTCGTCCCACGGAGACTACTTCTCCCGGCCTGGGAAGGGCGGCAGCTCGCCCAGGTCGGCGGCCTCCGGCGGTAGCTCGCCCCGGCGCTGCCGGGAGGGGGGAGGAACGCGCAGCACGATCTTGAGCACCTGGACGGCGCGCGTCTGGCGCTTGGTGGACGGCGCCCAGAGGGCGGTCAGACCGGCGGCCACGACGACGACGGCCATGGCGACGGGCACGATCGAGGCACCCATTCCCACGGTCTTGAAGAACTCGGTCACGGAGCCCTCCTGGCAGCGCGAAGCTCGCCAGAGGTCTCTCCCGCCCGCCGTGTGGCCGGACCGGCGGCCCCGGGTGCCGACACCGTAATGACGGGACCGTCGCGAAGGGATACTCCCCCCTGCTGTATGGCCAGCGTAAGGGTTCGGGCCGCTGCCGGACCAGCGATACTTCAGTACCCGTCATGACCCCGCCGAGCAGCGGGAGAGCTTTCCCGGGACGGACGTCAAGGCCGAGGCGGTCGTTCCGGCCGTGTGCGGACGTACGGCCGCACACGGCCGGTGGGGAGGTCAGCCGGTCACGTCTAGTGGTCGTGGCCGCAGGAGGTGCGGGCCTTCTCCAGCTCGTCGGCGTCGTTCCACCAGAAGGCCGCGGTGCTCGGATGGGCGGGCACGCGGGCCCTCACCTTGCCCCGGGGCGCCGAGGCGGCGGGTGCGACGGCCTGGTCGGTCGTCGTCGAGGACGGGTACGGGGCGAGTAATTGCTCGACCGTGTGGTGCCTCCCGCCGACGACGACGGCGGTGACGTTCGCGGCGTCCTCGATGCGGGACAGGGGATCGCCGTCGACGACGGCCAGGTCGGCGTACATGCCCCTGCCGATCCTGCCCAGCGGCTGGCCGAGGAACGTCCCGGACGTGCTGGTCGCGGTACGCAGCGTCTCCAGCGGCGTCAGGCCGTACTTGACCATGGCCCTCAGGTTCATGTGCAGGCTGACCGCGAGGTGATCGATCGGTGAGTCGGTGCCGGCGGTGACGACGCCGCCGCCGCGGATCATCGCGGCGAACTGCGCGACGTGATTGGCCAGGGCCGCCCGGAGCACCGTCTGATCGGTGGTCTGCGCCGACGTGACGGACGCCTGGAGCGCCGCCATCCGCCAGTTCGGGTAGAGCCGGCGGACCCGTTCGTCGGTGACCAGCGAGGTGTCCTCCTTGTAGAGGGTGCTGCAGTTGAACAGGGTCGGGGTTCTGGCCATCTTGGACGCGTTGAACATGGAGATGACGTCGGAGTAGGCGGAGCCGACGTTGGTGACGGTGCGCGAGTAGCCGAACCGGTTGGTGGCGCCGTAGTGCTCGGTCTGGTCGCCGCCCATCGCGATCGCCGGATAGTGGTAGTGGGACGTGACTGGTTTGCCCTTGCGGTGGGCCCATTCGATGATTTCCTTGTGCCACACGACCGGCAGCCGCACGTACGCCTTCATGAGGTCGTAGTCGAGGCTGGCGGCCCGTTCGAGCTCCAGCCGCAGTTGCTGGTGGGAGAACGTCGGGCGCATGAAGTTGTAGTAGATGCGCGGCCCGTCGATGGCCTCCCCGGTGGCCAGGTAGCGCGGTGCGAGCCGGGCGCCGGACTGGACCGACTCGCGTTCTTCGACCATGTGGTACGCGGGCGAGCCGGGTGAGCGGGTCGTCGTGATGCCGAGGGCGAGCCACAGCGGCCCCTGGCGGGATCCGTAGGCGTAGCCCTGCATCTCGCGGTGGTGGTGGATGTCGATCAGGCCGGGCATGACGAACTTGTCGCTCGCGTCGATCAGAGTGCCGGGCCGTCCGTCGCGGTGCGGCTCGACCGCGACGATGCGCTGGCCGCGCACTATGACGTCGACGTCGCGGGCGACGCCCGCGGAGACGCCGTCCCACATGCGGCCGGCGTGGACGACGACCTGGTCGGCGGGACCGGGGTCGTTGCGCCAGGTCAGGGGTACCGGAATGGATCGTCCGGGCCTGCCGTCGATGCGGACGGTCTTCAGCCGCCCGCCGTTCAGGTAGAGCAGGGAGGCGGAGTCGCCGGCCCATGCCGGGGCGTCGGACAGCTCCTGGGTGACCTGGCGGGCGGGGCCGGTGGGCCGTCCGGTCTTGTCGACCGGCATGACCCATAAGAGCGATTCCATGGCGAACGCGAGCATGGTGCCGTCCGGCGACCAGACGGGGCCGTCGTCGCCGCGGGTCTGCAGCGACCGGTGCGGGGCGGGGTCGACGTACGTGCCCGCGCCGGTGGCCCGGTCGACGAGGAGGATCTTGGACAGCCCTTCGCGGTAACGTCGCGAGTACGGCACGACCGCGGCCAGGGCGATGGTCTTCCCGTCGGGCGACCAGGTCGGCCGGCCCGGTTCGAAGGTGGCGCCGAAGACCTTCTGGATGTCACCGGTGCCGACGTCCAGGACCCACAGCGCGCCGTCCTGGTCCAGGTAGGCGATCTCCTTCCCGTCGGGTGACCACCGGACCGACAAGGCGGCGGAATCGGTCAGGTGGGTCAGCTGCCGGTCGGTGCCGGCGGCCAGATCGCGGACCCAGATGTTGAGGGTGCCGGTGCGGTCGGTGACGAACGCCAGCCGCCGCCCGTCAGGGGAGAAGTCCGGGTCGGCCTTCCACCACCGGTCGCGGAACAGCGGGACCGGCCTGCCTCCGATCCGCATCGTGTAGATGTCGTTGAGGGCGCGGAACGCGATGGTGGACCCATCCGGGGACACGGCCGGGCTGCCGATGCCGACGACCGGGAACGACCCGGGCGCGTCGAACACGCGGACGTTCTTCTTGTACTTCGGGGTGGTCACGGTCAGCGCGGCGGTGAAGCCCACCGTGCCGGCGGACGTGGAGCCCAGGCGGCGGGTCCGGATGGTGCCGCCGGAGGTGTAGAAGTAGCGCCCGTCCGCGGCGAACCGCGCCCGGAACGGGAAGACCTCCTCGCCGGTGACGAGCGGGCCCGCGGTGCTGGCCAGGGAGTTCACGCCGGCGTTGAAGAGGTGGTAGGCGATGTCGGTGCCGTTCGGCATCCACGACGGCTGGTGGACGACCTGACCGGTGGGTACGGTGACCGCGGTGCTGCGGGTGCCGGTGGCGACGTCGACGACGTCGATCCTGGTGTCCGAGACGACGAACGCGACTTTGGTCCCGTCGGGTGACCAGACCGGCTCGTACTCCTCGGCGGACGTGTCCGCCAGCGCGCGGGTGGCGCCGGTGGCGACGTCGAGCAGGTGGATCCCGTAGCTGCCGCCGGCGTCGGAGGAGTAGGCGATGGTGCGTCCGTCGGGGCTGTACCGGGGCTCGCGGTGGTCGTACGGGCCGGTGGTCAACTGGGTGATCGCGGATCCGTCGGACCGGATCTTCCACAGGTTGAACACACCGTCGCGGTACGACTGGAACACGATTGTGGATCCGTCCGGAGACCAGTCGGGCTGGGCGATGTCGTACAGGTCGCTGGTGAGCCGGCGGGCGGTGCCGCCGGAGGCGGAGCAGACCCACAGGACGCCGAGCATGTCGATGGCGAGCAGGCGGCCGTCGGGTGAGGGGGCGACGGCGAAGTCGGTGCCGGAGGCGACGGAGGTGCCGCCGCCGTTCCGGGACCCGTCCGCTCGGGCGCGGGTGGCTGTGGCGGGGATCAGCGAGGCGGCGAGGGCGGCTCCCGCACCGGCCAGGACGGCCCGGCGGGACGGACGGAAGGGCGATTCAGTGGAGAGAGGTGCGTCGGGAGATGCCGGGGTGGGGGGCACCGACAACTTTTCCTCCTACGTTTCGCGTCGTCGATCAGCTTGTTGCGATCATTCGAATCATGACCTTTGACGCGGATCTTTCATAGGAGTCAGAGAAATTCGGTGCTATGAGCGGGCGAAGGACGTTATGGGGTTCTCGCGCCCGCTCAGCCGAAGTCAGCGGAGGCCGGCGAAGAGGTCGTCCTCCTGGTCGGGGGTGGCCACCCGGGACGTCTTCCTGATGAAGAACTCGTGCGAGAAGGCCTGGTGCTGGGCCTCGGGGGACATCTGCAGCATGGGGATGTTCTCGCCCTGGCTCGCGTGGGCCCGCAGGGCCTTCATCTTGCGCTCCACGTACGGCGAGACCTCGACGACGGAGGTGATCAGCTCCTCGGGGGTGCCGAAGTCCTCGGGGATCTCGAAGTCCTCCGGGGCCATGCCGCTCTCCTGGAGGAACTCGAACATCCGCTGGATCCGCTCACGCGGCACGGCGATGTAGTACAGCTTGTCCGGGATGCCGGTCAGCTCGGCCGCGGCGACCGCGATGCGGTGGGCCTGGATGTGGTCGGGGTGCCCGTAGTTGCCGTTCTCGTCGTAGGTGACGATCACCTGGGGCCGGTAGCGCTCCATGAGCGCGGCGAGCCGGGCGGCGGCCGTCTCGACCGGGACGTTGGCGAACGCGTCGGCGTGCCTGTTGCCCTCCCATCCGACCATGCCGGAGTCGCGGTAGCCGAGCAGTTCGAGATGGTCGATGCCGAGGTGGGCGACCGACTCGCGCAGTTCGCTCAGCCGCTGCTGGGCCACCGCCGCGTCGTCGTGCCCGGGCTCGCCCGGCTTCACGCCGCCGGGGCCGTCGCCCTGCTCCCCGTTGGTGCAGGTCACCAGGACCGTACGGATGCCTTCCTGGGTGTACTTCGCCAGGACGCCGCCGGTGCCCATCACCTCGTCGTCGGGGTGGGCGTGCACGGCCATCAGGGTGAGTCTCGAATCCATTACATCCCCCGTGGTGTCGTTTACCGTCACCTGGACGACCCTATATCTCGGCTTAATCCTCAGAGCGGGAGGGAACCGCCTCATCGGCGGCCGGGCGGGGCGCCGGGGTCATGCGGCCCGCCACTAGCCACCAGACGAGGAGCAGCGCCAGGGCCAGGACCACGGCGAAGGGCGGCAGGGTCCACACGCCGACGCCCTGCGCGATCGCCCCGGCCAGCCAGGGGAACACGGCCCCGCCGACCACCGACACGCCGTTCAGCAGCCCGATCGCCGTGGGCACCAGCCGGGGCACGGTGAGCCGGGGCGCCACGGCCATCGTCGTGGGGAACACGGGCCCGAGCCAGAAGCCGAGCAGCACGAAGCTCACGCTGGCCACGGCGGCGCCCGGCGCGATCCAGGCCAGCAGTGCGCTCACGGTGATGCCGGCCAGGCACACGTAGGTCATCCCGGTCGCGGTCATGCCGAGCCTGGTGGCGGCCGGGCTGATGAGGAAGCGGCCGAGGGCGAGCCCGAGCCAGTAGCCGGAGACGGTGTATCCGGCGATCAGGTCGCCCTGCCCGTGCTCCTCCACCAGGAAGCTGAACCCCCAGTTGCCCACGCTGATCTCCAGGCCGACGTACACGGCCAGGAACACGGCGCCCAGCAGGACGGCGGGCTGCCGTGAGACGGCGGTCAGCAGGCCGGGACGCTCCGCCGGTTCCCCGTCCGCGGCGGGCAGCGGGATCTCGCGGGCGGGCAGGGTCAGCCAGAACCCGGCCAGCAGTGGCAGGCTCACCAGGGCGAGGACCAGCCACACGGCCGTCCACGGCAGGAAGCTCAGGATCCAGGTGGCCAGCAGCGGCCCGAGCAGCGCGCCGACGCCGAAGAACGCGTGCAGGCGGTTGAGCAGCGTCGTCGCCCCGGGCCGTTCGGTGAGATAGGCGTTGAGCACCGATTCGAGGATGCCCGTGCCGTACCCGGCCAGGATCTGGACCGCCACGAAGGCCGCGAACGGCGGGCGTACGGCGGTGTAGAGGCCGGCCAGGGCGAAGACGCCGCCGCCGACGACGAGCGAGGTGCGCACGCCGAACCGGTGGATCAGCCAGCCGGCGGTCGAGCCCGCCAGCATGAACCCGGCCGAGAAGGTGAAGAACTGGGTGCCGACGGTGGCCTTGTCGAGGCCGTAGTCGTCGATCTGCGCGGGCAGCAGCACCCCGCCGACGCCCGCGCTCAGGCCGACCAGGACGAAGGTGGCGTAGGCGAGGGCGACCGGCACCCACGAGTCACGCCGCAGTGCGGACACCCGACCTCCCGCGATTGACGAGCAGCCTGCCGACCACCCGCGGCGCGGGAGCATCGGTCCGTGATCACCGATGATCCCGTTGCGGCGAAATGTTACTTGCCATACCCGTCGGCTTTAAAGGGGTTATGGGCGGTTATGTGGTGAAAGCTGAAACCGGTGTCAGCGGGTCGCCGGCAGCGCGAAGAGAGTGAACCCTCGGCGGCCGGCCTGGCGGGGCCGTCGCCCTGGCCCGCGCCGTCGCGCCGCGCGCCCGTCAAGCACCCCCCACTTTCGGGTGATTTGTGGTGGTTTACGTAGCCTGAAGTCCTGGGAGAGGGGAGTCGCCATGCCCGATCCAGCGGACGCGACCGTGTTCTTCGTGGGTAACGCCACCATGATCATCCGATCACATGGGTTCACCCTGCTGACGGATCCGAACTTCCTGCACCGGGGACAGTGGGCCCGTCTCGGCTACGGCCTGCGCAGCCGCCGGCGTACCGAGCCCGCGATGCAGGTCACGCAACTGCCACCCGTGGACCTGGTCGTCCTGTCACACATGCACGGCGACCACTGGGACGCCATCGCCCGCGACGGCCTCGACAAGGACCTGCCTATCGTCACCACCCGCCACGCCGCGCACCGGCTGAGGCGCCAGGGGTTCCATCGGGCCATCGCCCTCGACCCCTGGGAGTACCACTTCGTGCGCCGCCACGACGCCACGCTGACGGTCACCGCCACACCCGCCCGGCACGCCCCGGGTCCCGTCGACAGGCTGATGCCGCCGGTCATGGGCAGCGTGCTCGACTTCGCCCACGCCGGGGAGGTGGACCTGCGCATGCACATCAGCGGGGACACGATCATGGACCCGTGCCTGGCCGAGATACCGCGCCGCTTCCCGGACATCGACGTGGGCGTCGTGCACCTCGGCGGCACCCGGATCCTCGGCGTCACGGTGACGATGGACGGCCTCCAGGGCGCGGAGTGGCTGCGGCTGATGCAGCCGGAGTCGGCCCTGCCCGTGCACTACGACGACTACGAGGCGTTCGCCTCGCCCCTCAAGGACTTCCAGCAGTACGTCCGGCGGGCGGGGCTGTCCCACCTCGTGCACTACCTCATGCGCGGCGAGACCTACCGCCTGCCCGTACGGCAGGCCGGCCTGCGCCCGCACCGCCCGGTCACCGGTCCCGGCCGGGGCGCCGGCCCGCCGTACGGCTGAGCGCGCGGCGTCACCTGCGCTCGGGACGGCGTACGGCGAAGGCGATCACGAGGTAGGGCACGGCCGCGACGGCGAAGAGCGGCCCGGGGCCCGCCCACATCGATCCGGCGGCGTAACCGCCGTAGACCGTCAGGCAGACGATCTCGACGCCGACTCCGGCCATCGAGGTGACGGTGGCCCGGGCGCCGTCCGAGATCTCGTCCTGGAGTCTCGCGTCCAGCGTCGCCGAGGCCCACTGGACCAGGCCGAAGGCGACGGCCACCAGCGTGACCGCCGCGGGGTGGCGCGCCGCGGCCCCGGCCGCCCCGGCGGCCAGGCAGACGGCGGCGAGCACCAGGGCCGGTGCGAGCGCGCCCT
>QFZU02000184.1 GCA_003260025.2 Microbispora triticiradicis | reverse complement strand
CGTCGCCGACCCGGCGGCCGTGCCCGCGTTGCGGGAGGCGCTCGCCGCCGCCGGGGCGCGGCCCCGCGTGCTGGCGGGCCCGGAGGGGGTGGCGGAGGTCGCCGCGTCGCCCTGCGACGTCGTGCTGAACGGCATCACCGGGGCGCTGGGGCTCACCTCCACCCTCGCGGCGCTGGAGGCGGGCCGGGTGCTCGCGCTGGCCAACAAGGAGTCGCTGATCGTGGGCGGCCCGCTGGTCAAGCGGCTGGCCGGGCCGGGGCGGCTCATCCCGGTCGACTCCGAGCACTCCGCGCTCGCCCAGTGCCTGTGGGCGGCCGGTCCCGGCGGAGCCGCTCCGGCGGCCGTACGGCGGCTGGTCGTGACGGCGAGCGGCGGCCCGTTCCGGGGCAGGAAGCGGGCCGAACTGACGGACGTGACGCCCGAGATGGCGCTCAACCACCCGACATGGTCCATGGGCCCGGTCATCACCGTGAACTCGGCGACCCTGGTCAACAAGGGCCTGGAGGTGATCGAGGCCCACCTGCTGTTCGACATCGGGTTCGACCGGATCGAGGTGGTGGTCCACCCGCAGTCGATCATCCACTCGATGGTGGAGTTCGTGGACGGCTCGACGGTCGCGCAGGCGAGCCCGCCCGACATGCGGCTGCCGATCTCGCTCGCGCTGGCCTATCCCGAGCGGGTGCCCGGAGCGGCCCGGCCGGTCGACTGGTCCACCGCCTGCACCTGGACCTTCGAGCCGCTCGACGACGAGGCGTTCCCCGCCGTCGCGCTGGCCCGGCACGTCGGCACCCTGGGCGGCACGGCCCCGGCGGTCTACAACGCCGCGAACGAGGTGTGCGTGGAGGCGTTCCTGAAGGGCGCCCTGCCGTTCCCCGGCATCGTGGACACCGTGGAACGCGTGGTGGCCGCCCACGACCCCGGCCCCGCGTCGTCCGTCGAGGAGGTCCTCGACGCCGACGCCTGGGCCAGGGCGCGGGCGGCCGAGCTCACGCGCTGAGACCGTCCCTGGGACCGTGGCGCGACCCGGGTCAGGCGGGCCGCGCCGCGGTCGGGCGGGTCAGGCCGCCGAGCAGGTCAGCGACGGGGTGCCGCTGCTCGATCCGTTGGCCAGGAAGCCGAAGGTGGTCGAGGCGCCGGCGCCGAGGCTGCCGTTGTAGTTCACGTTCTGCACGCTGACGTTGCCGCCGGACTGGCTCAGTGTGCCGTTCCAGACCTGGGTGATCGTGCCACCGCTCGGCTGCGTCCATTTGACGGTCCAGCCGCCGATGGACGAGGAGCCGGCCTTCACCGTCACCTCACCCTGGAAGCCGCCGCCCCACGAGCTGACGACCTTGTACGTCGCCGAGCAGCCGCCGGGGCCGCCGCTCGACGGGGACGTGGACGGGGACGCGGACGGGCTCACCGGCGGGCTCGGCGAGCTCTTCGGCGTGATGCTGGGCGAGGCCGACGGGGAGACGGGCGGGGTGGGGGTGCTGGTGCCGGTCTGGCCGACGCCCGTCACCTCGCCGTTGCCGCCGTCGAAGACGACGTCGGAGCAGCTGTAGAACGTCTCGTTGCTGTCCGAGCGCTGCCACACGGTGTAGATGATGTGGCGGCCGCTCTTACCCGAGGGCAGGCGGGCGTCCCAGTAGTAGTGGCCGTCCTCGGTGCCCACCGAGCCGACGCTCGGCGGGTTGGTGACGCTGTCGAAGGGCGTCGACTCCAGGTCGCTCCACGCCAGCGCGCGGGTCGGGCTCCAGGAGTCCTTGGTGATGTACGACCGGAACGTGCCGGGGTGCGCCGCCCACTTGTTGTACTTGAACTGGATGGTCGCACCGGACGTCAGGTGGGTGACCGGCCAGTCGTTGCGGGCGAGGTCGAAACCGCTGAAGTCGTAGACGATCGCGCCGCCGCTGCACAGCTGCCCGTCCGGGATGAAGCCGGACATCCGGCCCGCGCCGTCCGAGCGCAGCACGGCGAACCAGTTGTACAGCGCGTTGGTCCCGCCCTTGGCGACAGCCGCCGCGCAGGCCGGGTTCTTCGGCTGGATGGCACCGCTCGAGGTGGTGCCGTCCTTCCAGCACAGGTAGGTGCGGCTGCCGGGGGTCATCGGGGCGCCGTGCGCGTTCGCGGGCGAGCTGAGGACGACGGCGGAGACGAGGGCGGACAGCGCGGCGACGATCACGCCGATCGTCACCTTCGATGGTGTTCTTCGTGGTCTTCCCACGGGCTACCCTTTCGCGTGGTCATGGCTGCCGCACTCGTGGTGCAGCACGGCACCGCCGACGGCGCGAGCACGTCGGCCCCGGGGGACAGCCTCTGACTAACCGACCTGATTGGTGGTGGTGCGAGAGCACTCGCGCTGTTCGGACTGTAGGTCGGCCTTGTGCCACCGCCCACCCCGGTCGCCGCAGGGTCGATCGTCCGTGCAGGTGGGACCGTTTTCATCGACCATCGGTCATGAAACCTTCATTCCTCGTGAAAAGGTTTCGGGCCACCCGCCCTCGCGGCACTCCTTAGACTGGGAGGGCCCCCCATCGGGCATCGCCTATCAAACAAGGTGCAGAAATGTCTGTTGATCTCGGGATTCCCGCCGTACGGACCCGGCCGATCGCGAAGCGGCGGGTGTCGCGTCAGATCATGGTCGGGCCGGTCCCCGTCGGCGGGGACGCGCCGGTCTCGGTGCAGTCGATGACCACCACGCTGACCGCCGACGTCAACGCCACACTCCAGCAGATCGCCGAGCTCACCGCGACCGGCTGCCAGATCGTCCGCGTCGCGGTGCCGTCCCAGGACGACGCCGACGCGCTGCCGGCGATCGCCAGGAAGTCGCAGATCCCGGTCATCGCCGACATCCACTTCCAGCCGAAGTACGTCTTCGCCGCCATCGAGGCCGGCTGCGCGGCGGTGCGGGTCAACCCGGGCAACATCAAGAAGTTCGACGACAAGGTCGGCGAGATCGCCCGCGCCGCCTCCGACGCCGGCGTGCCGATCCGGATCGGCGTCAACGCCGGGTCCCTCGACCCGCGCCTGCTGGCCAAATACGGCAAGGCCACCCCCGAGGCGCTGGTGGAGTCGGCGCTGTGGGAGTGCTCGCTGTTCGAGGAGCACGGCTTCCGCGACATCAAGATCTCCGTCAAGCACAACGACCCCGTCGTGATGATCCAGGCCTACCGGCTGCTGGCCGAGCAGTGCGACTACCCGCTGCACCTGGGCGTGACCGAGGCGGGGCCGGCCTTCCAGGGCACGATCAAGTCGGCGGTGGCGTTCGGCGCGCTGCTGGCCGAGGGCATCGGCGACACCATCCGGGTGTCGCTGTCGGCGCCTCCGGTGGAGGAGGTCAAGGTCGGCGCCCAGATCCTGGAGTCGCTGGGCCTGCGCGAGCGCGGCCTGGAGATCGTCTCCTGTCCGTCCTGCGGACGCGCCCAGGTCGACGTCTACACCCTCGCCGAACAGGTCCAGGCCGGGCTGACCGGGCTCAAGGTGCCGCTGCGCGTGGCCGTGATGGGCTGCGTGGTCAACGGACCCGGCGAGGCCCGCGAGGCCGACCTCGGCGTCGCCTCGGGCAACGGCAAGGGCCAGATCTTCGTCAGGGGCGAGGTCATCAAGACCGTGCCCGAGTCGCAGATCGTCGAGACCCTGATCGAGGAGGCCCTGCGCCTGGCCGAGGAGATGGGCGTCGAGGTGGACCTCGACGACGAGGCCGGCGGCCCCGAGGTCGTCGTCCGCTGACCAAGAGGCGAGCCGTTACAACAAGCAATACTCTGACTACACAATGGCAATGACCGGGTAGTACCGGGCGTAGCGCCGCGATCACACCGCGAGGCTTGCCTCTGCCGTACAGGAGCAGAGGAGCGTTGCCGGTGAAGCGGGTCGTTGGTGTGGTCGCGGGAGTGGCGGCTCTGGTCGCCGGGCTCGCCGTACCGGGAGGGGCGGCGGCCCACGGCGCGACGCCGCGGGAGCGGCCGTGGGGCGAGCACGGAGCCGAGCAGAGGGGCGAGCACCGGCCCGACCACTGGGCCGGCCGCTGGGGGCCGCCGCAGCGCCCCCTGGAGTGGCGGCCCTGCCCCTCCCAGGACGCCCTCGGCGAGACGTCCTCCGGCGGCCTGCTGGACTCCGCCGCCCCCCGGACGTCTCGCGATATGTCACGAGGGGGCGCGCGGCGGGAGCCCGTGCAGGAGTGCGCCACGCTCGACGTCCCGCTCGACTACTCCGAGCCGTACGGCCAGCGGATCTCGCTGGCGCTCAACCGCATCCGGGGCACGGTCTCCCGCGACGGCAACCACCTCGGCGTGCTGCTGGTCAACCCGGGCGGGCCGGGCGGCGAGGGCCTGAGCCTGGCCGGGTACGTGGCGGCCCGGCTGCCCGCGGACGTCGCCGCGCGGTTCGACGTCGTCGGCTTCGCCCCGCGCGGGGTGGCCCCCAGCAAGCCCGCGCTGTCGTGCGTCGACCCGGCGCGCTTCTTCGCCGCGCCCCGCCCCGACAACGTGCCGCGCGACGACGCCGACGAGCAGGTGCTGGCGGGCCGGGCCCGGCAGTACGCCGAAGGCTGCGGCAACCGCTGGGCCTGGTTCCTGCCCTACCTGACCACCGAGAACAACGCGCGGGACATGGACGCGATCCGGGCGGCCCTCGGCGAGGACAGGATCAGTTACCTGGGCTACTCGTACGGCACCTATCTGGGCGCCGTATACGCCACCCTGTTCCCCCGGCGGGTGCGACGGCTCGTGCTCGACAGCGTCGTCGACCCCGATGTCGACTGGTACGACGCCAACATCGCCCAGGACCGCAGCTTCGACCGGCGCCACCGCGACTTCCTCGCCTGGCTGGCCGGGCACGACGACGTCTACCGGCTGGGCGCGAGCCAGGCCGCGGTCTCCTACGCCTGGTACGCCCTGCGCGCCCGCCTGCGGGACCGCCCGGCGGGCGGCGTCGTCGGCCCGAGCGAGCTCGACGACGTGTTCTCCAACGGCGCCTACACCGACCGGCTCTGGCCGTACCTCGCCGCCGCCTTCTCGGCCTACGTCCACCGGGGCGACCCCTCGATCCTGGTGCGGCTCTTCCACAGCGAGGCCGAGATCGACGCGGAGAAGGAGAACGCCTACGCCGTCTACCTCGGGGTGGAGTGCCGCGACACGCCCTGGCCGCGGTCCTGGGCCCGCTGGCACGACGACACGCGGCGGCTGCACGCGGAGGCGCCGTTCATGGCCTGGCCCAACGCCGTCTACAACGCGCCGTGCGCCTTCTGGCCGGAGAAGGGCGGCACGCCGGTCAAGGTGGGCACCGCGCAGCTGCCGCCGATCCTGCTGATCCAGGCCCAGCGGGACGCCGCCACGCCGTACGAAGGGGCGCTGCGGATGCGCCGCCGGTTCCCGACCGCGCGGCTGGTCACCTCGGGCGGCGGCAACCACGGCGTGTCCCTCGCCGGGAACGCGTGTGTCGACCGGTACCTCGCCGCCTACCTGCGGGACGCGACGGCGCCGCCGCAGCGCAGGGGCGCGCGGGGAACCGGCGCGAGCTGCCCGGCCGACCCCTCGCCGAGGGCGGCTCCGGTGACCGTGTCGTCGGCGCCCGGCGCGGCCGCTCACGAATCCGCCGTACGGCGGTGAGGCCCGGGCGGGCCGATACATCCCAAACGTGAACCCTTCGCGTAGGCTGGGCCCGTGATGCTGCGCACATCGGCGTCGCGCGTGCTCGACGACGGTGATCGGGACGAGGTGCTGACGCTCCTCGACACCGATCCGGTCGCCAACGTGTTCGTAGCGGCCAGGGTCAGGGCCGTCGGCCTCAGCCCCTCGCGGCTGGGCGGCCAGATGTGGGGATACGGTCCGCGCGGCGGGCTGGTGTCCCTGTGTTACGCGGGGGCCAACCTGGTGCCCGTCAACGCCACCCGTGAGGCCGTGCACGCCTTCGCCGAACGGGCGCGCAGGCAGGGCCGCCGCTGCTCGTCCATCGTCGGCCCGGCCGCCGCCGTCGGACAACTCTGGGAGCGGCTCGAACCCCACTGGGGCGTCGCCCGCGCGATCCGGTCGGCCCAGCCGGTCATGGCCACGGGTTCCGCGCCCGCCGTCGAGCCGGACCCGCTCGTACGGCGGGTCCGCCCCGAGGAGTTCGGCATCCTGCTGCCCGCGTGCGTCGCGATGTTCACCGAGGAGGTGGGCGTCTCACCGGACAACGGCGACGGCGGCGCGCTCTACCGGTCGAGGGTCGCCGAACTGATCCGCATCGGGCGTTCGTACGCCCGGATCGACGACGGCCAGGTGGTCTTCAAGGCGGAGATCGGCGCGGTCACGCCGCACGCCTGCCAGATCCAGGGCGTGTGGGTCCACCCGGACCTGCGCGGCCGGGGCCACGCCGTGGCGGGCATGGCCGCGGTGGTGGAGCAGGCGCTGAAGTACTTCGCCCCGGTCGTCACCCTCTACGTGAACGACTTCAACCTCCCGGCCAGGGCCGTCTACCGCAAGGTGGGCTTCCAGGAGGTCGACTCGTTCATGTCCGTGCTGTTCTGATCGCGGCCGGCGGCCTGACCAGCCGGGTCAGCAGGTGCTCCAGTTCGGCGGCCGGGTCGCCGGTCAGCCCGGCGTGCACCGGCCCGGTCTGCACGACCGTGCTGCGCGGCGCGGTGAGCCAGCGGAACCGGGCGCCGAGCGGCTCCCCGCACAACGGCCCCGCCTCCTCGCCGCAGGCCCGCTCGTACGCCGCCAGGGCCAGCCGCACGCCGGGGAGGTCCACCGGCGCACCCAGCGCGAGCAGCCGGGACTCGTCCAGCTCGGCCCGCGCGCACAGATAGCCGCGTGGCTGGCAGTAGAGGATGACGCCGGCGTTGACCAGTTCGCCCCGTTCGACGCTCGGCACCACGCGGATCACCGCGTACTCGTAGACGTCCCGCCCGCTCATCGTCCGGCCTCCCGCGCGGCCCGCCAGAAGCCGCCGATCGTCGCGCCCCGCTCGCCGCGCGGGGCGGGGGCCTCGCCCGGGTCCGGCAGCCAGTCGCGCGGCCCGGCGACACGGGCGAGCAGGTGCTCGGTGTAGGCCCGCCGTACGGCCTCCGCGTCCGCGAAGCCCGGCTCGTCCTCCAGCCACTCGTCCGGCACCAGCGCGGTCACCTCGTCGAGCAGCTCTCGGGTGACGCGCCCGGCGAGGTCGGCGTCGGCCTCGCCGAGCCGGGTCGCGAACGGCGCGAGCACGTGGTCGCGGCCGTCGAACCGGCGGCGGGGGTCGGCCGTCGGCCAGTTGTGGTGGAACCACAGGGCCGCGCCGTGGTCGATCAGCCACACCCCGCCGTGCCACACCAGCAGGTTGGGGTTGCGCCAGCTCCGGTCCACGTTGTGCACGAACGCGTCGAACCACAGCACCCGGGAGGCGAACCCGGCGTCGGGCTGCCAGGCGAGCGGGTCGAAGCCCAGCGCGCCGGGCAGGAAGTCGATCGCGAGGTTGTGCCCGGCGCTCGCGGTGAGCAGGTCCTGGATCTCCTCGTCGGGCTCACGGGCGCCGAGCTGGGGATCGACGTCGACGACCTTCAGCTCCGGCGTGGCGAAGCCCAGCCGCCGGGCGATCTCGGCGCAGACGATCTCGGCGACGAGCACCCGCCTGCCCTGGCCCGCGCCGCGGAACTTCACGACGTAGGTGCCGAGGTCGTCGGCCTCGACGACGCCGGGCAGCGATCCGCCCTCGCGCAGCGGCGCGACGTACCGCGTCGCCGTGATCTGTTCGAGCACGACAGGAAGGTTACCGGCAGGGCCGGCGGGCGCTCCCCTCCAGGCGCCCGCCGGCCGTCGTGACGGACGACGTCGTCGGTGCCGGCCTCAGTTGGCGACCGGCAGCCACCACACCCGGCCCTCGGTGACGTCGTGGTAGACGTCGAGGAGGTCCAGGCCGGTGATCTTGCTGCGTGACTCGGCGGCGGCCCAGGCGTAGACGCCGCGGGCGATGGTTCCGGGCTCCTGCTGCACCCGCAGCGCGTACACGAGGGCCCTGATCTCGTGGACCTGGTGGTCGTCGGGCTCGGCCTGCGCGGCGAGCTCGGCGAGCTGGCAGGCGAGGCGCAGGTCGCCGTCGGCCGCCGCGGAGACGGCACGCCCCGCGACCGACGCCGCGCCCGCGGACAGTTCGGCGACCGCGCGGGCGAACACCGCGTCCGGCGCGGGCTTGAGGTTGGCCGGGTTGCCGTCGTGCCAGCCGCCGTGCAACCGCCAGATGTTGCGCACGATGAACTCGGGCTCGTCGTGGTGCTCCTGCAGGTAGACGCGTGCGGCGAGCGCGGGCGGCGGCTTGACCTCGTGCAGGATCTCGTCCAGCCGGGCGCCGGAGTTCATCAGGTCGAGCGTCTGCTCCACCAGGCTGTCGAGGTAGTCGGCGGTGTCGGCGAGCGCCCGGCGCACCCGGGCGGCGCCGCAGATCGGCAGGCCCCGGCCGGGGAGGAGCAGGTCCGCGTCGAGCGCGGCCATGGCGCGGAGGGCCACGGCCCACTCGTCGGGGTAGCCCTGGACCCGCTGCGGGTCGCCCGCGCCCGGCACCGTCCAGCCGAACAGGTCCCCGGTCAGCAGCACCCCGCGCTCCGGCAGGAACGCCCAGGTGGCGTCGTCCGTGGCGCCGTGGGCGTGGGTGAGCATGAACGTGACGTCGCCCAGCGACAGCGACAGCCGGTCGCGGTAGGTCAGGTCGGGCAGCCGGTGCGGCAGCGGCCAGACCACCCGCGGGAACCCCTGCTCGCGCAGGTCGACGGTGGCGTTGTAGCCGGCCGTCCTGCCCTGCTGGGCGAGCCGGCGCACCAGTCCCTCCTGCGCCACCACCAGCGGCCGCGGGCCGGGTTCCGCGTCGAACTCCTCCAGGCCCGCCAGCCGGTCGGCCCTGCCCCGCGAGAAGATCGCGTACTTGAGCGGCTCGGCCGACCACTTCCTGATCGCTCGGTAGGACGGCGACGCCTCGTGGGCGTCACCCGTGTCGAAGAGAGCCAGTCCGTCCTCGCCCCGGACCACGTAGACGTTCCCGCACGCGGGCCACATCGCGACGCCGTAGGCGATCTCCTGCACCCCGTCCCGGCGCAGATCGGAGACGGGCACGTCCTCGGGACGCACCGAACCACGCCAGACCGCGTCGGCGAACCGAAGGATCGGTGACTCCATGCTCCCGAGCCTGGCCCTCCGCGCGCGCGAGGCCCAGTAGGGAGATCCCTAATGTCCGCGGCGAACCGCCAGGGTCTCGGCGGTCCAGCTCGCGAGAAGGTCCAGGGCGCGTTTCGAGGACGAGCCGGGTTCGGCGGTGTAGACGAAGAGCGTCGTCTCCGGGTCTCCGGGCAGGGAGAGGGTCTCGTACTCGACGGTCAGCTCGCCGACGAGAGGGTGCCGCAGGCGTTTGGAGCCGTGGGTGCGCTGGTGGACGCGGTGCTGCTCCCACCAGTGGGCGAACTCACGGCTGTGCTCGCGCAGGTCGGCGATGAGCGCGACGGTGGCCTGGTCGTCCGGGTCGCGGCCCGCGTCGAGCCGCAGGCTCTCGACCACGGCGCGTGCCTGGACCTCCCAGTCCACGAACAGCGATCGGGCGTCGTCGAGGAACATCCATCGCGCGTAGTTGCGCCGCCTCGGCGGCATCCGGTCGAAGTCCGTGAACAGCGCTTTCCCCATCGCGTTGGCGGCGAGCACGTCGGTGCGGCGGCCGAGGACGAGGGCGGGCTCGCCGTCGAGGGCGTCGAGGAGCTGGTAGAGCCCGGGGCGCACGCGCTGGACGCCGCGAGTTCGGCGCCGGACGGGGGCCGCGGTCATCCCCATGAGGTCGTGCAGATGTGCGCGTCCGGCGTCGTCGAGCCCTAGAGCACGGCCGATGGCCTCGACGACGGTCGTCGAGGGGACGATGCGCCGGCCCTGTTCGAGGCGTGCGTAGTAGTCGGTCGAGACTCCGGCCAGGAGAGCGACTTCCTCGCGGCGCAGGCCCGGGACGCGTCGCACGCGGCCGTCGGGGGGCAGGCCCGCCCGCGAGGGGTCGACCTGGCCACGGGCGCGTCTGAGGAAGTCGGCGAGCTCACGATTGGTTCCGGCCACGAATCCAGTGTCCACGCTGCCGCGCGGTCCTGGGTGGTCCGGTGCGTCCTAGGTTGCCCGGTGCGCGGTTGCGCAGGGCGCGATATGGACGTCCACGGCGGGTCGCGGCGAAGGAAGCTGGTGCTGTGCCGGTCCTGGGGGCCTCCCGGCCGGCGCCACTCGCGACATTCGAGAGGAACACCATGAGCTTCCCAGCAGACCGGCCTGCCACGTGGTTCGTGACCGGCACCTCGCGCGGCCTCGGCCTCGAACTGGTCAGGCAGATACTGGAGCGCGGAGACCAGGTCGCCGCGACGACGCGGTCGCCGGAGCGGCTGCTCGCCGCACTCGGCGGCGGGATCGAGATGTCGCGCCTTCTCCCGCTCACCGTCGACCTGCGTGACGAGGAGGCGGTCAGCCGGGCGGTCCGGGAGACCACCGGACGCTTCGGCGGTCTGGACGTCGTCGTCAACAACGCGGGCTACGGATTCCTGGCCGCGGTGGAGGAGACCGGGGACCGCGAGGTCCGCGACATGCTCGACGTCCAGGTCGTGGGCGTGTGGAACGTGCTGCGCGCCGCCCTGCCGATCCTCCGCGGGCAACGAGGTGGCCATATCGTCAACGTGTCCTCGATCCTGGGCCTGACCGCCGTCCCGGGCTGGGCCCTCTACTGCGCCGGGAAGTTCGCGCTGGAGGGGTTGAGCGAGGCGCTCGCCGCCGAGGTGGCGGAGTTCGGCGTCGAGGTCACCATCGTCGAGCCCGGCTACTTCCGCACCGATTTCCTCACCACGGACAGCCTCGTCCTGCCCGCGGAGACGACCGCGCACTACCCGGCCATCCGCGAGATGATCCTCGATCACCTGAAACTCCAGGGCAGCCAGCTCGGCGACCCGGTCATGGGCGCCCGCGCGATCATCGGGCGGGTCCTGGCCGGGGAAGGCCCGCTGCGGCAGTTGCTCGGTTCGGACGCCCACTCCTACGCCGTGGCCAAGGTCGAGGCCCTGCGGGCGAACGTCGAGGCCACCGCTCTCAGCGCGCCCGCCACCGACTTCCCCGCCGCCTGATCACGGCCGCGTGTGCGGCATCTCGCCGGCGTCGTCCAGCCGCCGGGGACACGCCCGTGGCCAAGGGGCCGTTCACAGCTCGCCGCGCGCGACGGCCAGGGCGAGCTCCACGCGGGACCGCAGCCCGGTCTTGGCGTAGACCCGGGTGAGGTACACCTCCACCGTCTTGCGGCTGTAGTGCAGCTCCTCGGCGATCTCGGGGTTGCTCAGGCCGCCCGCGACCAGTTCGATGACGCGGCGCTCGCCCGGGGTGAGGCGGCCCTCGGGTTCGGGGACCATCCCGGCCTCCCGCAGGCGGCGCCCGGACATCTCCGCCCAGGGAGCCGCGCCGAGCCGGGTGAAGATGGCGTGCGCGCGGGGGAGCTGAGCCGTGTCGCCCAGCGCGCCGAGGATCAGCCGGGCGCGGGCCTCCTCGAACGGCAGGCCGTCGGCCCGGGCCCGCTCCAGCGCCGCGCCCGCCCGGGCGGGCTTGCGGAACGCCCAGCCCACCGCCAGGTCGGCGGCCAGCAGGGTCCGGGGGCTGCCGTTCGCCGACCGCTCGTCCAGCCGGGCGGCCGCCGCCCGGCAGGCCGCGCCGTCACCCGCCGATCCCGTGATGAACACCTGTACGGCGAGGGCCCGGTGCACCACGTCCGGCACGTCGCAGGCGAGCGCCCGGCCGAGTTCGCGCCGCGCCGCGGCGAGGTCGCCCCGGGCGTGTGCGAGGCGCGCGCGGAACGTGCAGCGCAGGCCATCCTGCATGGCGCAGCCGGGCGGCGGCTCGGCGAGGACCCGCTCGGCCTCCTCCAGCCTGCCCTGGTCGAGGAGGATGTCGATCTCCATGTTGCGCAGCAGGGCGAGGTTCTCCAGCAGGCCCGCCTCGGCCAGCCCCCGGGCCGCGACCGCGATCTCCTGGAGCGCGCAGTCCCAGTCGCCGCCGAGCCGCCGGATGACCGCGACGGTCCGCACGTGCTGCCCGGCGATGTCGTGCCAGCCGAGCCCGCGGTGGATCTGCTCGGCCTGCTCCAGCACCTCGGCGGCGCGGGCACGCTGCCCGGCCGCCGCCAGCACGTGTGCCGCCGACTCCAGGGACGCGAGGCGGGCGCCGGGCGGCAGCGCGGCGGCGAAGGCGAGCAGCTCGTCGACCGCCCGCTGGGTCTCGGCCCAGTCACCCCGCACCAGCGCGTGGATCGCCAGGCAGCCCACCGCGATCGCGCGGTCCTGCGGAGGGCAGTCGGCGACGCTCTCCCAGGCGCGGCGGGCGATGTCGCGGCTGGGGCGGCCCAGTTCCGCGCTGACCAGCGCCTGCTGGGCGAGCAGCGCCGAGGCGTCGTCGGCCTTCGGGATCTGGCGGCGGGCCACGTCGAGCGCCACCTCGTACCACCCCATGGCGTGCGCCGCGCCGACGGCGGTGTACGCGGCCTGGGTGCGGCGCCGCCCGGCGGGCAGCACGGCGAGGGCACGCTGGGCCGAGTTGAGCGCCAGCGCGGGCCGCGAGCCCTTCCAGTAGGCCAGGGCCTGCCTGGCCAGCAGCTCGCCCGGCTCGGGGGACAGCTCGGCGGCCTTGCCGTACCAGTGCGCGGCCGACAGCGGCGCGGTCCAGCGGGTCAGGTCGGCCGCCCGCAGCACCGCCGGCAGGGCCCGCGCGGGCGGGCCGGCCTCGGCCATGTGCGTGGCCCACTCCAGCACGCGCCGGGTGCCGGTCAGCCCGTCGCCTTCGAGCATGTCGGCGATGCGGCGGTGCACGTCCCGCCGCCCCGCGGGGCCGAGGTCGTCGTACAGCGCCTCGGCGACCAGCGGGTGGGCCAGGGCGTAGCCGTCGCCGCTCCGGGCGACCACGCCGTCCCGCACCAGGGCCTCGAAGGCGCGTTCGGCCTGCTCCGGGCGCAGCCCGGCCAGCTCGGCGAGCGCCGCCAGGTCGGCGGCCTCCCTGGTCCGCGACAGCGCGGCCAGCACGCGGGCGAGGTCGCGGCCGCCCCGGTCGCGCTGGAACAGCCGGCTGAGGATCGCGCCGCGCCGGGCCCCCGGGTCCGCCGAGCGCACCGCGCCGCCCTGCACCAGCGTCAGCACCGCCTCCTGCGCGAACCACGGGTTGCCCCGGCTCACCGCGTGGATCCGCCGCAGGACGGCGTCGCTCGGCGTACGGCCGAGCAGCGTGGTGACCAGTTCCGCCACCTCGGGCATGGTCAGCGGCTGGAGCCGTACGGACAGGTCCACGTCGAGAGCGGGCGGATGCCGCGCGGTGCCGAGGATGGCGACGGAGTCGTGCCGGTGCGGCAGGGCCCGCAGCACGCTCAGCGTGTCGGCGTCGGCGAGGTGGATGTCGTCGATGGCGAGGAGGGTGGGGCCGGGCAGCGACTCCAGGAGCCGGGCGGCCATCGCGCCGGGCGCGGCGGCGGGCTCCCCGAGCGCCGCCTCGTCGATCGCCTCCAGCAGGTCGGACAGGACGCCGGCCACCTCGCCGCGCAGCGAGCCCAGGGCGTCGACCAGGGGAGCGTAGGCCCGTCCGCCGTCCAGTTCCCGCGCCCGGCCGCGCAGCACGCGGAAGCCCTCCAGCCGCGCCGCCGCCTCGCCGAGCAGGCGGGTCTTCCCGATTCCGGGCTCGCCGACGATGAGGACGGTCCGGGGGGTGCTCGACAGGGCCGAGACCACCTGGCCGAGCGCGCCCGCGCGGCCCTCCCCGACGGCCGGTACGTCCACGGCTGGCCGTCACCCCCTTCACATCGGGTCCGCTGGTGTTCCTAGGACGCGGCATAAAGGTTGAACGTTCACACGAAATGTGACGCGCCCCGGCGGTGATCGCAAGGGGATATGGATATCAGAATTCGAACGCCGCGACGGCGGCGGCGGAGTCTGCCCGATCACCTGCGGGGGTGCGTTCGTGGGCCGGACCGCCCTTGACCGCGCCACACCCTGGGCGGCCAGGCGCGCACGCGGGTCACGGGGGAGGTATCGGCCCGGCGAGCCGCATGAAATGTTCTTTTCCGAACTCCGTGACCGCCTCGCCGGGAGACCCGGGCGGGGGGTCGCCGGCCCCGCCGATGTCGCCTGCGGGTAACCGGACCACCACGGTCACGTAGGGCGAAGGTGGCGTCCGCCCCCCGATCTCCTGCCTCTACCCTCGTACTGTGCGGCCGTAGGGTACGGCCGTCGTGACGTGCTACCCGGGGACGGACGGTCGACGATGAGCGGGCTTCTTGGGCGGCTCGGCGAATGGTGCGCTCGGCACGGCCTGCTCGTGCTCGCGCTGTGGGTCCTCGCGGCGGGGCTGCTGACCGCGGGCACGGTGGTGTGGGGCCGGCCGGTCAACAACAACGTGGCGATCCCCGGCACCGACGCGCAGCGGGCGCACGAGCTCATGCGCGAGGGCTTCGGCCCCGGGTTCGACCCGGGCGGGACCGTGCAGCTCGTCCTGTACACCCCGAAGGGCACACTGAACGAGAAGGCCCGCAAGAAGGCCGTCGAGCGGTCGATGGACGCCCTGCGGCGGACCCCGCACGTCGCCCAGGTGGAGACGCCGTACCGGGTGGGCGGCATGTCGCCGAGCCTGCGCATCGGCGTCATCACCGTGCGGCTGCGGGGACAGGACACCACCAAGATCGCGCAGACCTCCGAACAGCTCGCCGCCGCCGCCGCTCCGGCGGCCCGCGCGGGCATCGAGGTCGTCCCCTCCGACAGCTCCACTCCCGCCGACAAGCAGATCAAGACCGGCGTCAGCGAGGTCATCGGAGTCGTCGTCGCGCTGCTGG
Source organism: Microbispora triticiradicis (assembly GCA_003260025.2). Taxonomy (GTDB): domain Bacteria; phylum Actinomycetota; class Actinomycetes; order Streptosporangiales; family Streptosporangiaceae; genus Microbispora; species Microbispora triticiradicis. Next base: position 22,251 of record QFZU02000184.1, on the reverse strand, counting down.
TGCTGCTGTTCGCCTTCGGCACGCTGGTCGCCGCGATCGTGCCGATCTTCACCGCGATCGTCAGCATCGGCGTCGGGCTCGGCCTCATCGGGCTGCTCGGCCACATCGTGGACGTGCCCTCGACAGCGTCCATCCTGGCCACGATGATCGGCCTCGGCGTCGGCATCGACTACGCGCTGTTCCTGCTGTCCCGGCACCGGGCGCTGCTGGCCCGGGGGGTCGCGGTGCACGAGGCGGTCCGGCGCACGGCCGCCTCGTCCGGCGGTGCCGTGCTGTTCGCCGGCGGCACGGTCGTGATCGCCCTGAGCGCGCTGATGCTCGCCGGGTTCCCGCTGCTGGCCACGCTCGGCTGGATCACCGGCGTCTCGGTCGTGTGCGCCGTGCTCACGTCGATCACGCTGGTCCCGGCGCTGCTCGGCATCCTCGGCCAGCGGATCAACGCGCTGCGGCTGCCGTTCTTCGGGCGCGCCGCCCGCCGGGACGGCCCGGCGACGGGCTGGACGAGGCTCGGCCTGTGGGTGGCGCGCCGCCCCTGGCGGGTGCTCGCCGTCACCGTCATCGTGCTCGTGGCGCTCGCCGCCCCGGCCGTCACGATGAAGCTGGGCCCCCTCGACGACGGGTACGGCGACAAGGGCACGTCGGCCCGGCGGGCGTACGAGCTGATCGAGGCCGGTTTCGGCCCGGGGGCCAACGCCGGGCTCATCGCGGTCGCCGAGACGGACGAGAGGATCGCGGACTCCACGCCGCCCGACCCGCTCGTCCAGGTGCTGCGGCAGCGGATCGAGCACATCGAGGGCGTCGCGTTCGTCGCCGCGCCGATGGTCAACGACGACGGCCGCTCGGTGCTGTTCCAGGTCGTCCCCGACTACGCGCCGAGCGACCCGCGGGCCCTCGACGTGGTGAAGCGGGTGCGGGCCGTCCAGGTGCCGGGGGCGCGCCTGCACGTGGGCGGCGAGGTGGCCGGCATGGCCGACGCGGGCGACCGCATGATGAGCAGGACTCCGCTGGTCGTCGGCGTCGTCGTGCTGCTCAGCGCCCTGCTCCTGCTGCTGGCCTTCCGCGCGCCCCTGGTCGCGGTCAAGGCCGCGGTGATGAACCTCGTCTCCCTCGGGGCCGCCTTCGGCGCGCTGGCCGTGGTGTTCTCCCAGGGCCTGGGCAGCCGCGTGGTCGGCATGGACCCGCCGGTCTCGGCCGACGGGTCCTACCTCGCGACGCTGTTCTTCTCCGTGCCCATCGACACGTACGTGCCGCTCATGCTGTTCGCCGTGCTGTTCGGGCTGTCGATGGACTACGAGGTCTTCCTGCTGACCTCCGTACGGCAGGCCTACACGCGCAGCGGGGACAACCGCGCCGCCGTGGCCGAGGGGCTCGGGTCGACCGGCCGGGTCATCACCTCCGCGGCGCTGATCATGGTGGCGGTGTTCACCGCGTTCATCGCCTATCCCGATCCCCTCGTCAAGGTGTTCGGGGTCGGGCTCGCGGTGGCCATCGCGGTCGACGCCACCCTGATCCGGGGCTTCCTCGTGCCCGCCACGATGGTGCTGCTCGGCCGGCTCAACTGGTGGATCCCGCGCTGGCTCGACCGCCTGCTGCCGAACCTGTCGGTCGAGGGCCACGAGGAGGACGCTCCGCCCGCCGGGCCGGCGGAGCCCCTGCTCGTGGACGCCGGCCGGCACGCCCGGCGCCCCTGACCCCCTCGCCGGGTCCGGCGAGAGGGCGGAGGGGTCTGCGTCAGAAGTTCTTGCTGCGCACCGTCCACTGCGCCTTGGCCGCCAGGCCCGAGGAGCCGAGGATGTACGAGCGCGCCGTGGCGTTGCCGTTGAGGGTCATGTCCAGGAACTGGACCACGGCGGTCATGCCGTCGGTCATCTGCGAGCCGGTGATGAACCCGGTGTGCCCGGCCTGCGACTGCTCGGCCAGCACGGCCGGCACCCTGACCAGGTCGTAGTTGGCCCGGGTGTTGTCGTAGGCGATGTCGGAGGGCCCGCCGTCCAGGAACATCACCGGCGTGTGCAGCTTGGACAGCTCCGAGCGCGAGTAGCCGAACGAGCCGTCGGCGAACAACCCGCTGTCGAGGGAGACCACGCCGTCGACCCGCTGGTCCTGCCCGGCGATCAGCGCCTCAAGCCCGCCGCAGGAGTGCCCGGCGGTGGCCACCCGCGACAGGTCGAGACGCTGGTAGAGCGGCGAGCCGCTCCGGGCGTTCTCCCGCTCGGCCCAGCCGATCGCGTCGGTCAGCAGCGACGGGATCGGCGACCCGCTGTTCACCCCGTTCGGCGAGCCGTCGACCGACGCCGTGTCCACCACGACGAACCCGCGGGCCGCGATGAACGTCAGCGCCTGGACGACCTCGCTCCCGTTCGTGTGCGCGCAGGCCCCGTTGCCGAAGACCAGCACGGGCATCGTGCGCCCGACGGCGGAGGGGTTCGACGGGCGGAACACGGTGTATCGGTTGGTGCCGTACGCCCCCTCACGCGTGACCGGGAAGTTGTTGTTGATCATCGGGCGGTCCGGCGGCGTGGCACTCGGCGTCGGGCTCGGACTCGGGCTCGGGCTCGGACTCGGGCTCGGGCTCTGCGAAGGGCTCTGCGAGGGGGTCTGGCTGGGAGTCTGACTGGGCGTGACGGTGGGGGAGGCGGTGGGGGAGGCGACGCCGCCGGTGCAGGTCACGCCGTTGAGGGCGAAGCTCGCCGGCTTCGGGTTCGAGCCGGTGAAGCTTCCGTTGAACCCGAAGGAGACGCTGCCGCCGGTGGGGATGGCGCCGTTGTAGGAGGCGTTGGTGACCGTGACCTGGGAGCCCGACTGGGTGTGGGTGCCGTTCCACAGCTGGGTGATGGTCTGCCCGGCGGGGAACGACCAGGTCAGCCGCCAGCCGTTGACCGGGTCACCCAGGTTCTGGATGCCGACGCTCGCGCCGAAGCCGCCCGGCCATTCGCTGGTCACCGTGTAGGTGACCTGGCATCCGGCCGTCGCCGCCGACGCGACGTGGACGCCGGCCACCCCGGCGCCGGCCGTCAGCAGCGCGGCGACGGCGGCGGCCGTCAGGCTCGACCGCCGGCGAAAAGAGCTGTCATGTCGCACAGGCTTTTCCCATTCTCCGAGTGGTACGTTTCTCCGCTGCTGCGCGTACGCGCTGGTGGGGACCGCCGACGGCGGCACGAATGCCTCATGTGAGCGTTAACAACTCGGACCGCCGATGCCCCCGGAAGGTGGTCTGGTGCGCTGAGCGCGAGCCAACCCGGGCGGACCCGGACGCGTCAACGAGGCGGAGTGCCCGCCGTGCTCACACCGTGCTCAGGCCGCGCTTGTGAAGGGCCGTTGACCTGGCGCTTCGCGAGCGCGGGCGGCGGGAGTCACCGCAAGGGCGAGGGGCGGCCGGTGAATATTTCACCGGTCCCGGCGAAACTCAGTCAGCGGTCCGGGGTTCTCCGGCCTCCGCGTTCCCGGGCGCCTCGGGACTCCGCGACACCCCCTGCTGTACCCCCTGTCGCGCCGTAAGCGGCGCGGTCTCCGGGCTCTGTGCCGCGGTCTGTGTTGCGCTCCGTGGCGTGTCCTGTGGTGTGTCCTGTGGCCCGTCCTGCGGCACGCCGGGAGTGCGCGGCCTGTCGGGACTCTGCGGCGCTTCAGGAGTCCGCGGCGCTTCGGGAGTCTTCGGTGGATCGGGAGTCTTGGGTGCGTCGGGTGTCCTGGGCACTCCGGGAGTTCCGGCCGGCACGGGGCTCTCGCGCGGGCCGGGGCTGTTGCCCGGGACGACCGGAGACACGTCCGGCTTGGGGCACCGGGGACCGGCGACGGTCCTGGTCGCCACGCTCGTACCGGCGCCTCCCCGCGCGGCCGGGACCGTGGACACCTCGACCCTGCGGTGCACGGTCGTCCCGCACGCGGGGGAGGGGAAGGGCTGCTGGAAACCCATCCGGTAGGAGGTGGCGCCCCGTAGCGCGATCGTCTGCGGCGGAGCGGCGACGAGCGCGGCGGGCGACGGCCCGGAGGCGAACCGCGCGGTGAGCAGCACCCGTCCCGTCGTGCTCGCCCGCACGTCGACCAGCACCGCCTGGCCGTCGAACGAGGTGATGCCGAGCCCGGTCACCCGCGGCGGGGCGGGGCTGGGAGACGGCGCACGGCTCGGGGACGGCGCCTGGCTCGGGGACCTCGTCGCGCTCATGTGGGAGGGGACGGGCCCCGCCGTCCCGGGCGCCGCCGAGGACCCGCCGCCGGTGCCGGTGTCGCCGTCCGTGCCGCCTCCGGACGCGCCGCCGACGTCCTCGGGAGTGGAGTCCGCGGGGCCGGGGCCGTACGAGTCCGTGACCCCGGGCGGAACCGGACCGGCCGTGTCCGGAGGCGGCGCGGCGGGAAGGCTGTGCGGCGGGGGCGGCGTGAGCAGGGTGCCCTGCGCGACCGGCATCTGCCGGTTGGCGGCGACCACCGCCGCGGTCACCACGGCCGCCAGCACGACCGCGCCGAGGGCGAAGCGCGGGGCGAAACGGGTCAGCCGCTCGGCGAGCACGGTCCGGGCGAGCGACGTGGACACCTCGACCGGCACCGCCGGAGTGGCCAGGGGGAACGTCAGCGCGAGCAGGGTGGCCAGTTCCGCCAGGTGACGGCGGCCGCGCTGCTCCCAGTCGGGGCCGTAGGCCGAGGTCGCCGCCGTCTCCAGGTCAGCGACGAAGGCCCGGGCGGTCGGCGGCCGGTCGGCCGGGTTCTTGGCCATGCCCCGCACGACCAGGGCCCGCACCGGGGCCGGCACGTCCCCGGCCGGGACGGGCGCGCTGCGGTGCAGCATGCGCAGCACCGCCATGTCCTGCGCGCGGTACGGCCTGCGCCCGGTCAGGCACTCGTAGAACACGCAGGTGGCGGCGTAGACGTCGGTGGCCGGACCGGCGGGCCCGCCGTACCACTGCTCGGGCGCCATGTACGGCGGGGTGCCGGCGGGGGCCTCCGGCGTCCCGCTCGGCGTGGCGATGCCGAAGTCCGACAGCTTGCTCGCGCCGTCGGCCTGGACCAGCACGTTCTCCGGCTTGTAGTCCCGGTGGACGATGCCCGCGGCGTGCGCGGCCGACAGGCCCGCCAGCGAGCCCTTCAGCACGACCAGCGCGGCCTCGGGACTGGTCGAGCCGTGCTCGGCGAGGATCCTGCGCAGGGAGACGCCGTCGACGAGCTCCATGACGATCGCCGCGCCGTCGCGCGCCTCGACGTACTCGTACAGGCGCACGACGTTGGGGTCGTTCAGCTCCACCATGACCCGGGCCTCGTGCCGGAACCCGGCCAGGAAGTGCGGATCCCGGCGCAGTTCCTCGCGCAGATACTTGATCGCGACGTAGGCGCCGGTGGTCGTGTAGGTCGCCAGCACGACCCGCCCGGCGCCGCCCGCGCCGAGTTCCCGTACCTCCCGGTAGCCCGGTACCGACCAGGCCCTCATGACGCCCCCTTGAATCCGCCCTGACTCAAGGTCTCACCCGAAAGGGCGGTTGTCACCGGAGCAAAAAAGTCACCTCGTGGATGTAGTCCCGGCCCGCGCGGTCACCTGCCGGGCCGCGCGTACGGCGAGATTCCGGGCGCGGTCCACGTCCACGCCCACCAGCCGGCCCCCGCGCTTGACGACCCGCCCGGCGACCAGCACGGTGTCGACGGCGGCGGTGTCGGCCGCCGTGACGATCGCGGCCACCGGGTCGTGCACGGGTGCGAGGCCGGGGGCCGCGGCGTCCAGGATCACGATGTCGGCCTGCTTGCCGGGGCGCAGCGAGCCGGTCCTGCCGTCCATGCCCAGTGCGGCCGCGCCCTCGATCGTGGCCATGCGCAGCATGTCCGCCGCCGTGAGAGCGGGCGCGCCGGGGCGGGCGCGTCCGGTCGCGAACCCGGCGCGCATCACCGAGAACATGTCGCCGGGGACGTCGGTGACCGTGTCCACGCCGAGTCCCGTGGTGATCCCGAACGACCGCAGCCTGCCGGTCTCGGGGTGACCGTGCCCCATCTGGGACTCCACCGCCGGGGCCACCGAGGCCGTGCCGCCGCTGCCGGCGACCAGCTTCAGCGACTCGTCCGGAACGCCGTTGCAGTGCACGAACAGCACGTCCGGGCCGAGCAGGCCCGCGTCGTGCAGCCGCTCGACCGGGCCCTCGCCGGTGGCGTGCAGACTGAGGCGCAGGCCGAGGTCGCGGGCGAGCGCCCAGTCGGCACGCGCCGCCTCCACCGAGCCGTAGACCGGCCCCCAGGCGGCGAAGGCGGGGGTGACCAAGCCGTCGTCGGACGGCAGGAGCGCCGAGCGGACCCGCCGCACCTCGTCCTCGAAGCGGTCGGCGTCGCCGGTCCCCCGATGGGCGTACCCGAAGACCGCCCGCACGCCGGACTCACGCAACGCCTCGACGGCCGCGTCCGTGTGGTCAGGGGTGAGCTGGATGTGCGACCAGTCGTACACGGTGGTGACGCCGGCGTTGAGCGCCTCGATCGCGCCCCAGAGGTTGGCGGCGTACACGTCCTCCGCGCGGAACGCCGGGGTGAGGACGCCGACGACCAGGTCGAGGTACGCGCCGAGCGTCGCGTCGGCCGCGATGCCGCGCAGCACGCTCTGCCACACGTGGCGATGGGTGTCCACGAAGCCCGGCAGCACGATGCCGCCGGCGGCGTCGATGATCTCGGTGTGCTCCCCCCGGTCGTCCGGACGCGGGCCGACCGAGACGATGACGCCGTCCCTGACGACCACGGCCGCGTCCGGCACGACGTGCGGATGCGGGTCGGTGTCCACGACGGTGCCGTTGACGATGATCGTTCTCACGGAAGTCCCTCTTTCAAGAATGCTTTTAATAAAGCTTTATGAAAAGCTATCATTGTGAGCGACTAGGCTCAACCTCATGCGACAGCGGGACCGGGTCGACGAGATGATCGAGGGATGGCGGGCCGAACTGCCGGAGGCGGCCACCGTCCAGTTGGAGATCGTCAAGCGCGTCGGCAGGCTCAAGGCCCGCGTCGAGGAGGTCACGCAGGCGGTGCTCGCCCGCTACGGCCTGACGTACGCGGAGTTCGACGTGCTCGCCACACTCCGCCGGGCCGGCCGGCCGTACCGGCTCAAGCCGGGCAGGCTCGCCTCCCACCTGATGCTCACGACCGGGGGAACGAGCAACATCCTGCAGCGGCTGGCCGGCGCGGGGCTGGTGGAGCGGGAGCCCGATCCGGCCGACGGACGCAGCTCATGGGTCCGGCTGACTCCGCTCGGGGTCGAACGGGCCGAGGAGCTGTCGCTGGCCACGACCGAGGCGCACCGGGAACTGCTGGCGGACGTGCCGGAACCGGCCGCACGCGCCCTGGCCGACCTGCTCAGGGACGTCCTGCTCGCCTTGGGCGACCGCGCCCGGTCCTGACCGCCACTGCCGCCTCGCGGCGTTCCGGCTCGCCGGCAGGCGATGCCGGTCCGGTGGCCGCGGTCCCGGGCGGCGCGGGGCGGAGAGCCCGCGGCGCCGAGGATCGTCACGTGGTCGCGCGCCCCCAGAGCGCGGCGGCGACGAGTTCGGGTACCAGCGTCTCGGTGAGCAGGGCGACGCCCGGGTCGTCGTCGTGCCGGTACCGCACCGCCGCCGCCTGCCCCTCGGCCTCGCCGCCGACCGTGAGCACCCGCGACCCACGCTGTCTGATCCACTCCATCGCCTGGTCGTCGTACCGCGAGCCGGGGAACAGGACGGCCCGGTAGTCACAGGTCTTGGTGAGGTAGACGTCCACGTGCGCCCAGTCGCCCGTCTCGCACGCGTCGGCCTGGCGGCGCGGGCCCTCGCGGAACATCAGCGCCGACTGCTCGGCCGACGACAGCCGCTCGGCGGGGGCGATCGTGTAGACGCCGTGCGGCCCGTCGAGCAGCGCCACGGCGTCCGCGAGCCACTCCGGCCGCCGTTCCAGGAGGTCGGCGGTGGCCTCCGCGGCCCGGCGTACGAGGCCCGCCACGGCCGTGGGGCCCTCGGCGAGCGTGAGCAGGAGGGCGAGCGTGTGCTGGAATGTCCGGCAGGCGACGCCGCCCCGCTCCTCGCCCGCGAGCATCGGCACCACCAGGTCGGCGCCCTCGGTCACCGGGGAGCCGGGCCGGTTGGTCAGCGCCACGACGAACGACCTGCCCGTGTGCCGGGCCAGGGCGTCGAGGGTCTCCCGGCTGCCGCCCGACGCCGAGACGACGACGGCGGCCGTCCGCGGGCCGGGCGGGGTGGCGAGCGCGGCTGAGGCGTACTCGGCGACCGCGTCCACCCCGGCCGCCCGCAACCGCGCCGCCGCCACTCCCGCCGCGTAGCGGGAACTGCCCATACCGAGGAAGACGATCCGGTCGAACCGCCGAGCCAGCCCCTCGAACGGGTCGCCGGCGTCCAGCAGCCGGGCCAGCGCGGCCAGCGCGGCCGGTTTGGCCTCCAGGTCCTCCCCGAACAACGTCGAGTTCACCGGCTCCACCCTCTCTTCACGCGGGCCGCTCACACGGGCCGCTCATGCGAACCAGGACCGCAGCACGCCCATCGGGGCGTACCGCCAGCGCGGCAGGTGCCGGGCGGCGTAGATCAGCTCCCGGCACTCCTGCTCCACCTCGAACGGCCGCAGCAGTGACGCGTCGAGCAGGCCGGACCGTCCGGCTTCCGTCAGGGTCCGCGTGTAGGCCGTCCGAAGTCTCCGCCGCGAAGAGACGGCCCAGGCGGCCGTCGCGGCCGGGTCGGCGGACCTCCGCCTGACCGCCACCTGTCCGGCGTGGTCCACACTCGTGGTGAGCTGCGCGAGGTCGCGGGCGGCCGGCTGGTACGGATCGGCGCCCGCCACGGTCGGGTTGCCGTCGAAGTCGACCACCGCGTAGCCGTCCCGCCACCGCAGGATCTGCCCCACGTGCAGGTCGCCGTGGATGCGGATCAGCGGCGTGGCGGCGAGCGACGCGAGGGGCTCCAGTTCGCGCCGCAGAGCCTCGGCCCGTTCCGCCAGCCACGCGCCGTCCTCGCCGTCCGTCAGCGTCAGCGCCTCGCGCAGCGCCTCTTCGGCCCGCTCACGCCACACACCGGTGCCGGACGGCGACAGCCGTACGGGGTCGGGGAAGACCGCGGACGGGGCGGCCATCGCGAGGTGCAGTTCGGCGGCGAGGGAGCCGATCTCGGCGGCGAAGTCCGTGCCGCCCGCCTCGGCCTCGTCGACGCACCACTCCCAGCCGTCCCGCGCCTCCGGCAGGTACGCGGTCACCAGGGCGACCAGCGCGTCCTCCCAGTAGACCGCGGCGTACGGCGTGGCCGTACGGGCGAAACCGGTCAGATGGGCGAGCAGGGCGGGCGCCGGGTGCGGGGCCCGCGAGGGCCGGGGGAACCACTTGACCACCACGGTCTCGCCCGCGATCACCGAGTGGTTGGTCTGGTCCACCGTGATCAGCCGCTCCCCGGGCGGCACCGGCGGCAGTGGCAGCAGCGCGCGCACCGAGAAGGGCGGCGGAGCGGCCCCCCGCGCCAGGTCGCGCACAACGCGCTCGGTGACGCCGTCGCCCGCCTCCAGCGCGAGGACGCCGTCCGGCCCCTCGGTCACCCGAGGCCAGCGGGACCCTTCCACTCGATCTCCTGAACATGGATTCAATACGGAAACAAAAGCTGAGGTAGACGTAATTATCAAAGTCTTGTCTATGTTGAGCTGTCCTGCAACACTGGCCGCCATCCTCACGCAAGGGAGCTCCCCATGACTCGTCGCGTGCCCGTCGTGGCCTCCGCCTGCCTGGCGTTCGCTCTGACCGCCTGCGGCGGAGGTTCGCCGGCCGACTCCGCGCCCGCGGCCCTCGACGCCAAGGCGGACCTGTCCAAGCAGAGCCTGACGATCTCGATCTGGGACGGTTACAGCCCGAAGGACCTTCCGGAGCGGGTGAAGGCCAAGCTCGGGTTCGACACCAAGGTCGCCATCCACGACACGAACGAGACGATCGTGGCCAAGCTGACCGCCGGCGGCGACAGCGGCATCGACGTGGCGTTCGTGTCCGGTCAATACGCGCAGGCGCTCAACGCGCAGGGCCTGCTGGAGCCCATCCACCGCGAGCTGATCCCGAACCTGAAGAACCTCTACCCCGAGGCGTCGCAGCTCGCCTACGACAAGGGCAACGCCTACTCCGTCCCGTACACCTGGGGCACCACCGGGCTGTGCTATCGCAGCGATCTGGTGAAGACCCCGCCGACGAGCTGGAACGACCTGCTCGACCCGGCCCCCGAGCTGAAGAAGAAGATCACGATGATGACCACCGAGCGGTGGCTGGCGCTGCCCGCGCTCAAGCTGCTCGGCGCCTCGGTCAACACCGCCGACCAGGCGGTGCTCGACAAGGCCAAGGCGATGCTGCTGAAGGTCAAGCCCGACCTGCTGGCCTACGACGACACCACGTTCGGCGACCGGCTCAAGTCCGGCGAGGCCGTGATGGTCGAGGCGTGGGACGGCTGGTGCCCGACGTCGGAGAAGAACATCGAGTTCGTGGTGCCGAAGGAGGGCAGCGACCTCTGGGCGGACACGATGGTGATCCTCAAGAGCTCCAGGAACAAGGAGGCGGCGCACGCCTTCGTCAACTACATCCTCGACCCCGAGGTGCACGGCTGGGTGCCCGCGAACATCCTCTACAGGATCCCCAACAAGGCGGCCATGGACAAGGTCGACCCGAAGCTGCTCGAGAGCTACCCGACGCTGGCGGAGCCGCCGTCCGAACTGCTCAAGGGTGAGAGCCTGGTCGACCTCGGCGAGGCGTCCACCGCGTACACGCGCCTGTCCACCGAGGTCTCGGCGGCGCAATGACGGCCCGACAGCCCGTCCGCGTGCTCGGGAAGGCGTCCGGCCGTCTCGCGACGATGGGGCCCGGGTTCGGCTTCCTGACCGTCTTCCTGCTGGTCCCGCTGGCGCTGGTGCTGAGCTACACCGTGTTCCGGCGGGGCCGGTTCGGGGGAGTGGTCCACGAGCCGACCGGGGAGAACTTCGCCCGCCTCGCCGACCCGCTCTACCTCGAGGTGGTGGCCGGGTCGGTGAAGCTCGCGGCGATCACGACGCTGCTCGCCCTGTTGCTCGGCTACCCCACGGCGTACCTGATCGCGAGGCTGCCCGCCCGGTGGAAGGTGATCGCCCTGGTGGCGGTCGTGCTGCCGTTCTGGACGAACTTCCTCATCCGCACGTACGCCTGGATCGTGCTGCTCAACTCCGAGGGGCCCGTGAACTCCGGTCTGAAGGCTCTCGGGCTGGGACCGGTGGAACTGCTCTACACGGACGGCGCCATCGTCGCCGGGCTGCTCTACGCCTACCTTCCGCTGATGATCCTCCCGCTGTATTCGGCCGTGGAGCGGCTGGACCCGGAGCTGCGGGAGGCCTCGGCGAACCTCGGGGCCCGGCCGGCCAGGACGTTCTGGTCGGTCACGCTCCCGCTGTCGCTGCCCGGCGTGCTGACCGGATGCGTGTTCGTGTTCGTGTTCGTGCCGAGCCTGGGCAACTTCGTGATCCCGGAGCTGCTCGGCGGCGGGCGCCGGATCATGGTCGGCAACCTCATCCGCGACCAGTTCCTCAAGGCCCGCGACTGGCCGTTCGGGTCGGTGCTCGCGCTGGCCGTCGTCGCCGTGCTCGTGCTGCTGCTGTTCGCCCAGGCGTGGGCCGCGCGGAGGGCGGGGCGGGGTGCGTAGACACGGCTGGCTCCGGCTGCCCTTCTGGCTGACCTATCTCTTCCTGTACGCGCCGATCGTCGTGCTCGTCATGATGTCGTTCAACCGGAACAGGTCGCCCTACACGTGGGGAGGCCTGTCCCTCGACTGGTACGGCAGGCTGGCGGGCAACGCCTCGATCCGCACCGGGCTGGTCAACACGCTGATCGTCGCCCTCGGGTCGACGGCGCTGTCCACGGTGCTCGGCACGCTCCTCGCCGTCGGGCTGGCCCGCCACACCCGCTCGCGGCTGCTCGACGCCCTCTCGACGCTGCCCGCGATCCTGCCCGACCTCGTCATCGCGATCGGACTCCTGGCGTTCTACTCCGCGATCAAGCTGACGCTCGGGCTGCACTCCGTGCTGATCGCGCACACCGTCTTCGGCATGGCCTTCGTCGCGGCCGTCGTCCGGGCCAGGCTCGGCGGAATGGACACGTCGCTGGAGGAGGCGTCCCGAGACCTCGGCGCGGCCCCGCTGACGACGTTCGTGAGGATCACGCTGCCCACGCTCGCCCCGGGCATCGTCGCGGGCGCGCTGCTCGCCTTCACGCTCTCGCTGGACGAGTTCGTGATCGCGTTCTTCACCGCGGCTCCGTCGGAGCCGACGCTGCCGATCGTCATCTACTCCATGGTGAGGTTCGGCGTGACCCCCGAGATCAACGCGCTGGCGACGTTGCTGCTCGCGGTGAGCTTCACCGTCGTGATCGTCGCGCAGCGCCTGACCAGGCTGACCGAGGCACTGAAATGACTCTCATCTCCATCGACGGCGTGAGCCGCCGGTTCGGCGAGGTGACCGCGCTCGACTCGGTCAGCCTCGACATCCGGCAGGGCGAGTTCTTCGCCCTGCTGGGGCCCTCCGGCTGCGGCAAGACCACCCTGCTGCGGATCCTCGCCGGGTTCGAACAGCCCGACATCGGCTCGGTGCGCCTCGACGGGGCCGACCTGCTCGCGATTCCCGCGCACCGCCGCCCGGTCAACCTCATGTTCCAGTCGTACGCCCTGTTTCCGCACATGAGCGTGGAGAAGAACGTGGCGTACGGCCTGGAGCGGGAGCGGCTGCCCCGTGCGGAGATCCGGGAGCGGGTCGCCGCGGTGCTGGAGACCGTCGGCCTGGCCGCGCAGGCCCGGCGCAGGCCGCACGAGCTGTCGGGCGGGCAGCGCCAGAGGGTCGCCCTGGCCAGGGCCGTCGTCAAGCGTCCCCGGCTGCTGCTGCTCGACGAGCCGCTGAGCGCGCTGGACAAGAAGGTCAGGTCGGAGATGCAGCTCGAACTCAAGCGGCTGCAGCACGAGGTCGGCATCACGTTCGTCGTGGTCACCCACGACCAAGAGGAGGCCATGTCGCTCGCCGACCGGATCGCGGTGCTGAACGGCGGCCGGGTCGAGCAGGTGGACACCCCCGTGGACCTCTACGAACGGCCGCGCACGCCGTTCGTGGCCGGCTTCATCGGGGCGAGCAACCTGTTCACCGGCAGGGCGACCGGCAAGGGGCTGGACGTGGACGGGCTGGGCGTGCTGCCCGCGCCCGCGGGGCCTGTGGAGGGCGGGACGGCGATGCTCGCCGTACGGCCGGAACGGATCCGCCTCGGCCCGGTCACGGACGGCCGGGGCGCGCTGCGGGGCAGGGTCGTCGACGTCAGCTTCTACGGAGGCGTCTCCCATGTGGCGTTGAGCGTGGCGGGCCACGACCGCACCGTGCTCGCGGCCACGCAGGGGCGGGCCAGGGTGGAGGCCGGCGCCGAGGTTGCCCTCTCGTGGGACGCCGACGACGGCGCGCTCGTCCCCCTGACCCCGTGAGGCCGCCGGGGTCAGGGGCCGTCGGCGGGCCTGAGCGGGTTGCCCGTGGCCAGGCGGGCGTAGTCGAGGATCAGCTCGACGGCCCTGTCCGGGTCGATCGAGTGGTGCCGGGCGATGACGCGGTAGCCGTACGCGTCCTCCAGGGCGACGAGGTTGCGGGCGATGGTCTCGGAGTCGTGCGCCAGCGTGAAGACGCCGTGGGCGGCGCCCGTCTCCAGGACCGTCTGGTACATCGACACCTGCCGGTCGAACAGGGTGGTCAGCAGCGTCGCGTAGACACGGTTGCGGCCGGCGGCGCCGCCGAGCTCGCACAGCAGGCGCACACCCGCGTCGTCCGGGCCGTCGGGCAGGCCGGAGCGGATCGTGATGATGAGCTTCTCGGCCGGGTCGGAGACGCCGCCGATCTTCTTCATCCGCCGCTCGTAGAAGCGCTCCATGCCGGCGTGATGGGCCTCGATCAGCAGCTCGCGCAGGTCGGGGTAGTGGTAGAGCACCGCGCCGGAGGTGAGCCCCGCCTCCTCGGCGATCTGGTTGAGGTGGACCCCCTCGGCGCCGTGCTGGATCATCGCCCGGTGGGCCGCGTCGATGAGGTCGAGACGCCGGTCCGCTTTGCTCTTGCGCTGTGCCATCCCACCCCTGCCATTGCATCCACATTCAATCGGGCGCCACGATACCGCTCCAACCCTTGACGGGTGTAGTGAGTCGGTATTTGAATCTCGATTCAACTAGCTGCAGAGGAGCCTCGAATGACGGCCACGCCCTTGACGATCCTGTTCATGCCGGAGAGCGCCTACGGGCCGACGAACAACTGCGTCGGGATCGGCGACGTCCTGCGCCGCCGTGGCCACCGCGTGGTGTTCGCCGCCGAGGCGTCGTGGAAGGGCAAGCTGGAGGCGCTGGGCTTCGAGGAGGACCTCGTCGACCTGGCGCCGCCCGCGGAGGAGGAGCAGGATCCGGGCCAGTTCTGGAAGGACTTCATCCGCGACACGGCGCCCGAGTACCGCAAGAGCACGGCCGAGCAGCTGGAGACCGTGACCAAGCCGATCTGGGACGCGCTCGTCGACGGCGCCAGATACTGCGAGCCGCAGCTCAAGGCCATCATCGAGCGGGTGCGGCCGGACGTGATCGTCGAGGACAACGTGGTGGCCTTCCCCGCCCTGGTGACGGCGGGCGTCCCGTTCGTACGGATCGTGTCGTGCAACCCGCTGGAGGTGAAGGGCCCCGGCGTGGCCCCGCCCTTCTCGGGCCTGCCCGCCGACGGGACGGGCTGGGCGGAGTTCCGGGCCGAGTACGACCGGACCCACCGTGAGGTGTGGGAGTCGTTCAACGAGTGGGTGGTCGCGCAGGGCGCCCCGCCGCTGCCGGACCTGGAGTTCATCCACGAGGGCGACGCGAACCTGTACGTGTACCCCGAGATCGCGGACTACGTGGCCGACCGGCCGCTGGGCGGATCCTGGACCCGGCTGGACTCGTCGGTGCGGGAGACCGACGATGACTTCACACTCCCGGACATCCCGGGCGAGGGCTCGCTGATCTACTTCTCGCTGGGGTCGCTCGGCTCGGCCGACGTCGAGCTGATGCGCCGCGTGATCTCGGTGCTGGCCCGCACGCCGCACCGGTACATCGTCTCCAAGGGCCCGCTGCACGAGGAGATCGAGCTGGCTCCCAACATGTGGGGGGCCGAGTTCGTCCCGCAGACGAAGATCATCCCGCTGGTCGACCTGGTGATCACGCATGGCGGCAACAACACGACGACCGAGGCGTTCCACTTCGGCAAGCCCATGATCGTGATGCCGCTGTTCTGGGACCAGTACGACAACGCCCAGCGCGTGCACGAGACCGGGTACGGCGTCCGCCTGGACACCTACCGCTTCACCGACGACGAACTGATCGGGGCCATCGGCGAACTACTGGGCGACCAGGCCCTGCGGGACCGGCTCGCCGCGGCAGGCGAGGAGATCCGCCGCCGGGACGGCCTGCGGGTGGCCGCGGACGTCATCGAGAACGTCGCGGCGAAGTGAGCCGTCCGGTGAGCGGTGGGACCATCGACATCGAGGACGCCGCGTGATCGAGGACGCCGCTCCCCGGGTCTTCTGGACCGACCGGCCCGGGGCGCCCGGCCCCTACGAGCCGCTGCACGGCCGTACGACGGCGGACCTGCTGGTCGTCGGCGGCGGATTCACCGGCCTGTGGGCAGCCGTGCTGGCCAAGCAGGAGAACCCCGCCTGCGACGTCGTCCTCGTGGAGGCCCGCTCCGTCGCGTACGGCGCGAGCGGCCGCAACGGCGGGTTCGTCGCCGACTCCCTGACCCACGGCATCGGCCACGGGGCGCGGCTGTGGCCGGCGGAGAACGCGGCGCTGCTCGCGCTCGGCCGGGCGAACCTCGCGGCCATCGCCCGCTTCGTCGACGACCACGGCATCGACGCCGACCTCCGCCTGGTCGGCAAGACCACGGTCGCGGTCGCGCCCCACCAGGTGGAGGAGCTGAGGCGGGCCGAGAAGCTGCACCGCGAGCACGGCGAGGACGCGGTGTTCCTCGGCCGTGACGAGATGCGTGCGGACGTCGACTCGCCCACCTACCTCGCGGGGCTCCGCCTGCGCGGCACAGGCGGCCTCCTCGACCCCGCCGGCCTCGCGTGGGGACTGGCCCGCGTCGCGGCCCGGCTCGGCGTCCGTGTCCACGAGGGCACCGAGGTCACCGCGCTGACCCGGACGCGGACCGGCGTGGAGGCCAGGACGGGAGGCCGGGCGGTGGTGCACGCCGGGCAGGTGCTGCTGGCCACCAACGCCTTCCCCTCGCCCCTGCGCAGGCTGGGCCTGTTCATGCTGCCCGTCTGGGACTACGTGCTCGTCACCGAGCCGCTGTCGGCCGAGCAGCGGGCGTCGATCCGGTGGCCGGAGGGCCAAGGCCTGACCGACGCGGGCAACCAGTTCCACTACTACCGACTCACCCGGGACGACCGCGTCCTGTGGGGCGGATACGACGCGATCTACAACTTCGGCGGCGGGGGATCGGAGCAGCGCGACGCCTCGCACGAGCGGCTCGCGCGGCACTTCTTCGCGACGTTCCCGCAGCTGCGCGGCCTGCGCTTCACGCACAGGTGGGGCGGCGTGATCGACTCGACCAGCCGGTTCACCCCGTTCTTCGGCACGGCCATGGGCGGGCGGCTGGCCTACGCCCTCGGATACACCGGCCTCGGCGTCGGCGCGTCCAGGTTCGGCGCGCTGGTCGGCCTCGACCTGCTGGCCAGGCGGTCCACCGCGCGGACGAGGCCGCGCATGGTCCGCCGCCACCCGGTGCCGTTCCCGCCGGAGCCGCTGCGCTGGCCGGTGGTGGAGCTCACCCGCCGCGCACTGGCCCGCGCCGACGACAACGAGGGCCGCCGGGGCCCCTGGCTGCGGGTGCTCGACCACCTCGGCATCGGCTTCGACAGTTGAGGAGGACCTCATGACGAAATTGATCAATCCCGCCGACGGCCAGGTCATCGAGGACGTGCCCGACACCCCGCTCGACGGCGTGACACGGGCCGTACGCGCGGCCCGGGAGGCCTTCGAACAGTGGCGCGAGACGACGCCGGGTGAGCGTGCGCTGGTGCTGCTGCGACTCGCGGACCTCGTCGAGCGAGACGCCGGGGAGCTGACCCGGCTGGAGGTCGAGGAGACCGGCAAGCCCGCCGCCGTGTTCCGGGACGGCGAGCTGCCGTTCGCCGTCGACAACCTCCGGTTCTTCGCCGGCGCGGCCAGGTCCCTCGACGGCACGGGCGCGGGCGTGTTCAGCGCGGGATACACGTCCGTGCTGATCAAACGGCCGATCGGGGTGGTGGGCGCGATCGCGCCGTGGAACTTCCCGTTCATCATGGCGGTCTGGAAGATCGGCCCGGCCGTCGCCGCGGGGAACGCCGTCGTGATCAAACCGGCGCCCCGGACGCCCCGCGCCACGCTGCGGCTCGCCGAGCTGTTCACCGAGGCCGGGGCCCCGGAGGGCCTCGTGCGGGTGGTGACCGGCGGCGCCGAGGTGGGGCGGACCCTGGTGACCGATCCCGGCGTGGACATGGTCAGCGTCACCGGGTCCACCGCGACCGGCCGCGAGGTCATGCGCGGAGCGGTGGACGGCCTCAAGCGGGTCCATCTGGAGCTGGGCGGCAAGGCGCCCGCGCTGGTGTTCGGCGACGCCTCGCTGGAGGACATGGCGGCCGGGGTCGTCATGGGCGCCACCTACAACACCGGCCAGGACTGCACGGCCGCGACCAGGGTGTACGTCGAGAGGTCGCGGTACGCCGAGGCGGTCGAGGCGCTGCGGGAGACCGTCGCCCGCGTCCGGCCGGGCGACCCCTGGGCGGCCGACGCCGACATCGGCCCGCTGATCAGCGCCGAGCACCGCGAGCGGGTCCACGGCTTCGTGACCAGGGCGTCAGGCCGCGTCGTCCACGGAGGCGGCCCGATCGACGGCCCCGGTTTCCACTACACGCCCACGCTGATCGCCGACGCCGACCCGGAGAGCGAGATCGTGCGGAGCGAGGTCTTCGGCCCGGTGCTGGTGGCGATGCCTTTCGACGGCGAGGACGAGGCGGTGCGGCTCGCCAACGCCACGCCGTACGGGCTGGCGTCGTCGGTGTGGTCCACGGACGTGGCCCGCGCGCTGCGCGTCTCCCACCGCCTGGACGTGGGCGTGACGTGGGTGAACGACCACCTGCCCATCGCCTCGGAGGCCCCGCACGGCGGCGTCAAGGGCAGCGGGTTCGGCAAGGACATGAGTCAGGAGGCTGTGCTGGAGTATTCGGTCACCCGGCACCTCATGATCAAGCACGCGGCCCCGGATGCGCGCGACTCCTTCCGTCCGGCCTGAGCGGCCCCCCGGCGGCCTACGCGCCGGGGAGGTTCCGCAGCGCCTCGCGGCGGCTCAGCCCGCTGAGGCCACGGTGCTTCACGTAGCGGAGCACCTCTTGCGGGTTGGTCCTCGCGTACTCGCGCAGCGCCCAGCCGATGGCCTTGCGGGCGAAGAAGTCGGTGTCCGACAGGCTCGGCTCGATGCACGCGTAGAGCAGGTGGACGTCGGTGCCGTCCTTGAAGGAGTTCTGGCACAGGATGGCGGCGCGCCGTTTCCACAGGTCGGCGTCGTGCGCCCACTCCAGCACCAGGCGGCGCATGCTCTCCGGGTACAACCGCAGCAGCGTGCCGATCCGGTGGATGGCGATGTCGTCGACGAAGTCCCACCAGGCCCCGGTGACGATCATCTCCTCGTACATCGGGATCGTGTACAGCGTCTGCCAGGACCGGTAGAACCGGTGCGCGGACAGTTCGATCGCGGCGTAGCGCTCCTCGCGGTACTCGGCGTCGCGCCACAGCGCCAGCACCGCCCTGCGCCACTCGGGCGCGCTGTCGAGCCGGTGCTCGGTGAAGAGCCGGCGCAGCAGGGCCCGCCGCGGCACGGCCGTGACCCCGAGGAACGGCATCTCCGACTTCATGTACGCCCGCATGGACAGGGCGCGCGCGGGGTCGGCGGCCTCCGTCAGCGCGAGGCGTACCGCCTTGTGCAGTGTCATGACGGCCGGCTCGCCCGCTCGCCGGTCGCGAGACCGTCGAACAGGAGCTTGACGAAGTGGTCGGCGAGGTGGTCGGTGTCGAGCCTGCCGCCGGGGCGGAACCAGCGCACGGTCACCCAGATGGTGTCGCGGATCATCCGGTAGGTCAGCTTGGGGTCGACGTCGTCGCGGAACTGGCCGGCGGCCTGACCGGCCCTGATCTGCTCCACCCACATGCGCTCCACCTCGTCCTCGGCGCGCAGCAGGTAGTCGAACCGGTCGCCGGGCAGCGAGCGCAGGTAGTTCCAGTCGTTCTGCATGACGGTGATGGCCGCCCGGTGCGGCTCCAGGGTGCCGAAGCCGATGCGGACCATCTCCGCCAGGACCGAGTGGGGATCGCCGCGGCGTTCCAGCACGGCCCGGTAACGGGTGATCAGATCGTCCAGGAAGGTGCGCAGCACCTCGTCGACGATCGTCTCCTTGGAGTCGAAGTGGTGGTAGAGGCTGCCGGAGAGGATGCCCGCCTCCAGCGCGATCTCCCGTACCGTGGTGGCCTGGAAGCCCTTGCGCGCGAACAACTCGGCGGCGAGTCTCACGAGGTGCTCGCGTCGTTCCGACGCCGGCCCGGCCACGCCGCGCCTCGCCCTGACCGGCACGGCCGTGCCGCCGGAGTCCTTACGCTGGTTCACGGCTCCCATTATGGCCGTCGAGCAAGGGCTTGTTCGCAACTCTCGCCGTACGTGACCTCCCGGCATGACCGCCGCCGGTACGGCAGGATCGGGCACATGGCGAAATTGCAGTATCCGTTCACCTTGGGGGTGGCGTCGGGCGAGCCCTTATCCGACGGACTGATCCTCTGGACACGGCTGGCTCCCGAGCCGCTGCATCCGGCGCGGCCCGGCGGCATGCCGGACAAGGCGGTGACCGTGCGGTGGGAGATCGCCGAGGACGAGGCGTTCCGGAAGATCGTGCAGTCCGGCACCACGCCCGCGCAGCCCGACTGGGCGCACAGCGTGCACGTGCGGGTGGCCGGGCTGCGGCCCGGGGCCGACTACTTCTACCGGTTCTCCGCCGAGGGCCACGTGAGCCGCGTGGGCCGCACCAGGACCGCCCCCGCCGCGGGTTCGACCGGCCCCGTCCGCTTCTGCTTCGTCTCCTGCCAGCGTTACGAGCACGGTCACTTCACCGCGCTGCGCCATCTCGCCGCCGAACGGCCCGACCTGGTCCTCCACCTCGGCGACTACATCTACGAGTACGGCAAGCCGAAGAACCCCGGGCCCGGCCGCTGGGTGCGCCCGCTGGAGTCGGCGGCCGAGTGCACCACGCTCGCCGGGTACCGCAACCGCTACGCCCGCTACAAGCTGGACCCCGACCTGCAGGCCGCGCACGCCGCCGCGCCGTGGCTCGCGATCCCCGACGACCACGAGGTCCGGGACAACTGGGCGGGCGCGCTGCCGGGTGACGGAAGCGCCTCCGCCGCCTTCCTCAAGCGCCGGGCCGCCGCCTTCAAGGCGTACTACGAGCACCAGCCGCTGCGGGTGCGCCCGTCCGGCGCGAGCCTGCAGAACCACCGCTGGCGGCCGTACGGGCGGGTGGCCGACTTCCTGCTCGCCGACACCCGGCAGTACCGCCAGGGACGCGACATGCTCGGCCCCGAGCAGGAGAAGTGGCTGCTGGAACGGCTGCGCGGCTCGACGGCCCGCTGGAAGGTGCTGGCGCAGGCGGTGTTCTTCTCCCAGCGCAGGTTCCCGCTCGAACCCGTCAGCGCCGACGCGTGGGACGGCTACCCCGACTCCCGCGCCCGCGTGCTCGCCGCCGCCCCGGACGGGCTGGTCGTGCTGAGCGGCGACGTGCACAGCGCGTACGCCTGCGACGTGCGCGCGGACTGGGCGGACCCGGCCTCCCGCGCGCTCGGCGCCGAGTTCGTCGGCCCCTCGGTGACGAGCATGCCGGGCATCACGGACGCGAGCAAGATCCTCGACATCAACCCCCACATCGCCTTCTTCGACAGCCGGCACGGGTACGTGTCCTGCTCGGCGGACATGACCGGTTTCCGGGCCGACTACCGGGCGGTCGACTTCGTGGACCGGCCCGGCGCCCCGCTGACCACGATCGCGGGCTTCGAGGTGAGGGAGAACCGGCTGCACCGCACCGATCTCTGAGCCGCCGGGCACGTCCCGGGGCTGGCAAATAGGAAAGTTTCCTATTAGATTGCGGGGCATGCCTGAGCGATGCCCTGTGGACGCAGCATGAAGCGAAGCCCTGACCTGCTCCGTCTGGCCGACACGGTCCTCCTGCCCGGCTTCGCCGGGACCACCGCCCCCGACTGGGTGCGGCGGCGGCTCGCGGGCGGCCTCGCCGGCGTCGTGCTGTTCTCGCGGAACGTGGACACCCCGGCCCAGCTCGCCGCCCTGACCTCGTCGCTGCGCGCGGAGAACCCCGACGTCGTGATCGGCATCGACGAGGAGGCGGGGGAGGTGACGCGACTGGAGGCCCGCACGGGCAGCTCACGGCCCGGCAACTACGCCCTCGGCGTCGTGGACGACGTGGAGCTGACCGAGCAGGTGGCCCGGGACATCGGGCACGACCTGCGGCAGGCCGGGATCACCATCGACTTCGCCCCGGCCGCGGACGTCAACTCCAACCCGGACAACCCGGTCATCGGCCTGCGCGCGTTCGGCGCCGCCCCTGGGCTCGTCGCGCGGCACACGGCCGCCTGGATCCGCGGCCTGCAGTCCACCGGCGTCGCCGCCTGCGCCAAGCACTTCCCCGGGCACGGCGACACGTCCGTGGACTCCCACCACGGGATCCCGCGGGTGACCGCCTCGCGTGAGGAGCTGGCCGAGGTCGAGCTGTTGCCGTTCCGGGTGGCGATCCGGGAGGGGGTGCGCTCCATCATGACCGGCCACCTGCTCGTGACGGCGTACGACGAGGAGCGGCCGGCCACCCTGAGCCCCCGCGTCCTCACCGGCCTGCTCAGGCGGGAGCTGGGCTTCGAGGGCCTGATCGTCACCGACGGCATCGAGATGGCCGCCGTCTCGGGCCGCTACGGCCTGGGCGGCGCGAGCGCGATGGCCGTGGCGGCCGGGGCCGACGCCGTCTGCGTGGGCGGCGAGAACGCCGACGAGGCGACCCACGCGCGCATCCGCGACGCGATCGCCGACGCCGTGACGGAGGGATCGCTGACGGAGGAGCGGCTCGCCGACGCGGCGGCCCGGGTGCGCGCCCTGGCCGCCTGGCGGGCCGGGGCGGAGCCGGGGGACGCCGTGCCCGGCGAGATCGGGCTGGCCGCCGCC
>QFZU02000183.1 GCA_003260025.2 Microbispora triticiradicis | reverse complement strand
GGCCTCGGTGGCCGCGGCCTCCGCGGTCTCGGCGGCCGGGGCCTCGGCGGTCTCGGCGGCCGGAGCCTCGGCGGCGGGGGCCTCCAGGAGCTCGCGCTCCCACTCGGCCAGCGGCTCGGCGGCGGCGACGCCCGCGGGCTTCTCGTCACCGCGACCGGCGCCCGCACGGGTCATCAGGCCGTCGGCGACGGCGTCGGCGATCACGCGAGTGAGGAGGCTGACGGCGCGGATGGCGTCGTCGTTGCCCGGGATCGGGTAGTCGACCTCGTCGGGGTCGCAGTTGGTGTCCAGGATCGCGACGACCGGGATGCCGAGCTTCTTGGCCTCGTTGATCGCGATGTGCTCCTTCTTGGTGTCCACGACCCAGACCGCGCTCGGGACGCGGGCCATGTCACGGATACCGCCGAGGGTGCGCTCCAGCTTCTCCTTCTCGCGGCGGCGCATGAGGAGCTCCTTCTTGGTGAGCCCGGAGCCGGCCACGTTGTCGAAGTCGAGCTCCTCCAGCTCCTTGAGCCGCTGGAGCCTCTTGTGCACGGTGGAGAAGTTGGTGAGCATGCCGCCCAGCCAGCGCTGGTTCACGTACGGCATGCCGACGCGCGACGCCTGCTCGACGATCGACTCCTGCGCCTGCTTCTTCGTGCCGATGAACATGATGGTGCCGCCGTGCGCGACGGTCTCCTTCACGAAGTCGTAGGCACGGTCGATGTACGACAGCGACTTCTGCAGGTCGATGATGTAGATGCCGTTGCGCTCGGTGAAGATGAAGCGCTTCATCTTCGGGTTCCACCGGCGGGTCTGGTGGCCGAAGTGAACGCCGCTCTCCAGCAGCTGCCGCATGGTGACGACAGGGGCCATGGTGATGGTCCTCCATGGTCGTGTGCCCTTGGGCACGGTCTCGGTTGGTCACGCGGGCCCTCTTGCCCGCGCCCTGACGCCCCGGGCCGCCACTTTCACCGGACGCGGTCCGGACCGAGAAAGGCGGCTCGTGAATGGGCGTGCGAATTCGGCCTAACAGGCCGTCGAACAGTCTACCCGGATCCGCCCCTTCCGATGACCCTCCGCGGGCGCGGCACCCGGCGGCGCCCCGCAGGCTCCTCCCGGCGCTCCCGAAGAGGGTCTCCACCTCGGCGGCTTCCGCGGGCGCGTCCCCTTCAGAGCGCCCAGGCGGCGGGGTGCTCACCCTGGCGGGGCGGCGGGGTCGTCCAGCCCGGCCGCACGCCCCCGGCGAGGCCGGGGGGCGTCACATAGGTGAGCGTGCCGAAGGGGCTGTCCATCGTCGCCAGCAGATCCTCGGCCGCAGGTCGCGGCACTCCCCCGCCGTCGATCCGGCCGAGATCGTCGAGCCAGGTCGCGGTCCGCGCCAACGACACCTCGACGTGCCAGGAGCCGCCCTCGGCGGCGCGCCGGATCAGCGCCGCGACCGCGCCGAAGGCCGCCAGATATCCCGTGGCGTGATCGAGAGCCTGTGCCGGCAGCGGCACGGGCCGCAGCCCGTCGCCGTTCTCATGGGCGATCCCGCTCGCCATCTGGACGAGGCTGTCGAACCCGCGCCTGGAGGCCCACGGCCCCCGGCTTCCGTAGGCGGAGACGTCGACGCAGACGACGCCCGGCCGCAGGGCGGCCAGGTCGTCCGGCCCGAAGCCCCTGGCCCGGAGTGTTCCCGGCCGGTACGCCTGGATGACGACGTCGGCCCCGCGGACCAGTTCCCGCAGCCGCTCCCGGCCCGTCTCCGAGCGCAGGTCGACGTGGCACGACCGCTTGCCGAACGCCGTCTCCACCACGAGCCCCGGCACCTCCGGCAGGTGCGCCGCGCCCACCCGCAGGACGTCCGCGCCGTAGGCCGCGAGAGTGCGGGCGGCCACCGGACCGGCGATCACCCTGGTGAGGTCGAGCACCCGGACGCCGCTGAGCGGTCGTGCCCCACCGCCCGCACCGTCCTCCTCCACCTCACCCCGGCCGCGGCCTGGGGAAAGGCCCACGGAAAGGCCGGCGCCCCGCCCCACGCCACGGCCCCCACTCTGATCCCCAGCACGGCCCCCGTGGCTCCCAGCACTGCTTCCACCATCGCCGGCGCCATCACCGCCCCGCTCGTCGGCCCGGTCACCGCCCCGGTCGCCGGCCCGGTAGCCGCCCCGCTCGGCGGCCCGGTAGCCGGCCTGGTCGCCGGCCCGGTCATCACCGGGGGCGGGCAGCCGGGAGAGACCGACCAGAGGGAGGCCGGCCAGGGCCCGCGCCTGCGGGTGCGCGAGCCATTCCGCCCTGCTCCGCATCGCGGCCGCGCAGCCGCCCTCGCGGACGACCGCCTCCTCGACCTCCACGGCCGTACGGCCCGCGCACGCCCTCTCGACGGCCGCCTTGCCCGACCCCGGGGCGAGCCCGAGCGCGCGCAGGGCGGCGTCCCTGTGGTGGTCAAAGTTGCAGTGGAGCCGGACCCAGCCGTCCGAGGCGGGGTAGTCCCCCGACAGGGCCGCCCAGACGTCCATGGGCTTCCCGTCCGTACGAAAGTGCCGCTCGCTCTGGAAGGCCACAGCGGCGTGGCGGACGTCGATCGCCACCTCGGGGTCACCGCTCCCCGCCCCCGAGTTCGGCCCGAGGCCCGGCACTTGGTCCGGCCTGGAGCTCGGCCCGAGGTCCGTCGCGGGGTCCGCCCCGAGGCCCAGCGCGGGATTCGGCGCGGGGTCCGGCTCGGAGCTCGGTCCCGCGATCGGCCCGGGATTCGGCCCGGAGTTCGTCCCCAGGCCCGGCCCGAGGTCCGGCACTGGGGACGGCACTAGGTCCGGTTCGGAGCTCGGTCCCGGGATCAGCTCGGAGTTCGGCCCGGCCGGGCGCCCGTGCCGGGCGGCGTACGCGGCGACGGCGGCGCTCACCGCGCCGGCCGACGCCGCGGCCATCGTGCCGAGCGGGAAGACGGACGGCAGCACGGGGTCCTGTCCCGTGACGCGCACGGCGGGCAGGGCGACCCCGACACCCACCCCCAGATCCCGGATCAACTTCTCGATCACCGCCGACTCCTCACTCCCGAACGCCCGGCGAACCCTCCGCGTACGGCGCGTCACGTCGCCGCGGCGCGGTGCTTCGCCGTCCCGCCCGGGTGGACCGGGGCAAGTATCCACGCCGGTGCCCAGCCTGCCGCGGCCACCCCTCCCGATTTCCGGCAGCGGGCCGGACTGTGGACAAGGGAGCGCTCCCCGTCCCGCGCCTGTGGATCGCCCCGCCTGTCCACAGAAAGGCGTTCGGCCGGACGTGGCCGAGGCGGGCTCGGCGAGTGTCGGGGGCCGGAGGTGGTCCCATGGCCGCGAAAGATCAATTGGGCAGGCACGGCGAGCAACTGGCCGTGACCTATCTGACGGCGCGAGGCATGCGCGTCCTCGACCGGAACTGGCGCTGCGCCGACGGCGAGATCGACATCGTCGCCCGGGACGGGAACGCGCTGGTGGTCGTGGAGGTGAAGACCCGCTCCGGGCGCAGCCACGGCACGGCCTTCGAGGCGGTGACCGGCGACAAGCTGCTGCGCCTGCGCGCGCTGGCCGGCCGGTGGCTGGCCGCGCACGCCGAGCGGTTCGACACGATACGGGTCGATGTGATCGCGCTGGAGAGGTTCGCGGGCGACTTCTCGCTCCGGCATGAACGCGGGGTGGTCTGAGGTGCCCGTCGCCCGGACCCACTGCGCCGGCATCGTGGGCGTCGCCGGACGCCTCGTGGAGGTCGAGGCCGACGTCGGCCGCGGCATAGCGGGAACGCACTTCATCGGGCTCCTCGACACCGCGATCAGCGAGGCCCGGGGCCGCGTGCGGTCCGCGTTGATCAACAGTGGCTTCGCCTGGCCGGACGCGCGGATCACCGTGAGCCTGTTCCCGGCCACCCTGCCCAAACGCGGATCGATCTTCGATTTGGCCATCGCGGTGGCCGTCCTCGGCGCGGCCGGCGCGGTGCCCGCGCAGCGGATCGCGACGCCGGCGTTCCTCGGCGAGCTCGGTCTCGACGGGCGGGTGCGGCCCGTCAGGGGCGTGTTGCCCGCCGCGCTCGCCGCGGCCCAGGCGGGTGTGGGCACCATCGTGGTGCCCGCGTTCAACGCCACCGAGGCCGCTCTGGTGCCCGGCCTCACCGTCGTCCCGGTCACCTCCCTCGGCGAGCTCGTGGGATGGCTGCGAGCGGGTGACCTGCGCCGGCTCCCGATGGTGGCGGACGCCGCGTCCCTGACGGGGGACGACGACCGCACGGAGGACACATCCGGGCCCGACCTGTGCGACGTGGCCGGGCAGCCGATGGGCCGCAAGGCGCTGGAGGTGTGCGCCGCCGGAGGGCACAACCTGTGGATGCTGGGTCCCCCGGGAAGCGGCAAGACCATGCTCGCCGAACGCCTGCCGACCCTGCTGCCTCCACTGGACCAGGACAAGGCTCTGGAGGTGTCGGCCATCCACTCGGTGGCGGGCACGCTGCCGCCGGGACGCCCGCTGCTCACCCGGCCGCCCTTCATGGCCCCGCATCACAGTGCAACGATGGCGGCCGTCGTGGGTGGCGGAAGCGGCGGTGTCGTACGGCCCGGGGCGGTGTCGCTCGCGCACCGAGGCGTGCTCTTCCTCGACGAGGCGCCGGAGTTCGCGACCACCGTGCTCGACTCCCTGCGCCAGCCGCTCGAGTCGGGAAGGGTCACGATCGCCCGGGCCGTCGGCACGGTCACGTTCCCCGCCCGGTTCATGCTGGTGCTGGCGGCGAATCCCTGCCCCTGCGGGCTTCAGGGCACCGGCGGGCATCCCTGCAGATGCACCCCGGCGGGCCGGCGCCGCTACCTCGACCGGCTCTCCGGGCCGCTGCTCGACCGCGTCGACGTCAAGGTGCGGATCGGCCGGGCCACCCGGGCCGAGTTGCTCGCGGACCGGCACTTCGTGGAGAACAGCGCGACCGTGGCCGAGCGGGTCCGGCAGGCCCGGGAGCGGGCCGCCCGAAGGCTTGCGGGCACTCCATGGCACACCAACGCCGAGGTGTCCTCGTCCGCGCTGCACCGCCGGTTCCGCCTGCCCGACACCGTCATGGCCCCGCTGCACCGGGGGCTCGACGTGGGCACGCTCAGCGCGCGCGGCCTCGACCGCGTGCTCCGGATCTCCTGGACGCTCGCGGACCTCGCGGGCGAAGACCGTCCGGGCCGCACCGAGACATCGGCGGCCCTCGCACTATGGCTCGGAGTGGACTGATGCGAGTGACCGACCCCTCGAAGAAGACCGAACGGCCCGGCGAGCCGGAGCGACCGGATGGAGCGGAACACCCAGGCGAGGTGGAACAGCCAGGCGGAGCGGAACAGCCGGGCGGGGCAGTACAAGCGGGCGGAGCGGAACAGCCGGACGAATCGGCACGGCTGGCGCGGGTGGCTCTCATGCGCATGGCGGAGGCGGGTGACGCCGTGATGGGCCGCCTGATCGCCCGCCACGGCCCCCTGGACGCCATGGAGCAGGCGAGGCGGGGCCGGCTCGACCCCGGCTTCGTGCGTGAGGAGCGCGACCGCGGTGGTCCGTCGACCCGCCACGTGGACCTCGATCGGCACGCGGCCGCCTGGGCGGCCCGCTACAGAGATCCGGCCGCCGACCTCGCGGAGGGCCGGCGGCAGGGGGCGCGGCTCGTCGTCCCGGGCGACGCCGAGTGGCCCACCCAGCTCGATGATCTTGGACATGTCAGGCCTTTCGGGCTCTGGGTGGACGGACCGGCGAACCTGCGTTTCTCCTGCCTGCGTTCGGTGTCGGTCGTCGGGGCCAGAGCCGCCACCGCGTACGGCACGACCGTGGCGGCCGAGTTCGCCATGAGCCTCGGCGGGCGAGGCTGGACCGTCGTCAGCGGCGGCGCGTACGGGATCGACGGCGCGGCGCACCGGGGAGCGCTGGCCTCCGGTTCGCCGACGATCGTCGTGCTGGCCTGCGGAACAGACGTCTGTTATCCCAGCGCGCACGAGGACCTCTTCCGCGTCGTGCGGGAGCGGGGGGTGATCCTCAGCGAGTGGCCACCGGGTGCGCACCCCACCCGGCTCCGCTTCCTCGTCCGCAACCGGGTGATCGCCGCCCTCTCCCGGGGAACGGTCGTCGTCCAGGCCGCCGCCCGCAGTGGGGCGCTCAACACGGCCTCCCACGCCTCTGACCTCAACAGGCACCTGATGGCCGTGCCCGGTCCCGTCACCACCGAGGTCTCCGCGGGCTGCCACATCCTGATCCGGCAGGGCAGAGCCGTCTGCGTGACCTCCCCGGAGGAGGTCGTCGAGTTGGTCGGCTCCATCGGGGACGACCTCGCCCCGGAGCGGCGCGGCCCCGTCCGGCCTCGCGACGGGCTGAACGAGGAGACCAGGCGCGTCCTGGAGGCGATCCCGGCGCGTGGCGCCGCGGGTCCCGCGGCGATCGCCGTCTCAGCCGGGGTGGACATCGGGACGGCGCTGGCCTGCCTCGGCGTCCTGGCCGCCGCGGGATTCGTCGAGAACGCCGACCGAGGCTGGCGGCTGCGGCCCGCCGCCCGAAACTGACAGGGCGCCTCGGCACTCCCCCACATCGCCCCCAGCACGCGTAGGTTCACCTGTGTGGGCCGCCCGCGCGGCCCGCCGGCGCGACAAGGGTGGAGTGCGAGAGGGCATGGCGGCATGACAGCGGGCGAAGGGCGGGACCGGGGACGGTTCGACGTCGTGCTGGAGCAGTTCGAACGGCATCTGCGCCTCGAACGGGACCTGTCTCCGCACACGGTGCGGGCCTACCTGGGCGACGTCACCGCGCTGATCACGCACCTGACGGCCGCCGGGCAGACGGACCTGTCCGGCCTGGACATCACCGGCCTGCGTGACTGGCTGGGCGACCAGCATCAGGCCGGGCGCTCCAGGGCCACGCTGGCCCGCCGGACGGCGTGTGCCCGGGTCTTCACCGCCTTCTGTCACCGCCGGGGGTGGCTGGGGAGCGACCCGGGTCTGCTTCTCGGCACCGCCAAGGCGGAGCGCCGG
The DNA here is from genome assembly GCA_003260025.2 of Microbispora triticiradicis. Taxonomy (GTDB): domain Bacteria; phylum Actinomycetota; class Actinomycetes; order Streptosporangiales; family Streptosporangiaceae; genus Microbispora; species Microbispora triticiradicis. The sequence goes on along the minus strand of QFZU02000183.1, from coordinate 11,379 downwards.
CTGCCCAAGGTGCTGGACCAGACCGAGGCCGGGGCCGTTCTCGACGCGCCCCAAGTGGACGAACCCAAGGACCTGCGCGATCGGGCCATGCTCGAACTGCTGTACGCCACAGGCATGCGGGTGAGCGAGTTGTGCGGCCTCGACGTCGACGACGTGGACCGGGACCGCAACACGGTCCGGGTGATGGGAAAGGGGCGCAGGGAGCGGACCGTCCCGTTCGGCCTGCCCGCGCTCCGGGCGCTCGACGCGTGGTGTGTGCGTGGCAGGCCGCTGTGGGTCCGCGAAGGGAGCGGCCCGGCGCTCTTCCTCGGCGTCCGGGGAGGCCGCGTCGACCAGGGCACCGTCCGGCGCGTCGTCCACGCCCGGCTGGCCCAGGTGGAGGGGGCACCCGACATGGGGCCCCACGGGCTCCGTCACACCGCCGCCACCCACCTGCTCGAAGGCGGGGCCGACCTCCGGTCCGTCCAGGAGCTGCTCGGACACGCCTCGCTGGCCACCACGCAGATCTACACCCACGTGTCGATAGAGCGACTCCGGGCGGCCTACCGCCAGGCCCACCCCCGGGCCTGACGCTCGTCGTGCCGACCCTCGATCGGCCAGCCCCGCCCTCCTTCAGCGCCCGGCCGGGCCACCCCCGGGCCACCCCCGGACCAGTACGCGACGAGTCGTCCCCGTCGAACGCGAGCCGGCGACCGCAGCCTGACGTACGGTGCTGAAAAGAGACCCGGTGAGTGAGGCGGCGATGGACCAGGGCACCCGCGGCGAGCTCATCAGTCGGCTGGCCGAGGCGATCAGGTCCGTCACGGTCGCGCACCCGCTGCGGGTCGCCATCGACGGTCCGCCCGCCTCCGGCAAGACCACGCTGGCCGACGAGCTCGCCGTCGTCCTGCGCGCGCAGGACCGCGACGTCATCCGCGCGACCATCGACGACTTCCTTCTCCCCCGTGCACAGCGTTACCGGCGCGGCCAGTACTCGGCCGAAGGCTGCTACTTCGACGCCCACGACCATGCCGCGCTGTGCCGGGTCCTGCTCGATCCGCTGGGCCCAGGCGGAGACCGGAGGTTCCGGCACGCCGTCTACGACAGAGACGCCGACGCCCCGACGTCCCCGCCGGCCACGAGCGCCCCGGCGGACGCCGTGCTGCTCTTCGACGGCGTCTTCCTCCTGCGCCCGGAACTCATCGACCGGTGGGACCTACGCGTCTTCGTGTCCGTCCCATTCGAGACGACGGTGGATCGCGCCCGGGACCGGAGCACAGCGCTGGCCGGATCCACCGCCGACACCGCCGCAGTCGAACGGACCTGGCGCGGTCGCTATATCCCCTCCCAGCAGCTCTACTTCGCCACCGCCCGCCCCACCGAGCACGCCGACATCGTCGTGTACAACGACCAGCTCCAACGGCCGTCCTGGGAGGTCCGGCCACACTTATCGATACGCGGGATCTGACAATTGCTCGATGGGCCATCGGGGCAGGAGACGGACCTGCCCCTGACCGAAGAGGAGGAGCGGGTCGAGGTAGATCCCGTCACGCAACAGGCCCCGGTCGCGCAGTAAGCCCGGGTCGCGCAACAAGCCCCAGTGCAGGCATGACACCGGGCAGTGCGCGGCACCGTCCTCGATGACGCCGATGACCTGTCCGGCCACGACGACCTCACCGGGGCGTACCAGGGCGCGCACCGGCAGGTAGGTGGTGCGCAACCCTCCGGCGTGCACGACCGTCACGACGCCCCGCCCGGCGACCCGCTCCGCCACTCCGGCCGTTCCCGGCCCCGCGGCCCTGACCTCCTCGCCGGGATCCGCCGCGAGGTCCACGCCCCGGTGCCCGGCGAGCCAGCGCTGTGCGGGCGGATCGAAGCGCCTGAGCGGCCGTGCCGGCCGGGAAAGCGGCCACATCCACCTGGGCGCTCCTTGCAGGAGCCGCATCCCCTCGGGGCGGGACGGGCGGGACGGGCGGGACGGGCGGGACGGGCGGGACGAAGCCGCCCCGGGCGGATAGCCGGCCGCCACGGCCCGCTCCGTTCCGGGCGAAAGGACTCCCGTGAGCCTGACCGCTCGCACCGGCGCGGCGAAAGAGTGGGGTGCCTTCGAGGACGCGGCGGCCTGGGACGGCTTCGGGGAGAGGTTCGGGGGAAGAACGGCGCCGGTGAGGCGGGCGGCGTCCGAGGGAGAGGCCGCAGCCGCGATCAGCAGGACGACGACGAGCGGACAAGTGACGAGACGCATGCGGCCAGGGTGCGCCGTACAGCCCCGCACCAGGCGGCCGAGCGCCGTTCTGTGGACAGGCGCCCACGTGGAAGACAGCCGCCGCGCACGATCAGCCGCCCTGCCCGGTCCATGCCGTACTCGGACAGTCGCCCTCGTGCCACAGCGGCCTCATGCTCCGCCGACCACCGCGCTGGAGCGGCCGGCCTCGTGCTCGATGAGCAGCCCTCGTGCCGGAGCGGCCTCGTGCTTCAGACGCCGCGCGGGAGCTGGGCCCCCTGCTCGATCAGCCGCCGCACCGGATCGGCCGCCGTGCCGGGTCTGCCGTCGTGCCGGGTCTGCCGTCGTCGGACGCGATCAGTTGGAGAAGCCTTCCTTCGGCATCTCGAGGTCCGGCTTGGCCAGTTCCTCGACGTTGACGTCCTTGAAGGTCACGACCCGCACGTTCTTCACGAAGCGGGCCGGGCGGTACATGTCCCAGACCCAGGCGTCCTGCATCTTGACGTCGAAGAAGACGTCGCCGTTCTCGGCGGTGCGCACGTCGAGATCGACGGAGTTGGTGAGATAGAAGCGCCGCTCGGTCTCGACCACGTAGGTGAACAGTCCGACCACATCGCGGTACTCCCGGTAGAGCTGCAACTCCATCTCGGTCTCGTACTTTTCGAGATCTTCGGCGCTCATCCCGGTCCTCCTCTTCCGCTCCCCGTCGAGATCCCCGTCGAGGTCCCCATCAAGATCGCCGGCCGAGACCGGCCCTCTTCAGAGGGCACCGGCCCCGACCTCATTCTCGCGCATGTCCCCATCCTGCCCCGTCCGTAGTCCCCGCGCCGGGACCGATGTCCCATGAGTCACCCTGGCCACCGTCACGAACGAGAACCGGTGCTGGGCGCACGGCCCGTGGCGGGCCAGCGCCCGTCTGTGGCCCGGCGTGACGTACCCCTTGTGCAGGGCGAAGCCGTACTGCGGGAAGGTCTCGTCGAGACCGTGCATCAGCCGGTCCCTGGTCACCTTCGCCACGATCGAGGCCGCCGCCACGCATGCCGCGACCTGGTCGCCCTTCCAGACGGCCAGCGACGGCGCGGGCAGCCCGGCCACCGGGAAGCCGTCCACGAGGACGTAACCGGGGACGAGCCCCAGCCCGGCGACGGCCCGCCGCATGCCGGAGACGTTGCACTTGTGCAGGCCGCGCTCGTCGATCTCCCCGGGCGGGATGACGACGACGCTCACGGCCCGCGCGGTCGCCATGATCCGCTCGTGGAGACGTTCGCGGACGGCCTCGGTGAGCAGCTTGGAATCGGCCAGCCCGTCGATCTCCCGCCCCAGCACGACCGCGGCGACCACCAGCGGTCCGGCGCAGGCGCCGCGCCCGGCCTCGTCCACCCCGGCGACCGGCGTGAAGCCCCGCCGGGCCAGGGCCCGCTCGTAGCCGTAGAGTCCGGAGTCCCGCCGTACGACACTCGGGCGCGGACGATAGGCAGCTGTCATGACGAGAAGCAGATTACGCCCCATTCGGGACCCGCGATACGGCCGAAACCGCCTCCCGCGGCAAAGCCGCAGGTGAGCTCAGTGAACGACCGAGAAAGTGTCGGGACGGGACAGGAACGAGATCCGGTTCAGCGGCCAGTAGCGCAGGAACGCGCGCCCGATGATGTCGTCCTCCGAGATCGTGCCCTGGTGTCCGTCGTCCATATAGAAGCGCGAGTCGGCGGAGTTGTTCCGGTGGTCGCCCATCAGCCACACCCGTCCCTTGGGGACCTTCACGTCGAAGTCCCGGCCGGAGGGATAAACCCCCGGGTAGAGGTACTTGCCCTCCTCGTCCAGGGGCGTCCCGTTCACGGTGATGCGGCGCTTGTCGTCGCAGCACTTCACATGGTCGCCGCCGACGCCGATCACCCGCTTGATCGTGTCCTCGCCGTCCCAGCCCTTGAAGACCACGATGTCGCCGTGCTGCACGGACCCCAGCTTGTACGCGAGCTTGTTGACCACGACATAGTCGTTGATCAGCAGCGTGTTCTGCATCGACTCCGACGGGATGTAGAACGACTGCAGGAGGAACGTGTGGATCAGCAGGGCGGCGACCACTCCGCCGACCATGTACAGGAGGGTGTCCCGCAGGCCCGAGGCCTTCTTGGCGGGCGCGTCCTTCCCCGGTTCCCCCGACCCGGTCTCCGCCGGCACCGTCTCCGCCGGCCCGACCCCCGCTGGCCCGACCCCCGCCGGCCCGATCCCGGACGGCACTGTCTCCGCCGGCACCGTCTCCGGGGGTCCGGCCACGGCCGGGTCCTCGTCGACGGGACGCACGGGCCTACCCGCGCCTAAGCGGCTCTCGTCGGCCTCGCTCACTTGCTCTCGCTCTCTCCTCCGGGCTCGCCACGTCCGCCCTACCGCCGCCGCCTCAGCCTGCGCCCGAACCCGCGGCCCACCGCGACCAGCGGCACGGCCCCGGCGAAGCCCGCCACGAACGGCGCGGCTCCGGCGGCGGCCGCCTGGAGGGCCGGCTGCCCGAACGTGTCCGGGATCGGAAGGATCTTCGCCCGGTCGAACGGCCAGACGATGACGAACGCGCGCCCGATCACCTTGTCGGCGGGGATCGTACCGCCGCCCGGATCACCGGTGTGCAGTCGGGAGTCCCAGGAGAGCGAGCGGTGGTCGCCCATCACCCACAGGCGGCCCGGCGGCACGGTCACCTCGAACGGCCGGTCCGACGGCGCGTTGCCCGGGTACAGGTACGACTTCTCGTCGAGCGGCACGCCGTTCACGGTGACGCGGCCCTGGGCGTCGCAGCACTTGACCTTGTCTCCGGGCACGCCGATGACCCGCTTGATGTAGTCCTTCTCCCCCGGCACCATTCCGAAGGCCGTGCCGATCCAGCGCATGGCCCCGACGACGGGGTTCGACGGCTCCTCTATCTGGACCTCGGGGTCCCAGGAGTCCACTCCGGAGAACACGACGACGTCACCGCGCGCGATGTCGCGTACGCGGTAGACGAGCTTGTTGACCAGGACCCGGTCGTTGATGAGGAGCGTGTTCTCCATCGACCCCGAGGGGATGTAGAACGCCTGGACCACGAAAGACTTGATCAGCAGGGCCAGAGCGAGAGCGACCACGATCAGAACGGGCAGCTCCCGCCAGAACGAGCCTTTCTTCTTGCCGTCCTCGGCGTTCTGCTTGACGTCTTCGGCGACCACGTCCACCCCGTCCTCGACAGGCGACTCGTGCCCGGCCCCTGTCCTCGCTAGCCAACGCTGCTGAGCCTAGATGATGTCCAGGACGGCGAGCGTCGAGGACACCGCATCCCCGGCCAAAAAGAAAGTGGCCCGCACCTGAGGCGCGGACCACCATCCCCAAGGCCCTACTTGGCGGCCGGCAGCGCCTCGCGCTTCTCGCGGATGCGGGCGGCCTTTCCGCGCAGGTCACGCATGTAGTACAGCTTGGCCCTGCGGACGTCGCCGCGGGTGACCAGGGTGATCTTCTCGATCACCGGGCTGTGGACCGGGAAGGTGCGCTCGACGCCGACGCCGTAGCTGACCTTGCGGACCGTGAACGTCTCACGGATGCCGCCGCCCTGACGGCGCAGGACGAACCCCTTGAACACCTGGATACGGGACCGGTTGCCCTCGACGACGCGGACGTGAACCTCCAGCGTGTCACCCGGGCGGAAGTCCGGTACGTCGCTGCGCAAGGCAGCCTTCTCGAGCTCCTGGATCTGCGTGTGCATGGCGGCGGTTCCTCATTGACATGAGCACGCGGAGGTCCACCCGGCCGGGCCACGGCTCGGCATCGAGGGGGACACGCGCGCTTGGCTTGATACGTCTTGTCTGCCACGTCTCGACCGGGGCTCACCCGGACATGCCGAAGGAGGCAGCAGCGATTCAGTCTGCCACATCTTCCGGCGCTTCGCGAAACGCGGCGCCCGGCGCGACCTCCGGCGCGGCGGCGGACCGGCGTTCCCCGAACTCCTCGACGACCCGCCGGTCGTGCTTGTCGAGGCTCTCCGGGTCGAACCTGGCGGCCAGTTCCGGCCTGCGCTCCAGCGTGCGGCGCAGCGCCTCGTCCCGCCGCCACCGGGCGATCCTGCCGTGATGGCCCGAGAGGAGGACCTCGGGCACCTCGTGCCCCCGCCACACGGGCGGTTTCGTGTAGACGGGACCTTCCAGCAGGTTGGCCATCGCACCGGGGGCGAAGGAGTCGTCGGCCACCGACCGCGCGTTGCCGAGGACCCCGGGCAACAGCCTGCCCACGGCCTCGACCATCACCAGGACGGCGGCCTCTCCCCCGGCCAGGACGTAGTCGCCGATGCTCACCTCGTCGGCCCGCAGGCGGGCGCCGTACTCGGCCACCACCCGGGAGTCGATGCCCTCGTACCGGGCGGGCGCGAACAGCAGCCACGGCTCCTTGGCGTACTCCAGCGCCACTTCCTGGGTGAACGGCCGTCCGCTCGGCGTGGGCACGATCAGCCGGGGCAGCGTGTCCTCGCCGGAGGCGGCGCGTCCCTCGCCGATCACCGCGTCGACGGCCGCGCCCCAGATCTCCGGTTTCATCACCATGCCGGGCCCGCCGCCGTACGGCGTGTCGTCCACCGTCTTGTGGACGTCGTGGGCCCAGTCGCGGAGTTGGTGCAGGTGGATGTCCAGGATGCCGCGCTCGCGCGCCTTGCCCATCAAGGAGACGTCGAGCGGGGCGAAGTACTCGGGGAAGATCGAGATGATGTCGACGCGCACGCGGCCGCTCCTACTCCGCCTCGGTGTCGAGCAGTCCGGGCGGAGGGTCGACGACCAGGATCCCCTTCCCGAGGTCGATCTCGGGCACGAGCGCCTTGACGAACGGGATGTACGCGTCGTCGCGGGACGGCCGGTTCACCACGAGAAGGTCCTGGCCGTGGTGGAGGACGTCGGCCACCTCGCCGACGCGTTCTCCCCCGGTCGTCACGACCGTCAGGCCGATGAGTTCGTGGTCGTGGAACTCGTCGGGGTCCGCCAGCGGCGGCAGGTCCGCCGAGTCGACGACGAGCAGGGTGCCGCGCAGCGCCTCGGCGGCGTCGCGGTCCGCCACGCCCTCGATGGTCAGCAGCAGGATGTCCTTGTGCCACCGGGACCGCTCGACGGTCACCGGGCCGGCCGAGGCCGGTTCGGTGGCGAGCGTCGTACCCGGGGCGAAACGCGAATCCGGGTCGTCGGTGCGCACCTCGACCGTGACCTCGCCCCGCACGCCGTGCGGACGGCCGATCCTGCCCACGACTAGCTGCACGTGCCGCCTACCTCCGCAACAATCCTTCTTCGTCACTTTCAGCCCGGAAACCCGCACCGGGAGGCCCGTCCCGAGGCATCACCGCATCCCGCGGACCACCCTCGGAAAGCCCCGGAGGACCCCGGAAAACACACCGGGGGACCCCGGTGCGGGGTCCCCCGGGCGCGAGTATCGCCGCCAGAGCCGGCTCAGCGCGCCTCTTCAAGGTCGACCAGGTCGATCCGCACGTACTTGCCGTCCGACAGCGCGTTGACGACGGTGCGCAACGCTCTGGCCGTACGGCCGCCACGGCCGATCACCTTGCCGAGGTCGTCGGGGTGCACCCGGACCTCGAGAACGCGCCCGGTGCGAATGCGCCGGGCGCGGACCCGGACGTCGTCCGGGTGCTCGACGATGCCCTTGACCAGGTGTTCGAGGGCTTCCTCGAGCACCTCAGGCCTCGCCTTCCGGCTTCTCCTCCGCGGCCGGGGCCTCGGCGGTCTCTTCGGCCTTCACGGGCTTCCTGGCCTTCTTCGGCGTGGTGGCGGCGGCGCCGGTGTCGCCCGACAGCGACTCCCGGGCCGCGGCCTCGTACGCCGCGTGCCGGTCGGGCTTGGGCTCGGCGACCTGGAGCGGCGTGGCGGGGGCGGGCTCGCCCTTGAACTTCTGCCAGTCGCCGGTCAGCTTGAAGATCTTGAGGACCGGGTCGGTCGGCTGCGCGCCGACGCTCAGCCAGTACTGCGCCCGCTCGGAGTTCACCTCGATGCGCGAGGGGTTCTCCTTCGGGTGGTAGAGGCCGATCTCCTCGATCGCACGGCCGTCCCGCTTGCTCCGGGCGTCGGCGATGACGATGCGGTACTGCGGGTTGCGGATCATTCCGAGCCGCTTGAGCTTGATCTTGACTGCCACGGGTGTGGTCTCTCCTGCATTAGAGCGTGGGTGAGCGGTGTCTCGTCGAGTGGGGCACGACGGGAGCCCGCTCGAGGGACAGACGCGGCCGGCGGAGGTGAGAGGGCATCCGCCTGGTCACGATGTTCCAGCCTGACATTCTGCCAGATGATTGCGCATGCTCGGGCAACGACGGCCCCGCCGCCGTCCCCGTTCTCCCGCCACCCGGCAAAGGCCGCCCGAAGAAGGACCACCCGAAGAAGGACCCGGAGAGGCCGCGCCGGAGACAGGGAGACGCACGTCCCCGTGAAAGGGCGTCCCATCACGCGAACTGACCGGCGGGATCGGCCGTCCAACAGGCATGCGAGCAATCACGAGCAGGGCCGGCGTCGCGGCGGCGGCCATCCTGCTGTCCACCGGCTGCGCCCTGTCCACCGGCCACGCCGCGCACCCGGCCGCCGGGGCGTCGGCCGCCGGCACAGGCGGAGACACGGGTACGGTCTCCACCGTCCCGGCACGTACCGCCGCCCTGACACCGGCGGCGGCTCGCGGCACCGTCCGCGCGGCCTCCGCCTCCATCGCCTCCACCGCTTCCACGGCCTCCGCCGCGAAGGGGCCCGCTCGGTGCCGTACGACGGGACTGCGGGCCCGCGTCGGACGGCAGGACCCGGGGGCGGGCAACCGCTACGCGCCGCTCGTCCTGACCAACGCCTCGGGCCGGACCTGCTGGGTCTACGGCTTCGTCGGGCTCGTCCTGATCGACGGCCGGGGCGACGTGCTGCGCACCCGCACCCGGCGCGAGAGCGTGACGCCGCACCGGGTCACGCTGCGGCCCGGCGCGAGCGCGCACGCGCGGCTCCACTGGACGGTGGTGCCGACCGACCACGAGACCCGGTGCCCCGTCTCGGCCCGGCTGATGATCATTCCGCCGGACGAGGTGGCGCACCTGGAGGTCCCGTTCACCGCCTCGATCTGCGACGACGGCAGGATCGACGCCAGGCCGATGTCTCCCGGCTCCGGCCTCTGACCCGCGCTCGTTACTTCTGGCCGGGCAGCTTGAGCTTGGAGGGGTCGAAGCCGGGCGGAAGCTCCAGGCCGGGAGGCAGCTGACCACCGTTCCCGAGGTTGCCGAGCAGGCCCTTGGGCAGCTTCGGCTCGGCCGAGCCGTCCGACGACGCGTTCGCCCCGGCCTTGCCGAGCGCGGCCTTGCGGGGGTCGCCGCTGACGCGGCGGCCCTTCTTGGCCTTCTGCGCCTTCTGCTTGCGCCCTCCGGGCATCCCCGGGATGCCCATGCCCTGGGTCATCCGCTTCATCATCTTCTGAGCCTCGAAGAACCGGACGACCAGGTTGTTCACCTCGGTGACCGTCACTCCGGAGCCCTTGGCGATGCGCGCCCGGCGGGAGCCGTTGATGATCTTCGGGTCCTGCCGCTCGCCTGGGGTCATCGAGCGGATGATGGCGGCGACGCGGTCCAGGTCGCGGTCGTCGACCTGGTTGAGCTGCTCGCGCATCTGGCCCATGCCCGGCATCATGCCGAGGAGGTTCTTGATGGGCCCCATGCGGCGGACCATCATCATCTGCTCGAGGAAGTCGTCCAGGGTGAAGCCGTCGCCGGAGACGAGCTTGCCCGCCATCTTGGCGGCCTCCTGCTCGTCGAACGTCTTCTGCGCCTGCTCGATCAGGGTGAGGATGTCACCCATGTCGAGGATCCGGCCGGCCATCCGGTCGGGGTGGAAGGCGTCGAAGTCCTCGAGCTTCTCGCCGGTGCTGGCGAACATGATCGGCCGGCCGGTGACGTGCCGCACCGACAGGGCCGCACCGCCGCGGGCGTCGCCGTCGAGCTTGGTCAGCACGACGCCGTCGAATCCGACGCCCTCCATGAACGCGCCGGCGGTGCTCACGGCGTCCTGGCCGATCATCGCGTCCAGCACGAACAGGACCTCGTCCGGCGTGACCGCGTCGCGGATGTCGGCGGCCTGCTTCATCAGCTCCTGGTCGATGCCGAGGCGGCCGGCGGTGTCGACGATGACCACGTCGTGCTGCTGGCGCCTCGCGTGGTCCACCGACTGCCGCGCCACCGCGACCGGGTCGCCCACGCCGTTGCCGGGCTCGGGGGCGTACACCGCCACCCCGGCCCGCTCGGCCATGACGGCGAGCTGCTGCACGGCGTTGGGGCGCTGCAGGTCGCAGGCCACGAGCAGCGGGGCGTGCCCCTGGTCGCGCAGCCACCTGGCGAGCTTGCCGGCGAGGGTCGTCTTACCCGAGCCCTGGAGACCGGCCAGCATGATCACGGTCGGCGGGTTCTTGGCGAAGCGGAGCCGCCGCGTCTCGCCGCCGAGCACCTCGATCAGCTCGTCGTTGACGATCTTCACGACCTGCTGGGCGGGGTTCAGCGCCTGGGAGACCTCTGCGCCGCGGGCCCGCTCCTTGATCCGGGCCACGAAGTCCTTCACGACCGGCAGCGCGACGTCCGCCTCAAGAAGCGCGATGCGGATCTCGCGGCAGGTCGCGTCGATGTCGGCGTCGGAAAGCCTGCCTTTGGACCGAAGGGAGGAGAAGACCGAAGTCAGCCGGTCGGAAAGCGTCTCGAACACGTGTTTGGCCAGCCTCGAAGCGAGTGGACGGGTCGGTGAACCATCAGTCTCCCCAGACTATCCGCCCGTACGGCGTTCACGCCCGCGCCGCCATGGTGAGATCGCAGGACGGCGGCGTCCGGGGTCGTCAACGGAGCGCGCCGACGTGCGACGTCAGGGCGTGCTCGACGAGCCTGATCAGGGTGCTCTTCACCGACTCCCGGTCCCGGGCGTCCGTACGGACGATCGGAATCCCGGGCGAGATCGTGAGCGCCTCCCGCAGTTCGTCCTCCGAATGGGTGTACTGCCCGTCGAAGCCGTTGACGCCGACGACGAACGGCAGCCGCGCCTCCTCGAAGTAGTCCACCGCGGGAAAACTGTCGGCCAACCGCCGGGTGTCGACCAGCACCACCGCACCGATCGCCCCCCGCACCAGGTCATCCCACATGAACCAGAACCGATGCTGACCCGGCGTACCGAACAGATAAA
>QFZU02000182.1 GCA_003260025.2 Microbispora triticiradicis | reverse complement strand
GCACCGCCGACAGCGCCACCCAGGCGATGAGCGCGACGGCTCCGCGCGCCGGCCCGGCGCGACGCGTCGCCGGCGCGGCGCCCTTCCGGCGTGCCAGACCAGGGGTGACCACGGCTCAATTGAAGCGACACGGACCGCGGAAAACCGGTGACCGCCACGAGCCGGAACAGTCCTTGCCGGATTTTGACCGGGGCGCGGCCCTACCAGGGGAAGGCGAACAGGCCGTAGTAGGCCGCGGTCAGGAGCAGCAGGGCCGTTCCGCCGAGCACGCCCGCGAGCACGCTCTTCTGCCAGGGCGTCGGCTCCCAGCCGTCCCGCAGGCCGCCGGCGACCGCGGCGAACGTCGCCACCGTCTGCGCCAGCATCGCGACGGCGAGCAGCCGTACGACCAGCCACCCGGCCTGTACGGCGGGCCAGGCGCCGGCCTGGTTCACCGAGAACAGCACGATCAGCGTGATGAAGGCCATGACCGCGGCGAGTTCGCCGAGCCCGATCCAGGCCATCCGCCGCAGCCGCCGCCGGATGGCCGGCCACCGCTGCACGTTGGCCTGGAACCGCAGGTCGCGTCCGCGCAGGCGGACGACCATCTCGGTGACCGGGGCCGCGACGTATCCCACCGCGGCCAGGCAGAGCGTCAGCCACAGGATCGTGCTGTCCCCCCACCACGGCGCGGCCGGCACGTCGGCCGCCTCGAAGCGCTGCACCGGCGTCGCGCCCGCGATGGGCACCGAGGGTCTCGCCGTACGCGGCAGGTCCCTGATCCAGTTCGCGAGCGTGGGCAGGTAGTCCGCCGCGAACGCCCCTCCGTTGACCCGCATGGCGTGGTCGGCCCCGGCGAGGAAGCGGATGGTGTAGCCGGTGTCGCCGCTCTGCCGCAGCGCCCGGGTGAGGGCCTGGGTGCTCTCCACGAAGGGGATCGACGGGTCGTCGGTGCCGTACAGCGCGAGCACCGGCTGGGTGATCCCGCGCAGGGCGGGCGCCCCGTCGTAGCGCAGGAAGTCGAAGCCGACGCCGCCCATGACCCTGGTCAGCAGGTCGCGTACGCCGGTCGGGGCGTGCAGGCGCAGCAGTTGCTCGTTGAGCGCCCAGGCGACCTGGCGCAGCGGCGAGACGTTCGGCGAGGAGACGAGGACCACGAACGCCGCCCGGGGGTCGCGGGCGGCGGCGATCGGGACGACCCAGCCGCCCTCGCTCACTCCCCACAGGCCCGCGCGCGCCGGGTCGACGTCCGGCCGCTGGCGCAGCACCCGCAGCATGCGCAGGGCGTCGTCGGCGAGCAGCCCGAAGTCGCGGCTGCGGAAGGAGTAGCCGACGGTCCGCTTGTCGTAGGCGAGCGTCACGACGCCCGCCCTCGCCAGCCACTCGGCCTGCTGGGTGAACTCCCCGCCGTCGCCCGAGCCCGAGCCCTGCACGAACACGAACGCGGGGTGGCGTCCGGGCGACAACGGCGCCCTGATCGTCGCCCGCAGCGTCTCGTTCCTCGCCGGCACGAGCAGTTTCTCGGTGCGGAACCGCCCGCCGCCGAAACCCGCTCCGGCGATCGGCCGCACTTCGGCGGCCGGCTGCGCGGGGATGTCCCGGAACTGGGGCGAGGCGCGAAGCGGCGGCGGGTCGAAGGCCGGCGGGGAGAGCACGTGGCCGATGGTCGCGAGCATCACCATCAGCACACCGGCGATCACTCCGAGAGTGCCCCGGCCGATGTTCATGAGGCGCTCCCCCATGCGTGCTCGTATCCCGAACCCAGGCTAAGTCATTACTCGCTCTTCACGCGGTGCACGGATGTGACGATTGATGCGTCGTTTGTCGGCGGGACCTGTTAGCTTCCTGCGACATGCGTGTCCTGCACACCTCCGACTGGCATCTCGGCCGCTCGTTCCACCGGGAGAGCCTGCTCGGCGCGCAGGCCGCGTTCGTCGACCACCTCGTCGAGACCGTCCGCGCGGAGCGGGTCGACGTCGTGCTGGTCTCCGGCGACGTCTACGACCGCGCGCTGCCCCCCGTGGACGCGGTCGCGCTGTGCAACGAGGCGCTCGCCAGGCTCAAGGCGCTGGGCGCGCACACGGTGCTGATCAGCGGCAACCACGACTCCGCCGTACGGCTGGGCTTCGGCGCCGATCTGATGGAGCGCGTGCACCTGCGCACCGACCCCGCCCGGGCCTGGGACCCGGTCACGATCGGCGACGTCGCGTTCTTCGGCATCCCCTACCTGGAGCCCGAACTCGTCCGGGGGCCGTGGGAGCTGGCCGAGCGCAGTCACACCGCCGCGCTCTCGTACGCCATGGAGCGCGTCCGCGCGCACCCGGCCGCGCGCAGGGTGGTGCTCGCGCACGCGTTCGTCACCGGAGGGGAGGCGAGCGACAGCGAGCGGGACATCAGCGTCGGCGGGGTCTCCCACGTGCCGCTGAGCGCCTTCGACGGCGCCGACTACGTCGCCCTCGGCCACCTGCACGGGCGCCAGGTGATGAGCGAGACGGTCCGCTACAGCGGCTCCCCGATCGCCTACTCCTTCTCCGAGGCCGGCCACCTGAAGGGCTCCTGGCTCGCCGACCTGGACGGCGGGCGGACGGAGTTCGTCCCGGCCCCGGTGCCGCGCCCGGTCGCCAGGCTGCGGGGCCGCATCGACGACCTGCTGACCGACGCCCGCCTCGCCCGGCACGAGGACCACTGGCTGCAGGTGACGCTGACCGACCCGGTGCGCCCGCGCGAGGCGATGGAACGCCTGCGCGGGCGCTTCCCGCACACGCTCGCGCTCGCCTTCGAACCGGACGGCGCGGCCGGGAGCGCTCCGCAGGCGCCGAGGATCGCCGGGAGGGCCGAGATCGAGGTGGCGCTCGACTTCGTCCGCGAGGTGCGCGGGGAGCAGGCCGACGACGACGAACGGCGGCTGCTGGAGGAGGCGGTCGAGGCGTGCCGCATCAGGGAGAGCGCGTGAGCGGCCGGCCCGTGCCGGGTGAGGAGGTCCGGTGAGGCTGCATCGGCTGAGCCTGGTCGCGTTCGGGTCCTTCCCGGGGACGGAGGAGGTCGACTTCGACGCGCTCGGCGAGGCGGGCCTGTTCCTGATCCACGGGCCGACCGGCGCGGGCAAGACGACGGTGCTCGACGCCGTCTGCTACGCCCTGTACGGGCGGGTGCCCGGCCAGCGGGAGAGCGCCCGCAGCCTGCGCTGCGACCACGCGCCGCCCACCCGGGGGCCGTCGGTGACGCTGGAGGCGACGATCCGGGGCAGGCGTCTGCGGGTCACCCGTTCCCCGGCGTGGATGCGGCCGAAGCTCAGGGGCTCGGGTCTGGTCGAGGAGAAGGCCAAGGCCCTGGTCGAGGAGCTGACCGAGCCCGGCGGGCGGTGGGTCGCGCGCAGCACCCGCAGCGACGAGGCCGGCGACTTCATCGGCACGCTCACGGGGATGAACGCCGCCCAGTTCTGCCAGGTGGCGCTGCTGCCGCAGGGCGACTTCGCGAAGTTCCTGCGCGCCGGGGGCGAGGAGCGGCGCGAACTGCTGGAGCGGCTCTTCTCCGTCCGGGTGTTCGGCGAGGTGGAGCGGTGGCTGGCCGACCACCGCACGCGGTCCGGGCGGGAGGCGCAGGAGCTGGCCCAGCGGGTCCACTCGGTGCTGGACCGCATGCGCGGCGCGGCGGGAGACCTCGCGCTGCCCGAGGACGCGGACAGACCGGAGAACTGGTCGGGTGAGGTGCTGAGCCTCGCCGAGGGCGCGCTCGCCCACGCGGTGACCGCCTGCACGGCGAGCCAGGCCGGCCTGTCGTCGGCCCGGAGCAGGCTGGAGGACGGCCGGGCCCTCGCCGACCGGCAGCGCAGGCACGCCGCCGCCCTGGCCCGGCACCAGGAGCTCGACGCGGCGGCGGACGAGCGATCCGACCTCGAGGCGATGCTCGACGAGGCGGCGCGCGCCGACCGGGTGCTGCCGCTCGTCCGCCAGGCCGAGCAGCGCGCGGAGGCCATGGCCAAGGCCCGCCGGGTGGCCGCCGACGCCATGCTCCGCGCGTTCCCCGGCGCTCCGGACGGCCCGGTGTGGCCGGACCCGGAGCGGCTGGCCGTGCTGGAGCGGGAGCGGCGCGACGAGATCGCCCGGGTGCGCCAGATCCTCCCGGAGGAGGCGCGCCTGCGGGAGGTGCGGGACGAGCGGGCGGGCGCTGATCGCGCGCTGGCGGCGCTCTCCGAGGAGGAGGCCCGCCTGGCCGGGCGGCTCGCCGCGCTGCCCGGGGAGCGTCTCGGCGTCGAGGAGCGGCTCGCGGGGGCACGCCGGGCGGCGGCGAGCCTTCCGGGCCTGACCGCCGCCAGGGACGCCGCGCTGCGGCTGCGTGCGGTCACGGGGGAGGCCGCGCTGCTCGACGCCGAGCTGACCCGGCTCTCGGGTGACGAGGCGCGGGCGCGGGCCGACCAGCAGGAGCTGCCCGCGG
This sequence comes from Microbispora triticiradicis, assembly GCA_003260025.2. Classification (GTDB taxonomy): domain Bacteria; phylum Actinomycetota; class Actinomycetes; order Streptosporangiales; family Streptosporangiaceae; genus Microbispora; species Microbispora triticiradicis. The sequence continues at coordinate 14,825 of QFZU02000182.1, read as the reverse complement.
CCCTGGCCGACGCCGGGGAACGGCTCCGGGACCTGCGCGACCTGGCCGCGCGGATTCCCGCGCTGGAGGCCGCCGCCCGGACGGCGGAGGAGCGGCTCGGCAGCGCGCGGCTCCGCGACACGCTGACCGCCGAGCTGGAGGCGGCCGAGCGGGACCGCCGCGCGGCGGTCGACCTGGCCCAGGAGAGCCGGGACCGGCTCCAGGAGGTGCGGCAGGACCGCATCGACGGAATGGCCGCCGAGCTGGCGGCCGGGCTGGTGGACGGGCTGCCCTGCGCCGTGTGCGGCGCGACCGGGCATCCCCGCCCGGCCGAGCCCGCCGTACGGGCCGCCACGGCCGAGGACGAGCGGGCGGCGCAGGACGCGTTCGACGCGGCCCAGCGCGCCCGTGAGGCGGCGGAGGCGAACGTCGCGGGGCTCTCCTCGCGCCTCGCCGACGCGGAGTCCCGCGCCGGGGACCTGTCCCAGGAGGCCGCGGGAAGCGCCCTGGACGAAGCCCGGGACGAGCTGTCGCGGCTGCGGTCGGCCGCGTCCGCGGTCGACGCGGCCGAGGCGGAGGCCGGACGGCTCGCCGCCGCCCTGGAGGACGCCCGCGAGCGGGCCGTGGAGCTGGCCGGGCTGCTGACCGAGACCAGGACCAGGCGGGACGCCCTGCTCGCCGAGGGGGAGCGCCTCGCCGCGGGACTGGAGGGCGACCTCGCGGACGTGGAGGCCCGGCTCGGCCGGGCGCGGTCGGAGGCGGAGGCGGAGGAGGAGCTCGCCGCCCGCGCCGCCCGGCTCACGGCCGAGCTGGAGGAGCTGGGCGCGCTGGCCGCGCGGACCGGGGCGGAGCTGGCCGAGGCCCGCGCCCAACGGGACATGCTGGAGACCGGCGAACGCCGGCTGGCCGAGGTGATCGACGCCGCGCGGGGCGCGGACCCCTCGCTCGCCGCCCGGATCGACCGCCTCTCCGAGGAGGCCGGCCTGCTGCGTGAGGCGGCTGACGCGGCGCGTACGGCTGCGGAGGCCGGGCGCGAGAGCGAGGCCGCGCGCGCCGCGGCGGCCCGCGCCGCGTCGGGGGAGGGGTTCGCGAGCGTGGAGCACGCCGCCGCCGCGGTCCGCACCCCGGAGGACCGGGAGGCGATGACCGAGCGGCTGGGACTGCTGGACGCCGAACGCGCCACGGTGGAGGGGCTGCTGGCCGATCCCGAGCTGGTCGCGGCCGCCGCCGAGCCGCCCGCCGGCCTGGCGGAGCTGAGCGCCGCGCACGATGCGGCCGAGCGCGAGCACGGTCTGCGCACCTCGGCCCGTGACCGCGCGCGGAGCAGGCTCGACCAGCTCACCGCGCTCGCCGGTGAGCTGGACGCCGCGGTGCGCGCCCACCGGCCGGCCGAAGAGCGGCACCGCCTGGCCCGGCGCCTCGCCGAACTCGCCAACGGCACCTCAGGTGACAACCGATGGCACATGCGGCTGTCGGCGTACGTGCTCGGCGAGCGGCTGCGGCAGGTCGTGGACGCGGCCAACGAGCGCCTCGACCACATGTCGGGCGGGCGCTACCTGCTGCGGCACGACCTGAACCGGACCGCGGGCGACCGGGGCCGGTCGGGCGGCGGGCTGGGCCTGCGGGTGCTCGACGCCTGGACCGGGGTGGAGCGCGACCCGGCCACCCTGTCCGGCGGCGAGAGCTTCATCACCTCCCTCGCCCTGGCGCTGGGCCTGGCCGACGTGGTGACGGCGGAGGCGGGCGGCGCGGAGATCGGCACCCTCTTCGTGGACGAGGGCTTCGGCACGCTCGACGAGGACACGCTCGACGACGTGCTCGACATCCTCGACGGGCTGCGGGAGGGCGGCCGGGCGGTCGGCGTCGTCAGCCACGTCGCGGAGCTGCGCGTGCGCATCCCCGCCCAGCTCCGCGTGCTGAAGAACCGCGGCGGCTCCACCCTGTCGCACGCCTGACCCGGCCTCGTACGCGGCGGGGTGGGCTCAGGGGGTCAGCAGGTAGGCGTTGTCCTTCCACCAGGTCCAGATGGCCGGCCGGTCGCCCGCCTCGGCGAGGACCGCGACGTCCTCGCCGTCGAAGGTCCACACGGCCAGGTAGGAGCCCTTCGAGCCGGGCTTGCAGACGAGCGTCCCCGTGACCTTTCCTTCGTGGTTCCAGGCGCCGGAGGAGTCGCCGCGTGCGCAGCCGCGCGACCTCAGGCCCTTCGACAACCCGGCGACCCACGCCTTCAGCGCCTTCGCGTCGATGAACCGCATCACCAGCGGGTTCCGCGCCGGGCCGTGGCGTACGGCCGCGCAGTTCACCGCGGCGATCACCTTGGCGTTCTCCTCCGAGAACGCGGGGACGCACCCGGTCAGCACCCGGGGGTCGATGCGGTCGACCAGCGCCTGCTGCCCCACCGTGAACCTCGCGGGTGTCGGCGTGGCCGGGCCCAGGGGGGAGGTCCCCATGATGGCCAGGCACTCGGTGAGGCCGAGCCGCCGCGCGCCGGCCACCCACGACGGCATCGTGCTGGCCGACAGCGTCTGCATCGCCGTCATCGCCGCCTGGTCCTGGAGCGGGCCCTGGTCCACCTGGTAGTCCACGAGGACCGTGGAGATCGTGGTGAACGCCGTCGCGAAGCTCCGGGTGTCCCGCAGGAGCCCGTCGATGTCGCGGCGATCGTATCCCTCCGGCACCGGGATCTCCGCGAAATCGGCGCTCATGGCGCGGAACGCCGAGGCGATCTCGTCCATCGAGGTCACGACCGCGGCCAGTTCGGGGCTGCGCGTGCCGGCGTGCGGCACCGCCCTCAGGACCTCGGCCGCCTGGAGCAGGGCCGAGTGGAGCGAGACCTGCATCTCGCCGAGGTCGCGCTGGCAGGTGTTGTCGGCCTTGAGACGCCACTCGTCGATCGTCGGTCCGGGAGTCCGGTCCACCAGCGCGATCCAGAACGCGCCCACGGTGACGGCGAAGGTGATCAGGGCGCCGGCCGACTTTCCCGCCAGCATCAGCTTCTCCCGGCCGGTGCGCGGCCGCCTCACGGGCGGTTCCTCCGGCGCCTGGTCCAGGCTCACGCGACGATCGCCCCTCGCGTGCGGTCGCGCTGTCCGCCCGATCGAGTTCGCCTCACCATTCGTCCCTCTCCAGCCGGACCCCGACCAGCAGACGAACCACACGTAACCATAGAAGGGAGCTGGTCACGACCGGAAGAAATCGAATCGTCACCAGGAATTCCCCCTTCCTGGCTACCCCAACGAAACGCGTCCGCGAGAAAGTGCCCGACCCACTTACGGAGGGCCGAATCGGGGGAATCGCCGTGACCGTGGCCTGGGCGCTCGCCGGTTTATCGCATTCGTCTCAGCGCCCGGACCCCTTTGATCACTCGTAAATGCGGGAACCGCTTCAATAATGGTTGATCTACAACGTAAAGGCGCTCGGATGAGTCTATGCCGGCAGCCAGTGGGAGGTCAGGAGGTAGCCGCCGGAGACGAGTGACGCGGTGGAGACCAGCAGGAACAGCAGCACCCAGAGCGTGCCGGGCACGTGGGTCAGCCGGGCGAGCTGGTCGGCGTCGGAGTCCGGCGCGTGCCCGACCCGGCGCTTGGCCTGCAGTTCGAGGATCGGCCGCACGCCGCCGAGCAGCAGGAACCACGCCGCGGCGTAGGCGCCGGCGGACTGCACGTCGGGCGGGGCGAACCAGGACAGCGCGAAGACCGCGCCGCCCACCACGAGCAGGGACACCGCGCCGAAGACATTCCTGATCATCAGCAGCATGCAGGTCAGCAGCGCGAGCACGGCCCACAGCAGCAGCGTGATCCGCCCGTCCGCGACCAGCCAGGCCGCGCCGAGGCCGATCAGGGACGGCGCGACGTATCCCGCGGCGGCGGTGGCGACCATGCCGGGTCCGGTCGGCCTGCCCCGGGTCAGCGTCACTCCGGAGGTGTCCGAGTGGAGCCGGATCCCCCGCAGCTTGCGCCGCGTCAGCACCGCCACGAACGCGTGGCCGCCCTCGTGCGCGATCGTGATCAGGCCGCGGGAATAGTGCCACGAGACCGGGTAGGCGACTACCGCCAGAGCTGCGAACCCGGACAGGACGACCAGCCAGAGCGGGGGCGCGACCTGGGTGGCGGTCAGATGGTTCCAGAGGGCCTTGAGGGGGGTCACTCCCGGAATCGTACGGCCCGCGGGCCCGGTCCACGCCGCCCGCGCCCGCCCGGTGCGCGGGGAAAGTGCGAACGGGGGTTACCTTCTACAAGTGGCAGAGCGGCGGATACGTGGACTGCGCGGATTGAGTGGACTCATGAGGACGAAGCCGGAGCAGGCTCCCGAACACTCCATGGACCCACGGGCCGGCGAGCGCGAGGACTCCTTCAGGCACAGCGTGATCGACAACGCGGTGTACATGGACGGCGAGCGGGTGGATTCTCCGCTGTCGCTCGGCGACGCCATCGCCTCGTTGCGTGCGCGGCCGGGCGCGATGGCGTGGATCGGCCTCTACCGGCCGGAGGAGGCGGAGCTGATCAAGGCCGCCGAGGAGTTCGGCCTGCACGAGCTCGCCATCGAGGACGCCATCGTCGCCCACCAGCGGCCCAAGGCCGACCGGTACGGCGGCACGCTGTTCGTGGTGCTGCGGGCGGCGCAGTACCTCGACAAGCCGGAGAAGGTGGCCTTCGGCGAGTTGCACGTCTTCGTGGGCCCCGACTTCGTCCTGACCGTGCGGCACAGCGAGGCGCCCGACCTGTCGAAGGTGCGCCGGCGGATGGAGTCGGACCCCGACCTGCTCCGCCAGGGCCCGCAGGCCGTGCTGTACGCGATCCTCGACGCGGTGGTGGACGGCTATGCGCCCGTGGTCGCCGGGCTGCAGAACGACATCGACGAGATCGAGGTCCAGGTCTTCGGCGGCGATCCGGCCGCGCCGCGGCGCATCTACGCCCTCTCACGGGAGGTCATCGAGTTCCAGCGGGCGACCAGCCCGCTCGTGCCGATGCTCGACGGCTTCATCGCGGGGTCGCCCAAGTACGGCGTGAACGAGGAGTTGCAGCGTTACCTGCGCGACGTGTCCGACCACGCCATCACGGTCACCGAACGCGTTGCGGGCTTCCGGCAGATGCTCCAGGACATCCTCATCGTCAACTCCACTCTCGTGAGCCAGCAGCAGAACGAGGAGATGACCAAGCTGACGGCCACGAGCATCGCCCAGGGCGACGAGGTCAAGAAGATCTCCGCCTGGGCCGCCATCCTGTTCGCTCCGACCCTGGTCGGCACGATCTACGGGATGAACTTCGACCACATGCCCGAGCTGCACTGGATGCTCGGCTACCCCATGGCGATCGTTCTCATGGGCGTCGTCTGTCTCACGCTCTACCTGGTCTTCAAGCGCCGCGACTGGCTGTGAGACGCGAGGACGCCCGGTGCGTCCTTGTTGGGTCCCCACTCGGGTCCCGCGACCAGGCCCGAAGTAGCTCTCTGTAGCCTGTTCGCCGAGTGCCGCTGGCCGGGCGGGCTCCCGGCCTCAGCGGCTCAGCGCGGTCTCCTGTTCCACACGCGACAGCTTGTCCGGGTTGCGCACGAAGTAGAGCTCGGTGACCAGACCGCCCTCGACCCGCATCGCGACGACACCGTCGATCTCCCCGTCGATGCGCATGAGGAGACCCGGGCAGCCGTTTACCTGCACCGGCTCGACCGACACCTCGGCCCCGAACCTGTGCAGGCCCGCGTCCAGCAGGCGAGCCACCTTGCCGGCCCCCACGACGGGCCGCGGCACAGCGCGCTTGACGCCGCCGCCGTCGCTCAGGGCGACGACGTCGGGAGCGAGGACGTCGAGCAGGCTCTGCAGCTCGCCGGTCTCGACCGCGCGCTGGAACGCCTGGAGCGCGTCGCGGGTCTCGGCCGCGGAGACCACGTCGCGCGGCCGCCGGGCGGCGACGTGCGCTCGTGCCCGGTGGGCGATCTGGCGGACCGCTGCCGGGCTCTTGCCGACGGCGTCGGCGATCTCGTCGTATCCGACGTCGAACACCTCGCGCAGCACGAACACCGCCCGCTCGGCCGGCGCGAGCGTCTCCAGCACCAGCAGCATCGCCATCGAGACGCTGTCGGCCAGCTCGACGTCCTCGGCCACGTCGGGTGTGGTCAGCAGCGGCTCGGGCAGCCAGGGACCGACGTAGGACTCCCTGCGCCGGCCGAGCGTACGCAAGCGGGTCAGCGCCTGCCGGGCGGCGATCCGCACCAGGTACGCACGCCGATCCTCCACGGTGTCCAGGTCGACGCCCGACCACCGCAACCAGGTCTCCTGCAGGACGTCCTCGGCGTCGGCGGCTGACCCGAGCATCTCGTAGGCGACGGTGAACAGCAGGTTGCGGTGGGTGACGAACGCCTCGGTGGCGGGATCGGTCCGGCCGCCGCCGGCGAACGCTCCGGCTGTGCCCGTCGTCCGCTCGCTCCGCTCGTTCATATTCCCCGCCCCTGCCTGTTGCCGCTCGACTCTGCCACACGTGTGCCACACGCAAGACGCCGGTCCCCGTCGCCGTGTGACACCCGCTCGCGGTGACACGCCTCACATCCGCGTCCTGTCACAGGGGTCGGGTCGGCGGCGTCTGCATGGTCGTCAGGACGCCGCGTGACGACGAACGCGGCAGGCGAACCACGGAAGTGAGGATCGATGACGAACACGGACCGGACTTCGGTGCTGATCACCGGTGCCAACAAGGGACTCGGTTTCGAAGCGGCCCGGCGGCTCGGGGAACAGGGGTGGACCGTCTTCCTGGGGTCGCGCGACGAAGGACGCGGAAGGGCGGCCGCCGGCAAACTGGCCGCCGGCGGCGTGGACGTGGTCATGGTCCCGCTGGACGTGACCTCGGACGAGTCGGTGGGCGAGGCCGTACGGCTTGTGCGACGGCACACCGACCGGCTCGACGTGCTGATCAACAACGCCGGGGCGCCGGGCAGGATCATCCCGCCCGCGGACGCGACGGCCGACGAGGTCCATTCCGTCTACGACACCAACGTGTACGGGCCGATCAGGGTCACACACGCGTTCCTCCCCCTGCTGCGGGCGGCGGACAACCCGCGCGTGGTGATGGTGTCCAGCGGCGGGGGTTCCTTCGCGGTCGTGACCGATCCGGATCAGCCGGTCTCGAAGATGCACGAGCTCGCCTACAGCTCGTCGAAAGCGGCACTGAACATGATTACCGTCCGATACGCCCAGGCGCTCCCGGAGATCAAATTCAACGTCGCCACCCCCGGAGAGGTCGTCAACCGCAAGTTCGCCGCCACCGACATGAACAACCACACCGGCGCGATGACGGTCACCGAGGGCACCGACTCGATCATCGAGCTCGCGACGCTCGCCTCTGACGGGCCGACCGGGATCTTCATCGATCGCCTCGGCCCCATCGCCTGGTAGTTCCGGGCCCCGTGACGGTCTTGTCGAGCTCGGGACGCGTGGTGGCGCGGGTCGAGATCGCCTCGGCGATGACGCGGGTGACACCAGCGGCTTTTGAGCGCGTCGAGCCGGGTGTCCAGGGACTGACGGACGGTGGAGGCGCGGGCGTAGCCGATCCGCGCGTGCCCGGCCGGCTCGACGTCGGTCCCGGCGGGGCGGGGCAGCCGGGTTGTTCGGGGCTGGTCGCGCGGACCCGAGCGGGGGCTTGTTCGCGCCAATTATCTAGATATATCGTTCATGTATCTCGATAGTTGGAGGATCGCATGCACGAGGATGGAGGGCCCCCGGCGGCCCCGCTCGCGCCTCCGCCGCCACCGACACCGCCACCACCGCCGTCACCCCCACCGCCGCCGCAGGCCGGTCCGCGGCTCCCTCAGCCGCCCGCGCTGGGACCGCGCGTACGGCGGGGCGACGTCCGTGCGGCCCTGCTGCGTCTGCTGACCGAGGAGCCGCGCAACGGCTACCAGCTGATCGAGGAGATCGCGCGGCGCAGCGGCGGGGTCTGGCGGCCCAGCCCCGGCTCGGTCTACCCCGCCCTCCAGCAGATGGAGGACGAGGGACTGGTCCAGGGAGAGGACGCGGGCGGCAGCCGTACGTACCGGCTGACCGAGGAGGGCGGGCGGCAGGCCGACGAGCGGGCCGAGCCGTGGGCGGACGTCTGCCGCGGCCTCCCCGCGGACCGGCACGAACTGCGGACGCTGTGGGGCCAGCTCGGCGAGGCCTTCGTCCATCTGACGCACGTCGCGGACGACCGCCAGGTCGACGAGGCCAAGAAACTGCTCAGGAGCACGCGCCAGGCGATGTTCCGGATTCTCGCGGAGGACGGATGAACGACGCGGATGACGCATGGACGAGCGAAGCGAGCGGATCGACGGGCGCGGGGCGGTTCACGTGAGCCCGCGGCCTTCGGAGGGGGTGGCATGAGCGCGCGGGCCGGTGATCTCGGCGCGGCGGTGGCAGTGCGCGGCCTGCGCAAGACGTACGGCAAGGTCGAGGCCGTCAAGGGCGTCGACTTCGAGGTCGCGCCCGGCGAGGTGTTCGGCTTCCTCGGGCCGAACGGCGCGGGCAAGACCACCACGATCAGCATGCTGTGCACGCTCGCCACGCCCACGGGCGGCACCGCCCTCGTCGCCGGGCACGACATCGTGACCGAGCGCGACGCCGTGCGCCGCAACATCGGGCTGGTCTTCCAGGACCCCACGCTGGACGGCTACCTGACCGCCGAGCAGAACCTGCGCTTCCACGCCGAGCTGTACGGCGTGCCGAAGGACCTGGTCGGCGACCGGATGCGCCAGGTGCTGGACATGGTCGGGCTGTGGGACCGCAGGGACGGCAAGGTCATGACGTTCTCCGGCGGCATGAAGCGCCGGCTGGAGATCGCCCGCGGGCTGCTGCACTCGCCCCGGGTGCTCTTCCTGGACGAGCCCACGGTCGGCCTGGACCCGCAGACCCGCTCGGCCATCTGGGGATACATCGGCAAGCTGCGGCACAGCGAGGACATCACGATCTTCATGACGACGCACTACATGGACGAGGCCGAGTACTGCGACCGCATCGCGATCATCGACCACGGCGAGCTCGTGGTGATCGACTCGCCGGAGGCGCTCAAGGCGAGCGTCGGCAAGGACCGCGTGCAGATCCAGACCGGCGACGACGAACGCGCGATGGTCCTGCTCAGGGAGAGGTTCGGCGTCGAGGCCGCCGTACGGGAGGGTCAGGTGACGTTCGCGGTCCCGTCGGGGGAGGAGTTCGTGCCGAAGCTGTTCGCCGGCCTCGGCGTGCCGATCCGGTCGGTGAGCGTGTCGCGCCCCTCGCTCGACGACGTCTTCATGTCCTACACCGGCTCCACGATCCGCGACGCGGAGTCGTCGGGGACCGGCAACCAGTGGATGCGCGCGATGGCCAGGGGAAGGTGAGCGGATGACGACCGACGTGGTCCGGGTGAGCGTGCCGCGGGCGGGCGGAGGCCACGACCTGCGGGCGGTCAAGGTGGTGCTGCACCGGGAGTTGCTGCGGTTCGCCAACGACCGCACGCGGATCGTGTCCTCGCTGGTCCAGCCGGTGCTGTGGCTGTTCGTGATGGGCACCGGGCTCGGCACGCTGGTGCGCGGTTCGGTGCCCGGCGTCGACTTCCGGACGTTCATGTACCCCGGCATGATCTCGATGACCGTGATCATGACGGCGATGTTCTCGGCGGGATCCATCGTGTGGGACCGCGAGTTCGGGTTCCTGCGCGAGATGCTGGTCGCGCCGGTCAGCCGGGGCGCGATCGTGGTCGGCAAGTGCCTGGGCGGCGCCGTCGTCGCCACCCTGCAGGGCGTGATCATCCTCGCGCTCGCGGGGCTGGTCGGCGTGCCGTACTCGCCGGGCCTGATCCTCACCCTGCTCGGCGAGATGTTCCTCGCCGCCTTCACGATCACCGCGTTCGGCGTGACGCTCGCCGCCCGGATGCGCACCATGCAGAGCTTCTTCGGCGTGATGCAGATGGCGATCATGCCGATGATGTTCCTGTCGGGCGCCATGTTCCCGCTGGCCGGACTGCCGTCGTGGCTGCACGTGCTCACGACGGTCAACCCGCTGACGTACGCCGTGGATCCGATGCGCCGGGCGGTCTTCGGCCACATCGACGTGCCGCCGCAGGTGGACGCGATGCTCAACCCCGGCGTGAGCTGGTTCGGCCACCGGCTGCCGGTGGTGCTCGAACTCGGCCTGGTCGCCGCCGTCGGCGCGGTCCTGCTGGCCGTGGCCGTGGCCCAGTTCCGGCGTACGGACTAAACAGTTCCGGCGTACAGACTAGACGGTTCCGGCGTACGGGCCGACCCCGCACACCCGGGGAACGGCGGCGAGCGGAACGTCCTCGTCGAGGGCACGGACCAGCAGCGCCTCCACGCCGAGGAGCATGGCGCGGGCCGTCTCCAGGGGCAGGTAGGCGGTGTCGGCGATGAGGCTGAGCTGTCCCGTGTCGGTGGCCGCGCCCACGGTGAAGAACGCCTTGAACCGGACGCCGGGCCAGGCGTTCGTGACGTACGTGCGGGTCTTCGCGGTCAGGTCGGCGAGGGACTCGCCGGCGATCTCGCCGGCCGCGGGCCGGGGCACTCCCGGCCAGGTGCCGATGGTCCGCCGGTCGTTGAAGAACGCGTCGAGGTCCGGCTCCCGGCCGCGGCGGCGGCCGATGTCCTCGCGCATGGCCTGCATGGCGAAGGGGTCGTAGTGCGCGTTGCGGTACGCGGTGAAGGCGGCGCGGTGCGCCTCCCGGCAGGCGTCGGCGAAGCCCTCGGAGGGCGGGTCGAGGACGAACAGGCCGTCCTGGCCGACGTTGCCGATCATGGTGCGGGTGCGGGGGTCGCGGCGGTTGCTGTGCACGAGCTGCATGACCGCCTTCGTGCGGCCGCTCACCGTGGCCAGGACGGTCGCGCACGCGCCGAGCAGGACGCTGGTCGTGCTGATGGTCCACCGCTCGGCCAGCGTCTCGGCCGCCGCGGCGAGCGCGACCGACTCCATGCCGACCTCGATGAACCGGGGGTCCTCCGGCGCGCCCGGAGGATGGTCGAACACGTCGAGCGGTGCCTCCTCCAGGACGGCCCGCCAGTAGCGGATCGACCTGGCCGAGCGCGCCTGGAACGACTCCTCGCGCTCCAGGGCCGCCTGGTCCATCGGATGCCAGTCGGCGGGCGGCGGCTCCTCCCCTCTGAGCAGGACCTTCCACTCCTCCGAGAGCAGGCTCAGGGCCTGGAAGTCCACGGCCAGGTGGGAGAAGGTCAGCGCCAGCGCCATGGGCCGCCCGGCCTTCAGGACGGCGGCGCAGCGCAGCGGCAGCTCGCGGTCGTGGACGAAGGCCGTCGTGCTCAGCTCGCCGGAGATCCGTTCGGCCACCCGCAGGGCCCGTTCCTCCCCGGCCTCCACCAGGTCCACGGTGAGCCGACCGTCGCGTCTCACCCGCTGCACCGGTCCGTCCGGCGTGCCGTGGAACGTGGTACGCAGGGTCTCGTGCCGTTCGATCAGCACGCGCAGCGTGTCCAGCACGGTGGCGAGGTCGCGCCTGCCGTACACCGGCAGCACCCAGGGGCAGTTGAGGAAGGACTGGCTGTCCCCCATCAGATGGACGGCCCGCCAGATCAGCCGCTGCCCCCAGGTCAGCGTCGCCTCGCCCTCCCGCGCGCCGTGGAACTCCACCGTCGCGCCCGCGCCCCGCGCCGGGGAGCCCTCCGGGGTCGTCACGCGCCGGCCGTGGTCCGGTCGCCGGGCTCGGCGGCCCGGGACACCAGCGCGGCGAGGGCGTCGACGCTCTCCAGCGAGGCCCAGTCGCCGCCGAGGCCGACCTCGACCCCGAAGGTGTCCTCGATCGCGTCGACGAGCCGCACCCGGGCCACCGAGGTCAGGCCGAGCGCCGACAGCGAGCGCTCGCCGGCGAGCGCCTCCTCGGCGCCGATCGCGCCCTCGGACACCTCGGCGACCAAGTCCGCCAGGGCCTGTCTGTACTGTCCGGCCGTCATGCCGCACCACCCGTCATATGACGTCCTCCGCTGTCCCGGGGGAATCATGCCGACCTGGCACGGAAGCATAGGCAAATCGGATCGGGAATGACAACGAAACAGAAAAGACGCTGACCGAAAACTTTCGGAAACGGATCGCGCGGTCCGCGAAGGGGCCGTGACGCGGATCGGCCCGGGGCGTGACACCCGCCCCGGGCCGGCCTGACCGTCTTCCCTAGTTTTTCTAGTGCTTCACGCGGACCCAGTCCGTGCGGCTGGACGAGCGCCGGGCCTCGTCGTCACCGGGGAAGACCACCTTCCAGCTTCCGGAGCGCGTCGCCTTGGTCCTGCCCCAGAACTTGCCGGAGACGTTCGTCCGCAGCGTCTTGACGTAGTGCCAGGAGCCGCCCGCCTTCTTGAACCACACGGTCACCTTCTGGTGGCCGTAGCCCTCCCAGCCGTCGTCCCACACCTGGAGCGCGCCGCGGAAGGTCAGGTACCTGCCGTACCCGACCGGCTCGGGGGCGGCGTTGAAGCGGATCACCCGGGTGTCGGCGGCGGGCGGCGGCACGGGCCGGGGAGCGCGGACCGTCACGTAGTCGGACGAGCTCACCGAGCCCGTCGCGCCGGTGACGGCCTCGACCTCGGCCCGCCACCAGCCGGAGGTCCTGGCCCTGACGTCCGCGGCGAAGAAGCCGCGGTCACCGGTCCAGGCGGAGGTGACGTACTGCCAGCGGTAGCCGCCGTCGGGCTTGAAGAGGATCTTCACGCGGTGGTCGGGGAAGCCGCGCCAGAAGTCCCCGCCGCCGATCTCCAACCGGCCGCGCAGGCGCAGGGTGCCGCCGGCGCGGACGGGGTCGGGGGAGGCGTCGAAGCCGGTGACGCGGGTGCGCCGGGCGGCGTCCCGTACGTCGACCCGGTCGCTGTCGCTCGTCGCGGGCTCGGCGGCGGTGGTGCCGTCGAACTCGGCCCGCCACCAGCCGGACCTGTCCACCCTCTCGTCGGCCGAGAAGCGGCCGCGCCCGTCGGTCGTCACCCAGCCGACCCGGCCGTAGGAGCCGCCGACGGGCTTGAAGGCGAGGTACACCCGCTGGCCGGCGTACCCGCGCGACGCGCCGTAGGTGAGCGTGCCGGACAGCCTGACGACGCCGCCGCGGTCGGCCACGTCCGGCGAGGCGGCGAAGTCGAGGCCGGTGTTCCAGTGAACCTGGAACTCCTTGGTCGCGGTGCCGCCCCCGGTCCTCACCTCCAGCTTCCAGGCGCCCGGCTCGTCCCTGAAGGTGAAGCCGTACCTGGCCGAGTAGGCGCCGGAGCCGGCGGGACCGGTGGCGAGCGCGACGGCCCGGCCCGATCCGTCGAGGAGCCGGGCGGTGCCCGCCTCGGCCGACTTGTAGGTGAAGGTCGCCGGCGTGCCCGCGCCGGTGGCGACGATCACGGGGCTGGGGGAGACGGCGAGGTCGCTCGGCGCCGTCACCGTCGCCGCGCCCGCGGCGGCCGGGAGTGCCACGGCTCCGCACAGGGCGACCGCTCCTCCCATGGCCACCGCCGCGATCACGGCGCGCATGCGTTCCAACATTCCGCTGAACCATCCTTCCCGGTGGTCGAACGGTGAACGCGGCCTGAGGGTGCCACGTCATTCCTCTCAAGTAGACGGGCGATAACCGGCATAGGTTGAGAGAAATGACATTCGTCATCAAATTGTGTCAATTAAGTTGATCAAAAGGTGGAGGGATACCGGGAGTTCCCACTGTGCGGGACGGAGCGAGCATCCTGCGACATAATCGGCCGTGTGGTACGGGAAGCAGTGGAGACCCATTTCGCCGAAGCCGTGGGGGCGCTGACCCCGGGGCCCGCCGGGGACCCGGATCTGCCGGTCCGGCCCGGCTCGGGCCTCACCGGGGTCCGGTGCGGGGAACTGTTCGCGGTGCAACTCGGCAGCCGGCTTCTCGACGTCGCCGCCCGCCTGATGCGCGGGCGCGACGAGGGCTTCTACACGATCGGGTCGTCCGGCCACGAGGGGAACGCCGCCGTGGCCGCCGCGCTCCGGGCGACCGACCCCGCGCTGCTCCACTACCGGTCGGGCGCGTTCTACCTGGCCCGCTCCGCCCAGGCCGGGCGGCTGGCCGAGGAGGGGCTGCGCGACGTGCTGCTGGGGATCGCCGCGTCGGCCGAGGAGCCGATCGCGGGCGGCCGGCACAAGGTGTTCGGCCACCCCCGCCTCGCCGTCATCCCGCAGACCTCCACGATCGCGAGCCACCTGCCGCGGGCCGTCGGCGTCGGCTTCGCGATCGAGCGGGCGCGCACGCTGGGCCTGCCGTCGCCCTGGCCCCGCGACGCGGTCGTCGTCTGCGGATTCGGCGACGCGTCGCTGAACCACGCCTCCGCCCTCACGGGTCTCAACACCGCGGCGTACGGCAGCCATCGCGGATTGCAGGTGCCGGTGCTGTTCGTGTGCGAGGACAACGGCCTCGGCATCAGCGTGCGGACCCCGCGCGACTGGGTCGAGCGGGCCAGGCACCCGGCGCTGGAGTACTTCCACGCCGACGGCTGCGACCTCGCCGAGACCTACGACGCCGCGACGCGCGCCGTGCGCCACGTGCGCGACAACCGCGCCCCGGCGTTCCTGCACCTGCGCACGGTGCGGCTGATGGGCCACGCGGGCTCGGACGTGGAGATCGCCTACCGCACCCGCAAGGAGATCGAGGCCGACCTGGAGCGCGACCCCCTCGTCCGTACGGCGCGGCTGCTGGTGGAGGCGGGCCTCGCCCAGCCCGACGAACTGCTGGCGCGTTACGAGACCGAGCGCGACCACGTGCTGAAGCTGGCGATGGAGTGCGCGCGGCGGCCCCGGCTGTCGTCCGCGGAGGAGGTGATGGCGCCGCTCGCGCCGCGCGACCCGCGGGCGGTGGCGGCCGGGGCCCTGTGGGCGGCGCCCGCGCGGGAGCGCGACC
>QFZU02000181.1 GCA_003260025.2 Microbispora triticiradicis | reverse complement strand
CGCGCCACGCCCGTGCTGCGCGTCGTCGCCGACCCCGGCGCCCGCACCCCCGCGGGCGCCCGCGTGCTGGACGGCGAGGCGCCGACGCTGGTCGCGGTGGCCGAGGACGCCGCCGTCCCCGCCCACCTGACCCACGTCGTACGAATCCCCCGTGCCAAGGGGGGAATAGACCTCCACGCTCTCCTGGCTGAGTTGCACGGGAGGCAGATCGTGAGCGTGCTGGTCGAGGGGGGTCCCACGCTCGCGGGCGCGTTCCTGCGGGAGGGACTCGTCGACCGGGTCGTCGGCTACCTCGCCCCGGCGCTGCTGGGCGCGGGCGCGTCGGCGCTCGGCCCGGCGGGCGTCTCGACGATCACGGAGATCCACCGGCTGGAGTTCGCCTCGGTGACCCCCCTCGGGCCGGACCTCAAGGTGGTCCTGCGGCCCAAGATCACCGCTCGTCAGTCCTTCCCGCACACCGATCCCCTGGGTGCGGATCCCCAGGTCGTACAGTCCCCTAAGGAGAGCTGAGATGTTCACCGGAATCGTCGAGGAGCTCGGCGAGGTCGTGGCTCTGGAGTCCCTGGGCGACTCCGCGCGCCTCACCGTGCGCGGCCCGGTCGTCACCGGCGACGCCCGGCACGGCGACTCGATCGCCGTCGACGGCGTGTGCCTCACCGTGGCCGGCGCGGAGGGCGACTCCTTCGCCGCCGACGTGATGAAGGAGACCCTCGCCAGGTCCGCGCTCGGCGCCCTGCGCCCCGGCTCGCGGGTCAACCTGGAGCGCGCCGTACGGGCCGACCAGCGGCTCGGCGGGCACATCGTGCAGGGCCACGTGGACGGGACCGGGGAGGTGCTGTCGCGCGAGCCCGGGGAGCACTGGGAGGTCGTGCGGATCTCGCTGCCCGCCGGTCTCGCCCGCTACGTCGTGGAGAAGGGGTCGATCGCCGTGGACGGGGTCAGCCTGACCGTGGCCGCGGTCGGCGACGACTCCTTCGCGGTCAGCCTGATCCCCACCACCCTGGAGCTCACCACGCTCGGCCGCAAGCAGCCGGGCGAGCCGGTCAACCTGGAGGTGGACGTCATCGCCAAGTACGTCGAGAAGCTGACCGCCGCGACCGCCAAGGAGGTCGCGGCGTGAGCTGGACCGAGGCGGGATTCGACGTGTACGGCCAGCACGTCCTGTGGACCGACCTGGTGGGCAACGTGTGCGCGCTGGGCACGGTCTGGCTCGCGATCAAGAAGACGATCTGGACCTGGCCGGTGCAGCTGCTCGGGTCGGTCCTGCTGTTCGTGGCGTCGGTCGGCGCGCACATCACGGGCAACGCGCTCAAGCAGGCGCTGTTCGGCGTCCTGGCGGTCTACGGCTGGGTGAAGTGGTCGCGCGGCACCCGCGGCGGCGCGGAGCTGCCCATCCGGTCGGCGCGGCCGGGGGAGCGGGCGGCGCTCGTGGGCCTGCTGGTCGCCGGGACGGTCGCGGTCGCGCTCACCTTCACCTTCCTCAACTCCCGGGGCTGGAACATCTCCTGGAACCCCTGGCCCGACGCGTACATCTTCGTGGGCAGCGCGGCGGCGACGTGGGCGCAGGGCAGGGCCCTGGTCGACTTCTGGATCATCTGGGTGGCCGTCGACCTCGTGGGGGTGCCGCTGGCCTTCAGCTCCGGGCTGGTCGTCTCCGGGGTGGTCTACGGGCTGTTCTTCGTGATGGTGATGATCGGTTTCCGTGACTGGCTGCGCCAGTCGCGCACGTTGCGGGCGGTGATCGCGTGAGTGACATCAGGCTGGACCCGATCGAGCGGGCCGTCGCCGACATCCGGGACGGCCGTCCCGTGGTCGTGGTCGACGACGAGAACCGCGAGAACGAGGGCGACCTCATCTTCGCCGCGTCCAAGGCGACGCCCGAGCTGGTCGCCTTCACGATCCGCCACACCAGCGGCGTGATCTGCGTGGGCATGGAGGGCGCCACGCTCGACCGGCTCGGCCTGCCGCTGATGGTGCAGGACAACCGCGAGCGCCTGCGCACGGCGTACACGATCAGCGTGGACGCCAGGGACGGCGTGACGACCGGCATCTCCGCCGCTGACCGGGCCAGGACCATCAGGACCCTGTGCGACTCGGCGACCGAGCCGTACGAGCTGGTGCGGCCGGGGCACATCTTCCCGCTGCGCTACCGCGAGGGCGGCGTGCTGGCGCGTCCCGGCCACACCGAGGCGTCGGTGGACCTCGCCCGGCTGGCCGGGCTGTCCCCGGCCGGCGCGCTCGCCGAGATCGTCAACGACGACGGCACGATGGCGCGCCTGCCGAGGCTGCGCGAGTTCGCCGACGAGCACGACCTCGCGCTCGTGTCGATCGAGCAGCTCGTCGAGCACCGCCGCCGGTCGGAGCCGATGGTCACCCGGGTCGCCGAGACCGGCATCCCGAACCGGTACGGCATATGGCGCGCGTACGGCTACGCCAGCGCGCTCGATGGCGGCGAGCATCTCGCGCTGGTGTACGGCGACCTCGGCGACGGTGAGAACGTGCTCGTCCGGGCGCACTCCGAGTGCCTCACCGGGGACGTGCTCGGCTCCCTGCGCTGCGACTGCGGGGTGCAGCTCGACACCGCGATGCGCATGATCGCCGAGTGCGGCCGCGGCGTGATCGTGTACCTGCGCGGCCACGAGGGGCGGGGCATCGGGCTGCTGGCCAAGCTGCGGGCCTACGGCCTGCAGGACAACGGCAGCGACACCGTCGACGCCAACCTCGAACTGGGGCTGCCGGTGGACGCCAGGGAGTTCTCCAACGCGGGGCAGATGCTGGCCGACCTCGGCGTGAAGTCGGTGCGGCTGCTGACCAACAACCCCGCCAAGACGCGGGGCATGGACGGGTACGGCGTCAAGGTCCTCGGCCGCGAACCCATGCCGGTGGCGATGAACCCCTACAACGAGCGGTATCTGACGGCCAAGCGCGACCGGCTCGGCCACGAGATCTCCGGCGGCATACCCCGCGACATCCACGGCGAGCACTTCGGCAGGGAGGCCTCATGAGTGAGCGAAGCGAGCGAACAAGCAGGCACAGCGCGATCCGCGCATGCGGCTCCGAGCCGTCAGGCGAGGAGGGCGCATGAGCGGTGCGGGACGGCCGGACGCGGCGGCGGTGGACGCGGGCGGGCTCACCGTCGGCATCGTCGCGGCCCGGTGGCACGACAAGATCACCGACCAGCTCCTGGCCCGGGCGGTGCGGGCGGCCGAGGACAGCGGCGCGGCCGTGGTCACGGTCCGGGTGGCCGGGTCGCTGGAGATCCCGGTGGTCGCCCAGGCACTGGCGCGGCGCTGCGACGCCGTCGTCGCGCTCGGCGCGGTGATCAGGGGCGACACGGCCCACTTCGACTACGTCTGCGACTCGGTCACCGCGGGGCTGACCAGGGTCAGCCTCGACGAGTCCACCCCCGTGGGCAACGGGGTGCTGACCTGTGACACCCTTGATCAAGCGGTCGAGCGGTCCGGCGTGCCGGGCAGCAAGGAGGACAAGGGGTACGAGGCGACGATCGCCGCCCTGGAGACCGCGGTCCTCCTGCGCGGCCTCGCCGGCTGACACCCGCGCGATCCTCGCATCCGCAGCGCCGAGCCGGGAAGATGTCACTGGTGATCACGTTCCGTCCGTCCGCCGGGCACGCCGTACGCAGTCCCGAGGGGGATCGTCATGCCTGAGGGCGTGCCGTCGTTGCCGGTCACCTGGCGGCCCCGGAGCACGACGATCATCGCGTACGGCCTGGCGGGGGTGATGGTGGGCGGTGCGATCGTGCTGGCGGTCGGCCTGCCGGAGCAGTTCAAGCTGCCCGACCGGCTGGGCATGGTCGGCTTCGGGCTGCTCGTGGCGTTCGTGCTGCATCTGCTCGGCCGCCTGCGGGTGCGGGCGGACGAGCAGGGGATCACGGTGGTGAACCCGCTTCGGGTCCACCGTTTCGAGTGGGCGGAGGTGCTCGACGTCACGATGGTGGAGGGCGACCCCTGGCCCAAGCTCGACCTCGCGAACGGGCTCAGCCTGGGCGCGATGGGCATCCAGAGCACCGAGCGGGAGCGCTCGCGCCGGGCGGTCGCCCAGCTCACCGCCCTCATCCGGGAACGTGGCGAGGCCCCCGACCACCTCTAGCTCCTGAATGGTCACCGAAATCAGGAAATATCAGCAGCCCTGAAATAATCGACATGGCTCGAACAGCGCCTGCCTCCTAGACTCTGGATGTGGCCGCCAGGCGGGAGTCGCAATCGGGCAATAAGCCCGATTCGAGCGACTTTGGGAGATCTGCCCTTCCGTGGGGTAAAA
Organism: Microbispora triticiradicis; assembly: GCA_003260025.2. Taxonomy (GTDB): domain Bacteria; phylum Actinomycetota; class Actinomycetes; order Streptosporangiales; family Streptosporangiaceae; genus Microbispora; species Microbispora triticiradicis. The sequence continues at coordinate 26,963 of QFZU02000181.1, read as the reverse complement.
CGCTGCAGGCGCGGCGGCTGGCCGCCGAACTCACCACGAAAGAACTGGCCAAGCGGGCGGGGTGCGATCCGGCGTTCGTCGTCTGGCTGGAAATGCTCCCGGTCCGGCCGGCGAGCGGTCTGGCGGACCGGGTGGAGGCGCTGCTGGATCTGCATCTCGACCCACCGCCCGAACCCGGCCCCGAGGGGCTGATCAGCAGGAGGGCCTTCACCGGTTCGCTGAGCGCGATGATCTACTACGCGGCGAGCCGCGGGGACATCGCCGGCGCGGCCCTGCGGCCGCGGCTCGGCCGGGAGATGATCGACGATCTGGACGCGGCCCGGCTCGCCCTGGTGGCGCGCGAGCGCGCCTTCGGCCCGGCCGAGCTGATCGCCTCCGCCGCGGGCTACCTGTCGCTGATACGGCGCCTGCTGCGGGAGGGAGCACACGGCTCCATGAGCCGCGAGCTGCTCAGGACCGGCGCCCAGTGGGCCGACTTCGCCGGTTGGCTCCATCAGAGCGCCGGCGCTCCGGCGATCGCCGCGTCCTACGAGGACCTGGCCGTCACCTGGGCGCGGGTCGGCGGCAACGCCCAGCTGGAGGCCTACTTCCTGGGCCGGCGTTCCCAGATCGCCGTCGACGCGGACGACCGGCCCTTCGCTCTGTCGCTGGCGCGGACGACGATCGAGGACGGGCTCCCGCCGACGATGAAGGCGTTCCTGCTGCAGCAACGGGCGCACGCCTACAGCGGCATGGGAGTGCGGAAGATCGGCCTGCGGCTGCTCGACGAGGCCGACGAACTGGTCGACGGCCCGCGTGCCCAGGATCACTCGGGCGAGAGGAATCTGATCAAGGCGGATTACGTCACGCACGCCTATCTCGCCCTGCAACGCGGAAAGGTCCTGACCGACACCGGGCGTCCCCGAGCCGCCATCGAGGTGCTGGAGGCGGGCATGCGGAAGTGGCCGCGCGATTTCTACCACGAGGGAAGCCTGGTCTCCGCCCGCCTGGCGGTCGCCCATGCCGCTGCCGGCGACATGGAGGAATCCGCCCGCGCGGCTCTGCGGGCCGTTCGCATCGCGAAGGAGACCGGAGCGGGCCGGGCGATGGGGGAGATGGCCCCGATCATTCCGGTTCTCCGCGCTCATCGCCGGAAATCTCGAACAATCGACGAATTCTTCCGGAATCTAAACAACGTTCCTCCTACCATCTGACGAGGCGAGGCGGCCGCCGGAACAGCGGCACGACTCCTCGCGGGAATCGAACGTCTCAACAACGGGTGGCCGATGTCGGAATTCTGGTTGGGGCTGCTCGGCGCGGTCATCGGCGGGGTGTTCAGCACAGCCGGTTCGCTGGTGCAGGCACGTGCCACGTACGGCGCGGTCATGCGGCAGGTCGTCGCCCAGCACGAGTTCGATCGCCGGCTCAGGAGGGAGGACGAGATCCGGAGCGCGGCGACCGCCATCCTGCTCGCGTTGTCGAGCATGTCCGCGCGGGCCTTCTCGCTGGCCGAGCAGCGGGCGTCGGCGCACGAGCACACCGCCGGGGCGGCCGGCGATCTCCGGTCCGGCCTCACGACCGGTGCGAGGGAGACCCGTTCGCTGGTGCTCGTGTACGAGGACCTGTTCGACGACGAATCGGTCGAGCGGGTGCTGGAGGCGTGCGCCCTCGCCGCCGACCTGCCGTTCCAGCCCGACTCGCACCTCGGCACGGCCCTGGAGCGGATCGACCTGGCGATGCGCACGCTCAAGGCCGTGAAGCGCGGGGAGGCCGTTCCGCCGGCCTAGGTCGTGTCTGACGAATCAAGCCCTGCTGCGCGTGGCCCAGGCGGCGCCTCGCTACGTTGTCGTCCCACCCACGAAGATTCCGCGCCGGCCCGGAGATTTCCGCGTACCCGGGACGCGCCGTCGCGGCCCTGGCCGCCGCCCCCGGCGGCCAGGCACCACGACCAGCTCGCATGTTCCTCACCCTTTCCTCGTTCCACCCGTTGATCATCACGAGGAAACCAGGCGGACGCGCCGGAACGGCGCGTCACCCCAGCGGGCGACGCGCCATTCGCCGTCCGGGTGAGGACGGTGCCCCGGCGGGCCTCAGGCGGTCAGCCGTACGGGCGTGGGGGCGTCGTGCAGGCCGCGGCGGCGCAGTTCGGGCAGCACGCCCTCCCCGAACCAGTAGGCCTCCTCCAGGTGCGGGTAGCCGGACAGGACGAACTCCTCCACGCCGAGCGAGGCGTACTCCTCGACGAGGTCGGCGACCTCCGCGTGGCTGCCGACGAGAGCCGTGCCGGCGCCGCCGCGCACCAGGCCGACCCCCGCCCACAGGCCGGGGTGGATCTCCAGGTCCCTTACCCTGCCGCCGCGGAAGCCCTCGTGGAGCGCGAGCATCCGCTGCTGCCCGACCGACTCGCTGCGGCCGAGGACGGCGCGCGCCGCGTCGATGTCCTCGGGGGAGATCTGGTCGAGCAGGCGCTTCGCCTCCGCCCACGCCTCCTTGGACGTGTCCCTCGCGATCACGTGCAGGCGGATGCCGAAGCGCAGCGTACGGCCCTCGGCGGCGGCCAGTTCGCGCATCCGGTCGAGTTTGGCCGCGACCTGCGACGGCGGCTCGCCCCAGGTGAGGTAGACGTCCACGTGCCGGGCCGCGACCGGGCCGGCGGCGGCCGACGAGCCGCCGAAGTACAGCTCGGGCACGGGGTCGGGCCGCTCGGCGACCGTCGCGCCCTCGACGTCGTAGTAGTGGCCGGTGAAGTCGAACGGCCCGTCCCAGGCGCCGCGGACGATCGTCAGGAACTCCGCGGTCCGGGCGTACCGTTCGTCCTTGGCCAGATGGTCGCCGAAGCGCCGCTGCTCGGCGGTCTCACCTCCGGTGACCACGTTGAGCAGCAGCCGCCCGCCGGAGATCCGCTGGTAGGTGGCGGCCATCTGGGCCGCCAGCGTGGGCGACAGCGCACCGGGCCGGAACGCGACCAGGAACTTCAGCCGCGTCGTGACCTGGGTCAGCGCGGCGGTGACCAGCCACGCGTCCTCGCAGTAGGTCCCCGTCGGGGTGAGCACGGCCTCGAACCCCGCCTGCTCGGCCGCGCGGGCCACCTGGGCGAGATAGTCGATCGAGGGCGGGCGGCGGACGGCCGCCGCGGACAGGCCGTGACTACGCGTCAGGCCGTGCCCGCCGCCGACGATCGCCCGGCCGTCGCCGGATGTGGGCAGGAACCAGTGGAATCTCATCGCGCGGCCTTTCCGACGACCTCGTTGAACCGGTCGTCAACGAACTGGGAGAACGTGACCGTGCCGGGGATCAGGCCCTCGGCGCCGAAGGCGTCGGCGATCTCCTGCTCCGAGGAGACGACCGAGTCGTCGATCTCGACCGGGGTGGCCACGGCGTTGGCGACGGCGGCGTTCGCCACCTCGGCGGGCAGGCCGGTCTCCCGCGCCCAGACCTTCGCCCACTCGTCCAGGTGGGCGGCGGCCCAGACCCGGGCCTTGGCCAGGCGGGTGAGGAAGTCGGCGATCGCGGCCCGCTTGCCTGTGTCCTCGATCGCGGCCGGGGCGGCTACCTGGAAGCCCAGGCCGTTCACGATGCCCGCGCCGTCGACCAGCAGCCGTGCCCCGTGCTGAATCTTCGCCTGGGAGGAGAAGGGGTCCCAGATGGCCCAGGCGTCGACCGTGCCGGAGGAGAACGCCGCCAGGGCGTCGGCCGGCTGGAGATACTGCGGCTGGATGTCCTTGAAGGACAGCCCGGCCTTCTTCAGCACGGCGAGCAGGTGGTAGTGGGCAGAGCTGCCCTTGGCCACCGCGATCTTCCTGCCCTTGAGCTGCGCCGTCGAGGTGATGGCGGACCCGCCGGGGACGAGGATCGCCGACCCCTTGGCGCTCTGCCGGTAGGCCGAGACGACCTTGATCTTTGACCCGGAGGCGGCGGCGAAGACGGGCGGGGTGTTGCCCACGCCGCCGATGTCGACCGCGCCGGCGTTCACGGCCTCCAGCAGCGGCGGGCCGGAGGTGAACTGCGACCACGCGATCGTGTAGGAGGTGCCGCCGAGCAGTCCGGCGGCCTTGAGGATGGCCTCGGAGCCGGCCTTCTGGTCGCCGACCCGCAGCGTGACGCGTCCCTGGGCCTCGCCCGGCTTTCCGGCGGCGGCGTCCTGCCCGGCCGTGGCGCAGGCCGCCGTGCCGGCCGTCAGGGCGATCAGCAGTACGGCGAGGAGTCTCCTGGTCATTCCGTTCCTTCCGGGGGCACGCCCAGGGCCGCCAGCAGGGCCGTGCGCAGGGCGAGGAGGTCGTGGTGGTCGCGGTGCCGGGGGCGCGGCGCGGTGACGGTCCAGGAGTGGGCGACCCGCCCGCCGTCGAGCACCAGGACCCGGTCGGCGAGCGCCAGGGCCTCGTCCACGTCGTGGGTCACCAGCAGCACGGCCGGGCCGTGCGCCGCCCACAGGTCGAGCACGAGGCGGTGCACGGTGATCCGGGTCAGCGCGTCGAGCGCGCTGAACGGCTCGTCGAGCAGCAGCAGGCGGGGCTCGCGGACGAGGGCCCGGGCGAGGCTCGCCCGCTGCGCCTCGCCGCCGGAGAGAGTCAGCGGCCACGCCCCGGCACGCTCGGTCAGGCCGACCTCCGCGAGCGCCGCGTCCGCCCTGGCGGCGGGGCCGGGCGCGTCCAGGCCGAGCGTGAGGTTGTCGCGTACCCGCTTCCACGGCACCAGCCGGGGCTCCTGGAAGGCCACGGCAACCGAGCCGTCGACCTCGATGTCACCTTCGACCTCGTCGTCCAGCCCGGCGAGCGCGCGCAGCAGGGTGGACTTGCCCGAGCCGCTGCGGCCGAGCAGCGCGACGAACTCGCCGGGCGCGATCGTCAGGTCGAGGCCGTCCAGCACCGGGCGGTCGCCGAAGCGCCGGGTGAGGCGCCGTACCGAGGCCGCCGGTGCCTCGCCGGGACGGCCCGCACCGCCGGCGGGGGCCGCGTCACTCAGCGGGACAGGAACTCGCGCCGCCATCCGAGCGCCCTCCTTTCGAGGAGCCGGACCAGGGCGTCGGTGAGCAGCCCGAGCGCGCTGTAGACCAGCAGGCCGACCACGATCACGTCGGTGCGGAGGAACTCCCGGGCGTCGTTGATCATGTAGCCGAGCCCGGCGTCCGCGTTGATCTGCTCGGCCACGATCAGCGCCAGCCAGGCCACGCCGAGGCTCTGGCGCAGCCCGACGAGGGTCTGGGGCAGCGCGCCGGGGAGCACGATGTGCCGCACCAGCGCGGCCCTGCCGAGCCGGAGCGTACGGGCGAGTTCGGCGAGCTTGGCGTCCACGCCCCTGATGCCGGAGAACGTGTTGAGGTAGAGGGGGAAGGAGACGGCGAGCGCGACCAGCAGCACCTTGGGCGTCTCACCGATGCCGAACCAGAGGATGAACAGCGGGATCAGCCCGAAGAACGGCAGCGCCCGGAGCATCTGCATGATCGGGTCGACCGCGTTCTCACCGGCCCGGCTCAGCCCGGCCACCAGCGCCAGGACGATGCCGGCCGCCGCTCCCGCCGCGAAGCCGAGCAGGACCCGTTCGAGTGACACCGCGATCGCCGTGGGCAGCGTGCCGGACCGCACCAGGTCGAGCGCGGTCGCCGCGATCTGCGACGGCGCGGCGAGTAATCGGGCGGGCAGCAGCCCGCTGCCGCTCGCCGCCTGCCACACCAGCACGACGGCCACGGGGCTCACCCACCGGTACGACCGCCTCCCGGCGGACCGGACCGCAGCGCCTACGGCGGCGGCGCGGACGGCAGGGGCGCCGCCGGCGTGTGGGGCGGTGCCGGTTTCGATTCCGGCGACGGACATGGACACACCTCGCAGGGACGACGGAAGGTTCCCCACAAGGGTTGTCTATATTTCCTACCAAGTCAATAGGGTTATCTGTCTCCGCCGACGGCCGACGGCCGACGGGACCCGGGCACCCGGTCACGAGGCTCCGGGGACGGTGACCTTCCGCTCCTTGAACGGGAAACCGGTTCTCGCGGCGTCACTCTGCAGGCCGCTCAGCGAGGCCTGGCCGGCGTTCAGGTCGGCCTCCGTGGCGGTGCCGCTCTTGAGTCTGTCGGTGAGAGCCCTGAACTTGGTGCCGACGCCCTCGACGGCCTTGCAGAGCGTCGGGTTGGCCACGGCGAACCCCTTGGCGACCTTCAGCTCGTGCAGGGCGAACAGTCCCGCCACCGCCGCCTTCGCGAACGTCCGCTTGCGCTTCTCCGCTCCCTGCTCGAAGCCGCCGCTGCGCAGCGGTTTGTAGATGTAGCGGTGGAAGGCGCCGAGGGCGAGGCCCGCGTGCAGCGCGAAGCGCGTCTTGGCGAACCGCCTGGCGTTGCCGCCCGACGGGCACGGCGAGTTGTACTCGCTCTCCGTCGCGGTCGGCGTGGCGGCCACCGCCGGACCGGCGACGGCCGCCTCTTCGGACACCGCCCTGGTGGTCGTGCCTCCGCAGCCGGTGAGCAGCGCCAGCGTCAGTGTGACCGCGGCGGTGAGCGCGGCAAGGGATCGGGCATGTCGTGCGGCCATCGTTTCCCCCTGGTGACCCTGTGGTTCCGCGGCTGTGTTCCCGCGGGCACGTTCTGGACGAGGTTGCCGCGCAGATGCCGACTATTCAGGCTTTTGCCGTATCCGGAGAATTCCATCACGATGGTCGTCCACGCATTTGGTGGTCGCCGTTCCGGGAGAACGTAGATCCCGTGCCGGGAGAATCCCGGAAAAGGCCCATCGCCGATCGATCCGAACGGCCTCCGGCCGCTCCACGTCTATTGGGAGATAGGGAATCGCAATTGATTCATCCCGGATCATGTCGGGTGACGCCCGATGGTCTGGACGCATTCCGGAACCGGTCCGGACTATGGAAGAGGAACACCCGAACCCACGTGTGACGTGATCGGAGAGGAGAACGGCCATGCGAGGAAGGCGACTCGGCATGACCATCGGCTCGGCGCTGCTCACGACGGTCGCGCTCTGGCCGGCGGCGGGATCCCCGGTGCGGGCGTCCACGATCTCCGGCGGCGTCGCCGTCTCGCAGGCGGCTCCCGGCGCGTCCGTCGCGAAACCGAAGCCGCCCAAGTGCACCAACCGTTGCACGAACCATCGCAAGTACAAGTGCTGTCCGAAATGCAAGCGTGTGAAGGGCAAGTGCTAGCCGCCAATAAGCCGAGTCGCGGGGCCGCCAGGGTGGTGTGCCGGGTGCGCCGATCGCCGGCCGCCACCGCGGCAACGACTCGTCGAGAGGGGCGCCGCCGTCAGAAGGCGGCGGCGCGATTTCCTGGAGGGCGTCGAGCAGGGGGAGCATGCCCTGGTTGACCGCGGCGACGCCCTCCGGCGGGTCCTGGGTGGGCGAGCGGTCGGAGAACAGCATTGCGTAGCGGCGCGGGCGGACCGGCGCTCAGCGCCGCCAGAGATCTCTCCGTCACGGTGACGGTCCTGCTGGCCTAGGTGCTGTGCCGTGCCGGTCAAGCCGGCGCACCGGATCTCCCGGCGTTGAGCGGCCCCCGTCGGCCTATGCTGATCGGCGACGACGGGAGAGCGCATGGCGGTGCTGATCGACCGGCCGAACTGGCCGGGTCCCCGGGGGCTGCTCTGGTCCCATCTGGTCAGCGACTCGTCACTGCGGGAACTGCACGAGTTCGCCCGCCTGCTCGACGTGCCGGAACGCGCCTTCGACCGGGACCACTACGACGTGCCGGAGACGGTCTACGACCGGGCCGTCCTCCTGGGCGCCGAGCCGGTCGGGAGCCAGGAGCTGGTACGGCGGTTGCGCGCGTCCGGCCTGCGCCTCCCGAAGACGCGAAACAGATCTACGTTGTAAAGGCGCGCTCTTCCAGATCGGCGAGTTCACGGGTCATGTTCTCGCGCGCGCGGTCCTCCCACAGGTCCCGGCCGACGGGAGTGCCGAACAGGCGGGGCTTGCCGAGCAGCGACCGCAGCACCGCGGCGCGGCCGGCCCGGAAGGCGTCGTCGGGCACGTGCCGGTACTCCTCGCGCACGGCCCTCGCGTACGCCTCGTACGTCTCGGGCGGCGCTCCGAGGATCGCGAGGTCGGCGTCGCACAGGACGGCCGCGTTCGCGTCCCCGGGCTCGTACGTGTGGCCCGCCGTGAGCCGCACCAGCCGGGCGACCTCGGCGACCCGCGCCGGGGGCAGACCACAGGCGGGCAGCCGGGACTGGGCGAGCTGGGCGCTGCGCTCCTCGTCCCGGCCGGGCCGCCCGTCGTAGACGGCGTCGTGGAACCACGCGGCCAGCCGTACGGCGTCGGCGTCCGCGGCCTGGGCGGCCAGCGGCTCGACCGCGGCCAGGACCGCCCGCAGGTGGGCCGTCGTGTGGTAGCGGCGGTGTGGCTCCGCCCATCGGGCGGCGAGTTCGGCGGCGAGCGCCCGCCCGGCGGGGGAGCCGGCGAGGCAGGCGGGCCGGGGCAGGCTCGGGTCGTCGGTCATGCTCCGACCCTAAGGAGTGTCGGGCGACGCGACAGCCTGGACCTCGTCGCCGATCGGCCACCGGAGGCCGACCGGCCTGAGGGGGACCGGCAGGAGACCCGGGCGCCTGCCTCGCCCGCCGGTCCGGTGACCGCGTGGGGGAGCGCTGTGGGATTGTGCCAAGGCGGCGTCTCCGGGCCGCCCGGCTTTGGCGGATTCGGCCAGAGCGGGGCGGAACGGCCTGCGCGTAGCCTGTCCGTGTGCTGCGGCGGACCACCACCATCTCCGACATCGACTCGCCGGCGGGGCTGGCGGAGCTGCTCGACCACCACGACTACCTGCCCGACGAGGGGCTCACGACGGCGGCCTATCTCGCGCTCAAGATGGGACGGCCGCTGTTCCTGGAGGGCGAGGCGGGCGTCGGCAAGACCGAGCTGGCCAAGACGCTGGCGGCGATCCTCGGCGCGCCGCTCATCAGGCTGCAGTGCCACGAGGGCCTGGACGCCGCCCAGGCCATGTACGACTGGGACTTCCCCCGCCAGCTCCTCCACCTCAAGGCGGCCGAGGCGGCGGGGAGCGCCGACGTGGCCGCGCTGGAGGGCGAGATCTACGACCGGCGGTTCCTGATCGCCCGGCCGCTGCTGCGGGCCCTGGAGACGCAGCCCAGCGTGCTGCTGGTGGACGAGATCGACCGGGCGGACGACGAGTTCGAGGCGTTCCTGCTGGAGGTGCTGTCGGACTTCACGATCTCGGTGCCGGAGATCGGGACGATCAGCGCACCGACCCCGCCCGTCGTCGTCCTGACCTCGAACCGGACCCGCGAGGTGCACGACGCGCTCAAACGGCGCTGCCTCTACCACTGGCTTGAGCACCCGGGTTTCGACCGGGAGGTGGCCATCGTGCGGCGGCGCCTGCCCGGCTGCGCCGAACGGCTCGCGGCGGACGTGGCGCGGGCCGCCGGGCGGATGCGCGCGGCCGGCCTGCTCAAGCCGCCCGGCGTCGCGGAGACGCTCGACTGGGCGGAGGCCCTGCTCACGCTCGGCGCGGCGGAGCTCGACCCGGCCCTGGCCGCCGCCACGCTCGGCGCCCTGCTCAAGCACCGGGAGGATCAGGAGACGGTGCGCGCGGGAGGGCTGCTCCACGCGGACGGCGGACGTGACTGACCCCGGCGCCCGCCGCCCCGCCGAGCGCCCGCCCGAACCGCGGAGTTCCGAACCGCGGAGTTCCGAAACGCGGGGGGCCGGACCACGGCGGGCGGGCGACGCCGAGCGGATCACGGGCGGGCTGGTCGGATTCGCCCGGACGCTGCGGGCGGCCGGAGTGCCGGCCGACCCCCAGCGCACGCAGAACTTCCTGGCGGCACTCGCCCACCTCGACGCCGCCGTGGCACGGGACGTCTACTGGGCGGGCCGCCTCACCCTGTGCGCGGGCCCCGACGACCTGCCCCGGTACGACCGCTGCTTCGCCGCCTACTTCTCCGCCTCCCTCCGGCCGGCACGCCGCGTCCGCGGAACGGCCGTCTCCGTGACCCGGCCGGTGGCGGCGCCGTACGACGCGGGCGGCCCGCGGACCACCGGAGAGCCGGGGGCGCCGCCGGCCACGGCGAGCGAGATCGAGGTGCTGCGGCACCGGGACGTGGCGCGGATGAGCGAGGCGGAGCGGCGGGAGGTCCACCGCCTGCTCGCGCTGCTGCGCGGCACGAGACAGACGCGCAGGTCGCGGCGGTACCGTCCGTCGCCCCACGGTCCGGCGTACGACAGGCGGCGCACGATCAGGGAGATCCTGCGCGACGGCGGGGAGCCGGCCCGGCCGCGCCGCCGCGCCCGCCGGCGCCGGCCGCAAAGGGTCGTCCTGGTCGTCGACGTCAGCGGTTCGATGGCCGCCTACGCCGACACCCTGCTGCGGTTCGCGCACGCGATGGTGCGGGCGGAGCCCCGGGCGACCGAGGTGTTCAGCGCGGGGACGCGCCTGACGAGGATCACCGGCGCGCTGCGCCACCACGATCCCGGCCTCGCCATCGACGAGTGCTCGGCCGCCATCCCGGACTGGAGCGGCGGCACCAGGCTGGGCGAGGAGGTGCGGGCCCTGCTGCGGCTGCCCGACCCCCGGGGGGCGATCGTCGTGATCGCCTCCGACGGCTGGGAACGCGGACCGGCCGACCTCCTCGGCGCGCAGATGGCCCGGCTCTCGCGGCTCGCCCGCCGGGTGGTGTGGGTCAACCCGCACAAGGGCGACCCAGCCTACCGTCCGCTGACCGCGGGCATCCGCGCGGCGCTGCCGTACGTCACGGACTTCCTGGCCGGGCACAGCCTGGCCGCGTTCGAGGACCTGGCCGCGCTGCTGGCCGGCCGGCGCGCGGATCCGCGCGGGGCCGCACGGAGGGGAGGGGCCGATGCGTGATCTGCTCGACCAGGTGCTGGAGTGGTGGGAGTCGGGGCGGCGGTTCGGGCTCGCCACCGTCGTCGGCACGTTCCGCAGCGCGCCGCGCCCGCCGGGGGCGGCGATGGCCGTGCTCGACGGCGAGGCGGTCGGCAGCGTGTCGGGCGGCTGCGTCGAGGGGGCGGTGTACGAGCTCGCCACCCGGGTCGCGGAGGACGGGACGCCGGTGCTGGAGCGGTACGGCGTGAGCGACGACGACGCGTTCGCGGTCGGGCTGACCTGCGGCGGGATCATCGACGTGTTCGTGGAGCCGGTGTCGCGGCGCGACTACCCGGAGCTGGGGGAGATCGCCGCGGCCGTCGCGACGCGGCGGCCGGTCGCGGTGGCCACGATCATCGGCGGTCCCGGCCGGGTGGGCGCCCGCCGCGTGGTGTGGCCGGACCGCGCGACGGGCTCGCTCGGCTCCGCCCGGCTCGACGACGCGGTGGACGACGACGCGCGCGGCATGCTGGCGCAGGGCCTGACGGGCGTGCGGCGGTACGGCCCGGACGGCGAGCGGCGGCTGGACGACCTGCCGGTGTTCGTGCTCTCCTTCGCGCCGCCGCCGCGCATGCTGGTCTTCGGCGCCATCGACTTCGCCGCGGCCGTCGCGCGGATCGGCCGCTTCCTCGGCTACCACGTGGTGGTGTGCGACGCGCGGCCGGTCTTCGCGACCGCCAAGCGGTTCCCCGAGGCCGACGAGGTCGTGGTGGCCTGGCCGCACGACTACCTGACCACCACCGAGGTCGACGGGCGCACCGTTATCTGCGTGCTCACCCACGACCCGAAGTTCGACGTGCCGCTGCTGGAGGCGGCGCTGCGCACCCCGGCGGGGTACGTGGGGGCGATGGGGTCGCGGCGAACGCACGAGGACCGGCTGGCGCGGCTGCGCGAGGCCGGGCTGTCGGAGGAGGAGCTGTCCCGGCTGCGCTCGCCCATCGGGCTCGATCTCGGGGCGCGCACGCCCGAGGAGACCGCCGTGTCGATCGCGGCGGAGCTGATCCGGCTCCGCTGGGGCGGCAGCGGCAGGCCGCTCACCGAGACCTCCGGTCGCATCCATGGCGAGCGGTGACGTGACGGACGAGGAGGTCGTCGCCGGGCTGCTGCTGGCGGCCGGGGGCGGCAGCAGGTTCGGCGGGCCCAAGGCCCTGGTGGAGTTCGAGGGGGAGCGTCTCGCCGGACGAGGCGTCCGGCTGCTCGCGGAGGGCGGGTGCCGGCCCGTCCTGGTCGTGGTCGGGGCCGCCGAGGCCGCAGTCGAGGCCGAGCTCAAGGGCATGACCGAGGGCGCGGTGGAGAAGGCGGCCGGGAATACGAAGGCGGGCGTGGGGGCGGCCCCGGTCGAGCACGCGACCGGAGGCGCGGCTGCGGACGCGGAGGATGGCGCGGTCGCGGAGGCGCTCGGGGGCGTGGCCAAGGGCGCGACTGAGGATGCGGAGGTCGGCGCGGTCGTCGTGCGGAACCCCCTGTGGGAGACGGGCATGGGCTCGTCGCTGCGGGCCGGGCTGCGTGCGCTTCCGCCGTCCGCCGCCGCGGTGGTGATCGCCCTCGCCGACCAGCCCCTCGTACGGCCCGAGGCGGTGCGCCGGCTGGTCGCGGCGTTCCGGGGCGGCGCCCGGGTCGCCGTCGCCGCGTACGGAGGCGTGCCGCGCAACCCCGTACTGATCGCCCGCGAGCACTTCGCGGAGGTCGAGGCGCTCGCCGTGGGCGACGTGGGCGCCCGTCCCTTCCTGCGCGCCCATCCCGGACTCGTCACGGCCGTGGCCTGCGACGACGCGGGCGACCCGGCGGACGTGGACACCCCGGACGACCTGCGGCGACTCCGGGGAGCCAACGGGGGAGGCCAGCGGTAAGGCCACGGGTGAGCCCGCCGTCGAGACCATCGGCCGGACGCGGGCCCGCGACAGCACCCCGCAGCGCCGACGCCCCGACATAGCTGACATGCCGCCCGCCGCATGGTCGCGCAGGGCCTCCAGCGGGCGGACCCGGGCGGCCCGGCCCGGCGCGGACCACGCACCGAGCAGACCCGCCGCGTCCCGGCGTCGGCTGATTTGCCCGAATCGCCGCCGTTTGCCGGGCTGACCATTATGATCATGAGGAATCATCCGGCCGAGCGGGAGCGTGTCATGACGGAGCAGGCGCCCGGTGGGTTCGACGTCACGCGGCCCAACGTCGCCCGGATGTACGACTACTACCTGGGCGGCAAGAACCACCTGCCCGCCGACCGGGCGGCGGCCGAGCGGGTCATCGAACTGTCGCAGGGCCACGTGCGGGAGGCCGTACAGGAGAACCGCGCCTTCCTCGGCCGGGCCGTGCGCTTCCTGGCCCGCGAGCGTGGCATCCGCGCGTTCCTCGACCTCGGTGCGGGGCTGCCGACGCAGGGCAACGTCCACGAGATCGCCCTCGACGTCTCGCCCGACGTGCGGGTGACGTACGTGGACAACGACCCGGTGGTGGCGGCGCACGCTCGGGCGCTGCTCGAAGGCGATCCCCGGGTGCGCTTCGCGCTGGCCGACCTGCGGCGGCCGGAGGAGGTCGTCGCCGCGGCGCAGGCGAACGGCTTCGTCCTCGACCGGCCCGTGGCGCTGCTGCTGGTGTCGTGCCTCCACTTCGTGCGCGACGAGGAGGACCCGGAAGGGCTCATGGCCGCCTACCGCGAGTTGCTCCCCTCGGGCAGTCACGTCGTGATCTCGCATGTCAGCTCCGATCCCCTTCCGGATGAGATGGCCGCGATGGGCGGTGTCTACAGCAGGGCCAACGCGCCGTTCGAGGCCCGGCCCGCCACGCAGATCGCCAGGTTCTTCGACGGGTTCGACCTGGTGGAACCCGGGGTCGTCGAGTTGAACCGGTGGCGGCCCGAGCCCGACGCGCTGCCCTTGCGCGGGGTGGCCCTGCCGGTGCTCGGCGGTGTCGCCCTCCGCCCCTGAGTCGCCCACGAGTCGCCCCTGAGCCGCCACCAGACCCTCCCGTGCCGCCACCAGACCCTCCTGCGCCGCCCCTGAGCGAGGTGGCCGCGGCCGGTCCGGGTCGTTAGCCTTGGTCACGCCGACGGAACATCATTCGGTTACTCACCGGTGTACGCGCGGAAGGACGAGGCGGATGCGGATCGGGATGGCCCTCAACTACTCAGGGGACTTCAAGGAGACGGTCGCGGAGCTGGCCGACTACGAGAGGGCCGGGCTGGACATCGTGTTCGTCGCCGAGGCGTACAGCTTCGACGCGGTCAGCCAGCTCGGCTACATCGCGGCGCGGACCGAGCGGCTGCGGATCGCCTCGGGCATCCTGCCGATCTACTCCAGAACGCCGGCCCTGCTGGCCATGACGGCCGCGGGCCTCGACTACGTCTCCGACGGGCGTTTCACCCTCGGCCTCGGCGCCTCGGGCCCGCAGGTGATCGAGGGCTTCCACGGCGTGCCGTACGACGCGCCGCTCGGCCGCACCCGCGAGATCATCGAGATCTGCCGCAAGGTCTGGCGGCGCGAGCGGCTGGAGTACGAGGGACGGCACTACACCCTTCCGCTGGAGGGCGGCACCGGCCTCGGCAAGCCGCTCAAGCTGATCAACCACCCGGTGCGCGAGCGCATCCCGATCGTCGTCGCGGCGATCGGGCCCAAGAACGTCGAGCTGGCCGCCGAGCTCGCCGAGGGCTGGGAGCCGATCTTCTTCATGCCCGAGAAGGCCGGAGAGGTGTGGGGCGCGTCGCTGGCCGCCGGGCGGGAGCGCCGGGACCCCGCGCTCGGCGAACTGGACGTGATCGCGCAGGCCGTGCTGGCGATCGGCGACGACGTCGAGGACGTGCTGGACCTGGGCCGCTCGATGGCCGCCCTCTACATCGGCGGCATGGGCGCCAAGGGCAGGAACTTCTACAACGACCTCGCCCGCCGCTACGGCTACGAGAAGGAGGCCGAGCAGATCCAGAACCTCTACCTGGAGGGCAAGAAGAAGGAGGCCGAGGCGCTGGTGCCGAGAGAACTGCTGGAGCACGTCTCCCTGGCCGGCTCGGAGGGTCACGTCAGGGAGCGGATCGCGGCGCTGCGCGAGGCCGGGGTCACCACGCTCAACGTCGCCCCGTTCGCGCACACCCACGAGGAGCGCGTCGGGCTCATCGAGAAGATCAGAGACCTGGCGTCCTGACCCGCGGCCCGGTCGCCGGTCCCGGGCGAGGTACGCGGTCTGCGGGGATGCCCGGAGGACGGCGGTAAAGTCCGTTCGTGACCGATGTCCACAGGACCGCCGACAGGACCGCCGACAGGACTTCCGAGGAGACCCACGCCAGGCGGCGTGCGCGCCTGGCCGAGGCGCTGGGGGAGCACGGGGCCGGGGCGGTTCTCGTCACCTGGCCGGTCAACGTGCGTTACCTGACCGGGCTGACCAGCTCCAACGCCGCCGTGCTCGTCACCGCGGCGGGGGAGGCCGCGCTCGCCACCGACTCGCGCTACCGGGAGACGGCCGAGGCGGTGTGCGCGGGAGTCGAGGTCGTCGAGGACCGCGACGTGGCGGGGGTGCTGCTCGATCGCTGCGCGGGCGTGGAGCGGGTCCTGGTGGAGGGCGACCACATGCCGGTCGGGCTGTTCCAGCGGCTGTCCGAGCGGCCGTCCGGCAGTCACCCCGGACGCCGCCCCGCCCTCACTCCGGCCGGCGGCCTGGTGGAGACCCTGCGCGCCGTCAAGGACGAGGCGGAGATCGAGGCGCTGCGCCGCGCGTGCGCGCTCACCGACGAGGCGTTCTCCCTCGTCGTGGAGCGCGTCGCCCCCGGCGTCACGGAGCGGGAGATCGCCCGGTGGCTGGAGGTCGCCATGGTCGAACTCGGCGCGGACCGGCCCGCCTTCGACTCCATCGTGGCGAGCGGCCCGAACGGCTCGATCCCGCACCACTCGCCCTCGGAGCGGCGCGTCGAGCGCGGCGACCTCGTGACCATGGACTTCGGCGCGCGGTACGGCGGCTACCACGCCGACATGACCCGCACGGTCGCGGTGGGCCCGCCCGCCGCCTGGCAGCGCGACCTGTACGACCTCGTACGGCGGGCGCAGCGCGCCGGCCGCCACGCCGTACGGCCGGGGGCGACGGCCGGCGAGGTGGACGCGGCGGCGCGCGAGGTGATCGCCGGAGCGGGCCACGCCGAGCGGTTCGGCCACGGGCTGGGGCACGGGGTCGGCCTGGAGATCCACGAGCTGCCGTTCCTGGGCCCTGGCAGGACCGGTAGACTAGAGGATCGAGTTCCGATCACCGTCGAGCCGGGGGTCTATCTTCCGGGCGCGGGCGGTGTGCGCATCGAGGACACGCTGGTCACGCGTGCTGACGGGCCGGAGCTTCTCACACTGACGACCAAGGAGCTGCTCGTCCTCTAGGGCAGCCGCACGCGGGAGACGCACGTGGCGACGACGAACGACCTGAAGAACGGACTCGTGCTCAAGCTCGACGGCGGAGAGTTGTGGGCCGTTGTCGAGTTCCAGCACGTCAAGCCGGGTAAGGGCGGCGCGTTCGTCCGTACCAAGCTGAAGAACGTCATGTCCGGGAAGGTCGTCGACAAGACCTTCAACGCCGGCGTGAAGGTCGACGTGGCGAACGTCGACAAGCGGGAGATGCAGTACTCCTACCTCGACGGCGACGACTTCGTGTTCATGGACACCGAGACCTACGACATGGTCAACGTCGCGCGGTCCGTGGTGGGCACCGCCGCCAACTACATGCTGGAGAACACCACCGCTACCATCGCCTTCAACGAGGGCAACCCGCTGTACGTCGACCTCCCGGCGGCCGCCGAGCTGACGATCGCCCACACCGATCCCGGTCTGCAGGGCGACCGCTCGACCGGTGGCACCAAGCCCGCCACGCTGGAGACCGGCGCCGAGATCAAGGTCCCCCTCTTCATCACCACCGGCGAGAAGGTCAAGGTCGACACTCGCACCGGCGAGTACCTCGGTCGGGCCTGACGTGTCGGCTCGGGGGAAGGCCCGCCGCCGCGCGCTGGACGTCCTCTTCGAAGCCGAGGCCCGGCAGGTGAGCCCGCTCGACGTGCTCGCCGAGCGGGTGGAGCGGGCGGACCCGCCGGTCAACGAGTACACCTCCTTCCTCGTCGAGGGCGTGGTCCGGCACCTGGACCGCATCGACGAGCTGATCTCGACGTACGCCGAGGGCTGGACCCTGGAGCGCATGCCCGCCGTGGACCGCAACGTCCTGCGCGGCGGCACGTACGAGATGCTGTGGTCGGAGGAGGTCCCCGAGGGTGTGGTGATCAGCGAGTGGGTGCATCTGGTGGCGGAGCTGTCGACCGACGAGTCGCCGCAGTTCGTCAACGGCCTGCTGGCCCGCTTCAAGCAGCTCAAGCCCTCGCTGTCGCTCTGAGCCGGGAGGAGCCCGCAAGTGCGTGACGCCACACGCCGCGCCGTCGTCTGGGAGGCGCTGCGCGCGGTCCTCGCCGAGCGGACGGCCGCCCTCGGGCGCGAGACCCTCGACATCGTGGACGCGGGCGGCGGCACCGGCGGCTTCGCCGTGCCGCTGGCCACGCTCGGCCACGTCGTGACCGTGGTCGACCCGACCCCCGACTCGCTGGCCGCCCTGGAGCGCCGCGCCGCCGAGACGGGCGTCGGGGTCAAGGGCCTGCAGGGCGACGCCGCCGACCTCGGCGACCTGCTGGAGCCCGGCAGCGCCGACCTGGTCCTGTGCCACAGTGTGCTGGAGTACGTCGAGGACCCGGCGGGCGCCCTGGGCGCCGTCGCCGGCATCCTGCGGCCGGGCGGCGTGGTGAGCGTGCTCGCCGCCAACTCGGTCGCCGCGGCCGTCCACCGCTCCCTGGCCGGGCACTTCGACGAGGCCCGCCAGGTGCTGTCGGACCCGGAGGGCCGCTGGGGCGACCGCGACCCGACGCCGCGCCGCTTCTCCCGGGAGACGCTGGCCGCGCTGCTGGGCACGGCGGGGTTCGCCGTCGGCGAGGTGCACGGCGTGCGGATCTTCGCCGACCTCGTGCCGGGCATGCTGGCCGAGAGCGATCCCGACGGCCTGGTCGCGCTGGAGCGGGCGGCGGCCACCCATCCCGTGCTGCGGGACATCGCCACCCAGATCCACGCCATCGCGTACCGCGAATAGACGCGCGAACAGACCCCGCGAACAGACGCGGGCGATCACGGTCGGACGCGAATAGAAAAGACGTTCGGGTGGGGTGGGGTTGGTGGGGGAGCGGTCGGGTAAGGTGACGTCATGTCCCGGAACCAGCTGCTGCCCCGGGATCCGTCGCCGCCGCCGGAGGGGCCCGTCGACGACAGCGGCTGCCCGATCCTGCACGTGGACATGGACGCCTTCTTCGCGAGCGTCGAGCTGCTCGACCACCCGGAGCTCCGGGGCACCCCGGTCATCGTGGGCGCGGCGGGCGCGCGCGGGGTCGTCCTGAGCGCGACCTACGAGGCCCGCCGGTTCGGCGTCCACTCCGCGATGCCGATGACCCGAGCCCGGCGCGTCTGCCCGCAGGCGACCGTGATCCCGCCCAGCCACGGCAAGTACTCCGAGGTCTCCCGCGGCGTCATGGAGATCTTCAAGGCGATCACACCCGAGGTCGAGCCGATCGCCTCCGACGAGGCGTTCCTCGACGTGGGCGGGGCGAGGCGCAGGCTCGGCAGTCCCGCCGCGATCGCCCGGATGATCCGCACCCAGGTCGCCGAGCAGTACGGCATCACCTGCTCGGTGGGCGTGGCGAGCACGAAGTTCGTGGCCAAGCTCGCCTCACGGCAGTGCAAGCCGGACGGCCTGCTCGTGGTCCCGGCCGGCAAGGTGGTGGAGTTCCTGCACCCGCTGCCGGTCGCCGCCCTGTGGGGGGTGGGCGAGCGCACCGAGCAGGCCCTCGTACGGCTCGGCATCCGGACCGTGGGCGACCTGGCCCAGGTGCCGGTGGCGACGCTCCGGCGTGAGCTCGGTGTCGCCGGCACGCACCTGGCGGCCCTCGCCTGGGGGCGCGACGAACGCCGGGTGGTGCCGCACGCGCCCGACAAGAGCATCGGCAACGAGGAGACGTTCCCGCACGACGTCGACGACCCCGAGACGATCAGGCGTGAGCTGCTCCGGCTGTCGGAGCGGGTCGCCGCGCGGCTGCGCGCCGCCGGGCACGTCGGCCGCACCGTCAGCGTCAAACTCCGCCGCTCGGACTTCACCACCATCACCCGGTCGCGTACGCTGCGCGAGGCCACGGACGTCGCGAAGGAGATCTACGACACATCATGCGAGCTCTACGAGGCGGCAGGACTGGAACGGGTGCGACTGCGGCTGGTCGGGGTGCGCGTGGAGAACCTCGGCCCGGCCGCTGCGGCGACCCGCCAGCTCGGCCTGGGCGAACGGGAGACGGGCTGGCGGGAGGCGGAGCAGGCCATGGACCGGGCCGCCCGCCGCTTCGGCCCGGACGCGGTGAAGCCGGCGTCGCTTGTTCGTCGTCCGTTTGGTCCAATAGGTCCATGACGTCGCCTCCGGTTTGGACCGCGTTGGTCGTTTTCTTTCGCCTACGTCTGAGGCCTCGTATTCTGGGGATAACCGACCGCGAGGTTCGGACACCCCGCGTCGTCCGTTGCCGTCTTCCCCTGAATGGGGCCGTCCTTGGGAGGCGCCGTGCCGCTGTCTGAGCACGAGCAGCGCTTGCTCGACCAGATCGAGCAGGCCCTCTACGCCGAGGACCCGAAGTGGGCGAACACCGTACGGATCAGTGATCCGCGCAGCCACTACAAGCGCCGCCTGGTGAAGGCCTCCATAGGCTTCGCACTCGGCGTGGTCCTGCTGATGGTCGGCGTCGTCGCGGCATTGATCTGGCTCGGTGCCGCCGGCTTCGTGGTCATGCTGGCCACCTGTCTTTGGGGCCTGTCGAGCTGGAAACGCATGAACGGGTTCGGTGACTCCCCGTCGTCCCGCACCCGAGGCCGCCGCCCCCAGCGCCGCAGCTTCATGGAGCGCATGGAGGAGCGCTGGCGCCGCCGTCACGACGAGCACTGATCCCCGTGCTCGCGCACACGTTCTGAATCATCCCCGGTGGGCCCGCACAGCGGGCCCACCGTCTCTTGTGCCCGGCCTCTTGTGCCCGGCCTCTTCTTCCGGCCTCGAATCGCCCTCGGATCGGCCTCGCCGCTCAGCGGCGGGTGCCGGTGAGGGTCGGCTCCCGCGCGGGCTCGCCGTCGTCCCCGGCGGCCGGCCGGCGGAACGGCCCGTCCGGGCCGCCCGAACGCGTCCCGCCCTGCCGTGCCCCGGTTAGCCGCGTCCTGCTCAACCGTGTCCTGTTCAATCTGGGCGCCAGGTTCTCCATCCGGTCGAACACGTCGAGCGCGCCCTCGCCGAACGCCCGCACCCGCAGCAGCGTGGACACCGGAGCCAGCGCGGCCCCCAGCCTCCGCCACCGCGACAGGTGCGCGGCCAGCCCGCGCCTGATCCGGTTCAGGTCCGCGGGGACCGGCCCGGACGCCGGGGGCGCCGGCGCGTACCGCAGCCGCTCCTCGGCCGTGACGACGCGGGCGAGCGACTCGGCGGCCCGCCGGTCCAGCGCGTACCTCTCACCGATACGGCGGCCGAGCGCGCGCGGCGTCTCGCCCGGCTCCCCGGCCATGCCGAAGTCGATCAGCGTGTCGCGCAGCTCCGCCCATGCCGCGTGCGGCCCGCCGGACGGACGGGCCAGCCGGCGGTTCCGGCCGCGCCGCACCAGCAGGCGCGCCGCGGCGGGCAGCAACAGCAGCACCAGGGCGCCCGCGGCCCCGAGGCCGACCTTGACGCTCATGGGCGTGCCCGGGTCGGCGGCGACGGGCGTGCCCTGCGGCTCGCGGTCGAGCTGGCGGGGGTTCGGCCGGGACGGGCCGCCGACGCCGGTCGTGTCCTCGTCGTCGTCCGACTGTCCCGCCGAGGGACCGGCCGAGGGCTCGGCCTCCGGTGTGACAGGGCGGGTGTACTCCGGCACCTCGGCGGTGCCCTGCCCGCCGACGCCGGCCGGGGTGGGCTCGAACCGCAGCCAGCCGACGCCGTCGAAGAACAGCTCCGGCCAGGCGTGGGCGTCGTGGGTACGGACCGTCCACTTACCGTCGATCTTGCTGCCGCCCGTGTAGCCGATCGACACCCGGGCCGGGATTCCGGCCATCCGGGCCATCGCGGCCATCGCCCCGGCGAACTGCTCGCAGTAGCCCGCGCGGTCGCGCAGCACGAAGCGCGACAGCGCCTCGGCCCCCGACCCCGACGCGCGGAGGCTGTAGGTGAAGCCGCCCTTCCGGGTGAACCACTCCTGGAGCTTGACCGCCTTCTCGTACGGCGTGGTGGCCCCGGCGGTGACCCGGCGGGCGAGGGCGTTCACCCGCGGGTCGAGCCCTTCCGGCAGCCGCAGGAAGGGCTCGCTCTCCGGCGGCGTCACCGCCGACCGCAGCGCCCCGGCACCGGGGTCGGGCTCGTCGGCGACGACCTGGTAGTCCAGCCCCGCCACCTCGTCGCGGGTGGAGAAGACCATGAGCGACCCGCGGTCGGCCCGCCAGTCGCCGTCGGCGTCGACCTGCCGGGCCGGGTACGGCAGGGGCAGGAAGTGGAGCCGGTCGAGGTCCTCGCTGATCGTGACCCGCATCGTGGCCCGCTTCACCGGCACCCCGGGGCCGAGGCCGGGCACGGGCGGCAGCGGCCCCTCCGACACCCGGTCCTCCGGGCGTCCCCGCAGCGGGCTGAAGGTCCACTTGGCGCCGTCGAAGACGTCGAGCGCGTAGATCCGCAGATAGTGCGGCTTGTCGTCGCTGCTGGTGTAGCTGAGGACGGTGGCGTTGCGGTCCTGCCTGAGCTGGCCGCCGAGCTTGGCGATGGCGTCGGGGATGCCGATGTTGCCGCCGCTCCCGCCCAGGCCGTTGCCCACGCCGAAACCGAACAGCGGGTCGGGGGACAGCGCCGGCAGGATCGCGGGCACCAGCACCGCGAACACGATGGCCGTCACGCCGATGCGCTTGCCCGACAGGGCCAGCCGCTCGGTGTCCGGCGCGACCCCGGACGCCGGGCCGGAGCGGCGGACCACCACGGCCCGGCCCCAGCCCTTCAGCCGCTCCCGGCCGTCGGCGACGAGCAGGCCGACATATCCGAACGCCGCGACGACGAACGCCGGCCATCCGATCGGCTCGGGGAGTACGGCGGCCGGCACGGTGAACAGGGCGAGCATCGGCAGCCCGGCCAGCGCGGCCCGGCGCAGCCGCACCGCGAACACGTCCACCACCAGGGCGATCAGCGCCACGCCCGAGGTGGTGAGCAGGGTGATGCCGGGGTTGGCGGGCACCGGGGCGGCGTAGCGCTGGATGTCGTCGAAACCCTCCCCGAGGAGCGCGGCGAGCCCGGCGAGCGAGCCGCGGGTGGGGATCACCCGGAGGAACGCCTCCTGCGCGGTGAAGGCGGCCGTCAGGTAGACGAGCACCGCGACGGGCGCCACCGCGGGCGCCACCCAGGGACGGGCGCCCAGGCGCGAGGCCACCGTCCCGGTGGCGGCGACGACCAGGATGACCCCCATGCAGGACCAGAACCACGCGCCGCCCTCGAAGAGCGGATAGAGCGTGATCGTGACCGCCGCCGTGGCGAGCCCCGCCGTGATCGGCAGTTTCAAGGGTTCCACCTCTTCTCCGGGCAGCCCGGCCGGCTCAGGCCGCGCTCCTGCTGTTTCCGGCCTCGGGCCACACGGTCGCGAGCGAGGCGGCGGCGGGCAGGTCGAGCACCCGCCAGCCGGCCCCGGTCAGCACCGACCGGGCGGCCTGCGCGTGCTCGCCGCCGGAGCCGTCCCAGCCGGCCAGATCGAGCAGCACCGCCACGGCGGTCACACCCGGGTGCCGGAGCCGCGCGAGGGCGAGGGCCTCCTCGGGGTCGAGCGCGCCGAGGACCGCGATGATCAGGCCTTCCCCGCCGCCCTGGCGCAGCGCGCCGACGCCGTGCTCCAGGGACCGCGCCGAGCTCTGCCGGACGACCGCGAGCGTGTCGAGCAGCGACCACGACTGGCCGGTGTCCACCGTCTGCCGTGCGCCCTGGTCGGTGACCAGGCGCAGGGCGAGTCCCTCGGCGGACAGGTGGACCCCGATGGACGCGGCGGCGGAGACCGCCACCTCGAACGACGAGCGCGGCCCCTCGCCCCGGTGGGCGTACCTGCGGGTGTCGAGCAGCAGCGCGCCGCGGCTCTGCCACTCCTGCTCCTCGCGCCTGACCATCAGCTCCCCGCGCCGCGCCGTCGACCGCCAGTGGACCCGGCGCAGGTCGTCCCCCTGGCGATACTCGCGTGGCGCCACGTCGTCGTCGCCGGCCGCCGCGACCGACCGCGTACGGCTGTCGCCCCCGCCGGTGTGGTCGCCGGACAGGCGTACCTGCGGCAGCGGCACCACCTCGGGGGTGACCACGAGCGTGTCGGTGACGGTGAACGAGCGGGTCAGCTCCACCAGCCCGAACGGGTCGGCGATCCGCACGGACAGCGGCCCGATCGGGAAACGCCCGCGCAGGTCCGAGCCGACCTTGTAGTCGATCTCCCGGACGCCGCGCGGCTCCATGCGGTCCAGGACGAACCTCGGCCGGGTGCCCAGCGCGTACTGCACGGTGTCCTCCACCAGCAGCAGCCCGGTGGGCAGCCGCGTGACGTTCTCCAGCCGCAGGGTGACCGTGCTCTCCTCGCCGGCCTGCACCCGCGCCGGGCCGAGCCGGCGGGTGCAGGACAGGCGGTAGCGGGTGCGCGTCACGACCAGCGACGCGATCAGCGGCATCGCGATGATCAGTACGGCCACGCGCAGCAGGTCCTGCTCGCCCAGGACGAGGGCGCACACCAGGGCAGCCACGCCGGAGGCGAGGAACGACCGTCCCCGCGATGTCAGAGCCTTCAGGCCGGGCATGGGCCCTCCGTCGCTTTCTCGTCAGTGCGCGTCCGGGACTCAGCGTCCGGACTCAGTGCGCGTCCGGGACGGGGACGCGCCGCAGCAGCTCGTCGACGAACTGCTCCGGCCGGCGGCGCTGCCCCTGCGCCTCAAGGCTGGGCAGGAGGCGGTGCGCGAGCACGGGAACGGCCAGGTCCTGAAGGTCGTCGGGGATCACGTAGTCGCGGCCGGACAGCGCCGCGTGGGCCCGCGCGCTGCGCACCAGGTGGAGGGTGGCCCGCGGGGACGCGCCCAGCCGCAGGTCGGAGGAGCTCCGGGTGGCCGCGACCATGTCGACGGCGTAGCGCTTGACCGGCTGGGAGACGTAGACGGCGCGGACGGCCCGGATCAGCGCGGCCACCTCGGCCGTGGTCGCCACCGGCTCCATCTTGTCCAGCGGCTGGGAGGCGCCGTGCACGTCGAGCATCTCCAGCTCGGCCGCCGGCTCGGGGTAGCCCATGGCGATCTTGGCGGTGAACCGGTCGCGCTGCGCCTCGGGGAGGGGATAGGTGCCCTCCATCTCGATGGGGTTCTGCGTCGCGATGACCATGAACGGCGACTCCAGCGTGTAGGTGACGCCGTCGACCGTCACCTGGTGCTCCTCCATGCACTCCAGCAGCGCCGACTGCGTCTTGGGGGAGGCGCGGTTGATCTCGTCGCCGACGACGATGTTCGCGAACACCGGGCCCGGCTTGAACTCGAACTCCCGTGTCTGCTGGTTGTACGCGCTGACCCCGGTGATGTCGCTCGGCAGCAGGTCGGGCGTGAACTGCACGCGCTTGACCGGGCAGTCGATGGAGCGGGCCAGGGCCTTGGCGAGCATGGTCTTGCCGACGCCGGGCACGTCCTCGATCAGCAGGTGGCCCTCCGCCAGCAGCACGGTGAGAGTCAGGCGGACGACGTCGCTCTTGCCCTCGATCACGGATTCGATCGCGTTGCGGATCCGATGGGCGGTGTCCACCAGATCCTCAAGCGGGGCTGTCGCGTCGGTGACGTCGGGTGTTACAGCCACCAGGCCTCCATGAGGGTGCGTCCCCGAGAATGGGGCGTTAAACGTTCCTTTTCCATTCTGTGTACCGACCTTATGTCCCCTGTGGTTCGCGGGCGACTTTGTCCAGAAATCAGGGTGAAGTGCGCGTAGAGTCCTGACCTTTCGCGGTCACGTACCGCGACCGGCCGAATCCCGGGGCGCGACCCCCGCCGCTCCACTTCCCTCCACCCGCTTTCCCGCCGCTTCCCCCACGGGGCCGCGCGCCCGGCCGGAACCCCCTGCGCGTCAAGGGTCGCGCCGTGGGCCGACACGCCCGCGCGCGGGCGGGGGGCGGCGCGGCGCCCCACTCCGACCCACCCCATTTCACCTGCGAAAACGCCGCCGATTTCGAATGCGGACACGGCCGGAATCAGTTGACGGTGGGGAGAAGTGGAGTATGGTGGTGCGCAGTGGAGGGCAGAGGCTACAGAGCTGAGCGCTCCGCAAGGCACAGGAGGTGGGTCCGGTGTTTCTCGGCACCCACCACCCGCGCCTCGACGACAAAGGACGGCTGTTCCTGCCGGCGAAGTATCGCGAGGAGCTGGCGGAGGGTCTGGTGATCACCAAAGGCCAGGAGCGCTGCCTCTACGTCTTCCCCGTAGAGGAGTTCCAGCGCATCACCGAGGCCCTGCGCACCGCACCGGTGACGGCCAAGGCGGTCCGCGACTACAGCCGTGTCTTCTTCGCCAGCGCGTCCGACGAGATGCCGGACAAGCAGGGGCGCATCACGATTCCCCAGACGCTCAGGCGGTACGCCGGGCTGGAACGCGACTGCGTCGTCATCGGCGCCAACACGCGTCTGGAGATCTGGGACGCCCAGGCGTGGGACACCTACCTGGATGCCCAGGAGCAGGCATTCTCCGATCTGTCGGAGGAGGTGCTGCCCGGGATCCTGTAGCTCGATTCCCTTTCTCGTTCGATCAGAAGACCCGTCGGTGACGTTCGGCGAGGTCTCCACCCGCTCCCAGATGGCAGCTGATGCACCTTCCCCGGTGTCAGACGCCACGGCAGGCGACGCGGATGGGGACCTGGCCGGGCGGGTCGGTTCCCCCGAAGGAACCGGCATGGGTGGGGATCCGTTGGGTAGTCACCGGCGGCACAGCCGCGAATCCGCGAGTACAGCGGCGTAATGGGGGTTGGAAGCGTTGTCGTACGAGCCCGGTCAGCCGGGTGGTCACGTTCCGGTCATGCTCGATCGCGTGCTGGAGTTGCTCGCTCCGGCGCTTACCGGACCGGAGCCGGTGGCCGTGGACGCCAACCTCGGTCTCGGCGGGCACGCCGAGGCGCTTCTCGCCGCCCACCCCTCCCTCCACCTCGTCGGAATCGACCGCGACCCCACCGCCATCGCGCGCTCCACCGCACGGCTCGCGCCGTACGCGGACCGGATCACCCTGGTGCGCGCCGTCTCCGACGAACTGGCCGACGTGCTCCATGACGCCGGACGGCCCCGCATCGACGCCGCGCTGTTCGACCTCGGCGTGTCCTCCCCTCAGCTCGACGAGGCAGAGCGCGGTTTCGCCTACTCCTACGACGCCCCCCTCGACATGCGGATGGACCGCGACCAGGAGCTCACCGCCGAGCGCGTGGTGAACACCTACCCGGTCGCGGACCTGATCCGCATCCTGCGCGACTACGGCGAGGAGCGCTTCGCGGCACGCGTGGCGAACCTCATCGTCAAGGAGCGTGCCAAGGACCCCATCACCAGCACGAAACGGCTCGCCGACCTCGTACGCGCGGCGATACCCGCCGCGACGAGGCGGACCGGGGGCAACCCGGCCAAGAGAACGTTCCAGGCGTTGCGCATCGAGGTGAACGGAGAGCTGACCGCGCTGGAGCGCGCGCTCCCGGCCGCGCTCGGCGCGCTCGCACTGGGCGGGCGCGTTGTCGTGCTCGCCTACCACTCCCTGGAGGACCGGCTCACCAAGCGGGTCCTCGCGGCGCGAACCAAGGACACCAGCCCTCCGGGGCTGCCGGTCCCGTTGGAGGCGCACCAGCCTCGGTTCCGCCTTCTGACGAGGGGAGCGGAGCTCCCGGACGACGAAGAGGTGGCCCGCAACCCGCGGGCGGCCTCGGCCCGCTTGCGGGCGGCAGAGAGGATCCGCGAGGGATGAGGACAGAGCAGGAGAGCAGGAGGGCGGCCGGACGCGTGGCCGCGCCGTCCCGCGTACCCGGCCGGGTGCCGGGCCAGGCCGCCGGATCGGCGGGCGAGACCGTCGCGACTCCCGACAGGCCCCTCGGCGGCGCGCGCCGCCGGCGTGAGGACGACCAG
>QFZU02000180.1 GCA_003260025.2 Microbispora triticiradicis | reverse complement strand
ACCGGGAGGCCGTCCGCCCGCCGGAGCGCCCCGGGCGGCACGCGGCCGCCGGCCCCCGTCAGGAGGCCGCGCGCCAGGCCGGGCAGGCCCCCGGACGCGTGTGCGCCTACCGCCTCCGGGGCGTGAGCGCGGGAGGTTTTCTCCACGTACGCGGGGGCGCGGGGCGCCGGCACGCCCCCGTCGGCAGGCTGCGGGTGTCCGACGGGGGCTTCGCCGGGGCCTGCGCCGTCACCCACGGCTGGATCGCGGTGAGAGCCGCCGACGGCGCGTCGGGCTTCGCCTCCGCCCGTTACCTGCACAGACTCGATCTCAGCGGCCGGCCCTCGCTGTCGTGCGCCTACCGCCTGAAACACGTGCACAAGGGCGGTTACCTCAACGTCCGCGAGAGCGCGGGGCTCGGTCACGTCCCCGTCGGGAAGATCAGCCCGGCCCAGGGCAACATCGCCGGAGCCTGCGCCGCCGACCACGGCTGGGTGGCCGTGGACACCGCCGACGGCATCCCCGGCTGGGCCTCGGCCCGCTATCTGCGGAAGATCCCGTAGGGAGTGCGACGGTCCGTCGCCGCGCCGCCACCGCCGCCTCCGTGGTCTCCGTGGTCGGGGTGGTTCCGGCGACCGTGTACCGGCAGGCCCGGCGCGCTGGACGTCCTTCCCGCAGGGGCCGCCTCCGCCGTCCCGTCCCCGGTGTCCCCCTGGCCGGGGACGGGAGGCATCCCCACCCGTCCCAAGCGTCGCCCCAAGGCCGGGTGTCCCGCCCCCGGCTCGCCGCCGGGGCAGGACGCCCACGCCCGTTCCGAACCGATCGCGGTGCCGCTCAGGCTGGTCAGCCGAGGTCGGGGTGCGGGACGTAGCAGTCGAGACGGAGAAAGTCCTCTCTGGTCATCAGCGTGTCCTGGTCGTCGATGCGCCATCCGGCGTCGAGCAGCAGGGGCAGCAGCGGATGTGTGCCCGGCACCGCGATCTCGACGGAGTCCGCGCCCGAGCAGGCGTCGGCCGCCTCCAGCACCGCTTCGACGCAGTCCTGGGGGGTGTCGCCTCCGGCGGGCCCGATGACGGCCTTGTCACCGGCCACCCGCACGAACGCGTACCCCGAGGCGGCGGCCCGCACCGTCACGCCGGGCAGGCCCGCGAACCAGCCGAGGGTCGCGGCCCGCTCCCCGCCGGAGATCCGGGCGTCCAGAGCCACCGCCGCGTCCACGTCGCGGGCTCCCGGCGCGAACCGGTCGCTCTCCGGGCCCGCGAGGGCGGCCCCCATGGGAGCCTCGCTCCCCGCCCGTGCCGCCCGTCCGTTCTGTGAGGGGCGGCTCTGTGACGGGCGTGCGCTCCCGCGTCCGCTCCCCGGGCGGCTGAGGTAGAGCAGGGGGCATCGGGGTCGCATGCCGAACCGGACGTACAGGGCGAGCGCCCTGAGGTCGGCCGAGGCGAACGTCATCATGGGGGCGCCGGACGGCAGCAGCCGCGACAGGATCATCCGGCCCGCTCCCGACGACTGGCGGTCCGGCAGGACGAACAGATCCCCGAGGTGCGTGATCTTCCCCCGGGGCAGGGTCGCGCCGAAGCCCGCGATCGTGCCGTTCACCTCGCCGACGACCACGGCCCCGAAGTCGCGCTCCGCGTCCAGGAAGTCCGGCCGCACCGGCCACCGGCCGAGAAGCCGGAAGTGGTTCGCGACGGCGCGCAGTCCGGGAACGTCTGCCTCTGTCGCGGTACGGACGACGACGGACTCCGTCATCGGTGTCTCTCCCTACGAGTTTTCCTCACGTTCGGTTCACCTTAGGCCCCGTTCCCCTTCCCGTTGCCCTTCGGGGCATCGGGTGGGACGCGAACCAGCCAGACGACACGGAGGACGTGTGAGGATCAGGCACCACGCCGGCGCCCGCCCCGGGCGGAGCGCTCGCGACGCGGCCCTGCCGGCCGTCCCGGCCCTGGCCGCGCTGCTCGCCTGTCTGTGGGGCATCCGGCGTGGGTCGATGTGGCAGGACGAGGCGACGACGTACGTCGTCGCGGGAAGGCCGCTGCCCGACCTCTGGCGCACGCTGGGGAACGTCGACGCGGTGCACGGCTGCTACTACCTGCTGCTTCATCCTCTTCTCGGGCTCGTGGGCGACGCCGTCCCGGCGGAGGTCGCGATCCGGATTCCCTCCGTCCTCGCCACGGCCGTCGCGGCGTCCGGCGTGGCGGCGATCGGACGGCGGCTGGTCTCCGCCCCGGCCGGCCTCTACGCGGGCCTCGTGTACGGCACGGCCCCCGCCGTCGTCGCCTACGGCCAGGAGGGCCGGTCGTACGCGCTGGTCGGGGCCGCTGTGGTGGAGGCCACGCGCCTGCTCACGCGGGCGCTGGAGGACCCGGCGCGCACGAGGAGATGGATCTGGTACGCCGTCGCGGTGGCGGTGGCGTGCCTGCTCAACCTCTTCGCCGCCCTGGCACTCGTGGCGCACACGGCCACGGTCTCGATCGCCGCCCGCGGGCGGACCGCGGGAGACGAGGTGCCGGGCGAGAACGCCGGTGTCCCTGACGGGCCGCGGCGGTGGGGTGTGCCGCTCCGGTGGGCCGGAGCGAGCGCGTGCGCCCTGCTCGCCGTCCTGCCCCTCGCGTGGATCGCGTTCGGGCAGCGCGACCAGGTCTCATGGCTGGAGCGGCCCGGCTGGCCCGAGGTGCGGGCTCTCGTGGCGCGGTTCGCCGGGTCCGGCCTCTCGCTCGCGGCGACCGTCGTGCTCGTCCTGCTGGGACTGACGCTGGGACTCGCACCGGGACTGACACCGGGACTGACACCGGGGCTGGGCGACCGACGCGCCAACGCCGTGGGGCTCGTGGCGGTTGCCGTGCCGCTCGCCGTGCTGCCGCCCGCCCTGCTGATCGCCGTCTCGCGGATCCACCCCTTCTACCAGGACCGCTACGTCCTGTTCTCGATGGCGGGGCTCGCGCTGCTGACGGGCGCGGGGCTGGCCCGGGCCGTAAAGCTCGTGCCCGGACGGGCGCCGGAACGGTCGCCAAGCCAGTCGCCAGGCCGGTCGCCGGGTGGGTGGCGGGGTTGGTGGCGGATCGCGCCGCGGGCAGCCGCCGCGGTGGCGCTGCCGGTGTTGCTGCTGGCGGCGTCCCTGCCGGACCAGGCCGCCGTCCGGCGGATCGACAGCCGCCCGGACGACCCGGCCGCCGCGGCCCGGGTCGTCGGGTCGGGACGGCGGCCCGGAGACGCCGTGTTCTTCCTGCCCTCGATCCGCCGCCTGGTCGCCGAGGCGTACCCCGCCTCGTTCGACGGGGTCCGCGACGCGGCGATCAGGGCCGGCGGTGCGGAGTCGGGCACGCTGGCCGGCCGGGAACTGCCCGCGGGCGACCTCGCCGCCGCGCTGGGCGCGGCGCCCCGGGTGTGGGTGGTGAGCCGCCCGCATCCCGCGCCCGCCGACCTGGCGTCCGCGCGGGACACGGCCAAGCGGGACCTGCTGCGGGAGGGCTACCGGAAGGAGCGCGCCTTCCGGGTGCTCGGCTACACCGTACGGCTGTACACGCGGCTCAGCCCTTGACGGCCCCCGCGGTGAGGCCGCTGACGAGCTGCCGCTCGGCCACGGCGTAGAAACCGAGGGCGGGCAGCATCGCGACCACGATGTAGGCCATGACCCGGGCGACGTCCGTCGCGTACTGGCCCTGGAACTGCTGGACGCCCAGCGGGATCGTGAACAAACCGTCGTCGCTGAACACCACCAGCGGCAGCATGAACTGGTTCCAGCTGTTGACGACCGCCAGCACGGACACCGTGGCGATCGCGGGCCGGGCCATCGGGAGCAGGATCCGCCAGAAGAAGCCGAACGGGGTGCACCCGTCGAGGATCGCCGCCTCCTCGATCTCTCCCGGGATGGCCCGGAAGAAGCCGCGCAGGATGATGATCGTCATCGGCATGCCGAAGGCGGCCTGCGGAAGGATCACGCCGAGCGGGTTGTCGAGCAGCCCGAACATCCGCAGCAGCACGAACAGCGGCAGGATCGCCACCGCGAACGGGAACATGAGCCCGGCGGCGAACATCGTGAACAGCGCCTCGCGGCCACGGAAGGCGAACCGGGCGAACACGAAGGCCGCCAGCGCCGAGACCGCGACGACCACGAGCGTGGTCAGCACCGCGATGTAGGTGCTGTTCCAGAGCATGTGCCAGAACGACCCCGAGGCGAGAATGCCCCCGTAGTTCTCCGGCATCCAGGGGTCGGGCAGGCCGATCGGGTTGCTGGAGAGCTGCCGGGTGGTCTTGAAGCCGCCGAGCACGGCGTACACCAGCGGGACAGCGACGAACAACGCCGTGATCACGACGATCGTGTGCAGGGACAGGCTGCGCAGGAGACCGCCCGACGCCGGCGACTGCTTGTGGCGGTTGGTGCTCATCGCTGTTCTCGCAGCACGGTGGAGGCTCCTTGGAGGTCACGCCGCATGACGTATCTCTGGTAGAAGAGCGCGAACACGAGGCTGATGAAGAACATCACCACGCTGATCGCACTCGCGTAGCCGACCTGGAAGCGCTTGAAACCGAACTGGAACATCGTCACGGCCATGGTCTCGGAGGAGTGCGACGGGCCTCCGCCGGTGATGATCCAGACCAGGTCGAACAGCTGGATCGCACCGATGACCGACAGGAACACGCTGATGCGGATGGTGGGGCCGAGCAGCGGCAGCGTGACGTAGCGGAAGACCTTCCAGCCGGTCGCGCCGTCGATCTGGGCGGCCTCGGTGAGCTCCCGCGGGATGCCCTGACGCCCGGCGATGTACAAGATCATGTGGAAGCCGAAGTACTTCCAGGTCATGACGATGAACACCGACATCATCACCGACGACGGGTCGGCGAACCAGTCGAGGGGGTCGACCCCGAACCAGCCCAGGACGACGTTGGCCAGGCCGTCCGTCGGCGACAGGATCATCATGAACAGGACCGCGGTGATCGCCTCTGACAGCATGTACGGGGCGAAGAACAGCAGGCGGAAGAAGGCCCGGCCGCGGATCCTCTGGTTGAGCAGCATGGCGATGCCCAGCGAGAGGGGAAGCTGCACCACCAGCGACAGGATGATCAACAACAGGCCGCGCCACAGGTCGCCCAGGAAGACCTCGTCCGCCAGCAGGCGGGTGAAGTTCGCCAGCCCGACGAAGTCGGTGGGCAGGCCGCGCATGCCGTTCCACTTGAAGACGCTCGCGTAGAAGGCGAGCAGGATCGGCGCCACCACAAGCCCGAAGAAGAGCACGAGCGCGGGCAGCAGGAACAGGAGGATCGTGGTGAACCCCCGGAGCCGGCGGCTCCGGGGTCTCGTCGTCTTCACGCGGCAGTTACTCCGACTTCGCCGTTTCCGTGATGGCCTGAGCCACCTGCTCCGGCGTCTTGGTTCCACCGATCAGCTGGGCCACGCTGTCGTTGACCTCCTGGCCCACGGCCGGCGGGTACGCCTGGTCGAGGTAGAGCTGGAACCCGGTCGCCCCGGCGAGGTTCTTGGCGACCACGCTCAGGTTCGGGTCGGTGACCGCGTCCTCCTCGCCCTTCAGCACCGGGAGCACGCCGCCGGTCGCGACGGCCTTGCGGTGCTCGTTGCTCTCGGTGAGGAACTTCACCCACTCGATCGCCTCGGCCGGCGCCTCGGAGCCGATCGCGAAGCCGCCACCGCCGCCGAAGGCGTCGGTGACCGCGCCGGCGCCGCCGTCGACGGCCGGGAAGGGGAAGAAGCCGAGGTCGTCGCCGAGTCCCTTGCCGGCGTCCTTCTCGACCGCGGGCGCCCACTGGCCCATCAGCTCCATCGCGGCCTTGCCGTCGCCCATGGTCGCGGCCTGGCCGCCCGGGTCGCCGTAGGTCGCGCCGAGGAAGCCCTTCTGGAACGGCTGGAGGTCCGCGAGTTCCTTGAGCTTCTGCCCCGCCTGCACGAAGGGCGCGCCCGTGAAGTCCTTGCTCGCACCCGCCTGCTTCAGCGCGTCGAGGCCGCCGATCCGCATGGCGAGGTAGGCCCAGTAGTAGTGGCCCGGCCACTTGTCCTTGCCGCCCAGGGCGATCGGGGTGACGCCGGCCGACTTGAGCTTCTTGACGTCGTCGATGAGCTCCGACCAGGTCCCCGGCGGCTCGGCGATCCCGGCCTTCTTGAACAGGGCCTTGTTGTACCAGAAGCCGACCATGCCGATGTCGTCCGGTATCGCGTACGTCTTGCCCTCGATCTGGTACGCCGACAGCGCCGCGTCGGTGAACGTGCCGAGCCAGGAACCGGCGTCGCCGGAGAGGTCCTTGACCAGGCCCGCGTCGACCTGCTGGCCGAGCACGCCGCCACCCCAGGTCTGGAAGACGTCCGGCGCCTTGCCGGACTGCGTGAGCGTCGTCAGCTTCGCCTTGAACGCCTCGTTCTCATAAGGAACGCTCTTGATGGTGATGTTCGGGTGCTTGGCCTGGAAATCCTTGATCGCCTGAGCGCCGTAGCTCTTCAATGGCTC
Source organism: Microbispora triticiradicis (assembly GCA_003260025.2). Lineage (GTDB taxonomy): Bacteria > Actinomycetota > Actinomycetes > Streptosporangiales > Streptosporangiaceae > Microbispora > Microbispora triticiradicis. Next base: position 10,010 of record QFZU02000180.1, on the reverse strand, counting down.
GGTGGTCCAGATGTTCCACCACTCGACCGTCACCTTGCCCTCGGCTGAGCTCTTGCTCTCGCCGGCATCGTTCCCGGTACTACCGCATCCCCCGAGGACAAGCGCGGACGCCGCCAGCAGCGCCGCACTCCGACGACTTAAATTCACGGTGGTTTCCCTTCTGGATTCCAACCGAAACTTTCGGAATTCAGACCGATAGTTTCTGCGATGGGGCAGAGGCTACAGCGGGCTCACGCTCATATCAACGGCTGTTGTGCAGCTGTTACGAGCCGCCGGAGGCGAAAGGAAGGCATGTTCGCCGCTCTAATCACAAAAGGGTTATAAAGGAATAAATCCGTCTTTACTGCACGAACCTCTCAAGTCACTTGAAAACGGAAGGAGGCCGTGTGGGGACACGGCCTCCTGAAGACGCGGGACGCGTCAGTGCGCGGCGGCGGTCGGCCGCCGGCCGTACGCGTGCTTGACGAGAGCGATCAGGACCTCCTTGCCCGACTCCCGCTTGCGCGCGTCGCACAGCAGGATCGGCACGTCCTGGCCGAGGTTCAGCGCGAGCTTGACCTCGTCCAGGTCGAAGACCGGTGCGCCGTCGAAGCAGTTCACCGCGACGACGAAGGGGGTGCCGCGCCGCTCGAAGTAGTCGACGGAGGGGAAGCAGTCGGCCAGCCTGCGGGTGTCGGCCAGCACCACCGCGCCGAGCGCTCCCCGGGCCAGCTCGTCCCACACGAACCAGAACCGCTCCTGGCCCGGGGTGCCGAAGAGATAGAGGACGAAGTCCTGCCCGATGCTGATGCGGCCGAAGTCCATGGCCACGGTGGTGGTCGCCTTCGCCTCGACCCCGGACAGGTCGTCCACACCGACGCTGAGGTTCGTCAGCGTCTCCTCGGTGCGCAGGGGGCGGATCTCCGAGACCGCGCCGACCATCGTCGTCTTGCCGACCCCGAAGCCGCCGGCGATCAGCAGTTTGATCGCCTTGGGCATCTTCAGGGTGTCAGAGCGCCCGGAGACCATCGAGCACCGCCTTGTACATCCGCTCGTCGAGCACGTCCATCTCCGGTTGGGGCTGCTGCACGGCCACGAACCCCCGGTCGAACAGGTCGCCGAGGAGGACCCGGACGATCCCGGCCGGCAGGTCCAGGTGGGCGGCGATCTCCGCAACCGACATCGCGCGGCGGCACAGCCGTACGATCGCCTGGTGCTCGGGGTCGAGCCCGATCTCGGCTCCGGTGGTGGGGCGGATCGTCACCGCGAGCGAGATGAGGTCGAAGCGGTCCTGCGCCTCCGTACGGCCGCGCGCGATGACGTACGGGCGGATCGTCGGCGCGTCGAGTAAGCGTTCCTCGTCCGGGCTCCAGTCAAGGTTCACAGGCGGACCTCCCTGCCCGTGGCCCGGTCGATCGTCGTCCGCGCGGGCGAGGTCAGGTACTGCCCGACACGCGCGACGAGCATCGCCATCTCGTACGCCACCAGGCCCACGTCGGCGTCGCCGGTGCAGAGCACGGCCAGGCAGGCGCCCTGCCCCGCCACCGTCACCATCAGGAACGCGGACTTCATCTCCACGATGGTCTGCCGTACCTGGCCGCCCTTGAAGCGCTCGCCGACACCGCGGGCGAGGCTCTGCAGCCCGGACGCCACGGCGGAGAGATGCTCGGCGTCCTCCAGGCGCAGGCCCTGGGAGGTCGCCAGCAGCAGACCGTCCGTGGACAACACGATGCCGTGCTCCACCTCGCGGACCCGCGCGACGAGGTCGTCGAGCAGCCACGCGAGGTCCGCGGACGCGCCGGTCTTCTGTGTCACAGGTTGTCCTCCCCTTCACCTAGCAGCTTGGCGGCCTCGGATCTGCCGCGCCTGGTCCCCGACTGGAACGAGCCCATGATCTTGCGGACGTCCTCCGGCGAGCGGTCCTCCTCGTCCTCCGGTTCCGCGCCGCCCTTCGGCTCCTCGGCGAGCGCCGGAGCGAGGCTCGCCTGGGGCACCCGGAACGGCAACCCGGACGGGGTGAACGCGGCCGGGGGCTCGGGCCCGGCCGGCTCGGCGGCGATCGGCGCGGGCCTGGGCGTCTCTGCTGCCCTCGGCACGGGAACCACCTCCTGGACTGGTAGCGGGTCCGCGTCGGGCGCGCCCACCAGCGCGATCTCGCGCGCCCCGCGTTCCCGTCGGTCGAGACGAGGACGGGTCTCCTGCTCGGGGTGTTCGTCGCCGCTCTCCATGACGAGCTCGCGCGGCAGCAGGACGACCGCGGTCGTGCCGCCGTACGGCGACGCCTTGAGCGACACCCTGATGCCGTGCCGCTCGGCGAGACGGCTGACCACGTACAGGCCCAGCCTCGCGGTGCTGGACAGGTTGAACTCGGGCGGATCGGCGATCCGCTGGTTGGCCGTCTCCAGGTCGTCGGGGCTCATCCCGAGACCCCGGTCCTCGATCTCCAGGGCGTACCCGCTGGCCACCACCTGACCGCCCACCTGCACCATCGTGTACGGCGGGGAGAACGACACCGCGTTCTCGATCAGCTCCGCGAGCAGGTGGATGACGTCGCCGACCGCGCGTCCGTTGAGCGCTGTCTGCCCCATGGGCAGCACGGTGACCCGGGTGTAGTCCTCGACCTCGGCCAGGGCGCCGCGCACGACGTCGACCATGGGCACCGAGCGCCGCCAGGCACGGGCGGGGGACGCCCCGGACAGGACGATGAGGTTCTCGGCGTTGCGCCGCATGCGGGTGGCGAGGTGGTCGATGCGGAACAGGTCCTTCAGCTCCGCGGGGTCCGACTCACGCCGCTCCATCACGTCGAGCAGGGTCAGCTGGCGGTGGACCAGCGACTGCGTACGCCGGGCGAGGCTCAGCAGGATGTCGCGGATGCTCTGCCTGAGCTGCGCCTCCTCGACCGCGGTGCGGATCGCGGTCTCCTGCACGGTGTTGAACGCCGCGCCCACCTGGCCGATGACGTCCGGGCCGAAGTCCAGCGGCGGCGCCTCCGCGCGGATGTCGACCTTCTCGCCCTGGGCGAGGCGGGAGACCACTCCGGGCAGCCGTTCGTTGGCCAGCTCGAGCGCGGCCTCCCGCAGCTTCTCCAGCTGGCGGACCAGCGCCCTGGCCGTCGTGACCGACAGGACGATCGACGCGACGACCGCCACCAGGCCGAGCACACCGGCCAGCAGGAGCCGGGCGATGACGGCGGCGGCGACGGGAGTGGTCCGCTCGACCAGGCGGTCACCGGCCTCCAGGATCGCGCTCTGCAGCTCCGCCAGAGCGGGCTCCGTCGCGGCCCGCCACTGCTCCGCGCCGATCGGCGGAAGGCCGCCCGGCCGCGAGCTCTGCATGACGTTCTCTTCGAGCGCACGCAGGCGGGTGAAGCTCTGTCCCCGCTCCAGGCGTTCGAAGATGGCGCGGTCGGAGTCGGGCAGCGCGATGACGGCCTCGGCCTTGTGGAAGCGCTGAACGCCGACGATCTCCGTGAACCTCGCGCGTTCCGACACGGTCAGCCGCCCGGAGGCGAGGGCTCCGGCGAGCAGCGCGTCCTCCTCCGAGAGCAGTTCCCGTGCCCGGCTCAGGTCGATGAGCGTACGCGTGTCGTGCGCGACGTCCTTGTCGTCCAGGGTGGCCAGCGCGTCGTAGGTGCGGTAGACGGAGTCGACGACAGTCGTGTAGGAGTCGTACGCCCTGCTGCGGTCGGACTGTCCGCCGTCGACGAGACTGCGGTTCTTCGGCAGCCCGTCGAGCTGGCGGATCATTTCGTCGATACGCCGCTTCAGCACCGCGTCGGCGGCGAACTGCACGTTTCCGCCCTTGGCCAGGCGGCGGAACTCGTCGGCCGCCGCGTCCGTCCGCGCCCGCTGCGCGCGCAGGTTGCCGCGGTCGGCCGAGGGGTTCCCCATGGCGACGACGGTGAGCCGCCGTTCCCGCTGGAGCTCGACCAGGAGCGTCTCGCTCGGCTGCGCCACACCACTGTCGTAGACGGCGACCCAGACCAGGTTGAGGCCCTCCCGTAGCGTCACCCACGCGGCGAACGCCCACAGCGCGACAAGGGACAACAGCAAAGCCGTCACCTTGGTCCGCACGCTGGAATTACGGAAGCGCATGAGACCACCCTGCGAAATCGGCGATACGCGAGCGTTTCGCGGCGATTAACATCGCCCGACGTCAAGGGGTCGCACGCGCTGCTCACCCAAAAACCCGCGCTACATCTCGGACACCTTAGCAAATGCCAAGAAAACCCCTCAAGCCGGAGCAATGTGGTCAATAATGTCCACTTTTCCGAAAATGACGGATTTCCCGAGCGTTGATCATACTTGACCAGCGAGCCTCACAACAAGTGATCGAGACTGTGCGAGGTGCATCGCCGCCAGAACGGCCGCCCGCACGACCGCCAGCGGCCGATAGAGATCCTTGTCGTGCCACAGCGGCGGTCCCTCGGACACGTCGGCCGACCGCAGCAGGTAGGCGTACCCCCGCGCCGCCGCCTCCGTCACCCGCCGCCCGCTGCCGGCGAACAGGAGGAGTTGCAGGGCGTAGGCGGTCTCCTCCACCGTACCGGCCCAGCGGCCCCATCCGCCGTCGTCGCGCTGGGTGTCCAGCACCCACTCGACACCGGCCCGCACCGCGTCCGCCGCCTCCACTCCGCCGAACTCGTGCAGCGCGAGGCCGCAGGACGCGGTGCCGTAGTACGGCGACGCGTGCCACCGGTCGTCCCAGCTCCCGTCCTGCCGCTGCTGTTCGCGGAGCCATCCGGACAGCTTGCGGATGGCCGGCGCGTACGCCGGGGCGGCCTCCGGCCGTACCGCGGCGTACCGCCCGAAGGCGTCGAGCACGTGAGCGTTGACACTGACGGACGCGCCCTCTTCTCCCTGCCAGGTGCAGAAATGCGTCGGCGTCTCGAACGCCCACAGGCTGCCGGGATCCTGGGGCAGGCCGAGCAGCGTCAACGCGTACAGGGCGACGGAGGTGGTGTCGGCGTCGGGCGGCAGCCCCGCGCCCGCCGGCGTGCCCGCCGGACCGATCGCCGTCCTGAGGTCCACCAGCATCTCCGGAGGGACCTCGAACGATATGCCGGCCCGCGCCAGCGAGCTCAGCACCCATCCGCGCTCGAAGACGGTGATCGGCAGGCCCACCGGCACCGGGCCGCCGTGCCGCCGCACCACCGCCTCGAGGTGCCAGCGGACGGGATGCCCGGGCTCACTGGGTCCTCTGTCACCCAGCCATGCCGCACTCGCGGCGGGCGACGCCCCGACCGTGCCGATCTCGGTCACGTGGACCGCGGCCGCGCCGTGGGCCGCGTCCCCGGCGATCTCCAGCGCGTGCAGGAGCTTCTGGGGGATCTCCTCCTCCGACGCCACCCACCTGCGGACCGCCGCCAGCGGGGCCTCGCTCATCCCGGCGGGCAGCGCGAGGGCGGCGCTCATCCCGTTCGCGGCGAGATGGTCGTTGATGCGCGCGACCAGCGACGGGACGATCAGCTCGATGGCCGGCATGTCGGGCAGCGACAGGCGCGGGTCGCCGAGGCAACGGGACAGCCGCCGCAGGCCCCGCGCGGCGGCCTCCCGCAGCGCCTCCACCAGTACGCCGGTGTCCTCGCCCCGGCCCAGCACCGAAAGGAGAGCCTCGGTCGCGCTGAGGGAGGGCACCAGCCCGTAACCGTCCGGGGCTCCCCATCCTCCGTCCGGGCGCTGGTTGCCCAGCAGCCAGCGCACGCGCTCGCCGTGCCCGGTGAGCCAGGGGGCCAGGGTCACCAGGCGGCCGGTCTCGTAGACGGACGGGGATACCTGTCCCCACGGCATCGACATCAGCCCGAGCACCAGGTCCTGGGCCGCGCCCACGACGTCGGTCGCCGGCGGCGGGGCAAGGTCGTTCACTTTCAAAGTTCGCCCCAGTAGTCCGCGAGCCCGTAGAAGCCCGTGCTGTAACCGATCTGCCGTTCGAGATAGGCCGACTCGTCCGGGCGGCCGCTCCGCAGCGACCGGAGCCGCTCCCGGCACTCCTTCGTGAGGATCCCGATGTGCGCGACCACCTCGTCCCTGGTCACGCCGAGCAGAAGGGCGTTGAGATCACCCCAGGTGACGTCGCGCTCGTAGGTCGCGAGGTCGTTCAGCAGACGCAGCACACGCTGCACCGCGTCGCTCGCCTCGGTCAGTTCGTCCAGGCGGGGAACGACGCCGGGGTCTCCGGCGTGGATCCAGTGCGAGACGTTGACGAACGTCGATCCGAAATTCCCGGCGTTCCCGAGATACTGCTCGAAGGAGGGCATCGAGTCCCCGCCGGAGACCTGGTGCTTCCAATCCCACTCGCGCGCCATTGCCGTGAGCATCCGTTCGAGCTCGTCCCGCCAGGCCGCGCGCAGCGGTGGGAAGAGCGGGGACGCGGCGAGCTCGTCGCGGATTACGGCGAGGAACCGCGTGAGCGGCGAGTCCGGATCGGGCGCGCGGTCGTCCGCGACCGCGAGCGCCCCGCGCACGATGTCGTCGATCTCCGTCCGCGAGGTGGCCTCGTGATCGATCAGCCAGTCGGCCGCGAAGATCCACAGGGATGTGCGGTTGGCGATCCTGAGCCGCTCGGCGGTCGCGTCCGGAGACCCGAACGCGTTGGCCAGGGACACCGACGCGTACAGCGTCGCGTCGAACGGTTTGGCCGCGAACAGCTCGGGGAACGCGGCGGCGCACTCCTGGAGGTCTCGCTGACAGCGCGCCGCGAGGGCGCAGGTCCTGCCACTTGCCGCCACCGACGCCGGCTGCCCGGCGTCGGGACGTGGTGCCGTGCTCATGCCCCGGCGCCTCCGGCGACGGGCTCAAGGCGCACCTCGACCGTTTCCCTGGGCCGCATCGACGCGCCCGGGAACGGCGTGAGCAGCCGGGGGGCGCGCACCTGCGGCCGGAACCGCGCCAGGATGCCGGCCACGATCAGCGGCGCCTCCATGTAGAAGAGGTGCTGGCCGATGCAGAGATGCGGGCCTCCGCCGAAGGGGAAGTAGGCGTACCGGTGCCGCCGCTCACGCCTGTCCACCGCGAACCGCTCGGGATCGAACTCGTCCGGACGGTCCCAGAACTCCTCCAGCCGCTGGGTCACGTAAGGGCTGATGAGCAGGGTGGAACCGGGCTCGATCGGCACGTCACCGAGGAGGTTGGCCCGCAGCGCCATACGCGGAATCATCCAGCCCGGCGGATACAGCCGGAGCATCTCCTGGAACACCGACTTCAGGTAGGTCAACCGGGGCAGGCAGGACGCGTCCACCGGGCCGCGCCCGACGACGGTCTCCACCTCTTCGTACAGACGCGCGGCGACCTCTGGGTGATCGTGGAGGAGCGGCCACAGCCAGGTCAGCGCCACCGCCGTGGTCTCGCCCGACGCGCCGTAGATGCTGACGAGGTCGTCGCGGATCCGCCGTTCGGCGGCCGGGCCGTCCTCGTCGGCACGGGCGCGGGCGAGCGCCGAGATGATGTCGTTGCCGTCGCCGGGATCCCTGCGGGCCTGCCTGACCAGCGGCAGCACCACGTCGTCGATCACCTCGACCGCTCGCCTGAAAGCCCGGTCTCCGGGCATCGGGAACCACTCGGGCGCGAAGGGCACCAGCAACCGGGAGGTGAACGAGGTCGCGGCGATCGCGTACGCCGGGGCCAGCCGCTCGGCGTCCGCGACGGAGATCTTGTCGCCGAACAGGACCCGGATGACGATCCGGCTCACGAGGCGGGCCAGCTCCTCGCAGATGTCGATCCAACGCCCCTCCCGGGCGTACGCCTCCCAGGCCGTGAGCTCCTTGTCGATCGTCTCGGCCATGTCCTGGGTCAGGCTCGCGACATACCTGGCGGTGAAGAGGGGCTGCAGGATTCTCCGGCTGGACTCCCAGTCGGGGCCCTCGGTGAGGATGCTCCGGCCGGCCAGCCGCTCCACCGGCTTCCAGAAGACGCCCTCCCGCGGGTGGTTCTCCCAGTCGCCGCGCAGGACGTGCTGTACGTGGTCCGGATGACTTACGAGGTAGGGGCGGAACGGACCCAGGTTGAGCCGGACGACCTCGCCGCGCGCCTGCCGGGCCAATCCGGCGAGCGTGTTTACCGGGTCACGAAGCAGGGGACGGAGGGTACGGCGCAATGGCAGGGATAACGATCTCGCCGGTGGCCTGATGTCGATCGCCTCGGAAGTCACGGCCGTCTCCCTCTCGCGGTAGGCATGTGGCCGGACGCCCCTCGCCTGGGCCTCGTCCAGTGACCACACCGATCGTCACTGGCGGAGTATCACACGCCGAGGAAGTTTTGATCAAGATTCTGGCCTAGTGATACTTTTGTAGGGATTCATTACCAGATGGACCATCGGGGACCCCTTGGCGTGGTTCGGGAACGCCGAAACCACCGCAACCAGGAACAACGAAAAAGGGCCGGACCATAGCGGTCCGGCCCTCACGGCTCGGCGTCAGCCGTGGCTGGTCACCAGCAGCGCGATGCCCACGAGGATGACGATGGGGATCAGCCACACCACGACCTCGCCGAGGAACTCCTTGTACATGGGGACCGAATCCTCTCGGTGACGTGCGAAAAAGCGAACGGACCTGCAGCATATTCGGTCCCGCCGCCCCGGCGGAACCCGCATCGCCCCAGGCGACGGCGGGTGCGGGCCGGTCGCGGCACCCGTCCCGGCCGGGCCCCGTTCAAGGTCCCGCGCAGGATCCGGATGCAAGATCGAAACTGAAACGTACATGAAACGTCCCAGGTAGGCCCGTTCTCCCGGGGCCGTCCCTGGGCCGGACGGGTCACCGCTCCCTACCATCGCGCCGGACGGCACGAGGGAGAGCGGTATGTCGAAGAGAAGCGCGGCCCTGGCGGCCCTGCTCGTGGTGCTCGGGCTGCTCGTCACCCGGCCCGCGCAGGCGGCCCCGGTGCGGATCATGACGCTGGGCGACTCGATCACCGGATCGCCCGGCTGCTGGCGGGCCCTGCTCTGGAACAGGTTGCAGAGCAACGGCTTCACCAACATCGACATGGTGGGAACGCTGCCTCCCCAGGGCTGCTCGGTCGCCTACGACGGCGACAACGAGGGTCACGGCGGCGCGCTGGTCACCAACGTGGCCGACCAGAACCAGCTGCCCGGATGGCTCTCGGCGACCCGTCCCGACATCGTGCTGATGCACTTCGGCACCAACGACGTGTGGAGCAACAAGCCCACCGCGACCGTCCTCGCGGCGTACGGCAAGCTCGTGGACCAGATGCGGGCCGGCAACCCGAACATGCGGGTGCTGGTCGCCAAGATCATTCCGATGAACCCGGGCACCTGCCCCGAGTGCGGGCAGCGGGTGGTCGACCTGAACAACGCCATCCCCGGCTGGGCCGCCGCCAAGACCACCGCGGCGTCCCCGATCCAGGTGGTCGACCAGTGGGCCGGCTTCAGCACGAGCGCGGACACCTACGACGGCGTCCACCCCAACGCGAGCGGCGACCAGAAGATGGCCGACAGGTGGTACCCGGCCCTGGCGGCGCTGCTCGGCGGCGGACAGCCGTCGCCCTCCGCGTCGCCTTCGCCTTCGCCTTCTCCCTCGCCGTCCGCGTCGCCCTCACGTTCGCCCTCTCCCTCGCCATCACCGTCCGCATCGCCGTCGCAGTCGCCGTCCCAGTCGCCGTCGGCCCGGCCCAGTTCCTCGGGCTGCGCCGCCTCCTATGTGGTCACCAACCAGTGGGGCGGCGGCTTCCAGGCCGAAGTCACGGTGAAGAACACCGGCACGGCCCCCATCAGCGGCTGGACCGTGACCTGGACCTTCGCGAACGGCCAGCAGGTGTCCCAGGCGTGGAACGGCACAGTCACCCAGAGCGGGGCGAACGTGACGGCGAAGAACGTGAGCTGGAACGGCTCCCTCGCCGCGGGCGCCACCACCACCCTGGGCTTCCTCGCCTCCTGGAACGGCGTCAACTCCGCTCCCGCTCCGGGCTGCGTGGCCATCCCCTGACCTCCACCGGGCCCGGCCGGTCACGGCGCGGCGGCCCGCCCGGCAGGCGCGCGTCCCCCGGCGTCCCCCGGTGCCCCGAGCGGGCCCCGGGGGACGC
>QFZU02000018.1 GCA_003260025.2 Microbispora triticiradicis | reverse complement strand
TTGATGCTGGCGACGATCTCGGCCTCGGCCTCGGTGCGTCCCACCCAGTTGGCGCCCTCGACCGACTTGCCGGGTTCGAGGTCTACAAGGACCTCGAAGAAGTGCTGGATCTCCAGCCGGTCGAACTCGGCGACGTGGTGGATGTCGCGGATGTGCTCCATCCGCGGATCGGTGGCCGGGACGCACAGCACCTTGTCGTCGCCGCCCTTCTCGTCGGTCATCCGGAACATCCCGACCGCCCGGCACTTGATGAGGCAGCCGGGGAAGGTCGGCTCCTGGAGCAGCACCAGCGCGTCGAGCGGGTCTCCGTCCTCGCCCAGCGTGTCCTCGATGAACCCGTAGTCAGCGGGGTACTGGGTCGACGTGAAGAGCATGCGGTCCAGGCGAATGCGGCCGGTCTTGTGGTCCACCTCGTACTTGTTCCGTTGTCCCTTGGGAATCTCAACGACAACGTCGAACTCCACTCGTTCCTCCGCATGAGTCCCCGGTCTCCCGGGCTGGCGTTAATGTCTCGTAAGCGTGTTCAAGGTCGGCGCGAAGTGAGGGTGACGTGGTGCGACGTGAGCGCTGGGTGGTGGTGTCCACCCTCGCCCTGCTGCAGATCTTCGTCGTCCTCGCGGGCAGCTATCTGATCGCCCATGACGCCGACAGGACCCCGGCTCCGGTCGCGTCCCCGAAGCCGAACCCGATCCCCCTGGTGACCGCGGGTCCGGTTCTGGCCGCGGTGGGGGATGGGGCTCTCCCCGCCAAGGGTACTTTGACCACCCGGCTCGCCGCTGCGATGGGTGACCTCGCCCTGGGCGGCAGCGTGGCCGGCATCGTCCTCGACGTGACGACCGGCGCCACCGTGTTCGACGGCCGCTCGGGCACTCCCATCACCCCCGCCTCCACCACGAAGGTCGTCACCGCGGTGACCGTGCTGGCCTCGGTGGGCCCCGACGCCCGCCTGGCGACCCGGGTGGTCAAGGGGACCGCCCCGGGCTCGATCGTCCTGGTCGGCGGGGGCGACCCCACCCTGGCCGGGCCGGGGACGAGCGCCGCGGAGCGGAAGGACGCCTACCCGAGGCCGGCGTCGCTCGACCAGCTCGCCTCCCGTACGGCCAAGGCGTTGAAGGCGGCCGGCGTGACCTCGGCCGACCTGTCGTACGACGCGTCCCTGTTCGGCGGGCCGCGTACGGCGCCGGGCTGGAAGCCGACGTACATCCCCGAGGGCAGCGTCGCACCGGTGTCCGCGCTCATGATCGACGAGGGCAGGGCGGCGAACGGCGCGCGGGTGCCCGACCCGGCGCAGACCGCCGCCGGCGCGTTCGCCGCGCTGCTCAGGAAGAACGGCGTCAAGGTGGGCAGGGACGTCGGCCCGGGCCGGGCCCCGGCCGCCGCCCAGGAGCTGGCCCGGGTGGAGTCGGGGCCGGTCTACGCGCTGGTGGAGCGGATGCTCACGCACAGCGACAACGACCTCGCCGAGGCGCTCGCCCGCCAGGCCGCCGTGAAGGAGGGCCAGCCGCACACGTTCGAGGGCGTGGCCGCTACGGTCCGCCGCGTGCTCACCCGTCTCGGTGTGGCCGAGGGCGTGGAGGTCCACGACGGCAGCGGCCTTTCCACCAGGAACCGGATCACGCCCGGCGGCCTCGCCCGGATCCTGGCCCTGGCGGCGTCCCCGGCGCACCCCGGCCTGCACTCGCTGATCAGCGGGCTGCCGGTCGCCGGCTTCACCGGGACCCTGCACAACCGGTACGGCAGGTCCGGCTCGGCGGCCGGCGCCGGATTGGTCCGCGCGAAGACGGGCACTTTGAACGGCGTGAACACCCTGGCGGGGATCGCGTACACATCCGAGGGCCGGCTGCTGACCTTCGCGTTCATGGCCGATCAGGTGGCCGACCCGACGCAGGCCATAGCGGCGCTCGACAAGATGGCCACGATCGTCTCCCAGAGCTGAGGTGTCGGATCCCGCTCGGCTGCCCGCGCGGCGGGCAGGCGGAGAACGTACGGTGGTGAGTATGCAGGTGATCGACTGGGATCTGGCCGTCACGACCGGAGTGCGCCTCGTGCGACCGGGCCCGCAGGTGAGCCGCGAGGAGGCCAGGCAGGCCGTCCTCGAACTCCGGCGGCTGTCGCGGGACGCCGAGGGGCACGTGCGGGAGTTCACCCGCATCGACTCGGCCCCGCCGGAGGCGGCGACGGTGGTGGACCGCCCCGGCTGGATCCGCGCCAACGTCGACGGCTTCCGGGTCGTGCTGGAGCCGCTGACGCAGAAGATGTCCAACGTGCCGGCGATCGTCGGCGCCGTCGGCTCGCGCATCACGGGTCTTGAGGTGGGCGCGGTGCTGGCCTTCCTCGCCTCCCGGGTGCTCGGGCAGTACGAGCTGTTCCTCCCGCCGGACCCGTCCGGCGTCGCGCCGACCGGCCGGCTGACGCTGGTCGCGCCGAACATCGTGCACGCCGAGCGCGAGCTCGGCGTCGACCCGCGCGACTTCCGCCTCTGGGTGTGCCTGCACGAGGAGACCCACCGGGTGCAGTTCACCGGCGTGCCCTGGCTGCGGGAGTACGTGCGCGGCCAGATGACCGAGTTCCTCCTCGCCTCCGAGATGGACCTCGCGACGCTGCTGGAGCGCCTGCGCGCCGCCTCCGACGCGGTGGCGGACGCCTTCAAGGGCGGCGAGGGCAATCTCATCGAGGCCATCCAGACGCCCGAGCAGAAGGCCGTGCTCGATCGGGTCACGGCCGTGATGACGCTGGTCGAGGGGCACGGCGACTACGTGATGGACGCGGTCGGGCCCAGCGTGGTGCCGTCGGTCGCCGAGATCCGCGCCAAGTTCCAGCGCCGCCGCGAGGGCGGCTCCCGCGTCGACCAGCTGGTCCGCCGGCTGCTCGGCATCGAGCTGAAGATGAAGCAGTACGCCGAGGGCTCCCGCTTCGTCCGGACGGTGGTGGACGAGGCCGGGATGGACGGGTTCAACAAGGTCTGGACCTCGCCGGAGACGCTGCCCGACCGCGACGAGATCGCCGACCCCCACGCCTGGATGTCCCGGGTCCTCGCCACCTCCCCCTGAGCCGCGCTCCTCCTGACCCGCGCTCCTCCTCACCCGTGCTGACCCGCGTTCGCGCGGGACACCGCGAGAATGGGCGCATGGGCCCGCATCCCGCCGTCGCCGACGTCCGCCGTGCCGTACGGCTGTCGCTCGCGGACCTCGCCGCGCGCATGCAACCGGACGCGGGGCCGGGGCCGCTGGTCCTGGTGGCCTGCAGCGGCGGCGCCGACTCGCTGGCGCTGGCCGCGGCCACCGGGTTCGCCGCCCCGCGCCTCGGCCTGCGCGCCGGGCTGCTGACCGTCGACCACCGCCTGCAAAAGGGCTCGGCCGGGCGGGCGCGCGACGTCGTACGGCTCGCGCCGGCGCTCGGCCTCGGCCCG
>QFZU02000179.1 GCA_003260025.2 Microbispora triticiradicis | reverse complement strand
GAAGCCGCCGGGGCCGGAGCCGCCCGGCCCGGGACACCGGGCGGGCGGCCGGTGAGCGGGCCGGTCAGCGCCCCAGGGGCGGCGTCAGCGGCCGTCCCGGTCACGACCCCGGCGGGACTCCCGCCGGGGCGTCGTCTCGTCGCGCAGCGGCCGCCGCTCGGCGGTCTCCTGCTGCTCGGGGGTCGGCCGGGACACGTCGCGGGCCCGCATGGCCGTGATCGCGGTGATCTGCAAACTCTGCAGCGCCATACCGCGAGCGTACGCCCCGGGCCGTGGGCGTGCGATCGAACCGGCCGGACATCCGCACCGGACATCCGCACCGGGCGGCCGGCGGGTGGCCCGTGATCTTCGACGGGGGTAGGCTGTAAAGATCACGGGACACGACCCCGGCGTCGGTCAAGCGGGTGCCGCCACCTGGGATGTCCGGATACAGTCGAGGCCATCATGACTTCCCGTCCGGCGCCGCTGATCTCTCCACGGCTGCGCGCCATCCTGGCGCGCGTGCCGCTCCTGGTGCCGTCGGTCCGTTTTGTCAGGAAAGTATGGTCGAAGGACCAGTACCTCCTGATCGCCCTCGTCGCGGTCACCGTGGTCATCGGCGTGCTCGACGCGGAGGTCTCGGCGTACTGGTTCTCACCGTCGCTGCTGATCCTCGTGACGCTGATCGGCGGCCTCCAGCTCCGCCTGCGCAGCCTGGCCATCCTGCTGTGCGTGGTCGCGGCGTCCCTCGCCTACATGGGATCGACCAGGGGAGTGCTCGCCGTCGGGCCGGGCCTGCTGATCACGATGGGTTTCACCGCCGCGCTCGCGTGGACGATGGCGCGGACGCGGGGCAAGCTCGGCGTGCAGGGCCTGCGCGGCGACGCGATGCTGCTGGAGCTGCGCGACCGGCTCAAGCGGCAGAGCGAGCTGCCGCCGCTGCCCAAGGACTGGGGCGGCAAGGTCGTGCTCAAACAGGCCGGAGGGTCGTCGTTCGGCGGAGACTTCGTCGTCTCCATGCGCGAGGGCGACCGGGTCCAGCTCGCCGTCGTCGACGTGTCGGGCAAGGGCGTCGACGCCGGCACCCGCGCGCTCATGCTCTCCGGCACGTTCGGCGGGCTGCTCGGCTCGGTGGACGACTTCCTGGCCTCCTGCAACTCCTATCTCCACCGGCAGATCGGCGACGAGGGGTTCGTCACGGCCGTCCACCTGACGCTCGACCTGTCGACGGGGGAGTACACGATCACCTCCGCCGGGCACCCGCCGGTGGTCCGGTTCGACTCCGGGTCGGGCACCTGGCGGGTGTCCACGGCCAAGGGGGTCGTGCTCGGCGTCGTGCCCGACCTGGCCTGCGAGACCGACAGCGGCGTGCTGCGCAAGGGCGACGCGCTCATGCTGTTCACCGACGGGCTGATCGAGCAGCCCGGCCGGGACATCGACGCCGGGCTCGACCGGCTGCTGGGGGAGGCCGAGCGGCTGCTGCCCTCGGGCTTCCGGGACAAGGCGCGGCAGCTCGTGCAGGCCATGTCGTCCGGTCACAACGACGACTGCGCGCTCGTCCTCATCTGGCGTCCCTGAGGCCCGCCGGGAAAGGTCCCTACAACCAGCCGTAGTCGGTGGCGATGCGGACGGCGTCCACCCGGCTGCGCGCCCCGGTCTTCACCAGGACGCGCGACAGGTGGTTGCGTATCGTGCCGACGGACAGGCCCAGCTCGGCGGCGATCTCCTTCGAGCGCGCGCCCCCGGCCGCGAGGCGCAGCACCTCGTGCTCCCGGGGCGTGAGGGGGCACTCGGCGGCCTCCAGGGCCGCGACCGCGAGCTCGGAGTCGACGATCCGGCGCCCGGCGATGATCCGCCGTATCCCGTCGGCGAGCTGCTCGGGGCACACCTCGATGCTCAGGTAGCCGAGGGCCCCCGCCGTGAAGGCCCGCTTGAGGTGGCCGGGGTTCGGCTGGGCCGACAGCAGCATCACCCGGCATCTGGGCACCTTCTCGACGAGCCGCGCGGCCAGGCTCGGCCCGTCCGCCCCCGGCAGGTCCGCGTCGATGACGGCGGCGTCCGGCAGTACGTCGAGGGCGGCCGGCACGATGTCCTCGGCCGAACCGACGTCCGCGACCACCGTGAGGTCGCTCTCCCCTTCGAGAGAGGCGACCAGGCCTCGCCGTACCAACGGAAGGTGTTCGGCCACCAGGATCCGGATCAAGACGCTCCCCTCTGGACGGTCTCTCAAAGGGTGATCGACCCATTGCGTACTGTCAACGGAGTGTCCAGGTTCGGCCATGTATGGGCAACGCGCCGGTTCGCCGGAGCAGGTCTCTCCCTTGTTCCGGTGGGCTACTCTCGGAGGGTGCGACGACTGCCACGGCATCTTCTCCGACTCGGGGGTACGCGCTGATGAGCTGGCTCATCGTGGCCGGATTCGTGATCGTCTTCGTTGGTCTGCTGCTCTCCATCGCGCTGCACGAGATCGGGCACCTCGTCCCGGCCAAGCTGTTCGGCGTCCGCGTGACGCAGTACATGGTCGGCTTCGGGCCGACGCTGTGGTCGCGGCGGCGCGGCGAGACCGAGTACGGCGTGAAGTGGATCCCGCTGGGCGGCTACATCCGCATGGTCGGCATGCTCCCGCCGCGTCCCTCCGACGACCCCGGCAAGCTGCGCAGCGTCTCGACGGGCCCCTGGCAGGGCCTCATCGAGAACGCCAGAGCGGTCGCCTCGGAGGAGATCCGGCCGGGCGACGAGAACCGCGTCTTCTTCCGCAAGCCCTGGTGGCAGAAGGTCATCATCATGACCGGCGGGCCCGCGATGAACTTCGTGCTGGCGTTCGTGCTCTTCGCGGTCGTGATGATGGGCTTCGGCGTGCGGACGACGAAGCCGGTCGTCTCCTCGGTGTCCAAGTGCGCGATCCCGGCGGCCGAGGCCGCGCACCGGGACTGCGCGTCCGGCGACCCGCTGACGCCCGCGGCGAAGGCGGGACTGCGGCCGGGCGACCGGATCGTCGCCGTCGGCGGCACTCCGGTCGCCAGCTGGGAGGCGGCCACCCGGCAGATCCGGTCGCACGGCGCCGGGGCGACGACGCTCGGCATCGAGCGCGACGGCCGGACCACGACGGTGGACGTCGACCTGATCGCGCAGGACATGCCCTCGCAGACCGACCCCGACAAGGTGGACAGGAACGTCGGCTTCCTCGGCGTCAGCCCGACGATCGTCGTGGAGAAGCAGGGCCCCGGCTACGTCCTCGGGCAGATGTGGGACCTGACCAAGCGGACCGCCGCGGCCATGGTCAACATCCCCAAGAAGATGGTCGGCGTGTGGAACGCCGCGTTCTCGGGGGAGAAGCGCGACCCGAACGGGCCGATCGGCATCGTGGGCGCCGGCCGCATCGGCGGTGAGATCGCCGCGTCGGACATCCCCATCGACAGCAAGATCGAGGTGTTCATCAGCCTGCTGGCCGGGCTGAACCTCGCGGTCGGCATGTTCAACCTCGTCCCCCTGTTGCCGCTGGACGGCGGCCACATCGCCGGCGGCCTGTGGGAGGGCGTCAAGCGGGCCTTCGCCCGGGTGCGCCGGCGGCCCATGCCGGGCTACGTGGACGTCGCCAAGGCGCTCCCGCTGACGTACGTCATGGCGGCCCTGCTGGTCGTCATGGGCGGCCTTCTCATCTACGCCGACCTGGTGAACCCCGTCCGCATCTCGGGCTGAACGGGGCTGAACCGGGCTGAACGGTTGGGCCGGGCCGGGCGGGCCCGGCCCGGCGGGTGAGGGACCGGGTCCCTACTCGCCCGTCGCCCCGTCGATGCGCTCGCGCAGCAGGTCGGCGTGGCCGTTGTGCCGCGCGTACTCCTCGATCATGTGGACCATGATCCAGCGCAGTGAGTGGTGGACGCCCTGCCGGGCCGCCTTCGTCGTCGCGTCCAGATCGGCGCAGGCCGCCTCCGCCGCCCGCGCGTGCTCGATCTCCGCGCGCCAGGTGGCGAAGGCCTCCTCGGCGGACGCCGTGTCCACGTTGTCGAACTCGCCGTCCGGATCGTCGTCGGTGTAGTAGATGCCTTCGAGGTCCTCGCCGGCGAGCCGCCGCCGGAACCAGCTCCGCTCGACGTCGGCCATGTGCCGCACGATGCCGAGCAGCGACAGGGACGACGGCGGGACGGAGCGCAGCCGCAGCTGTTCCTCGGCGAGGCCCTCGCATTTCACGGCCAGCGTCTGGCGGTGGAAGTCGAGGAAGGCGCGCAGCATCTCGCGCTCGCCCGCGGCGAGCGGAGGATCGGTACGTGTGTCGGTCATCCGGACATCCTCCCCCTGGCCCCCGGGGCGCGACCACTTCATTTCCGCCCAGCTGGACGGCCTGCCTTTCAGGCGCAGGAGAGGGGGCGCGCTCTCGCGACCCGCTTGACTCGGGCGTAGGGGAATCTTTGCCCGTACTTGTCCAAACAGGAAGATCGAGTCAGAATCAGTTCAGCCTTCAACCATTTTGGTTGGAGGGTCGCTGCACGGATGAGGAGAGGCATGAAGCGCACGATCTCCGTTCTCGCCGTCGCCACCGGCGTCCTGGGCGCCACGCTCACCGGCGTCGGTCCCGCGTCCGCCTCCGCGGTCGACTGCTCCACGGGCGGGTACACCTACGCCCGGACCAGCTACGTCCCCACCAACGTCCAGCGGCCGTCGGTGGACGGCCGTAACTACAACATCGCCGGTCCGTCGGCGTACACGCACGAGGTCTGCCTCGACATCCCGGACACCGAGACGTTCACGATCGAGGTACAGATCCACTCCTCCGACGGGTCCACGACCGTGTTCGTGGACGACCGGCCCGGCGATAAGGTCTTCCGCTTCTCGCCCGGCGCCAACAGCTGGTGGCAGGTCTACGGCACGTTGACCGGGCCCGGCAGCACCTACCTCTACTACACCTGGAACGAGAAGCAGATCCCGGCCTGACGCGGAACGGGCCGGTCGCCTCGCTCGGCGAGGCCGCCGGCCCTCGAAGCTCCTGCTCAGTACATCGAGATGTGGACGTGGTCATAGTGGTTGGCGGTGACGCCGCCGCGGTCGGACATGGGGCGCCAGCCCGGGTGGCCGAGGTTGTAGATGCGCTGCTGCCAGATGACGTACATCACGCCGAGCTTCGGGCCGTTCTTGATGGCCCAGGCGGCCAAGCTGTCGCCGAGCGCCTTCATCTGGGCCGAGGGCATGGCGCCGCCCGAGCTCATCATGAAGTCGCAGGCGCGGCCGAGGGGGTGCTCACCGCTGTTCTCGGCCCGGTAGCAGCCGACAGGGAAGCTCAGATCGAAGTGGTCCTCCACCTCCGAGCGCATGAGCCGCATCCGGGGCGTGATGTTGTCCGCGCCCGCCGGCAGTTCGGGCGCCCACGACCCGCTGCCCCTCCGGCCCGGGGCGATCGGGACCAGACGGTCGATCTTGTCCTTGATGTCGTCGATGAGCTTCTCGGCCTCCCGGCGCCGACCGGCGACCTCCGCGGCCTGCGACTTCAGCGACGCGGTGAGCGCCCTCGCCGCCTCGGCGGCCTTCTGCCGTTCGGCGCGGACCTCGTCGACCCGCGCGAGCCTCGCGGCCTGTTCCTCCTTGAGCTGGTACGCCACCGCGGAGACGGTCAGGTTGGGCAGGACCCGCACGCTGTCGGTCTGGTACCGCAGCCCGACGAACTCCCGGACCTCGTCGAGGGTCGCCGTGTAGTCGGCCTCCGCCCTGCTCACGCGGGCGCGCGCCGCCGCCTCGTCGTCCCGCGCCCGGGCGAGCGCGACCCGCTTGGCGTTGTAGTCGGCGATGAGCCGGTCGACCTTCTTCTGCAGGCCGGCGAGCTGCTTCTTGAGCTGCCTCTCCGTCGGCTTGGGGGCGGCGGCGCCCCCGGCGGCCGTGCCGAGAACGAGGGCCGCGGCGGTCAACACGCCGGCGGCCAGGGGGAACGCGCGGGGCAGAGCCCACTCCTCTCCATCTGCCGACCGGGTTAGCTGACGGGTGCGGGCTGGAGGAGCCCGGGCAGCGACGTGCCTTTACCCCAGAGGCGTGAACGGGTCCCCGGCTCCCGGGCGAGGCGCCCGGGATTAGGCGGCACCGGCTGTGACCGGTGGTGCCAGGGATACTAGTGGTAAAGAAATGGTGACTGCCACCCCAAGTCGCAACCGTACGGAGATCAGTCCGTTACCACCTCGCGCAGCATGCGGGCGGCCTCCTCCGGCAGCACGTCGTTGACGAAGGCGCCCATCGCCGACTCCGATCCGGCGAGGTACTTCAGCTTGTCCGCCGCCCGCCGGATCGTGAAGAGCTGGAGGTGCAGGTAGGCCAGATCCCGGCGGTAGGTGACCGGAGCCTGGTGCCAGGCCGCGACGTACGGCATGACGACGCCGAACAGGCCGTCCAGGCGGCGCAGCACGTCGATGTACAGCGGCGCGAAGGCGGCCCGCTCCTCCGCCGACAGCGCCGGGATGTCCGGCACCCGGCGGTGCGGGTAGAGGTGCACCTCGAAGGGGTACCGGGCGGCGGCCGGGACGAAGGCCGTCCAGTGCTCGTTGGCGGCCACGACGCGGGGCCCCTTCCGCTCGGCCGCCAGGACGTCCGCGAACAGGTTGCCGCCGCGGTGCCGGGCGGCGGTCTCCAGCATCTGCCGGGTACGCGGCGTGACGTACGGATAGGCGTAGATCTGCCCATGCGGGTGCGGCAGCGTGATGCCGATCTCGGCGCCGCGGTTCTCGAAGCAGAAGACCTGCTCCACGCCGGGCAGCGCGGACAGTTCGGCCGTGCGGTCGGCCCACGCCTCGACGACCAGCGCGGCCTGCTCGCCGCCGAGGGAGCTGAAGGAGGCGTCGTGGTCGGAGGTGAAGCAGACGACCTCGCAGCGCCCGGTCCCCGGCCGCACCTCGCTCAGCCCGCCCACCTGCTCGTACGCGCCGGTGTTGAAGCTGAACGACGGGAAGCGGTTCTCGAACACCGCCACCTCGTACGGCGAGGGGATCTCCGAGCCGGGATGCCCGGGGCAGAGCGGGCACTCCTGGGCGGACGGCAGGTGGGTGCGGGTCTGGCGGTGCCGGGCGACCGCCACCCACTCGTCCATGAGCGGGTCGTGACGCAACTCGGACGCGAGGGGGCGCGCGGGCAGATCCCGGGGGTCGGCCACGTCGTGGTCGGCGTCGTCGCGGCGGTCGAAATAGATCAGCTCCCGGCCGTCGGCCAGATGAGCGATGGTGCGCTTCACGGTGCGATCTCCAGCTTCACAGTGCTCTTCTCCGGCGTCGCGGCGGCGTCACACGGAGGCGGTCTTCAGGGGCGCCTCGCCGGACGGATCCGCGAGGAGGAGCTCGCCGGCGTGCTCCGACAGCACGGCGCGGGCGTCCTCGGGCAGGCCCGTGTCGCTCACGACCACGTCGGCCTCGCCGAGGGCCGCGATCGTGCTGATGCCGACGGTCCCCCACTTGGTGTGGTCGGCCAGCACGACGAGCCGCTGGGCGGCGGCGATCAGGGCGCGGTCGGTCTCCGCCTCCAGCAGGTTGGGGGTGGTGAAACCGGCCCGGACGCTCATGCCGTGCACGCCGAGCATGAGGATGTCGACGTTCAGGGAGCGGACGGCCGCGACCGCGACCGGGCCGACCAGCGCGTCGGACGGCGTCCGCACGCCGCCCACGAGCACCACGGTCTGGTCGGGCCGTCCCGCCCGGTGGAAGACGTCGGCCACCTGGACGGAGTTGGTGATCACGGTCAGCTCGGGCACGTCCACCAGGTGGTGGGCCAGCGTCCAGGTCGTCGTGCCGGCCGAGAGCGCGACGGAGCTTCCCGGCCGTACGAGCGGGGCCGCGCAGCGGGCGACGGCCTCCTTCTCGGCCTGCTGCCGCATCGACTTGGCCGCGAAGCCCGGCTCCTCGGTGGAGCCGGCACCGGTGGCGGTGGCCCCGCCGTGCACCTTGACGATCAGGCCGCGCTCCGCCAGGACCTCCAGGTCGCGGCGGATCGTCATGTCCGAGACCCCGAGCTCACGCACGAGTTGCGCGACCCGGACCCCGCCGGACCTGCGGACTCTCTCCAGGATCGCCTGCTGCCGTTGCTGGGCCAGCATCCGCCACTCCTTTAAACAGATTCCAACAGATTATGCACACATACGTACAGGAGTGTTGAGCCGGGGTGCGGGTACTTGCCGCCGCCCGCCCCCGGGGGGACAGTGGGCGAAACCCGTACTCCAGGGAAGGCGGCCGCGATGGGCAGACGCGCACGCAAGTCGAAGGCCCGCAGGAAGAAGAAGGCCAACCACGGCAAGCGTCCTACGGGGCGATAGCCCGGTTCCGGGGCCGTCTCAGGGGGTCCTGCCCCACGCCGCGAGCAGCCTGGTCTGCTGGTCGGCGCCGGCCGGGACGTCGCGCTCGTCCCCGATCACGCCCGCCTCGCGGTAGCCGTCCCACGCCTTGGCGAACCATTCGGCGCAGGACGCGACGAGGTCGGGGTCGAGCCGTTCCGGACCGCCGACGGCACGCGCGAGGTCCCAGGTGTGGATCAGCGCGTCCGCGAACAGCTCGGTGATGTACTCCTCGCCCGGCACGTCGCCGAAGGACAGATGAGCCACGCTCGTGAGGGCGCCCTCGGCGTACACCGCCTGGACGGCGCCCTGCGCGGACGCCTCGAACGCCTTCACCGGGTCGTCGCCGAGCACGTCGCCCTCGAACGCGTCGCCCACCTCGGCGGCCGTACGGCCCGACAGCAGTTCGGGAGCCCACAGGTTCTCGGTCACCAGGTGGTTCACCAGCCCCCGGACGTCCCAGTCGACGCAGGGCGTCGGCAGGTCCCACTGTCCGGGGCGGACGAGATGGAGGCGGTCGCCGAAACCGTCGAGCGCCCTGCGGTACGCGTCCCGGATGTCGATCATGTCCCCTCCTCGCCACGAGCTCCCCGATTCGACCGTAACTCCTCCCGACGATCAGTCATGCCCGCCCGCCCGTGAGGAGGCGACCGGTCACGGAAGATGCTGCTCGACCCAGACGATCTTGCCGTACGGGGTGGGCCGGGTGCCCCAGCGATAGGCGAAGCGCTTGATCAGCTGGAGGCCGCGGCCGGTGTCCTCGTCGGGGGTGGCCGTACGTGGGGCGGGGGTGGAGGGAGAGCCGTCGGCGACCTCGACCACCAGCGTGCGGCAGCGCAGCAGCCGCAGCTCGATCGGCGGCCAGCCGTGCTTGAGCGCGTTGGTGACCAGTTCGCTGACGATGAGCTGGGTGCTGTCCACCAGGCTGCTCAGCCCCCAGGCGGCGAGGGTGACCCGGACGAACCGGCGGGCCTGGGAGACGAACTTCGGGTCGGCGGGCAGGGGGCAGGTCGCCACCTCGTCCGGGTCGAGCTCACGCACACGGGCCACCAGCAGGGCGATGTCGTCGCGCTCGTGGCTCGCCCGCTGGCTGCTGATGATGTCGTCGCACATGTCGTCGAGGTCCTCGACGGGCCCGGCGAGCAGGCGGCGCAACCCCATGATCCCGGCGTCCAGGTCCCGCTCGCGGCTCTCCACGAGGCCGTCGGTGTAGAAGGCGAGCACGCTCCCGGCCGGCAGGACCAGCTCGCGCATCTCCAGCGGGTCGCTGCCGATGCCCAGGGGAAGACCCGACGGCAGCTCGACGATCTCGGTCGACCGGTCGGGATGCAGCAGGATCGGCGGCACGTGCCCGGCGCGGGCGAGCGCGCAGCCGCGCGTCACCGGGTCGTAGACGGCGTAGATGCACGTGGCGATCTGGGTCGGATCGAGGTCCTGGCTCATCAGGTTGAGCCGGAACAGCACCTCGTCGGGCGGCAGGTCCAGACTCGCCAGCGTGCGCGCCGCCGTGCGGAGCTGGCCCATCGTCGCCGCGGCCCTGGTCCCGTGGCCCATGACGTCGCCCACCACCAGGGCCGTACGGCACCCGGGAAGGGCGATCACGTCGTACCAGTCTCCGCCGACGCCCATCAGGTCGCTGGCCGGAAGGTAGCGCGAGGCGATGTCCATCCCGAGCGGCTGCGGCAGTTCGGCGGGCAGCAGGCTGCTCTGCAGGGTCAGCGCGGTCCGGCGCTCGGTGGTGTAGAGGCGGGCGTTGTCGACGCACACGGCGGTGCGGGCGGCGAGGTCCTCGGCCACCGCGACGTCCTGCTCCTCGAACGGGGGCGCGCCCGCCCGCCTGGTGAAGACCACGCACCCGAGCACCCGTCCCCGGGCCCGCAGGGGCACGGTGAGGAACGAGGCGTCGGTCAGCAGGGCGGCGATCGCGTCCTCCCGGCCGAAGGCCGCGCCGATCAGCCGGGCGTTCTCCTTGTCCATGGCCGGATACATCAGCGGCTTGCCGCTCGCCATGCACTGCGCCTGCGGCAGGCTCGCCGGGTAGACCGCCACCTCGCCGACGGGGAAGGCGTTCACGCAGGCGTCCGCGTCCGCGCCGGCCACGCCCATCGCCGTCCGGCGGACGAGGGTCGTCCCGTCCACCGGGCGGGACGACAGCTCGCCGTCGGCGAGGAGGCGGTCCTGGAGCATCACGGCCGCGGTGTCGGCGAACCTCGGGACGGCCACGTCCACGAGTTCCCGGCTCGTCTCCTCGAGGTCGAGGGTGCTGCCGATGCGGCGGCTCGCCTCGTTCAGGAACGCCAGCCGTTCGTGCGCGGACGCGGCGCCGCTGCGCCGCCACTGTCCCCGGTCCGCCGGGGCGGGGTCCTTGATCACGCAGTTCCGGTTCAAAACGAATACTCCGGCGAGAGCGGATGGTGTCCCAGAATCGTATGGAGCTGATACCGCGCATTTCAGCCGTTTGGCATGAGTGCTTGGGCCGGCACGACGCGATGGCGCAGCCGTACCCTGCGGTCAACGGACGAAACGGATATCAGTCAACATGCGTCACATTAGACAGCGTGGCATCAAACGGAAGGCAGGTGTGCGAGAGCCGCGTCGATCCGCTCCTGCGGGAGCGTGAAGTCCTCCAGGCGGCCGGCGAGGTGACGCTCGTACGCGGGCAGGTCGAAATGGCCGTGCCCGCACAGGGACATCACGATGACCTTCTCCTCGCCCGACTCGGCGCACCGCAGCGCCTCCGCGATGGTCGCGGCCACCGCGTGGGCGGGTTCGGGAGCCGGCAGGATCCCCTCGGCCCCGGCGAAGCGGACGCCCGCGTCGAAGCACTCGGTCTGCGTCACCGCCACGGCCTCCACCAGGCCCAGTTCGTACACGTGCGACAGCAGCGGCGACATGCCGTGGTAGCGCAGCCCGCCGGCGTGGATGGGGTCCGGCACGAACGTGTGGCCCAGCGTGTGCATCTTCATCAGCGGCGTGAACCCCGCCGTGTCGCCGAAGTCGTAGGCGTACGTGCCCCGCGTCAGCGACGGGCAGGCGGTGGGCTCCACCGCGCGCAGCACCGGGTCCATCCGCCCCGCGAGCTTCTCCCGCAGGAACGGGAAGGCCAGGCCGGCGAAGTTGGAGCCGCCGCCGGTGCAGCCGATGACCAGGTCGGGGGTCTCGCCGAGGACGGCCAGTTGCTCCAGCGCCTCCTCGCCGATCACGGTCTGGTGCATCAGGACGTGGTTGAGTACCGAGCCCAGGGCGTACCGCGTGTCGTCGTGCTGCCCGGCGACCTCGACGGCCTCGCTGATCGCGATGCCCAGCGACCCCGTGCATTCCGGGTCCTCCGCCAGGATCCTGGCTCCCGCGGCGGTCACCGCCGACGGGCTGGCGTGCAGCGTCGCGCCGTGGACGCGCATCAGCGTACGGCGGTAGGGCTTCTGGTCGTACGACGCCCTGACCATCCAGATCTCGCACGCCAGGCCGAACTGGCCGCAGGCGAACGCCAGGGCCGAGCCCCACTGGCCCGCGCCGGTCTCCGTGGTGAGCCTCCGCACGCCCTCCCGCGCGTTGTAGTAGGCCTGCGGGACCGCGGTGTTCGGCTTGTGCGACCCGGACGGGCTGCCGCCCTCGTACTTGTAGTAGATCCGGGCAGGCGTGCCGAGCCGGCGCTCCAGGCGGCGGGCGCGGATGAGGGGAGTGGGCCGCCACAGGCGGTACACGTCGAGCACCTCATCCGGAACGGGGACGTACCGCTCTCCGGAGACCTCCTGCCCGATCAGCTCCGCCGGGAAGAGCGGCGCGAGGTCGTCGGGGCCGACCGGCCGGAGCGTGGCCGGATGGAGCACCGGGGGAGGAGGCGCGGGGAGGTCGGGGACGAGGTTGTACCAGTTCCGGGGGATCCGGGACTCGTCGAGAAGGACCCTGGTCGGCTCACCCATGTCTCCAGTGTCCGCGCGGCGGGCCGGTCGGGAAAGGGCACCCGCCGATGTGGCCGGACCTGGTCAGACGGTGCCGCCCGAGCGCCAGTAGACGCCGTCCTCCCGGGTGAGGAACCCCTCGTCCACCAGATGGCGGCGCAGCGCGGCGTGGTCGTCGTGGAACGCCCGCAGCGCCACGTCGACCTCCTTCTCCGGGTACCGCGTGCCCACCTCGAAAACCTGGGAGACATAGTCCAGCACCATCAGCCGCTTGGCCCGCTTCGTCGGTATGGAGACGAGCCGTCCGTCGACCAGGAACGCGTCCAGCGGGCCCGCCGGTTCGGCGGGCACCGCGCGGAGCAGGTCGCGGAAGGCCTCCGGCCGCGCCCGCCACCCGTCCCCGTCCCGTACGGCGAGACCGCCCCGCTCCAACCGGCCGAGCGCCCGCCCGACCTCGTCAGGGCCGAGCCCGGTGAGCTTGCCGAGGGGCTCCCCGGGATGGAGGACGAGACAGGAGAGAACCCGCAGCGTGTCCTCCTGGCCGAGCAGCCCGAGCACGCGGGGAATGCGCTTGTCGATCACCCGTCCACGGTATGTGACCGATGAGTACCTACGGAAACATGGAGGGCGCCGTGCCCGCTCGACTGGATCACACGATCGTGCACAGCACCGATCGCTTCGCCTCCGCCCGCTTCCTCACCGGCCTGCTCGGCGAGCCGGGGCCCGGCACGTTCGGGCCGTTCGCCACGGTCAGAGTCGCCAACGGTGTGACGATCGACTTCGCCGACTCGATCGTCGGCCGGGACCGGATCGTCCTCCAGCACCTGGC
Source organism: Microbispora triticiradicis (assembly GCA_003260025.2). Classification (GTDB taxonomy): domain Bacteria; phylum Actinomycetota; class Actinomycetes; order Streptosporangiales; family Streptosporangiaceae; genus Microbispora; species Microbispora triticiradicis. The sequence goes on along the minus strand of QFZU02000179.1, from coordinate 12,389 downwards.
CTTCCTCGTCTCGGAGGACGAGTTCGACGAGATCTTCACCCGGATCGGCGAGCGGGGCCTGCCGTACTGGGGCGGGCCGCACCACCAGGAGCCGCAGCGGATCAACCACCGGCACCACGGCCGCGGGGTGTACGTGGACGACCCCGACGGCCACGCCATCGAGTTCCTCACCCACCCGTACGTCGAAGAGGAATGAACGGGTCAGCCGGTCGCGGCGGCCTCGATCGCCTGCTTCATCTCCGCCGCGCCGCGTTCCATGCGGATCCGGATGTCGGCCGCCCGGGCGTGCGGCAGGACATCGGTGATCCAGATCAGCCGGCCCGCCCCGTCGCCCTCGGACCGGACCTCGAACGTGGCGTGGTGGAACTCCACCGGCGGCCGCGCGCCCTCGACGACGCAGTAGGCGAGGCGGCGGGCGTCGTCGTCGATCCCGACGACCAGTTCACGGACCACGTGCCCGTCGGGAAAGGTCAGGAACCGCTGGTCGCCCTCGATCCGGGTGCCGGTGACGCGGCCCGGCAGCAGGCGCTCGTGCACGGCGCCGACGTCGCGCAGGACGTCCCAGATGTGCTCCGGGGATGCGTCGATCACGATCTCGTGGCGAACTGAGGCCATGCGGCGGGGGTCCTTCCAGGCGGCTGGTCGGGACCAATCTAGATGGTCCGGTGGCCGACGTGATGGCACCGGTGGGGAGAGCGGCGAGGCCGTGACCCGTTCGGAGGAGCATCCGCACGTCAGCGGCCGTCAGGCCGAGGAGACCGGGCGCGCACGGCTGCGCGAGCACGTCGTGACCGAGCAGCGGCGCCGATCGCCGTGAAGCACCGCACGTGGGCCAGAATCGGTCTCGTGCAGTTCGGCATCCTGGGGCCGCTGGAGGCCCGCACGGCCGAGGGGGGATCGATCTCCGTCGGCGGATTGCGGCCGCGCGCGCTTCTCGCGTTGCTCCTGCTCGACGCCGGTCGGCTGGTCGGTGTGGACCGGTTGATCGACGGTCAGTACGGTGACGATCCGCCGGCCGGGGCGGCCAACGCGATCCAGGCTCACGTGTCCCGGCTTCGGCGCAGCCTGCCCGGCGACCTGATCGAGTTCCACGGCGCCGGATATCGGCTCGCCGTGGACCCCGACGACGTCGACGTCCACCGCTTCGAGCGGCTTTCCCGTGCCGGGCGACGGCTCCTGGCCGCGGGTCAGTACGAGCGCGCCGCGAGGTCGCTCAGGGACGCGCTGGGGCTGTGGCGAGGTCCTGCGCTGGCGGACGTGGCCGGCGCGCCTTTCGCGCCGGCGCAGGTGGCCCGCCTGGACGAGCTGCGGCTGACAGCGCAGGAAGACCTCGTCGAGGCCGAGCTTGCCCTTCCGGAGGGCACGTCGACGGCCGGGCTCCGGCAACTGGTCGTGGCGTACCCGTTGCGTGAGCGGTTGCGCGGCCAGCTCATGCGGGCGCTGCACGCGTCCGGGCAGCAGGCGGCGGCGCTGGCCGTGTTCGAGGAGGTCAGGCGGCTGCTCTCCGACGAGCTCGGCGCCGACCCCTCGCCTGAGCTGGCGGCGCTCCACCTGGCGATCCTCCGCGGCGGGGAGCCGCGCGAGCGGGCGACGGGCGGCCGACTCCCCGCGCATCTCACCAGCTTCGTCGGCCGCGCGGAGGAGCTGGACCGGCTCCACTCGCTCCGGAACTCCCGGTTGATCACCCTGACCGGTCCCGGTGGCACCGGCAAGACCAGGCTGGCGATCGAGGCGGCCCGTCGCCGGGTACAGGAGGCGTGCTTCGTCGACCTCTCCCCGCTCGACGACGGGGCCCAGGTCCCGCAGGCCGTGCTGGGCTCGCTCGGCTTGCGGGAGGCGGGGCTGCGGGCACCGGACCTCGGCCGAAGCGACGCCGTGGAGCGGCTGACGGCCGCCCTTGCGGAGCGCGAGCTTCTGCTCGTCCTCGACAACTGCGAACACGTGGTCGCTCCGGCCGCCGTCCTCGTCCGCCGGCTGCTCGAGGCCTGTCCGAGGCTTGCCGTCCTGGCCACCAGCCGTGAGCCGCTCGGGCTCACCGGTGAGACGCTTGTCCCGCTGGCGCCGCTGGCCGTGCCGTCGCCGGGCACGGACCTCGATGAGGCCCTCACCTACCCGGCTGTGAGCCTGTTCGCGGATCGGGCCGCCGCAGTACGGCCGGGCTTCACCATGGGGCCCGGGGTCATCGAGATCTGCGCCACCCTGGAGGGGCTGCCGCTGGCCATCGAGCTGGCCGCGGCGAGGGTGCGGTCGTTCTCGGTGGAGGAGATCTCCTCACGCCTGAAGGAGCACGGCAGGTTCACGCTGCTGTCGCGTGGTGACCGCACCGCGGTGACACGCCACCAGACGCTGCACGCGGTGGTGGATTGGAGCTGGAGCCTGCTCAGCCCTGATGAGCGAGTGATGGCCAGGCGCTTCTCCGTCTTCTCAGGCGGCGCGTCGCTTGAGGCGGTGGAACAGGTCTGCGGTGCCGGTGAGGTGCTGGCCGACCTGGTGGACAAGTCCCTCGTCGAGGCCAGTGGCGGACGCTACCGGATGTTCGACACCATCCGCCTGTTCTGCGCGAAACGGCTGGCGGAAGCGGGGGAGGAGAAGCGGCTGCGCGACGCGCACGCCGCCTGCTTTCTCGATTTGGCCCAGCGCGCCGACCCGTGGTTGCGACGGGCCGAGCAACTCGACTGGTTGGGCCGCCTCTCCGCGGAACACAGCAACATCGAGGCCGCGTTGCGCCATGCCGTACAGGAGGGTCCGGAGACGGCGCTGCGGCTGATCGCCGCCCTTTCGGCGTACTGGTGGCTGAGCGGGCGGCGCGGTCAGGCGGCCTCGTCCGCTCTCAGCCTGCTCAGTCGGCTGGGGACCGAGGTGCCCGCGGGGCTGGAGGAGGAGTACCTCCTCTGCGTGCTCCACGCCGTGCCTGACGTGCTTCCCGCGCAATGGGAGCGGGCCGAGGAGATCATGCGATCGCTGGACCGGGAACTGCGGCACCCGTTCGCGGCGGTCATGTGGGGAATGGCCGCAGGGCCGCCTGAACCGGACTCGCCCAGGAGGCGGCATTTTGGCTCCGAACCGTGGAGCCGGGCCGTGGTGTTGCTGGGGCAGGGCGTCGTGAACCTGCTCGACGGCAGGGTGGCCGACGCCGACCGGGATCTGGAGGCGACGCTGGCGAGCTTCCGCTCGGTTGGTGAGCGCTGGGGCATGGCGCAGGCGCATGAGTGGCTGGCGTTGATCTCCAGTTGGAGGGGGGAGTGGACGCGGGCGAGGCAGTTGTGGGAGCAGGCTCTGGACCTGTACGAGCAGCTCGGCGCGTTCGACGAGATGGTGGACGTGCTGTGCCGTAGGGCGGGTGGGCTGGTGCGAGAGGGCGACTTCCACACGGCCGCCGCCGATCTGCGGCGCGCCGCTGAGCTGGAGCGTAAGACGGGCAGGTCGCACCGACCGGCCCTGATCGGGCTGGGCTGGGGCGAGTTGGCCCGGCTCCGAGGCGATCACGCCGAAGCCCGCGCTCGCTACACGGAGGTGCTGGAAGCCGTCGATCTCCGCTCCTATGCCGGCGGGAGCATCAGGCTGCTGGCGCTCACCGGGCTCGGCCTGCTCGCCCAGGCCGAAGGCGACCTCACGGCGGCCAGGCTCCACCACGCCGAGGTGCTGGCGCTTGCGCAGGCGTCGCCGGCGACGGATCTCGCCCACGTCGCCGAGGCACAGGCCGGGCTGGCCCTCCTCCATGGGGCGCCAGACCAGGCGGCCTTTCTGCTCGGTGCGGGGCTGGCGCTACGCGGTGAGGTCGTCACCGGCGATCGTGACCGCGAGCGGATCGCCGCACGCGTCACCGAGGTCATCGGCGCCGAGGCGTTCGCGTCGGCGTTCGCCAGGGGGGTCGCGCTGGACCGGGAACAGGTGTTGGCGGCTCTCTCCTGACCGGGTGGGAGGCCGGGAAAGCGACGACAGACCACCCGTTGACGAGGCAAGGCGCCGACAGCGTCCGGGGAGGGTCTCGCTGACAGCTCCATTCCGACTGTCAGTCGGCTGTCTGCGGGCCGTCAGCGCTCCCGGCGAATCTCGGGGACATGGAGGACACCGACATCCTGATCTCCGGCGCCAGTGTCGCCGGCCCCGCTCTGGCCTGCTGGCTCAACCACTACGGATTCAACGTGACCGTGGTCGAGAAGGCCCCCGCCCTGCGTCCGGGCGGCCAGGCCGTCGACTTCAAGGGCGAGACGCACCTGACCGTACTGGAGCGGATGGGCATTTTGGAGGACGTACGGCGGCTGCAGACCGGCGGGGCCGACCAGGAGATCGTGGACGCGAACGGCCGCAGGCTGGTGGTGATGCCCGGCGAGTTCACCGGGGGCGATCTGGAGATCCAGCGGGGTGACCTGTCCCGACTGCTGTACGAAAGGACGGTCGCCGCCGGCTGCGAGTACGTCTTCGGAGACTCCATCACCTCGCTCACCGAAACGGCGGGCGGTGTGCACGTGACCTTCGAGCGCGGCGCGCCGCGCGTCTTCGGCCTGGTCGTGGGCGCGGACGGAATCCACTCCAACGTCCGCCGTCTGGCGTTCGGGCCTGAATCCGACTATGTCCGATTCCTCGACTATTACTACGCCCTCGTTGATATACGAGGGAATTTCGGGGCGACGGTGAAGATGTACAACGAGCCTGGCCGGCTGGTCTCTACCGGGGGTCCCAAGTCTGCCGCGCTCTTCGTCTTCGCCTCGCAACGGCTCGACTACGACCGCTACGACGTCGAGCAGATGAAGCGGATCCTGCTGGACGCCTATGCCGGGATGGGGTGGCGGACGCCCGAGATCCTCGGAGCGGTCCGGCAGGCGGACGACGTCTATGTCGACTCGATCAGCCAGGTCCGGATCGACCACTACTCCAAGGGCCGCGTGGTTCTGTTGGGGGACGCCGCGTACGGCAACACGCTGGGCGGCTTCGGCACCGGGCTCGCCATGGTCGGCGCGTACGTACTGGCCGGTGAGCTGGCCGAGGCGGGCGGGAACCACCGGGTCGCCTTCCGGCGCTACGAAGAGGGGTTCCGCGAGTACGCGAAGATCGCCAAGTCCGGCAACGCGGGTCCCTTTCTCGCTCCGCGCACCTGGCGCGGGATCCGGATGCGCAACTGGATCTTCAGGGCTGGCTTGCTATTCAAGATCATGATGAGGATGGCCGACAGGTTCGCCACCGGCATCAGGCTCAAGGACTACTCGTCCTCGGTGCGTCGCTGACTCACTCCTGAGACCACTGAAGGCCACCCCGATCCTGGGGTGGCCTTCTCGATGGTCGGGGCGACAGGATTTGAACCTGCGACTTCTTGCTCCCAAAGCAAGCGCGCTACCAAGCTGCGCCACGCCCCGTCCCGCCGGTTGCGCGAGCGCTCCGAGACTCCGGTACGCTTACGCCCTGACGACCGGATGAAGTCTAGACCAGATGGACACCGGGCGCGCGCGGACGTAGCTCAATGGTAGAGCCCCAGTCTTCCAAACTGGCTACGCGGGTTCGATTCCCGTCGTCCGCTCTGACGGTAAGGCCCAGGTCGGGAAGTGTTCTCGACTCTGGGCCTTCGCCTTCTGCGGCCTCCGGATTCCTGTCGTGCCCGTCACGTGCCCGGTGTCTTCTCGCCGTGCCCGTCCCTCTTGAGGCTCCGGCCTCGGCAGCAGGCGTCGGCGCAGCCGGGCGGGCAGTCGCAGCCATCAGCCGGTCGGGTGGCCGCGGCCATCGGAACGCAGTCGTCGCACCGCTCGCCTGTCCACGCCTTGACGCCCTCTCGGGTGGCGACGGCGGCGATGACCAGGGCGGCGACCGGGTCCGCCCACGACCAGCCGAACACCGCGTTGAGCACCAGGCCGGCCAGCAGGACCGCCGACAGGTAGGTGCAGAGCATGGTCTGCGTCGAGTCGGCGACGACGGTGGCCGAGCCGAGTTCCCGGCCGGTCCGGCGCTTGGCCGCCACCAGCAACGGCATCACCACCACTGAGACCGCCGCGAGGGCGATGCCGACCGGAGACCTCTCGGCTTCGCCGGCGCCGGACAGCGAACGGATCGCGTCGACGCTCACCCAGGCGGCGAGCGCGAAGAAGGAGACCGCGATCAGTCGCAGGGCCAGGTGCTCACGGGCCTCGGGGACGCGGGAGCGAAACTGCCAGATGACCACGGACGCCGAGGAGACCTCGACGAAGGAGTCCAGGCCGAAGCCCAGCAGGGCCGTGGACGAGGCCGCGGCGCCGGCGGCGATGGCCACCACGCCTTCGAGCAGGTTGTAACCGGCTGTGGCATAGGCCAGGTGGAGACTGCGCCGGTTCAGTACCGCGCGGCGTTCGGCCGTCAGAGCCGGGGTGCTCACTCGGCCGCTTCCATAACGTCGACCTCGCCGTCCTGGCTCGGAGCCGGGCACAGGGCCACGGCGTGACCGGTCGCGGCGAGCAGGGTTTCCGCCGCCGCGAGCATGTCCATCAGTTCAGGCCGAGTCAGGGCGTAGAACGACTGACGACCCTCGGCGCGGTAATCGACGAGGCCGCAGTCCCGAAGGCAGGCCAGATGCTTGGAGACGGTGGATTGGGCTAGGCCGAGTTCGCCGGTCAGGTCCACCACGCGAGCCTCACCGTGCGCCAGGCGCTGGACGATGCGAAGCCGGGTCTCGTCGGACAGCGAGTGGAACAGTGCCGCCGCCGGCGACATACCGGCGGCGATCTCGGCGTTTACGCAGCTACCACTGTCAATCGCCATACGGCGATGATAGTCGGTGGTGGCGATGATGTCGAACCCCTCGACGGTCCCCAATCCGTGCCGCGGCAGGTGCGGTTCCCGTCGTCCCTCTCAGTACGGTCACCAGGGGCTGTCGAGGGCCATCGTCGCGAGGTGGCGGGCGATGCCGGCGGTGTCGGTGTTCTGGACGTTGCTGAGCACGACCACTTCGATGTCGTCGTCGGGCAGGTACATGTTGCTCGCCGTGTAGCCCTGGAAGAGACCTGGATGGTACCGGAGCCGGTGCCCCTGGAGCCGGTCGACGAGCCAGCCGAAGGCGTACGCGCTCGACGGCAGGTTGAGGCAGCCGGTGGAGGGACACGGCGCCTGTGGCGTGAACGCCTGCTTGACGGTGGCGGGTGGCGCGACCCGGTACGAGCCGAACGCCCGGTCCCAGCGGGCGATGTCGTCGATGGTGGAGTAGATGCCGGTCGCGGCGAACAGTTCGGAGCCGTTGAGGAGCGGGGCCGGTGATCCGAGCGTGTAGTAACCCTTCGCGTACCCGTTGGGCGGATATCCCCTGCTGTAACCGGTGTGCCGGAGGCTCAGGGGGCCGGTGATCAGCTTGTGCAGTACGACGCCGTAGGGCTCGTGCGTCACCGCCTGGATGATCGCGCCGGCCAGGACGTAGCCGGAGTTGCTGTACTTCCAGCTGGTGCCGGGCTTGAAGTCCAGCGGGAGGTCCACGATCTGCTGGATGAGTCGCCGGGTCGTGGTCGGTCGCGTGATGTTGGCGAGGTAGCCGGGCAGCTTCTCGATGTTGGGGATGCCCGTGGTGTGATTGAGCGCCTCGCGGATCGTGATGGGCCGCCACGCTGTCGGGCAGGCCTCGATGTACGCCGGGACGAGATACGGGCAGACCCGGTCGTCCAGCCTGAGCAGCCCGCGGTCGCGCAGCTTCAGCATGAGCATCGAGGTGAACTGCTTGGTTACCGACATGACCCGGTAGACCGTGTCCGGCCGGTTGGGGATGTGCCGTTCCTCGTCGGACTCCCCGGCGGCGAAACGCGCCAGCACCTGCCCACGCCGCAGCACCAGCGCCGAGCCGGTGAACTGCTTCCTCGCGGCCAGATCCCGCAGATAAGCCAGCATCGCCGCACTTGTGGTGTCATCCCGCGGCGCGGGCGACGTGGCCAGGGGGTCCGATTCATGAATCGATTGCTCCGTGGGGTCATCGGCCGGTGCGCCCGAATTCTCGTTCGGCTGGTTCACGACGTCCGACAGGCTGCTCTGACCACTGAAGGAATTCGCGGTCGCGTCCGAGTTCTGCCAGTTGTACGGAAGGGCGCGCGAATCCGCCCCGCCCTTCTGCGCCGGTGTGACGGCGAGCGTGACGTCGCGGAGCAACTCCTGGTGCTGGCGCTGCCGCCCGTGCTCCCGCTGCCGTCGTCCGTCATGCTGCCCATCACGCTCGTGCGCCCGGCCGTGACCGTGTCCGTGGGGGTAGTCGGCGCCGGGGCCGATCACGGCGGAGGCGGCGACGGCGGGAGTGCCCCCAGGTGCGGCCGCACCGGCCAGTGCGGAGACGATCGCCAGGAATCCGACCGCATTAGGACACTTGACCATTTTCTCCCCCATGAAAGGCGCCATATCCCGAATTCCTGACATTCCCGGAATCGAGTGATTCGCGGCGAGAATGCCGGGCGGGCCATTTCTCTGGGGGCTTGCTTTCCTTCCGGCGGCGTCACAAACGGTGGCCGGTGCGGTTTTCCCTCCGCCTATATCTTTGTTTTGTCAGAGCTGCTCGACGCCGCCGGGGTTCTGGGGCAGCCACCGCAGCGCCGCGTCGAGACAGTCCTCGGGGCTGGTGTTGAAGGCGATGGCGGCGCCGGGCACGTGCAGCCGTACCAGGTTGATCAGTTTCTCGAAGAGCCCGAGCAGCGGCTCGTGGCTGCGGATGCCGCCTCCAATCACCACGACGGCGTAGTCGTCGCGGCGCAGCGCCTCCACGATCACCGCTTCGGTGTCCTCGTCCAGTGCCACCAGGCACCAGTCGGCCTCGACGCCGTGGTCGTCGAAACGGGCCCGTCCGCGTGCCAGCGCGGCCTGGATCGGCTCCGGGTCCCAGCCTTCGAGCTTCGCGGGATCGAGACCTATCACCAGTACTCGTGCCACCGTCACGCCTCCTCGCAGAGGAACGAACTCAGTCGCCGGCGCGGAAGAGGGCCCAGACGGCCTTGCCGCCGTCGTCGAGGGCGTCCCAGCCCCAGGCCTGGCTGTAGGTCTCCACTATGTAGAGGCCGCGGCCGTGCTCGGAGACGAAGTCGGGCTGTGCGGGAGCGGGAGCCTCGTCGCTCGGGTCGGAGACGGCGAGCAGGACGTGGGGGGAGAGGCGGAGAAGCGTCAGCGTTATCGGGTGGCCGGTGGTCCGCCGCGCCGGATACAGCGCGTAACGAACAGCGTTCGTGACCAGTTCGCTGACGACCAGCGCCGCGTCGTCGCTCAGCTCCGGCAGCCCCCACCGCTGCAGGGTCGTCCTCGTGACGTCCCGCGCGGTCTTGACCGAATCGGCTTGTGGGGCAAGGGGGCACATCGCCGTATCGGACGCGCACACCGCCCTCCGGAACCAGCCGAATCCCACGTCGCGGGTCAGCTGGCCGACGGATTTGGGCTCGTCCGACATGGTTGCCCGTACCTCCCGCTGGCCTGAGTCGAGGGCTGGTGCATATTTGGCCCAATATGCACCTAGACATGATGGAACACCCTCTCCCACTGCTGCAAGACCCAAATGCACGTGCAGCCGTCACGTGCAAACGCACACGCCTAACGTTGCCACCCTCAGAGACACGTAGATCAGACCTTGTCATCGGGGCCTGTAGTGGTGACACTGTGTGGGCTGGGGGTGTCGTGCGGGTCGTCCCTTGGCGGCACACTGAGCCGAGGTGAGAGGGAGGCGCCGTGATACAGATCCAGGCTGGATCGGGTCCGACGGCTCTGCGCATCCTGCTCGGCTCCCAGCTCCGCAAGCTCCGTGAGAGCAAGGGAATCAGCCGCGACGAGGCCGGCCGGTGCATCCGGGCCTCCGAGTCGAAGATCAGCCGGATGGAGCTGGGCCGGGTCGGCTTCAAGGAGCGCGACGTCGCCGACCTTCTCGTGCTGTACGGCGTGGAGGACGACGAGACGCGCGACGTCGTCATGAACCTGGTGGACCAGGCCAACGAGCCCGGCTGGTGGCACCGGTTCAACGACCTGCTGCCCTCCTGGTTCCAGGCGTACGTGGGCCTGGAGGAGGCGGCCGAGCGCATCCGCACCTATGAGGTGCAGTTCGTCCCCGGGCTGCTGCAGACCAAGGAGTACGCGCGTGCCGTGATCACGGCGGGTGCGGTGGGGGCGGCGCCGGAGGAGATCGCCCGGCGGGTGGATCTGCGGCTGGAACGTCAGCGCATCCTCGACGGCGGCAACGCGCCGACGTTCTGGGCGGTGATCGACGAGGCCGCGCTGCGCCGTCCGATCGGCGGCGGCGAGGTCATGCGGGGCCAGGTTCAGCACCTCATCGACCTGATGAACCAGCCCAACATCACGATCCAGGTGATTCCGTTCAGTTACGGCGGACACGCCGCGGAGGGCGGCGCGTTCAGCATCCTGCGGTTCTCCGACCAGGACCTGCCCGACGTCGTGTACGTCGAGCAGCTCGCAAGCGCTCTCTACCTGGATAAACGGGAAGAAGTCGACCGTTACACCGAGGTCATGGAGCGTCTCTGCGCGGTCAGCACGACCCCCGCCGAGACGGTGGACCTGCTGCGGCAGATCATGACCGAGCTCTGAGCAGTCGCTCCAGGCCCTCATCTGCTCTAGACTGCCCTTGGCGTTGGACACCCGCCACAGTCGAGCATGCCCGGACAGGTCGCGTGCAGGCGGAGAGGGCGGTCCCTGCGCCCCTCACGTGGGCGCGGCGCGCGTTATTGTGCCGCGGTTGCCGTGCACGACGTGCCCGCGACCACCAGATGATGGACCAAGGAGATCACCCCGTGAAGACCGCTGTCGAGGAGCTCAGCCCTACCCGGGTCAAGCTCACCGTCGAGGTGCCGTTCAAGGAGCTCGAGCCGAGCCTGCAGGCCGCCTACAAGAAGGTCGCGCAGCAGGTGCGCGTGCCCGGCTTCCGTCCTGGCAAGGTGCCGGCCCGGATCATCGAGCAGCGCTTCGGCCGCGCGGTGGTTCTCGAGGAGACCCTGAACGACGCGCTGCCCAAGCTGTACGGCCAGGCCGTCGACGAGACCGAGGTCTTCCCGGTGAGCCAGCCGGAGATCGAGGTCACCAAGATCGAGGACGGTGAGCAGGTCGAGTTCACCGCCGAGGTGGACGTCCGTCCCGCCTTCGACGTCCCCGGCTACGAGGGCGCCGAGATCGTGGTCGACGCGGCCGAGGTGAGCGACGAGGACGTCGACGCCCAGCTGGACGGCCTGCGCCAGCGCTTCGCCACCCTGACCGGGGTGGACCGCCCGGCGCAGAACGGCGACTACGTCGTGATGGACCTGCGTGCCGAGATCGACGGCCGCAACCTGGACGAGCAGCAGGCCGCCGACGTGTCGTACGAGGTCGGCGCCGGCTCGGTGCTCCAGGGCCTGGACGACGCGCTGCAGGGCATGGCGGCCGGCGAGGACAAGACCTTCCGCACGACGCTGGTCGGCGGTGAGAACGCCGGCGAGGAGGCCGACGTGATCATCACGGTCAAGTCGGTGAAGGAGAAGGTGCTGCCGGAGCTGGACGACGAGTTCGCGCAGCTCGCCAGCGAGTTCGACACCCTCGACGAGCTGAAGGACAGCATCCGCGAGCAGGCCCGTCGCAACAAGCTCGTCGACCAGGTCGTGCAGAGCCGCGAGAAGGCCCTTGAGGCGCTGCTCGACAGGATCGAGATCCCGCTGCCCGAGAGCGCGCTCACCGCCGAGATCGACGCGCGCAAGCACAATCTGGAGCACCAGATCTCGGAGAGTGGTCTGAGCCGCGAGGCGTACCTCCGTCTCCAGCAGACCACCGAGGAGGAGCTGTTCGCCGAGTACGAGGCGAACGCCGCCAAGGCCCTCAAGTCCGGCTTCGTGCTCGACAAGATCGTCAAGGCTGAGGACATCGGCGTCAGCGAGCAGGAGCTCACCGACTTCGTGGTCCGCCGCGCCATGCAGATGGGCGTCGCGCCGAACACGCTGGCCCAGCACCTCGCCGACAACAACCAGCTTCCGCTGGCGATGATGGAGATCGTGCGGGAGAAGGCCAAGACCCTCATCGGGGACGCGGCCAAGGTGACCGACACCGCCGGCAACGAGGTGGACCTCAAGGCCATCTACGCCGAGCTCAACCCCGAGCAGGAGGCCGTGGGCGTGGAGGAGGCGCAGGAGGGCGACCAGCCCGCCGACGCTCCGGCCGCCGCCGAGGCCAGGGAAGGCTGAGTTCCTCCGGCCACACCGGCCGGGGCGTGCCGCCGGCCACACGGCCGGGACAACGACGAAACCCTCGTCGTACCTGCGGGTGCGGCGAGGGTTTCCGGCTATATTCGCGGCAAATCCCGCTAGATATTTCCGCGTCGGCGTGCCGCCGATCGGCCGTACGACCGGGAGCCCCGGCGGCGCGGCACGCCCGTCGCCGCGCTGTCAGGCGCGGCGAGCGCGCGGAACGCGGGCGGGGGACGGCCGGGGCTCGGCCGCCCGCGGATCGGG
>QFZU02000178.1 GCA_003260025.2 Microbispora triticiradicis | reverse complement strand
CTGGCCGCCTGCGGCGTGGTGCCCGCCTGGCGGCGTCCGGCCCCGGCCCTCGCCGTCGCGGGCGGGCTCGCCGCCGGTGGCGCCCAGTGGATCGCCGAGGCGTACGGGCGATGGGGCGGCGTCGGCGCCCGCCTGCACGCGTCCAGCGCGACCGAGGGCGGCATGGGCCTGCACTGGGCCGGCGGAGACGCCTGGCGCAGCCTCAACGGGCCCCTGCTGTGCCGCCCCTGCATGGTCCCGCTGACGCACCCGGAACACACACTGTGGTGGCTGGCCCTTCCGGTGCTCGCGTTGACTGCCTGCCTGGTGGCCCTGCGCACCGGGCGGGCGGCCGAGACCGTGCTGCCCGTCGTCTGCGCCGCCGCACTGAGCGTTCCCTACCTCGTCCTCGTCGGCTACTCCGCGCCGCGCTTCTTCCTGCCCGTCTACGCCCTGCTGGCCCTGCCCGTCGCCACCCTGGCGGCGGGTACGGTGCGAGCCGTCCGTCCCGCCCCCGGCCGTGTCGTCGTCGCGGGGGTCCTGGCCGGGCTGCTCGTCGCGCACCTGACCGTGCAGTACGAGGTGCTCCAGGAGAGAGCCGCCGGTGCGCGGGCCACCGCCGACCGCTACCGGGCTGTCGCGGACGGCCTGCGCCGTCTCGGCCTGCGCCCGCCCTGCCTGGTCACCGGCAGCCACTCGCAGCCGATCGGCTACTACGCCGGCTGCGCCTCCGCCGACGTCAGCGGCAACAACCGCAACATCACCGAGGCCGCCCTGCTGCGCCGCGCCGCGACCGAACCCACCGCGGCGCTGGCCGACAGACGCTCCCCACCTCCCGGTTACGCCCAGGCGTGGAAGGCCCACCGGCTCCGGGGCACCGGCTACACCGCCTACCTCCCGAGACACGCCGCCGGCGGCTGATTCCTCGGTCACGCCGTCTCCCAGGGGTTCGACCGGCGGCTCCGGGTCCCACGGCCAGGGGAGGGGTTTCCGTCCTGACCCCGGCGGCCGGGCGGGAAACCGCTCTCCTTGTGCCGGACCGCACGCACATCGGGGGTCACATGGAATCCCGAGGTCTCGTCTGCTGGAAGGTCTCTCTCACGATCGCGGGCACGGTCGTCCTTCTGTCCGTGGGAGCCGGGAGCGCGATGGCGGCGTCCGCTCCTCGTTCGGACGACGTCGACCCGTCCACGCGTACCAACGTCACGAAGTCGATGAAGGGCGAGGCGCTGGCGAACGTCACCTACCGCGCTTATGCCAAGCAGGCCGATCGGGAGAACCTGCCCGATGTCGCGAACCTGTACCGGCACACCGCGCACAGTGAGTTACGCGACCACTTCACCGAGCAGGCGGAGCTGATCGGCCTGGTCGGGGACAACGCGGCGAATCTACGACCGCCGCCGTCGAGCGCACCGAGCATTTCGCCGAGCACGCGAACCTCGCCGAAGCGGTCCGCGACACCGGGACGAACCTGTGCGAGACGATCAAGGGGGAGACGTACGAGGGTACGCGGATGTATTCCGAGGACGCCCGCCAGGCCTCGGCGGCCGGTGACTCCGACGTGGCCGAAGTGCTCAACGGCACCGCGAAGGACGAGCTGAGGCACGCGAAGGCCTTCTCCAAGAAGGTCGCCAAGCTCGGCAGGCAGTGCCCCACGTCGAGTTGACACTAAGAGCGCCCCACCGCGGACGCGGAACTCCTCGGTCACTTTGAGGGGCGGCGACCAGAGGAAGACGAACCCCCCGGGGGTATGCTACGGTCTCGGAAATACCCTAGGGGGGTAGGGTGTTCAACAAGGACAACGGACCTCCGAGCAAGGCGGCACCGAGGGCGACCTCAAGATCAAGGAAGCCTCCGACGCCGTCGCCCGTCTCGTCCGTTCCTGATCGATCGACAACAGAAGGAGAAGCGTCATGACGACCGCCACCTACACTGTCAGCGGCATGACCTGCGGTCACTGCGTCAGCTCCGTGAAGGAAGAGGTCGGCGAGGTCACCGGTGTCACCGGTGTCGAGGTCGATCTGGCCACCGGGCTCCTGACCGTGGAAAGCGACAACCCCCTCGACACGGCCACGATCAGGGCCGCCGTCGAGGAGGCCGGATACGAAGTGGTGGACCACCCATGAACACACCGGCCCGGATGGGCGCCTACGTCCTCGGCCTCGCCGTGGTCTTCGCGGGAGCGTTCGGCATCGGCGGCGCGGTCGGCGCGACTCCACCCTCGGCGCCCGTGAACAACGGACACGGAGGGCACGCGACCCCGGCACAGGCCGCGCCGAAGACGGACCACGTGCCGGGAGGGCTCCAGGTGTCCCAGAACGGCTACACCCTCACCCCGCGGACCACGACGATCACTCCCGGCGAGCGGACCGAGTTCCGGTTCACCGTGGACGGCCCGGACGGCCGCCCGGTGACCGCCTACGAGACGCAGCACGACAAGAAGCTGCACCTCATCGTGGTCAGCCGCGACGCGACGGTCTTCCGGCACGTGCACCCGGAGCTCGCCGGTGACGGAACCTGGTCGGTGCCGCTGACGCTGCCCGAGGCCGGCGCATATCGGGTCTTCGCCGACTTCGTCCCCCAGGGCGGGGCAGGGCTGACCCTCGGCGCCGACCTGTACGCCTCCGGCGACTACGCGCCCCGGCCGCTGCCGGCGCCCGGCCGTACGGTGACGGTGGACGGATACACCGTCCGGCTCGACGGCACCCTCACTCCGGGCGCGGCGAGCAGGCTCGTCGCCGAGATCAGCAAGGACGGCAGGCCCGTGACCGACCTGCAGCCGTACCTCGCGGCCTACGGCCACCTGGTCGCGCTGCGCGTGGGCGACCTGGCCTACCTGCACGTCCACCCCGACGGCACCCCAGGTGACGGCGTCACCCCGGCCGGGCCGGGCATCACCTTCTACGCCGAGGTGCCCAGCCGCGGCGACTACCGGCTCTTCCTCGACTTCAAGCACGACGGGACCGTGCACACCGCCGCCTTCACCGTACGGGCGGAGCAGGGGGCGGCTCCCGCCGCCGCCACGGCGGACCACGGATCCGAACACGCCCACTGATGCCGGGCATGACGCGGAAAGGAGGGGTGATGGCCCCCATCACCGGTGACCGGCCGACAGGCGCGGTCGAACTCTCGATCGGCGGCATGACCTGCGCGTCGTGCGCCAACCGGATCGAGCGCAAGCTCAACAAGATGGACGGCGTGACCGCGACGGTCAACTACGCCACGGAGAAGGCGAAGGTGACCTTCCCCGAAGACCTGGACCCCCAGGCGCTGGTGGCGGAGGTGGAGAAGGCCGGATACACCGCCAAGCTCCCCGAGCCGCCCAAGCCGGAACAGGCGCCCCCGGAGCCGGACGAACTCGCCGCCCTGCGGACCCGGCTGCTGGTCTCCGTGGTGCTCGCGGTGCCGGTGATCGCGCTGGCGATGATCCCGGTGCTGCAGTTCACCTACTGGCAGTGGCTGTCGCTGACGCTCGCGGCCCCGGTCGTCGTGTGGGGCGGCCTGCCGTTCCACAAAGCCGCCTGGACCAACCTGCGGCACGGCACGGCCACGATGGACACGCTCGTGTCGCTCGGCACGATCGCCGCGCTGGGCTGGTCGCTGTGGGCGCTGTTCCTCGGGGACGCGGGCGTGCCCGGCATGACCCACGGGTTCGACCTGACCATCTCCCGCAGCGACGGCTCGGGTGACATCTACCTGGAGGCGGCGGCCGGGGTCACCGCGTTCATCCTGGCCGGACGCTACTTCGAGGCCCGTTCCAAGCGGCGCGCCGGCGCGGCGCTGCGGGCCCTGCTGGAGCTGGGCGCCAAGGACGTCGCCGTGCTGCGCGACGGCCGCGAGGTGCGCGTCCCCGTCGGCGAGCTGAAGGCCGGCGACCACTTCGTCGTACGGCCGGGGGAGAAGATCGCCACCGACGGTGTGATCGAGGAGGGCACCTCCGCCGTTGACGCCTCGATGCTCACCGGCGAGTCGGTCCCCGTCGAGGTGCGGCCCGGCGACGCCGTCACCGGGGCCACGGTCAACGCGGGCGGCCGGCTGGTGGTCCGGGCTACCCGGGTCGGCTCAGGCACCCAGCTCGCCCAGATGGCGCGGCTGGTCGAGGAGGCGCAGACCGGCAAGGCCCAGGTGCAGCGCCTCGCCGACCGCATCTCCGGCATCTTCGTGCCGATCGTCATCGCCCTGTCGGTCGCCACCCTGGGCTACTGGCTCGGCACGGGCGAGGGGGCCGGGGCGGCCTTCACCGCCGCGGTCGCGGTGCTGATCATCGCCTGCCCCTGCGCGCTGGGCCTCGCCACCCCGACCGCGTTGCTGGTCGGCACCGGCCGCGGCGCCCAGCTCGGCATCCTGATCAAGGGCCCCGAGGTGCTGGAGTCGACCCGCGCGATCGACACGGTCGTGCTCGACAAGACCGGCACGGTCACCGAGGGCAGGATGACCCTGGCCGGGGTCCACCTGGCCGACGGGGAGGACCACGACGAGGTGCTCCGGCTGGCCGGGGCCCTGGAGCACGCCTCCGAGCACCCGATCGCGCAGGCGATCGCCCAGGGCGCGGCCGAGCGGGTGGGCGCACTGCCGTCGCCGGAGGATTTCGCGAACGTCGAGGGCCTCGGCGTGCAGGGCATCGTGGACGGCCACGCCGTACTCGTCGGCCGGCCCCGCCTGCTGGAGGAATGGTCCCAGCACCTTCCTGCGGAGCTGGAGAAGAGACTGGGGGAGGAACAGGCCGCGGGCCGTACGGCGGTGGCGGTCGGCTGGGACGGCCGGGCACGTGCGGTGCTGGTGGTGGCCGACGTCGTCAAGCCCACCAGCGCCGACGCCGTCGCCGAACTGCGCGCGCTCGGGCTGACGCCGGTGCTGCTGACCGGCGACAACGAGGCGGTCGCCAGTACGGTCGCGGGCGAGGTCGGGATCGACGAGGTGATCGCCGAGGTGCTGCCCGCGGGCAAGGTCGACGTGGTGAAGAGGCTGCAGGCCGAGGGCCGGACGGTCGCGATGGTCGGCGACGGCGTCAACGACGCCGCGGCGCTGGCGCAGGCCGACCTGGGGCTCGCCATGGGTACGGGTACCGACGTGGCCATCGAGGCCGCCGACCTGACGTTGGTGCGGGGCGATCTGCGGGTGGCGGCCGACGCGATCCGGCTCTCGCGGCGCACGCTGCGCACGATCAAGGGCAACCTGTTCTGGGCCTTCGCCTACAACGTGGCGGCCCTGCCGCTGGCCGCCGCGGGCCTGCTCAACCCGATGATCGCCGGCGCGGCGATGGCGTTCTCCAGCGTCTTCGTCGTCAGCAACAGCCTCAGGCTCCGCCGCTTCCGCTGAGTCCGCCGCGGCCAGAGCCTCCGGGGCGCACGCGGCCATGGTCGCGTGCGCCCCGCCCGCCAGAGGCAGACGTCGTGGCGTGATGGTCGTCAATCGAGGGCGGCGAGTTCGCGCATCGCGCTGAGGAACCCGGTGACATCTCCTATCGCCGGCACCTTGTTCTCGTACTCGGTAACGCGGCCTTCGAAGGCGGAGCTGAGTTCGTCGAGCCGCTCGCGTAGGCCGGACAGTGAGGCGACGGTCAGCGAGCTCCAGGTGCCGAGGTCCATACCGATGGTGACGTCGATCAGCACCTCGCCCGTGTCCAGCACGTCCGTGAGGCGCGGAGGCGACGGTGATCGCAACGTGTGGAGGAGGCGACGCTTTCGGCCGACGCCGGGCCGGACGGCGAAAAGGTTGATCGCCGAGGACGTATCCGAGAGTGCCTGTTGCAGCAGGACGAGGTCACGGAAGACATGGACTTCGAACAGGCCGGCGGAGAGGCGCTGGTCGCGATCGGCGACCTGCGACCGGCTGAAGCCGACGACCCGTTCGCCGACGGCAGGGATCTCGCTGTCGACAACGTACTCCCAGTCGACGAGCTCGGGTTGTCCGCCGATCGCGCGAGCCGCGTCATCGCGGTGCCGAAGGGGGATGGCGTAGCGGGTGAGCCCTTGCGTGAGATGCCAGGCGAGCCCGAAGTAGACGGCCATCTCCTCCTGCTCGCTGTTGTTGATCGCGAACTCGGTGAAGGGCGTGTGGTCGTGGTCAGGCCAATCCTGGTACAGCCCCGGCCAGTGGGTCTCGACCGGAACAGCGTCAGCGGGGAGATAGACGTACACGAAGCCATCGAGGTACGGCTGCTGTTCGAAGTGGATCGGCTGCATGAATTCGCTCCGGCAGGCCTGCTGAGTCGCTGCTGCTGATTGATGAGCCGCTGTTCACGTCAGCTGAAACCGAGACCATCGGTAGTGGGCGTCCGGGAGGTTCTCCTCGTTGTCGCTCCCGTCCCGTTCCTCGACGAGGGTGAAGCCGTGCCGTTCGTAGAAGCGGCGGGCGCCGTCGTTCTGCTGGAACACATGGAGGTCGAGCACGTGGGGGTGCGCCTCCTTGGCGTGGTCGAGCAGCGCGGCGCCGATGCCGCGCCCCTGGGCGGCGGGCGTGACGTACAAATGGTCCAGCCAGCCGCTTCGGAGGCCTGCGAAGCCTGCGATCCGACCGTGTAGCTCGGCGACCCACACCTGAGAGGCCGGGAGCATGACACCGGCGATCCAGGCCCGGGTCTCCTCGTCGGAGTGCAGGCGGGGCAGGTAGGTCATCGCTGCCCGGGCGGCGAGAAACACGTCGGCGATGTACCCGGCGTCGCCAGACGACGCGCGGCGGATCACCGGCAGCGCGTCGTACGCGATCGGCTTCGCCTCGGCCGCTCTTCGCGGCGGGAAGATCTGCTCAGACACGCCCACACCGTGTCACACGCGGTCCCACCCCCGCCAACGACTTCTTGGGCCGACATCAATAGTCAGGGACTCCAGCGGGCGGCGGCCAAGTCGTACAGGTACTTGGTGTCGCCGTCAAAGTATGGCCCGGTCCAGGTGTCGTATCGCTGGTTTCCGTCGGTATCGCGCACCCGGCTGATGACGGAGTTGAGGTAGCCCACCCGCAGAAGCGGGTTGTCGTTGTTGCTGTACTGCCACAGGAACGGCCCGCCGTCGGCGCCAGGGGTCATCGCGCAGAGCTGATTGTTGATGGCCGGTCCCCAGCCGACGTGGTAGTCGGCGCCTTGGTAGGGGGCGAGCTGGCCAATGGTGCCGTAGCACCACTTCATCGTCCAGCCGCTGTAGACCTTGTCCCCGTCGAGATGGGGGGCGTGGGGATAGGCAAAGATGTAGCCGGGCAGGTCGATGCCCTGGTTGTAGGCCAATCCCTGAGCTCCCACGAAGTCGCCGATGCGCACACCGCTCGGCTCACCGGTCTCTCCATCCGGTCGGGATACGTTGACGAAGCCATAATCGTAGTCGGGGTCCTCGAAGACCGCCCAGTCCTCATAGACGGTCGCGACGTACGGGATCCAGTTGCCGTATGGCCACCTGAGGCTGCCGTCGTTGTAACTGGGAACGAAAGCCCAGTATTTGTATATCTCTCCCGTGGCCGGGTCGATGATGCAGTGGCCGGCTGTCGCGACCAGATTCTTGTACTGGTTCGTGACCACAGTGCCCGAGCAATATACCCACTCGTCTGTAGCCTGCTTGTAGATGAATATCTTCCCGACAGTGATAGGCATGTTCACGCTCGCCGCGAGGGGGGCCACTTTCTGTGGCGAGGCATTGTGCGGTGCCGGTGATGTGGCAACTTTCTGGCCGCCGACCGCTGTCGGCGGAACATAACCCGCAGGTCCGTTTGGTCTGCCCTTCGAAGGGCTCTTGTCAGGCCGTGGAACGATCTCCAGCGGCTTGGCATCCGCAGCAGCCTGCGGGGTGAGCATTTTCGAGGTCTCGACCGCGCGCTTCTTGAAGCCTGTGAGGCCTTCTGGTGTACGCAAGGTAATCGTCTTGTGGCGCGCAGTCGAATGGGCGGACGCGGGAGGGGTGGCTGCGAAAGGAAGAAGGATGGCGCATGCGAGCGAAATAAGCATGACGCGTCGCGGTGTGAGTGCCATCGGTCTCCTTCGGCTCTCCGGCTACAAAATGCCGCTCGTGAGGAACGAGAGGTCAAGCCGAGACTATGACCGATTCAGGCATGGCGGTCAAGAGGGTTCTTGACTCTCTACGGGCCTTGCCTCCCACCCCTTCTTGTGCTACCGCGCGCGGATATCCCGAGTGTAGTTCTGAATGCATTCGGATGGGCACGCATAGTAGTTGGAAAAGCGTGATTGTCGGCGTTTGTTGGGGTTGACGGATTACGGGGGTTCTGTTGTAAAAAGCTTATGGATCTTCTGAAGAGCCGGTGAATCCCGGGGGCTTGTGGCGTGCGCAGTCCACGCGCCTCTCGTGTTCTGCATGGAGGTGTAGCGCGTGGGCGCTGTCAAGCGGCGTGCCTGGGTTTCGGGTATTGCGGTCACCGTTTCACTGTCGGTGTTCGTGTCCGGCATCGGTGTTCCTGATGACCTCGCACAGCCCGCATCAGCGGCGAGCGATCCCGCTTCCAACACCACCGACAAGCCGGTTCCCGGACGCGTCACGCGGAAAGCGGAGCCAACTGCAGGTGCGGAGGACCGTAGAGACGCACTGAGGGCGACCAAGCCCCAGTGGCCGCACGAAGGCGCGACGGACATCACGTTGACGCCCTCGGCGAAGGGTGTCGCCGGTATTCCGGTGAAGATCCGCCGGACCTCGGACGGGGCCAACGCCGGAGAGGACGTCGCCGTCGGCGCCGATCAGAAGGTCCACGTCGAAGTCCTCCCGCAGAACGACGTGAAGAAGGCGAGGGGGACCGGCCTCGCCATTCGCCTTTCGCGTGCCGACGGCAAGACTTCACCTCTGGATACGCGCGTAACCCTGGACTACTCCGGGTTCCGTTGGGCACATGGCGGCGGTTGGGCGGACCGCCTCCAGTTGGTCAAGCTGCCCGCCTGCGTGCTTACGGCCGACGCGAAGGACAGCCGGTGCGATAGGCAGGGCGTCGTAGTGCCGGCGGAGAACGACGTCAAGCAGGGCACTCTGACCGCTGATGTCGAAGTGTCGGCCGCTGCAGCGGGCACCGTCTACACGCTCGCCGCCGCGGCCTCGGGCCCTGCCAGCGGCGATTTCAGCGCCACCGACCTGCGGCCGCAGGGCTCGTGGGAAGTCGGGCTCCAGTCCGGCGGCTTCACCTACAGCTACCCTCTCGATGATCCCCCTTCTGTGGCGGGCAGCGGTCCCGGGCTCTCGCTGAGCTACGACTCTTCGCGCATCGACGGCATGACCAAGGTCACCAACAACCAGGCGTCCTGGGTGGGGGAGGGGTGGGACCTGTCGGTCGGCTACGTCGAGCGCCGGTATCGCCCCTGCGCCTCGGACGCGGGGTCCGGTAAGAACCCCAAGCAGAAGGGCTGGGGCGACCTGTGCTGGGAATCGCCGGAGGAGAACGACGGCGACAGCGCCACTGATGATGCGACAGCCTCCGACCTCTTCATCAACCTCGGAGGCCAGGCGAGCCGGCTGCTGAAGACTCCCACCGGTTACAAGACCGAGCAGGACTTCGGCTGGAAGATTGAGAAGCTGACCGGCGGCGACCAGGGCGGCGAGTACTGGAAGATCACGACGCAACAGGGCCAGGTGTTCCGCCTTGGCTACCGAGCCGACTCCGTCTGGCGGGTGCCGTACGTTGGCGACGACGCGGGCGAACCGTGCCACGACCAGTACAACTACAGCAGCACGGTGGCGCCGACGTGCACCGGAGTGTGGCGCTGGAATCTCGACGAGACCCAGGACTCCCATGAGAACGTCACCGACTACTACTGGACCAAGGAGAGCAACAACTACACCGTGTCCGGCGGCGTGAACCGGACCTACGACCGGGGCGGCTATCTGGACCGCATCGAGTGGGGAGCGAACACCCAGGTCAGCGGCAGCCACCCCACCTCTAAGATCGTTTTTAACTCAGACAGTCGCGTGATCGGCCTCGACTCCGACATTCCCGACGACCTGGTCTGCTCGCCGGCGCCCGGGGGCGGCCCTGTCAGCTGCGAGTTCCCCAACAACGCCCCGACCTTCTTCATCTCGGCCAAGCTCGCCGCCGTCGACACGTACGCCTGGAACGACACGATTGCCGGCTGGGACAACGTCTCACGGTTGACGCTCACTCACCAGTACGTCTACACCGAGGGAGACTCTCCCACCCCCGTTCTCTGGCTCGACTCGATCAGCCAAACCGGCCTCATCGGCGACGACACACATGCGATCACGCTGCCGGCCCAGAACTTCAATGCGGTGATGCTGTCGAACCGTGTGGACACCGGACGGATGCCGGACGGCGAGGTGAATCCCGCGGTGAAGATGCCGCGCATCGGGTCGATCGTCAACGGATTCGGTGGGCAGACGGCAATCACCTACAGCCAACTCCATCCGTGTGTGACCGGCTACAAGGCCACCCTGATCGCCTGGGACGAGAACGACACCGACTGCTACCCGGTCTATGACGGGCGCGACGTGTTCGCTCGGCCACGGTTCGCCGTCTACCGCAAGCACATCGTCACCAAGGTCACCGAGGAGGACCTTGTCGGCGGATCGCCGGACATGGTCACCACCTACGAGTACGACGGCACGCCGGCCTGGGCCAAGGAGATCAACTACAACACCCGGGCCGACCACCTGAGCTGGAGCGAGTTCCGCGGCTACGGCACCGTGCGAACCATCAAGGGCAGCGGCGCGGATCCGGACGGCTTCACGGTCACCAGCACCCAGTTTTTCCGCGGTATGTACGACGACACCTACGCCGACGGCAGCAAGAAGCAGGTCACGCTCACCGACTACGACGGCAACCGGTGGAACGACCAGGATTCGCTGGTAGGACAGGCGCTTGAGTCGCGTATCTGGCGGTTCACCACGCCCAACCCGCTGAACACCGCTCCCGACGTGCGCGGCATGGCGGAGGCCGAGTCGACCCGCTACGTCTACTGGCAGCAGAACACGGGTGACGGGCCGGGTGTCATGGACCCCCGCATGGTCAGACCCAGCGAGGAGATCACTCGCGAGGCGCTCGCCGACGGCACCTACCGTAAGACCGCCACCAAGACCGTCTACGACTCCTACGGCCTGTCCACCCGTATCGTCGACTCCGGGCAGGTGGGTGTGGACTCCGACGACACCTGCACGACTATCGGTTACGCCCGCAACACCGCCAACGGGCAGTGGATGATCGCCTTCCCCTCCGTCGAGGAGAAACGCGAAGGCACCGACTGCGCCGGTCGCGTGCTTTCCCGACAGGTCACCCTGTACGACGGCGGCTCGGATCCGGCGACCAACACACCGACCGACGGCAACCCTACCGAGGCCCGAAGCTGGCGTGATACCGACCACTTCAGCACCGTGAAGATGGCCTACGACAGCTATGGCCGTCCCACGTCGTCCACCAACACGCTGGGCAAGACCACGACGGTAACGTACAACCCGGTTGTCAACTGGCCCGGGAACGGCATCACTGTCACCAACCCACTGAACCAGTCCGTCACCACATGGAAGAGCCCACTGAACGGCGGAGTGGTGGGCATCCGGGACCTCAACGGCCGCGACACCAATGTGGATTACGACGCGCTCGGTCGTACGACTGCGGTGTGGACGGCTCCGCTGCCAAGGAGCGGCGGTACTCCAGCGGCGAAGTTCGCATACGAGATCACCGGAACGGGCCCGGCGAAGGTGACCAGCCAACGGCTGCTGTCCGGAACCGGCGAAACGGCTAAGTGGTCGACTGCCTACTCCTATCTGGACGGTTTCGGGCGCGATCTCGAAGCCCAGGAGACCTCGCCAGCCGGCGGCCGGATCGTGCAGGTGACGAAGTACGACGCGCGCGGACTCGTCGCGGCGGCCTCCGATCCCATCTACAACACGGGCGACGCCGGATCGGGCCTGCTCAATCCCACGTGGTCGTCCATCCCGTCATGGACCGGAAACGTCTTCGACGGCCTAGGTCGTCAGGTCGCCCAGGTCGACAACAGTTATGGCAGCGAGCTACGCCGCACCAGGACGAACTACTACGGAGATCACCACGAGGTCATCCCGCCGAGTGGCGGAAAGGTCGTCTACTTCACGGACCTCGAGGACCGGGTCACCAAGATCGAGGAGTGGGTGGGCACCGCCGCCCAGCAGACGTTGCGGGCCACCGAGAACGCATCGTCGCCGACCAGCGGCCCGAAGGCACCGGAAGCGACTGCTTCCGGCTCGCCGGTTGACAGCAGCGAGACACACCCGTCAGCGAAGCCGATCTCTAAGCCGCCGACAGCGACCCAGGCAGAGCGGGCCCTCGCAGCCCCGGCAGCACGGCAGGCACTGAAGGACGCGGCCAAACAGGGACGACAGGTTCTGGTCGACGCGGCGACCACCGAGACCTCGCTGACGTACGCGGATCCCGATGGCAAGACCTTCACCACGCAGATCGCCGCGGGTCCGGTGAGGGTCCGGCAGGGCGACACCTGGGTGCCCGTCGAAACGACCCTCGTTGAAAAGAGCGGTGAGCTGGCGCCGAAGGCCGCCAAGGCGGACGTCCGCTTCTCCACAGGAGGCCACGGTGCCTTCGCCAGGATGACCCGCGATGACGGGACAGTCTTCGCGCTCTCCTGGCCGACCGCGCTGCCCCGGCCAGAGGCGAAGGGGAACACGGCCACGTACGCCGACGCGGCCGGGCCGGGGGCCGACCTCGTGGTCACCGCATTGGCCACCGGGTTCCGGCACGACATCGTCCTGCGCCAAAGACCCGACGGACCGGTGGAATACCGGCTCCCCGTCGACACCTCCGGCCTCACCCTCGACACGACCGACGTGGGCACTCTCACCCTGACGGACAAGAAGGGCAAGGTCGTCGCGGCGGCGCCGAAGCCCTTCATGTGGGCCGCCACCGGTGCCAGTACTCCGAACGCTGTCTCCGGGGAGCGCCGACCGCCGAGGAAGGGGACGATCAGGAGCAAGGTCGTTCGGGAGAATGGCCGCCAGGTCCTGGTGCTTCAGCCTGACCGCGACTTCCTGGCTGATCCGGCCACCCGGTATCCGGTGACCATCGACCCGACCACAACGCTTCCTCTGACCACCGACACTTCTGCGATCAAGGGAAGTACGAGCTCTCACGCGGGGGACACGGAGCTTCCCGCCGGCGCCTTCGACTTCAGCGGCATCAGCGAGCTGTCTCGCGCTTATCTGAAGTTCAACACCTCCGCCCTTGCCGGCGCCACGGTCTCCAGCGCGACCCTGCAGGCGTACCAGAGCGGAGTCAGCTATTTCTTCTTCTGCTCCTCGACCAGTGGCATCATCGCCGCTCGGGTCACCGCCAGCTGGGACCCCGCCACGTTGACGTGGACGAACAAACCGGCGACCACCACGGCCGACCAGGCCACGGCGACAGAGGCCGGCAACTGCGCCGGCGGCAGGTACATGAGCTGGACGATCACATCGATCGCCCAGGCATGGGCGTCCGGCACCGCGAACAACGGAATCGAGCTCAGGGGAAGCTCCGAGAGCGCCGGCACCGCATACGAGGTTTACTTCGAAGCATCGGAGGCTGGGGCCGGCCACCCACCGACGCTTACCGTCACCTACACGGTGCCCTCTGCACCGGCGGTCGGTGCGCTCACCGTCACCCCCTCCACCCAAGGGCCGGGCACACGAATCACGTCGTCGCTCACCCCGGCACTGCACGCGACCGTCTCCGACTCTGTCGGCGGCACCTTGAAGGCGGACTACGAGGTTGAGCACGATCCCGCGTACACCTCGGAGGGCACCGGCCTGATCTGGTCGGGATCGTCGGCGAACGTGACTTCCGGAGCGGACGCGCCCGTGACGGTTCCGTCCGGCAAACTGACCGACGGGTGGCACCTGCGCTGGCGAGCCCGGGCGGCCAATGTCGGAGCGTCCACCACTTCCGCTTGGTCGGCCTGGCAGTCGGCGACGGTGACGGTGCCGGACCCGGTCACCGATCAACTCCAGGTCAGTCCGAGCACCACCAATGGTTCGCAGATCACGGTCACGTCTGCCACACCCGTGCTGGCGGCCCGCGTCACCGACCCGTCCGGCGCACCGTCTCGAGTCGAGTTCGAGATTGAGCACGACCCGGCTGACACCGCACATGGTTCGGGTCAGATCTGGACCGGCGGCGTGAACAACGTCGCATCCGGCAGCATGGCCTCAGCGACTGTTTCCGCCGGGAAGCTATCGGACGGGTGGCGGGTGCGCTGGCGGGTCAGGGCCGTCGGCGCAGGTTCGAACACCTCGGCATGGACATCATGGCAGTCGTTCGACGTCGCGCTGCCCAGGCCGTCAGTCGCTCAGCTGCAGGTCACCCCGTCGCAGAGCGTCAACGGGACGACCGCCACCTCCTCCCTGACCCCGCAGCTTCTCGCCACGGTCAACGATCCCGCTGGCGCGAGCCTGCGCGCCGAGTTCGAAGTCGAGCACGACCCGGCCGACACCGACCACGGCACGGGGCAGATCTGGACCGGCTCGGTCGACAACGCCGCCTCCGGCAGCCAGGTCGGCATGACCGTCCCGGACGGCAAGCTGAGCGACGGATGGAAGGTGCGCTGGCGAGCCCGGGCGGTCAACACCAGCCAGTCGCTGTCGTCCGACTGGTCCCCGTGGCAGAACCTCACCGTCGGAATTCCCAAGCCATCGGCAGGCCAGCCTCAGACGATCCCGTCCGCGGACGTCGGTGGGAGGACAGTCACCTCGACCCTCACACCGGTTCTGCGCGCGACGGTCACCGATCCCGGTGGCGGAAGCCTGCGCGCCGAGTATGAGATCGAGCACGACCCCGCCGCACCGGGCGACCAGGGCACCGGCCAGATCTGGACCGGCTCTGCGGACAACGTGGCCTCCGGTAGCAGCGCGTCCGTCACCGTCTCCGCCGGAACGTTGACGGACGGCTGGCGGGTGCGCTGGAGGGTCCGTGCTGTCAACGCGGCGACGTCTGCCGTCTCGGACTGGTCCGACTGGCAGGCGGTGACCGTCGCCGTGCCCACCGGTGGCACGCAGGCCGGGATCGACCTGCTGCAGGTATCTCCTAGCAGCCTTCTCGATGGTGTGACGGTGACCTCGTCGAGTACGCCCACGCTGCTCGGCCGGGCTTTCGACCCAGACGGCGGCGCGTTGCGGGCGGAGTTCGAGTTGGAGCACGACCCGGCCGACACCGCGCATGGTTCGGGTCAGATCTGGACCGGAGCCGCGGACAACGTCGCAACCGGCGCACAGGCGGCGGTATCCGTCCCCGGTGGGAAGCTGGCGGATGGGTGGTTGGTGCGCTGGCGGGCCCGTGTCGTCACGAGCGGCGCCTCGGGAACGGCGTCCGCCTGGAGCGACTGGCGGCAGCTCAAGGTCGACGTACCCGACCCCGTCACGTCGCAGCTGCAGGTGACCCCGTCTCAGACCTCGGGCGGAACCACTGTCACCTCCTCGCTCAGCCCGGCGCTGCATGCCACGGTGACTGATCCCAACGGCGGCACCATGCGCGCCGAGTTTGAACTAGAACACGACCCCGCGCACACCGAGAATGGGACCGGCCAGATCTGGACGGGTGCCGTCGATGGCATCACATCCGGGGCCGACGCCGCCGTCACCGTCCCCACAGGCAAGCTGAACGACGGGTGGGTGGTCCGGTGGCGGGTGCGCGCGGTGGCCGCCGCCGCGACGTCGGATTGGTCGCCATGGCAGACGTTCACCGTCACCGTGCCCAAAGCCACGATCGGGCAATTGCAGGTCACGCCATCCGAGACTTCGGGTGGAACGACGGTCACTCCTTCCCTGACCCCCGTGCTGCACGCGACGCCCAACGACCCGGAGGGTGGCGCGCTGAAGGTGGAGTTCGAGGTCGAACACGACCCGGCCGACACCGCACACGGCAGCGGTCAGATCTGGACAGGGTCGGCGGATCAGGTCGCCTCCGGTGCCGACGCGTCCGTAACGGTGGCTTCCGGAAAACTCGCCGACGGATGGCAGGTACGCTGGCGTGCCCGCGCCGCCGCGGCAAGCTCGACCTCGCCCTGGTCGGGCTGGCAGACGTTCACCGTCGACCTGCCCGACCCGACCGTGGGTGCGCTCGGCGTCACCCCGTCCTCCAGCGGGGGCACGGTCACCTCGTCGCTGACGCCCGCCCTGAGCGCGACGGTCACCGGCCCGGCTGGCGGCACGCTGCGCGCGGAGTTCGAGGTCGAGCACGACCCTGCGGTGCCGGGACAGGGCACGGGCCAGATCTGGGCTGGCGGCGTGGACGACGTGGACTCCGGGACCAGTGCGTCCGCCACCGTCCCCGCGGGCAAGCTGGCGGACGGGTGGAAGGTGCGCTGGCATGCGCGGGCGGTCGCGCCCAATGGCAACTCCGCCTGGTCGGCTTGGCAGTCGCTGACTGTCACCCTTCCGCAGGGCGGCCCCACGCACCACGACACGACGTACGAGTACGACATCCAGGGCCGCCTGACGAAGGTCACCGACGCCAACGGCAACGTCAAGACCTTTACCTACGACTGGCTCGGGCAGCGGCTCAGCTCCCACGATCCGGATGCGGGAGACTCGTCGAACGTCTACGACGACGCCGGGCGCCTGGTCACAGCGACGGACGCCAAGGGCCAGAAGATCTCCTACAGCTACGACGATCTCGACCGGCGTACCGCGCAGTGGGTGGGCGATGCCGGAACCGGGACCAAGGTGGCGGAGTGGACCTACGACACTCTCATCAAGGGTCAGCTCACGTCCTCCACCCGCTGGACGGACGGTCAGCCGTACACCTCGGCCGTGACCGGCTACGACGCGGCGTACCATCCCCTGGGCACGAAGGTGACGCTCCCGAGCAGCGAGGGTGCTCTCGCTGGCGACTACACCTTCACCGCCGGGTACGGCACGAGTGGCCGGGTGGAGACCGTCGGTGTGCCTGCTGTAGCGGGCTTGCCCGCGGAGACGCTCACCTACGGCTACACCGGCCTGGGCGACGCCTACTCGCTGACGTCGGACTTCGGCGGCGGGTTCACCTACGTCAAGAGCACGGCCTACGACCCGACCGGTGACATGACCGAACGGCTGTACGGGGCCGACGGGCAGGTCAAACGGACCCTGGGCTGGGACGTCGGCACCGGCAACCTGACGAACATCACCACGACGGCCAAGGCCGGCACCGGCACCGTGGTCGCCCAAAATGACGACTACTTCTACGACATCAACGACAACGTCAACCGGATCGTCGACAAGGTCGCGACGATCGATGGCGCCACCGGTTCGCAGTCGGAGTGCTTCACCTACGACGACCTGGAGCGGCTCACCTCGGCGTGGACGACCTCGGCCTCGGGCTGCTCCAGCGGGATGGCCTCGGCCGACGGCAAGGGCCCGGACCCGTATTCGGTGTCCTACTCCTACGACCCTCTGGGCAACCTCTCCCAGGTCGTCTCCAGCGGCAAGATCTCCACGTATCACTACCCGACCTCGGGCGCGAACGCGGTGCGGCCGAACGCGGTCACCAGTATCAGCCACTCGGATGGGCCTACCGACACCTATACCTACGACGACAACGGTGCGTTGAGTTCCCGGCACGTGGGGTCGACGACCACCACACTGGACTGGGACGAGTTTGGACGGCTCACCAAGGCGGTGGTCGACGGGCAGGCGACCGAGAACGTCTACTCGGCGTCCGGCGAGCGGATCATCCGCCGCGAGGGCGGCAAGACCACGCTGTATCTGGGCTCGATGGAGGTCGAGCTCGCGAACTCGGCACTGACGGCCAAGCGGTACTACGCCTCCGGCGACGGTGCGACCGTGGCCGTACGGACTTCCGGTGTTGGGGCGGTGACCTGGCTGGTCGCCGATCCACACGGGTCATCACAACTGGCCATCGACGACGCGACCGGGAACGTGAGCAGGCAGCGGTACCTGCCGTTCGGCGCGCACCGAGGTGGACGGGACGACATCTCCGTCACCGACCGCGGTTTCCTCGGCAAGACCGAGGACTCCTCCACCGACCTCGTGCTGCTGGACGCCCGGTTCTACGACCCGTCGATCGGGAAGTTCCTCTCGCCCGACCCCATCCTGGAGCTGAGCGAGCCGCAGCTGGCTAACCCGTACGGGTACGCGGGGAACAACCCGGAGACCTTCGCGGACCCGACCGGCCTGTCGGTGCGGTGCCCGTCCTGGCTGCCGGCGGCGCTGTGCACCATGCTCAACTCGATCCCCCAGTGGGCGATCGACGGCTTCTTCGGCGCGGTGCGGTCGTTCCTGGAGAACAACACCGCGGTGATCGCCGCTCAGCTGGCGCTGCAGGCGTTCGGCGTGGGCGGCCCGCTGGACTGGATGTCACAGCTGGAAGGAATCTTCGGCGTCAACCGCAACTCCACCGCCTACAAGGTCGGCAGCGTCGCTGCGACGATCATCTCCTGGGCCGGAGTCGGCGGTGTCATGAACCTCCTTGGGAAGGGGCTCAAGGAAGGAGCGGAGTTCCTGTCCAAGCGGCTCGCGGCCCAGCAAGCTGAGAAGCTGGCGGCGAGAAAGGCGGCCCAGAAGGCTGCGGCCAGACGAGCGGAGGCGGCTGCGGCGGCCTCCGAACGACGAGCGGCCGCCGCGGCGAGGCGCAAGGCCAGAGCCGAGGCGAAGGCGACCAGCAAGGCCACCCGATCGCGCGGGGGCACCCACAAGAGCAGCGCGTCGACCCGTGGCGGCTCGAAGTCGCGTTCCGGAAGCCGCTGCAGCTTCCCGCCAGGGACCTTGGTGCTGATGGCAGATGGCTCACGTCGTCCGATCGAACAGCTCAAGGTCGGCGACAAGGTCCTTGCGACCGATCCGGTGACCTCCGCCGAAGGCGCCCATGCGGTCACCGCTACCACCGGCTACAAAGCCGACAAGCACATGGTCGAGATCTCGATCAAGCCCAAGTCGGCCAAGGCCGGGAACGGTGACACCATCACCGCGACTGACAACCACCCATTCTGGGTGCAGAACCGTCACGCCTGGCTGCAGGCCGGTCAGCTCCAACCCGGCATGTGGTTGCGCACCTCCGCCGGCACCCAGCTCCGAATCTCCGCCATCAAGACCTGGACCAGCGAGCAGCAAGAGGTCCACAACCTGACGATCGACCACCTACCCACGTACCATGTGCTGGCAGGGGATACCCCTATCCTCGCCCACAACTGTCCATCGAAAAAGCCGGGCTTCTTCAAGCGGCATTTCGGTAAGAAGGAGACAGGACCAGCGCCTGCGCCGAACGCACGAGTCGCTGATCTAAGGAATTTGGAGTCCGATGGTAGCTACAGCGCCGCAAAGGCAGAGGATCTGCGAGGGCTAGACGATGACGAATTAGTTGCCGCGGCTCGGCACACGGAACCGCCGGATGTAATGTATGTCTATGAAGGTGGAAATGTGATCGGAAATGGAAATCACAGGATGCGGGAACTCCTGAGAAGGGCGGACGATCCAAAATCCGACATCACGGATGATACGGCTATTTTCATCCGGGGATTTGGCGGGTGATCAACTTCTTGTGCCGAGTGAGGCGCCGGATGCGTGCCTGGCCTCTTGTCGAGAATCGGGCTGGAGTCATTAGTAGGGGTGACATCAAGAAAGTCTCTCTGGAAGACGTTGAGAGGTTGTCCTGGCAGGCGAAGGTGCATCACTGGAGCGGGCAAGGGCGCCCGTCCTGGCTTAAGGCGCATCGCGAGTCGATATCAGGCCTTTATCTCACATTTCTCCACCAAGAGTCCGCAGACTGTTTCCGGTGTAATGTAACGATAATCTTGAATGAGGGTGGAGGTAATTTTTCGCTAGACGTTGCCCCGGGGGAGTTTGATGCCCTTCCGGATCTGGAAGAATCGGGTGTTGTTCAACTCGCGCACTGTTTCCTCTATGCATTTTCAAATGTGTCCTTGGATAGTGATCAAACGGTTGAATGGGGGCGAGGTTATGGCGAGGAGAATCGATGACCTAATTGCAGAGTATGACCCTGCCCGCAGTTGCCGAGGGGCCTGGCGTCCTGTGTGACTCCCTCCGGATCGCGGACTTGGTCCGAGCGGGCCTAGACCTCGCCGACCAACGCTTGTGTAGCGCGATGCCTTTCGTCACCTCGATGCCTTTGAACGTCGTGTTCAAGGAGTTCGCGATCCTGAGCGAGCGCTTGATTGTGCTCGCTCGTAATGGTTCGGCCAACGGCCGCCTGCGGCCGGATCAGAGGGGCAGGAAGGGGCTTGGTGTCCCGCTCCAGGACACGTACAGTGCCTCGCGAGCTCGGGTGCACGCTACGAAGAGAACACAACGCTCTCTGAGCATGTCGCTCTCGTGCTGCATCCGGTCCACGTCCGAAGGCGTGATCTCTTTGGCGAAAGGGAGGGCTCGCGCGGTCACCCCTGCTACGGCGACGCAGCGGAACTCCAGGCCCTTCATCGCGTGCATGGTCGCGAGTCGTACTCCGTCGGCGTTCCCATCAGGGTGATCCTTGACTCGTACGACAGGGACGCCGGCGGTGGTCAACCGTGCGGCCACCCTGCCCAGCAGGATGTTGAAGCGGGTGCAGATCGCGATCTCGCTTGGCCGGACACCCTGACCGATCCATTCCTGTACCCGCTCTACGAGCGCCGTGACCTCGGCCTCTTCGGTCGGGTAGCCGACCGCATGCGGCCGCTTGCCGTGGAGCAGCGAGCGATAGCCCGCAAGACTGTCCCCGCTCTCGCCCCCCAGGTCCTGGAACTGGGAGTCGTCGAGCAGGCCGGTCGACCAGGTGAGGATCTCTTCGGTGCTCCGGTAGTTGATGCGCAGGCGGCTGCTGCGCCCGGCGACGGAGATGCCCAGTGCGCCGAGCAATACCCGAGAGTCGTAGATCCGCTGGTGAGGATCGCCGGTGATGAAGAGATCGTCTGGCCCTTCGGCCACCGCTGCCCGCAGCACACGCCACTGGGCCGGGTGCAGGTCCTGCGCCTCGTCGACGACGACATGGTTATAGCCGTGTGCGGAGAGGTCGGCACCGTCGAGCAGCCGGATGGCCTGCGCGCACACCTGGAGGTGAGTGCTGGTGCCCGCGGCGCGTAACTCCACCGCGAACGCCTCGATGGCCTGCCAGACGCGCTCCCGCTGCCGAGGCCCGAGCGCCGAGCCCCTCCCGTGTCGGTTGGCCCGCAGGTACTCCTCCCTGTCGCTGACGCGCTGAGCGAGGACGACATGCCGGAACTCCTGCGCCAGGAACTGTTCCGTCCAGGGCAGGTCGAGCCGGCGGCAGATCCGGCGCCAGATGTGCCGTTCGTCGGCGTCTCCTATGATGGCCGGCACACGGTCGGCCAACTCACGTACGACGCGGTGCGCGAAGGCGTTGACGGTGGTCACGTTCATGCGGGCGAGCTGCTCCTCGTTGTCGAGGAGCAGCGTCAGGTTCTCCCGCAGGGCCCTGGCGAGGGCGTTGGTATACGTGGTGAGCAGAATCCGGCTGTCAGGCGAGCGCGAGAGCAGATGCTTGACCCGGTGAAGGGCGACCACGGTCTTTCCCGTTCCGGGGCCTCCCGTCACCTGCGCCGATCCGTTGTAGGAGACGCGGTAGGCGACCCGTCGCTGCGACGGGTGAAGGAACACCCGCCACGCCGCGAACGGCTTGTCGAGGATGTCCGCCAGTTCGTCGGGACCGGTGATGAGGATGATGCGACTGGCGGTGTTCGCGATGGCCGTGGCGAGGTCTTCGGTCTGGTCCGGCATCGCGTCCGCGGGCCGCCGCTCGGCGACGACGTCCCGGTAGACCTCCTCGGGTGAGAAACCCTCCGCGAGGAACTGCAGGACCTCGAACTGGTCCTCCGGGAGCAAGTTCCCGAATGCCTCCAGTTGCGGTTTGTCGATGATGGTTCGAGCGGCGCGCATCACTTGATCGTCGATGCCGAGTTCGCGCAGCACGTAGTCGGAGTGCTTGGAGAACAGCAACGTCGGCGCCTGTGCCGCCGCCTTCTCAAGGGCAGGTGTGAGTTGCTCGATGGCGACGACGTTGCGCACCTCCAAACCGTGCGTAGCGGTGTTGACCGTGTACAGGCGCTTCGCGGCCCAGGTGTAGGCGTCGTCATGGGGAACGACGTTCAGCAGCAGGAAGGTGTCGCTGCCGTCATCCGGTGCCAGCACAATGCCGCGCCAGAAGTCGTTGACACGGGTGGTTCGCATGCGCGGGTCTCGCGCCTTCTCCACCGCGCCGGCGTAGGCGATCGAGTCGTCGAGCTGCGCGAGTGCGTGCTGAACCCAGGCCAGCTCGGACTCCGCCACCGGCGGAAGACCGTACTCCCAGCGCGGATCGGCGGCCAGTTCATCACGGCCCCAGTCGCGTGACTTCGTCCGGCACTGCCCCGACCTGGTCACCGTCGACGAAGCCCACACCTGCGTCGCCGCCGACGACAGTGCCTCCACGCAGAACCAGCTCCGCTACGAGCTGCTGCGGCGCGTCGCCGACCCCACGGCCGACCGCCATCTGCTGCTGGTGACCGCGACCCCGCACAGCGGCAAGGAGAGCGCCTTCCGAAACCTGCTCGGCCTGGTCCGGCCGGAGCTGGCCGAGGTCGAGCTCGACACGGACGCCGGCCGCCGCCTCCTGGCCCAGCACTTCGGATTTCTGCGCAGTGCGCACAACCACCATGCTGTGGGCGGCGGATCAACCTCCCAGGGGCGGAGAGACATCCGGCGGGCAGTGGTCCCCCGACTCCCAGCCTTGGCGGAGCAGCGCGTCTATGGTGCAGCCTTCCGGCGCGCGGAAGAGCTGAGCAACCATCTTCATCAGATGGCGGAGAAGACAGGTCAAGGTCGGGGTGCGCCGGGCGATGGCGAAGTTCCAGCAGCTCACGATCGCCGAACTCCATTCCGACAAGGGCCTGCACCTGGAGTCCGGTGTGCTGTCGGTGATCCGCCCCAGCAGGTCGGAGGAAGTGTGGAGCACGCCCGGGGATCTGATCGTCACGCCCGGGGGAGAGCGGTTCCACGTCGAGGTGGTCACCGCGCCGGCGACGGTGTCCCCCCCCGCACCAACTGGTCCGGGTGAACCCGGATGTCATGGACGTGGAGTTCCTGGCAGGTTGGCAGCCGTCCGGCTGGCGCTGATCAGCAACGAGGTGAAGGTTCACGACGGAGACGCCCTGCGGGCCGACGCGTTTCCAGGGGCGCAGGTGGACGGTGTCATCTGTAACCCGCCCTTCAACGAAGCGGGTGAGCGCGGCGGGCGACCGCGGCAAGCGGGAGGCGAGAATCGCCTGGTGGGCGGTTCAGACGTGATGCGGCAGCAGCTGCGACATCTCATCGACATGAGCGCCAAGCCGAACATCTACATCCAGGTCCTTCCGGACTCGGCTGGAGCCCACGCCGCGATGGACGGCGCCTTCACGATCTTGAACTTCCCGGATCGGAGCGATCCGAGCAAGTAGCGATCCGAGGGGAACGAGGTGGCCTCGGCCAGGCTGTCGTCGGCCAGGCCGTCGTTGACGGTGAGGAACTGCCGCACGTCGGCGCGCTTGCGCTGGACGGTCAAGGATGAGACCTACAAGCTCTCCCCCGCCTACCGCGCCCTTTCTCCAGGACGTCGTAGCTGTCCCAGAAGCTCGTGCGCCAAGTCCGTTCGAGCCCGCCGTCCCGGTAGGTCCCTTCCTTCATCAGGTAGGAGGGGCCCATCGTCGATGACGGCGCGCAGGGCGCCTCTGCGAATCAGTTCCGCTCGTATCCGGCGACCCGACCTCCGGTCAGCCGCGGCCACCGGCATGAGTATCACAACCATGCCGCCCGGCCTGACGTAAGGGGAACAGCTGGTCAGGGCGTGACGGATGCGCTAGCCGAGGGGCACATGCCATCGGCGTGAGCGGCAGAGGACTGCTGAAGCTCTTCAGGCCCGCTCATCACAGTGCGGCGGATGGGCGCCGGGACTTTGTGATCACGGTCCCGAACCTGATGCGTCTCGGGTTTTGTGGAGTTGATGTGCCTCGGGTTCCGTGGAGTCGGCTTGGTTGGCTGTCATGCCAGCTGGGTGTTTGCGTAGAGCATCTCGTATTCGATCGGGGTGCGCATTCCCAGGGCGCTGGCGGCGTGGGCTGGACAAAGGTCGTGATGTCGATGGATTTGGGCATCAGGAGGTCTGGTAAGCCGTTCAGCCGTTCGTGAGCTGGAACCAGACCACCCGCCCCGCCTTGCTCTCATGCCAGCCCCAGGCCGCCGCCAGCTCCTGGACCAGCCACAGCCCACGGCCCGTGCACGTCTCTGTGTCGGTGCCGACCTGTACGCGGGGTGAGCTGGTGGCCGAGCCCGCGTCGATGACGTCGACGTGGAGCGTTCCTGAGCGTTGGGCGACAGCAACGGTCACCTGTCCGCGGGGCAGGCGCGAGTCGGAGTGCCGTACGGCGTTGGCGACGAGTTCGCTGACCAGCAGCACGGCGTAGTCGGCCTGCGGGTGGCCGGTCCCGGCCAGGAGCACCCGAAGGTAGTGACGCGCCTTCCGCACCGACGCGGCCTCACCGGGCAGGTCGATCTGTCCCAGCAGTTCCACCGCCTTCGTCGCGTGCTGCGGGAGACCCGCACAGCCGGGATCGGCGTACGGCTCAGGCGCCACCCAGCTGCCCGTGGAAGGCCGGGACGAGGCCGACCTCACAGCCTGATGTCCATGGTCGCCCGTCCGCATCTTCGACCCCTTCTCGCCAGCTTGACACCCGTTTGAGCGCATTCAGTCATCGATCGATAACGCAACGTGAGTGGTTCGCTCTGATGGTCATCCTTCGGAAGCGACGAGGCAAGCGAAATTGCAAATTTGCTTCGCGTAACGTCTTCGCTGGTTTCCCTGATGCGGTCCCTCCTGGGGCGGCACACTGTGCGTGACGATCGGGGAGGTTTCCGTGACGAACGGGCGTGGGCCCACGGTCCGGCGCAGACGGCTGGCCGGCGAACTGCGCAGGCTGCGCGAACGCAAAGAGCTGACCCTGGAGGACGCCGCCGAGCGCCTCGGCTGGTCGGCGGCGAAGGTGTCCAGGATCGAGACGGCCCGCGTCGGGATCACCTCGCCGGACCTCACCCGCATGCTCGACCTCTACGAACTGGCCGACGACAGGCGGGCCGGCCTGCACGCGCTGGCCAGGACGGCCCGCACCCGGGGCTGGTGGGACGCCTACGCTGACTCGCTGCCGAGTGACTACTCGGCCTACATCCAGCTCGAAGCCGACGCGGCGTTCATCCGCAGCTACGACGGCATGATCGTGCACGGCCTGCTGCAGACCGACGAGTATGCCCGGGAGATCATCCGCGCCGCCCTGATGGGCCTGTCCTCCCCGGCCGAGGTCGAGCGACGGGTGGAGGTGCGCATGACCCGGCAGCGGCTGCTGCTCCGGGACGAGAGCCCGCTGCGGTTCTGGACGGTCGTCGACGAGGCCGCGCTCACCCGCAGGGTCGGTTCCGAGGCGATCATGCGCGAGCAGTACGCGAGGCTTCTGGAGTTCGCGGACCGGGACAACGTCACTATCCAGGCGCTGCCCTTCGCCAAGGGCGCGCACCCCGCGACAGCGGGGACTTTCGCCCTGCTTGAATTCCGTGAAAGTCACGATCCAAATGTGGTGTACGTCGAGGGCACGACAAGTAATCTGTACGTCGAAAGCGATGCCGAGATCTACCGGTACTCGCTGGCCTTCGACCATCTTCGAGCGATGGCGCTCGACCCCGACGAGTCGAGGCGACTCATCGCGCGGCTGGCCGAGGGGTCCCGATGAGAGCGATCCTGTCGAGAGAAGCCAAGGGGTGTCCGTGTACCTGTCCCGCGTCACGTGGCGAAAGAGCCGTCGTAGCGGCAACGGCTCGAACTGTGTCGAGATCGCCGTCGCCGACGCTGCCGAGGCGGGCGCGGAGCACAAGGCGGACGCGCACCGGTTGTTCCTGGTCCGCGACTCGAAGAATCCGGACGGTCCGGTTCTCGCGTTCACGCCGTCCGAGTGGGACGCCTTCGTCGGTGGGGTCAAGGACGGCGAGTTCGACGACCTGAGCTGACCCCGAACGAGCCGCCTCGCCGGCCTCGACCAGTCAGGCGTACGGGCGATGCGACGGGGTGAGGAGGCGGCGCAGTTCCTCATAGTCGATCGGGCGGCCGAGCCGCAGGGTCGCGTACTCGGCCGAGGCGCCGTCCACCGCGGCGAGTTCCTCACACGCGCGGTGCCACTCCTCGCGTGCCTTCCGCAGAGCCAGCGCCTCCTCCGGACCTGCGCTCCGTGACGACGACCGATCACGAAGGCGGAGGTAGTTCTCGTAGGCGTCGCGTTCTCGCGCGGTCCCGGACGCGGACGGCGGCGCCAGCCGCTCGCCGAGGAGTTCGAGGAAGACGCGGGATCGGGCCAGCTCCGAGAAGTGCCATGCGGTGACCGCCGGGCTCGCCGGTCCGGCCCGGCCGCCGTCTTCGCCGTCGGCCGTCCCGGGATCGGCCGGGGCGGACGAGGCGAACAGCCACACCGCCAGGTCGTACAGGCCGCTGATCGATCCGCCGGCGCTGATGCGCAGCTCGGGGCTCAGAGCGCGCCCCCGCAGATCCTCCGCCGATCGCATCGCCTCGAGCAGACTGTCCCTGGCCAGTCCCGCGTCACCGACGAACCTCGCGAGCTGCGACAACCCGGTCAGCGCGGTCATCTCCCAGATCAGCTGACCGGCGGCGCGGGCACGGCGCGCGGCGTCGGCGAAGAGCGCGGCGGCCTCGATGGCCCGTCCTTCCTGCACCAGCCCGTCGGCGCGGAGGACGAGATCCCGGATGGGGTTACCCCAGGCCGGATGGGGTGGGACAGTGCGCCGTGAAAGCCACGAGGACAACTGCTTGTTCAGGTTCCGGTGCGCTTGGCCGGACATCAGCAGGACGAACGGATACGGGCTGAGGCCGGAGAAATGCTCCCGGCCCCAGGCGAACCACTCCCTGAGCCCTCCTCGGGGAACGGCCGCCGCGTCCGCCGCCAGGCGGCGTGCGCCCTCCTCGTCGCCGCTCAGCTGCCGGGCGACGGCCAGGCCCAGCATGGCGCTGCTGCGGACGTACGGGCTGTCGCCAGGTGAGAGGAGTTCGTGGTCCAGGTCCACGGAGTCGAGCCCGTGCCTGCTGAGCAGGCGGCTCCACGCGGTGTGCCTGGCCTGGGCGGCCAACCGGGGGAAGCCGAGCTCGGCGTAACGCCGGGCGCACTCCTTCCAGGTGGCCAGCACCTCGTCCTCCCACCCGCGGTACTGGTAGATCTCCGCCCGCTGCCAGAGGCAGGCGGTGCGCTGGATCGCCAGGTAGCGGGTCAGGCGTGCGGCGTGCCGGGGCTGGATCCGCGGCAGCACCTCCGCGTCGACGAGGTCCAAGGCGAGCTCGGCCAGTTCGACGCGGCGCAGGGCCGCGTCGGTGGAGGCGGCGCCGGCGGTGAGCCGCGCGTCCAGGAGCAGCATGGCGACCAGCGTGCGATCGGGCCTGCGGGGACGGGACAGGACGCCGTCGTAGAGCCACTCGCCCAGGTATGCGGACACGCGCAGGGCGGACGCCTCCTGGTCCAGAATCTCCGCGAGCCGGGAGACGGGAGGGATCGCCCGATGTTCCAGGACGGCGAGTGTGTAACGCATGACCTCGGCCGCGGGGTCCACGCCACGGGAGCCGGGGGTGTGGAACGCCCGCAGATCCGACCGCTGTTCCGTCAACGTTTCGGCGACGGCCTGGTCGATCGTCATGATCGTCTCCAGTGCGGCCAGGGTGAGCGCGGGCGCGGCGAGCCGCGCGTCGGGATGCATCACGAAGGCCATCAGGAACGGCGCCCAGGCACAGCGCAGCAGCAGGTTCGCCACGACCGACGCTCCTGCCAGGGGAACCCGGATGAGCGTGCTGGGGCGGCGCGTCCCCAGAAGGTTCACGAACGTGCGGTAGACGCCGACCACGACCCGCGACGCGAGTACGGCGAGTGCGAGCAGCGTCCCGCCGTACGCCGTCGCCCAGGTCGCCCCGGCCCACGCGCCGGCGATCCACGCGCCGGTGGGGGAGAGGACCAGCAACGCGCCGGCGGCGAGGACGATGAGTTCACCCCAGCGCCGGAGCCGGACCCGCCGGCGGATCAGGCCGCGCCGCGTCGTCATCCGGACCGTCACGTGCACGCTGACCAGAAGCCCGGCTGCCGCGGGTGTCCAGGCGGGTGACCCGCCGGCTCGCGTCGCCGCCCAGACGCCCAGCGCGGCCGGGAGCACGCAGGCGATGCCCGACGCCCACGAGGACAGGCGATCGGCCCGCCCGGGTAGGCGGATGACCGGGCCGTACCTGCGTACGGCGCGCTGGTCGGAAAGCAGCCGGCGAAGGGTGCGGCCGGAGGTGCGGTTTCCGTCGGACACAATGCCTCCCACCGCTGCAGACGCTTCGGTGCGGGTGCCGGTTCACTCATGGTGCACCTTCCATCACGAATGCGCATCACGCCTTCTCGGCGCGATCCGGTGGGGCTAGCTTCGGCGTGGCGGCGATTGGATCTGAGTGGGCGGCGAGCGAGCAGCGCGGAGGGCCATGCCGAGGCGGTTGCGCGTCCGGAAGAGCGGGCCGTGGACGCGACATGTCGCTCGTGCCCGGCGCCGCCTGGCGGCCGGAAGACCGGGAGAGGCGGCGCGCGAGTACCGGCGGGCCTGCAGGCTCGCCGACAGCAAGGGCGCGGATCAGGCGGTCAGGTCGGCCCTGCGGCAGCGACTGGGGCTGGCGCTGCTGAAAGCGGGCCGCGGGCGCGATGCCCTCCGGGCGCTGACCGAGGCCTGCGAACTGCTCGCCGGCGTCGACGCCGGCGCGGCTGTGGAGCAGGTGGAGCAGTACGCGCTCACCCTGGACACTCTCGGGCTGGTGCGACGAGACCTCGGCCTGCTCGCGGCTGCGGAGAAGTCCCATCGCGAAGCGCTGAAGAGGCTGCGGCAGATCGGCTCGCAGGAGGACGCCGTCCGCGTGGCCGTCAACCTGGCCGTCGCGGTCAAGGACCAGGGACGGATCACCGAGGCGCGCGGGCTGCTCGAGGACATCCTGCCGGCGGCCCGGCGAGGTGATCGTCCGGAGCCGCTCGGGCATGTGCTGCTGACCCTCGGCCTGGTACACGAACTGCTGAACAACCCGGATTCGGCCGAGCGGCTGGCCCGGGAGGCGGCCGAGGCCTACGCCGCCGCGGGAAACAAGGAGAGCGAGGCGGCCGCGACGCACAACGTGGGCAGGGCGCTGGACGCCCAGGGAAGGCACACCGAGGCCATCGAGTGCTTCGTGGTCTCCTTGGCCATCAATCAGGAGATCGGCGCCGAGCTCGGTGTCTCCGACGACCTGGGCGCCCTGGCGTCCCTCTTCCAGCTCACCGGAGAGCACGGCGAGGCCCGCCGGTTGCACGAGCGGGCACTGGCGATACAGCGGCGGGCCGGCTACCGGCGCGCGGTCGTCTCGACCCTCAGCGACCTGGGCCTGCTGGCACGGGACGAGGGGGACTTCCCCCTGGCCCGCCGCCATCTGCAGGAGGCTCTGAAAGAGGCTGAGACGCTCGCGGATCCCCACATGGTCTACGAGGCGCGTGTCCTCCTGGCCGAGACCAGCATGGTGGAGGAGGACTACGAGCGGGCGCGCGTCGCCTACCTCGCCGCCGCCGAGGCGATCGGGGACGCCCGCCGGGCTCTGCTGGACGAGGCGGACGCCGTCACCTTCTTCAGCGAGTCCCGCCTCGACGCCCTGGACATGCTGGTCAGGCTGTCACTCCACCTGCACGATCGGACGGGCGCGCTGGAATGGGCCGACGCCGCGCGGGGGCAGGAGCTCGTACGCCGTCTCGCTCTGACCGCCCTCCCCGCACCGCCCGGACCGCCGGAGGCGATCCTCGCGGAGGAGGCCCGGGCGCGACACCGGCTCCGCGTCCTGGAGGGGGACCTGCGTGGCGGCGGGTCCGCGGACGCGGCGTCGCTGACGGCCCACCGGGAGACGCTGACCGTCCTGCGCCGTCTGGAGGACCGGCTCGGCGAGGAGGCTCCGGAGTACGTGTCGATGCGCCGAGGGGAACGCCTCGGCTGGAACGGCATCGCCGCTCTGCTGGCTCCCGCCGGAGCGAACCGCCCGCGTGAGGAGGCCGAATTGGACGACACCCCGATCTCCCCGGCGGCCGGATCCCGCTCGGACGGGCGGGCCGGCGAGACGTCACCCGGCGTCGTTTCCGGCCCGCCCGGGCGCCTGGTCCTGGCGGAGTACTACGTCACCGACCACG
Source organism: Microbispora triticiradicis (assembly GCA_003260025.2). Taxonomy (GTDB): domain Bacteria; phylum Actinomycetota; class Actinomycetes; order Streptosporangiales; family Streptosporangiaceae; genus Microbispora; species Microbispora triticiradicis. The sequence goes on along the minus strand of QFZU02000178.1, from coordinate 46,115 downwards.
AGACGTTCGTCTTCGGTGTGACGGCGGACGCGCCGGAACCGCAGGTCGTCACGGTGGAGGTGACCCGCGCCGAGCTCCGGGAACTGGCCGAGGAGGTCCGCGGGACGCTGTCAGGCGAGCGCGCGGGGCTCGGACGGCTCCTCGCCGACGACCGGCTGGTCCGGTTGCTCGCGCCGGTCGTCCAGTGGGCCGGGCCCGGGGACGTGGTGTACCTGGTGCCGCATGACGCGCTCCATCTGCTGCCTCTGCACGCCGTACCCGTCGGCGGCGGTCCGCTGATCGACCGGAACCCGGTCGTCCTCGTGCCGTCGGCCTCCGTGCTGCGCTACTGCCAGGCCAAGCGCAGGACGCGCCGCGAGACCGCGCTCATCGTCGCCGATCCGCCCGCGGAGCACCCGCTGGCCTTCGCGAGGGAACAGGCGCTGGCGGTCTCGGCGGAGTTCGGCGGGCAGGGGGTGCCGGCGGCGGCCCAGGCGACCCGGGAGGCGCTGATCGCCAGGCTGGCCGAGCCCGGAGGCGCACCGGACGTCATCCACTTCGCGACGCACGGCGTGTTCGACCCGATGGAGCCGATGCGCTCCGGCATCGAACTCGCCGGCGGCCGGCTGACCGCGGAGGACATCCTCGGGCTGCGGCTGGACGTGGACCTCGTGACGCTCGCGGCCTGCGAGACCGGCGTGAGCGAACGCCGGCCGGGGGACGAGCTGATCGGCCTGACACGGGCGCTGCTGTACGCCGGCGCGCCCTCGGCGCTGGTCGCGCTCTGGCGGGTGGACGAGCTGTCGACCAGCATGCTGTTCGGGAGGTTCTACGCGGCGCTGCGGGCCGGTGCGTCCAAGGCCGAGGCCCTGCGCCAAGCCCAGCTGTGGCTCCGCGACCGGACGATCGCCGACGCGCTCGAATACGCGCGCGGTGCCCGCTCGCGGCTGGCCGGTGACCCGCGCGCCCTGGCCGTCGTACGGCTGGAGGAGGCACGGCTCCATCTCGCGGCCGGTTACTTCCCGGCCGCGGCCGGCCTGTTCGGGAACCTGGTGGACCACCCCGAGCTGGACGAGGAGCAGCGGGAGGTGGCGGAGGTCGGCATGCTCCAGGCGAGGCTCGCCATGGACGTCGGCGGCGAGCCGAATCTCAATGTCCCGGCGTTCGCCGACCCCTACCACTGGGCGCCCTTCGAGTTGATCGGCGACTGGCTCTGATCGCGGACAGGAGGTCGAGTGGAGCGGCGACGGCCCATCTCCGAGTTGATGACAGGCGATTTCACCGTGACGGACGCACGAGAGCCGGGGGACCCCGACCGGGGAACGACATTCACGGTCCTGGTCGACGAGGACGGCGCGCCGGCCGGGCTCGTCAGGGCAGGGGAGGCAGGCCAGGCTTGCGTCGTCGCGATGGACACCCCGATCACGGATGTGCTCGGCTCGGCGGACCTGCTGCACGCGCTGGTGGCGGGCGTGCCGGGACTTGTGATCGTCCAGGAGGGGCGCGTCACCGGCGTGGTCACCGCCGAGGCGATCAAGGCCGAGATCGTCGGCAGCGCCTCCTCCGGTCTTCTCTCCGGGAGGCAGTTGGGCGACGCCCAGCCGCCCGGCAGGCGGGCCGAGGTCGTCACGAGCCGCATCCGGTGCGCGGAGTGCGGCAACACGAACACCTTCCGCCGGTTCAGCCAAGCCCGCCGCTACACCTGCCAGTACGGCGACCACGACTTCGTCCCCTACTGGAACGGGTGACATGGGCGGGCTGGTCGAGGCGGCGTCCGGAGTGGTCGACCGGCGGCTGCTCACCACGACGTTCCTGCCGGTCCTCGTCTTCCTGAGCGCCCTGGCGGCCGAGGGTGCCGCGGCGGCAGGCTGGACCACCACGGTCCGCTGGTGGTCCGGGCTGGGCGCCGAGGTGCAGGTCACCCTCGCGGGACTCGTGCTCGCGGCCGCGCTCCTGGCGAGCCGGCTCATCGCCGTACTGCGCGTCGGGCTGACCAGGATCTACGAAGGCTACTGGGAGGCGCTGCCGTACGGCGGGCGCCTGGCCGAGCGGTGCCGAACGCGTTTCACGGCGGCCGCGGCGGACGAGCCGATGCGCGGCGACCACCGGTCCCATCTCTATCCGGCCGACGAATCCCGTCTGATGCCGACCACGCTCGGCAACATCCTGCGCGGAGCCGAGGACCACAGCCGCGACAGATACGCCATCGACGGCGTCACCGCGTGGCCGCGCCTGTACGCGACCCTTCCCGAGACCTTTCACCAGGCGTTCGCCTCCGCGGCCGGCGACCTCGACCTGATGATCACGGTCAGCGGGCTCGGCCTGGTCTTCTCCCTGCTCGGCGGAGCGCTCGGCACCGCCCTGCTCCCGTGGTACGGGGCGCTCCTCTGCTGCTGGAGCGGTCTGCTGGTCGCCTGGGCCGGTTACCGTGGCGCGGTGCGTGCCGCCGAGCCGTACGGCGAGCTCTTCCGCGCCGCCTTCGACGTGTACCGCTGGACACTGCTGGACACGATGGGTCTGCGGCGGCCCACCGAATACCGCGCCGAGGCGGAGCAGTGGCGGCAACTGGACAAGCTCTGGACCGTCGGAGCGGTCGACAGCGAGCATGTGGCCAGCCTCGGCTTCCCGGATCCGCGACCGGAGGCGAGGGCCACGCCGCCGGACGCCTCCCCGCGGGGCGTACTTCATGGCCCGCCCCCGGTCCGGTCGGCTGATTCGCACATGGATCCTCCTGCGCCCGCGCAGGGCGGATCCCCTGCGCGGCCACTGCGGCTCACCCCGTGGCTGGTGGGCGCGGCCGCCGTCCTGGGGATCCTGGTGGCCGGGGGAGGGCTGGCGATCCGATCCCTCACCTCGCCGGCCGGCTGGACGGCCGTGCACGCGTTGCGCTCGTACCAGGTGCTCACGGCCGCTGACGTGAGCGGTCCCTCGGCGGGGGAAGCCGCGGGGCGGTACACGTTGCGGGCCGTGGCGGAGGGCGCGCCGGTGGACCCGGATGCGCTTGGTCCCCGGTTGCCTCCAGGCGCGGCCGTGGGCAGGGTCGTCGTCACGGTCCGGCCCCCGAACGGCCGGCTGTTCGCCGACGGAGTCGCCCAGGGAACGACGGCGACACTGCGCCTGGTGCCGTCGCCGGCCGTGCGTGGCCGCCCCGCGGCCGCCCGGGTCTTCACCGACGTCACGGTTCTCGACCTGCTCGGAGGCGAGGCGCGCACCGGGCTGGTGATCGCGCTTCCGGCCGCGCGCCTCGACGAACTGCTCGGTCACATCGGCGGCAGCGACGTCTACCTGGTCACGGCCATGGAGTGAGCCGCGCAGGTGACCTCGTCCGCGCGGCGCGGGGAGCCGCCGCCCTGCGCGGCGGACGGGTCGGCCGCGCAGGGCTGGTTCTGGCTAGCTCGGGCTGTTATCGGAGGTATGCCGCGAGGCCGAGCCGCTGGTCGCGTACGGCTCCGGCGACGAGGCCGGCGATCTGCCGGGCGCCGTACGCCTCGAAGTGGGTGTGGTCGTTGGCGAAGAACGCGCCCACCGGGCCCGAGGTGTAGTCGCCGCTGTACGGACAGAAGCGCAGGCTGTTGTAGAGGGTGTAGCTCAGCTTGTGCAGGTCGATGACCGGGGTGCCGGTGGCGGAGCCGACGTCGAAGGTCTCGGTCAGGTAGCCGCGGTTGGGCGTGGCGGTGCTTCCGCTGCAGGTCAGGGCGGCCACGGGGGTCACCAGCACGGGATTGGCGCCACGCTGCTTCGCGGCGCGGACCATGGCGGTGAGGAGTTCGCGGTACCGGGCGGAGCCGACGTGCCGGGGGCAGGTGGGGGAGCCGTCGTTGATGCCGAACTGGATGAACAGGTAGTCGCCGGTCTTCATCCCCGTGGAGGCGTCGAGCATGGACTGCCAGCGGGCGGCGTAGGCGGTCGAGCTGAGGACGCATTCGCCCGAGGAGTTGGTGCTGCTCGTGACGGCCGACTCGTACAGCCAGGTCTGGATGCTGCGGCCGCCGACGGCGTTGTTCGCCACGGTGGCGTTGGCGGTGAGGTACTGGCCGAGCTCGCGGCCCCAGCCGACGATCGGGTCGCCTGAGCTGTTGGCGACGGTGGAGTCGCCGGCCAGCCAGACTGTGATCTTTCCGGGGGTCGGGGTGGTGCTGGGTGTCGCGCTCGGGCTCGCGCTTGGCGTCGCACTGGGGCTCGGACTGGGGCTCGGGCTGGGGCTCGGGCTGGGGAAGCGGGTCGGGGAGGCGCTGGGGCTGCTGGTGACCCCGCCGGTGCAGGTGACGCCGTTGAGCGCGAAGCTCGCCGGCACCGGGTTGGCGGAGTTCCACGACCCGTTGAACCCGAAGTTGGCCGACCCGTTGCCCGGGATGGTGCGGTTGTAGTCGACGTTCTTGGCGGTGACGTTCGCCCCGGTCTGCGTGACCGTCGCGTTCCAGGCCTGGGTGACCTGCTGGCCGGTGGCGAAGGTCCAGGTCAGCGTCCACCCGTTGATCGTGTCGCCGAGGTTGGTCACGGTGACGTCCGCGCCGAAACCGCCGGTCCACTGGTTGGTGATCCGGTAGGTGACGGCGCAGCCGGTGGCGGCGCCGGCGCTCGGCGCCGCCGCGAAGGTCAGCGCCCCCGTCAGCGCGGCTACCGCTGCTGCGATCGCCGCGGCGGCGCGCCGTCGGAACATGGTCATCTGCGGTTCTCTCCTTCTCGGGCGGGCGCTCGGTCGGTCAGCGGGTGAGGGTGCTTCTCAGCGGGCCGGCGGCCGCCACGAGGCCGTACGGCCGCCGCACGACCGGCCGTGTCATGTCAGGTGAGCGCGCATGCGGCGCCGTTGAGGGTGAAGGCGGCCGGTGCGGTGTTGGCGCCGTTCGAGGTGCCGGTGAAGCCGACCGTCGCGGAGGCGCCGGGCGCGAGGGCGGGGCTCAATGTGGGGTTCGTGACGGTGACGGCCGCGCCGGTCTGGGTGAATGTGCCGTTCCAGCCCTGGCTGATCTGCTGGCCGTCGGAGAACCTCCAGCCCAGCGCCCATCCGTTCAGGGTGCTGGCGCCGGTGTTGGTCACCTGTACCTCGCTCTGGAAGCCGCCGGGCCACTGGTTGGTCACGCTGTAGTGCACGGCGCACGCCCCGGTTGGGCCGCTCGGGGTGGCGCTGGGCGACGGCGTGGGGGTGGGCGACGGCGTGGGGGTGGGCGACGGCGTGGGGGTGCGGCTGGGCGTCACGGAGGGCGTCGGGGTGAAGCTTGGTGTCGGGGTGGGGGAGGTGGGCGGAGCGAGGTGGGCGGCCACGATCGGCGCGAGTTTGGCCGCGATCGCGCGGTGCCCGGCGTCGTTGGGGTGGACACTGTCGGACAGGCCGTCGGACGGCACCCATCCGTCGGTGGCGACGAAGAAGACGTTGCGGTCGCCGGCGTTGTTGACGGTCTGCACCGCGGCCTGGGTCTGCGGGACGAACCGCCCGCGGAAGGTCTGCAGGGCCAGGATCGCGGCCTTCGGGTACTTGCTCCGGATGGTGCGCAGCAGGCCGACGTAGGAGTCCTGGAACTGTGTCGTGGACACGCCGTGTCCGGCGTCGTTGGTGCCGAGGTTGATCACGACGACGTCCGCCTGGTATCGGGCGAAGTTGTGGTCGACGGCCCCGTCCGCGGCGCTGACCTTCACGAAGCGGCGGTCCAGGCCGACGCAGCCGTCGGCGGTGCTGACCAGGCAGGCGCCCCCCTCGGCGACCTGCATGTGGTCCAGCCCGAGCTGCTCGCCGACCAGCCATCCGTACGCGGTGAGGGCGTTCTTCGAGGTGGTGGTGCCGACGGTGATCGAGTCGCCGACGAACTCGACCATGCCTCGGGCCGCCTGGGCGGGCAGGGTGCGTGCGCCTGAGTCGAGCGCCAGCCCCTGGAACACCGCGTCGCCGTGATAGGAGCCGGCCACCACCCGGTAGGACACGCGCAGGGTGTGGTTGCCCGCCGAAAGCGGGGTGGAGGTGAGGTTGACCGTGCCTCGTACGTTCTGCAGGTAGACGTCGGGGCGGCCGTCGATGCTGTAGTAGAGGTCGATGGTGTTGCGCTGCCTGAGCTTGACGGTGGTCCCGGTGAACCCGGTGGTGAGGTAGGCCCCGGCCCAGCCGGGGACGTAGGCGGTGCTGTCGCGGGTGTCCCAGCGGCCGACGAAGCGGATGTTGGGGTCGGTGGGCGTCCCGTCTCCGGCGGCGGCCTGCGCTCCGGGTGGCGTCGCGAGCGCGACCGCGGCGACGACTGCGACCGCCAGGCGCATGAGCTTCATGCCGATCCGTCTCATGCAGCGTCCAATCTGGTGGGGACCGGTGGGGCCGGACGTCACGAGACGCTAGAAAAGCGCACGTAAAGGCGTCAAACACGTTCTGACTGCATGTGCAGGCGATTCGAAGGGGAAGTCGTCGCGTTTCAGGTCAGCCGTACGACGGCGGCCGGCGGGGGACTCTCCCCGAATGAAACTTTCGGAACCTCGTGTGAAAAGCCCGCTCGCCCCTTCCGGACGAGTTCGGACGACGCCGCCCCAGGCCATGGACAATCTCCGCAAAAGACTTCAGCATCATCATCGAACCGCACTTCCGGGTGAAACGGCGGCGAGTACTTCGCTTGGCACGATGACCAAGCTCGCCGTCACCTGCGCGAACCCGGCCGTTCTGCCGCACGCCATCGAGCTGTATCGCTACTGCACCCTGGATCGATCCGGCAGTAAGGAGCGAGAAGCATGACCACGACGCTGTCGTTCGGGAACCGTCCGGCCGGGACCCCGGTTCACCGGAAGTTCCAGGACATTCCGTTCTCCGCGGCCGCCGGCACCGCTGACCCGACCAAGGGGCAGGCCGCCGTCTGAATGGGTCGGGAATGCTCTCGCGGCTCCTTTCCCACCCGTCGAACCGCCACCCGTCGAACCGCCGCCTGTCGAACCGCTGCCCGTCGAACCGACGCCCGGGTCATCCGGGGCACCTGATACGGACGCGCGGTGGTGTGCGCGGCCTCGGGCGCCGGTTCCGTCTCGCGCGCGTTCCACTCCGCGTTCCAGTCCGCGTTCCAGTCCGCGTTCCATTCCTCGCCCGGACCGGACGGGGGACCAGGTGCGCGTCACCGCGCACCGCACGCCCGCGCCGTACTCGTCACGGCGACACGGCCGTGCTCGACGGCGCCCACACCCGGAAGGAAGTGGTCCTATGAGCCCGCACACCGTCGCGCCGCTGCTTCTCGGCCTCGCGGTGATCGTCGTGACGGCGTGGCTGCTCGGCATGCTCGCCCGCCGGCTCGGCCAGCCCGCGGTCATCGGCGAGATCGTGGGCGGCATCCTGCTCGGGCCGACGCTGTTCGGCGGCGCGATACCCAGGACGCTCTTTCCCGCCGAGGTGCGGCCGTCGCTGACCCTGCTGGCCGACATCGGCGTCTGCCTGTTCATGTTCCTCATCGGCCTGCACCTGGACCACACGCTGCTGCGCGGCCAGAGCCGCACGGCCTCCGTCGTGTCGGTATGCGCGATGCTGCTGCCGTTCGGTCTCGGCGCCCTGCTGGCGCTCTACCTCGCCGGCGGCGGAACCGGCGACCGGGTCGCATTCGTGCTGTTCATGGGTGCCGCGATGGCGGTCACCGCGTTCCCCGTCCTGGCCCGGATCCTCACCGACAAAGGCCTGATCGACACGCCGATCGGCGGGCTGGCGCTGGCCTGCGCCGCGGTGGGCGACGTGCTCGCGTGGGCGCTCCTCGCCGTCGTGGCGGCGCTGGCGGGTGGCGGTGGTCATCCGTGGCGCGTCCTGTTCGTGGTGCCCTTCGCCGCCGTGCTGCTGGGGGTGGTACGACCGCTGCTGGCCCGGCTGGCCGCCCGCCGTCCGGTGTCCGGTCCGCTGACCGGCGTCGTACTGGTCGCCGGGGCGGCCGGGCTGCTGCTGTCGGCTCAGGCGACCAGCTGGATGGGCCTGCACGCCATCTTCGGCGCGTTCCTCTTCGGCGTCGCCATGCCGCGTGAGGGCGTCTCGGCGCTGCGCGAGCGGGTCCTGCCGTGGATCGAGCGAATCTGCGCCGTCATGCTGCTGCCGGTCTTCTTCATGGCCGCCGGTCTCAAGGTCGATCTGTCCCGGCTGGACACGGTCGCGTTCGGCGAGCTGGCGCTGATCCTGCTCGTGGCGGTCACCGGCAAGTTCGGGGGTGCGTACCTCGGCGGGCGGATCACCGGCGTACGTCCCCGCCACTCGGCGGTCCTCGGCATCCTGATGAACACCCGCGGCCTGACCGAGCTGATCGTGCTGACCGTCGGGCTCGAGCTCGGCGTGCTGACGCCGCGGCTGTACTCCCTGATGATCCTGATGGCCCTGGTCACGACCGCCATGACCGGTGTCCTGCTGCGGATCGTGTACCCCGAACGAAGGGTCGTCGAGGACAGGTCGCCCCGCACCGGCGCAACCCGCCTGCACGTGAACGAAGGCCGTTCCGGCTTGTCTGATGAGTATTGACGCTTGTCTGACGAGTGCCCATCATGGTGTCGCCGGAGTCGAGATCAATTGCGCTCCCGAAGGCAGGCCCTCGGGCCCGTGCCGGGAGTGGGCGCGACGACATAAGAGGTGACGTATGCCCCGACTGTTCGCCGCTCGACTGCTCACCACCTGTCTGACGTTGTCCGTGGTCGCGGCCTGCGGGGCCACGGGCGGCGGCACCACCGCGGGTCCGGCCTCCGGTGAGAGCCGGGCCGGCGCCGGAAAGATCACTGTCGGGGTCGCCTACAGCCGGGGCGGGCGCGGAGACAAGTCCTTCAACGACTCGGTCGGGGCCGGAGTCGACCAGGCCAAGGCGAAGCTGGGCGTGTCGGCCAAGGAGCTCAGTCCGAACGCGGCCGGGTCGGACCTGGAGGAGGTCCTGCGCCTGCTGGCCGAAACAGGACACAATCCCGTCCTGGCCGTCGGCTTCTTCTACGCCCAGCCGCTGGCGAAGGTCGCGCCCGCCTTCCCCCACACCCAGTTCGTCATCATCGACGACGCGACGGTGAAGCTGCCCAACGTCACCAACGTCACCTTCCGGGAAGAGCAGGCGAGCTACCTGGTGGGAGCGGCGGCGGCCCTCAAGTCGTCCACCGGGCGGATCGGCTTCGTCGGCGGCGTGCAGACACCTCCCCAGGAGAAGTTCATCGCCGGATACACGGCCGGCGCCCGAAAGATCAAACCCGGCATCCACATCTCCAGCGTGTTCCTCTCCCAGCCGCCCGACTTCAGCGGGTTCTCCTCGCCGGACAAGGCGCAGGAGGCGGCCCGCGGGATGTACGACGACGGCGCCGACATCGTCTACCACGCCGCCGGCGCGTCCGGGCTCGGCGTCTTCCAGGCGGCGAAGGCGGCGGGCAAGTGGGCGATCGGGGTCGACGTGGACCAGCGCAAGACGGTCGGCCAGGGGCTGGCCGACGTGATCCTCACCAGCGCTACCAAACAGCTCGACGTCGCGGTGCTGCGCATCATCCAGGACGCGGCGGCGGGCAAGCCGGTCTACGGGCTGCAGGAGTTCGGGCTCAAGGAGGGCGGAGTGGGCTACACCACGACCGGCGGCGAGCTCGGCGACGCCGAGCCGCGAATCGAGGAGCTCCGCAAGCAGATCATCGCGGGCGAGATCACCGTGCCCGTCTCGCCCAGCTGACGTCCGCGCCGGCGACACCGCAACGGGGCGAGTCTGGAGGTCCGATGTCCCCGCACGCCGTCCACGAACCACCTCCGCTCGTCGAGCTCCGCGGCATCGGCAAGCGCTATCCGGGCGTCGTCGCCAACCGTGACGTGAACCTCGCCGTCCACCCGGGCCAGATCCACGCGGTGGTGGGGGAGAACGGCGCGGGCAAGTCGACGCTCATGAGGATCCTGTACGGAGAGGAGCAGCCCGACGAAGGCGAGCTCCTGCTGGACGGCGAGACGGTCCGGCTGCGGTCACCCGCCGACGCCATCGCGGCCGGGATCGGCATGGTCCACCAGCACTTCATGCTCGCCGAGAACCTGACCGTGCTGGAGAACGTGATCCTCGGAGCCGAGAACACCCGCTGGGGCCTGCTCGACCGCCGCTCAGGCCGGCGTGCGGTGCGGGAGGTGAGCGAGCGCTACGGCCTCGACGTCGATCCCGACGCCACTGTCGAGCACCTGGGCGTGGGGCAGCGGCAGCGCGTCGAGATCCTCAAGGTCCTCTACCGCGGCGCCCGCGTGCTGATCTTCGATGAGCCCACGGCGGTGCTCGTACCCGGCGAGGTGCGGGCCCTGTTCGGCAGCCTCGCCGGACTGCGCGCGCAGGGACTGGCCGTCGTCTTCATCTCGCACAAGCTCGACGAGGTGCTCGCCGTCTCCGACCACATCACCGTCATCCGCGCGGGCGCCTCGGTGGGATCCTTCGCGACCGCGGACGCCGATCCCCGCCGTCTGTCCCGGCTCATCGTCGGCGGGGAGCTGCCGGCGCCGGCGGCGCGGCGGCGCGGCGGAGGCGGGGAGGTCGTCCTGCGGCTGCGCGGCCTGCGGGCCGAAGCCGTCGCGGACGCGACGCTGGAGGTGGCGCAGGGGGAGATCCTCGGCATCGCGGGGGTCCAGGGCAACGGGCAGACCGAGCTGATCGAGGCGATCATGGGAATCCGCGCGGTGTCGGGAGGCTCGCTGCACATCGCGGGCCGGGAGGCGACCCACCTCGGCACGCGGGGCCGCCGCCGGCTGGGGCTCGCCTGCATCCCGGAGGACCGCCACCGCCAGGCGCTCGCGCTGCCCGCGACGCTCTGGGAGAACGCCATGCTCGGCAGTGAGGATCTGCGCCGGCGCAGCCGGTGGCGGGTCGACAGGAAGGCGGCCCGGGACGCGACCGGCCGGCTCGTCGCCGGGTTCGGCATCAGGTCGCCCTCTGTCGACGTGCCCGCCGCCGCGCTGTCGGGTGGCAACCAGCAGAAGCTGGTCGTCGGCAGGGAACTCGGCGGCCGGCCCAAGGTGCTGCTGGCCGCCCACCCCACCCGCGGCGTGGACGTCGGTGCCCAGGCCGTCATCTGGGAACGGCTGCGTGACGCCAGGGACGACGGTCTGGCGGTGCTGCTGGTCGGCGCCGATCTCGACGAGCTGCTCGGCCTGAGCGACCGGGTGCAGGTGATGCTGCGCGGCAGGCTGAGCCCCGCCGTCCCCGTCGGGGAGCTGACCGTGGAGCGCCTCGGCCGGATGATGACGGGCGCCGAACCGGAGCCCGTCGACTCGGCCGCGGAGAACCGATGAGGCCCGCCCGGACGCCGGGCTGGGGAGTGGCGAGCACGCTCGCCGCCCCCGCGCTCGCACTGCTGATCGCGCTCACCGTCTCGACGGCCGTTCTCGCCGCGGTCGGCGCCTCGCCGTCGCGGACGTACCTGACGATGCTGGAGTTCGGCGTACGGCCTGACTCGCTCGTCTCCGCGGTCAACCGGTCGGCCATCTACTTCTTCGCCGGTCTCGCCGTCGCCGTCTCCTTCCGCATGAACCTCTTCAACATCGGCGTCGAAGGGCAGTACCGCTTCGCGGCGCTGCTCGCGGCCGCGGCCGGCACGTCCTTCGATCTGCCGGGGCCGCTGCACCTCGCCGTCGTCTGCCTGGTCGCCGTGCTCGCCGGCGCCCTGTGGGCCGGTATCGCCGCCGTGCTCAAGACATGGCGCGGCGTCTCCGAGGTTCTGTCCACGCTCCTGCTGAACTACGTGGCCACCGCCGTCATCGCCTTCCTGCTGGCCGAGGTGTTCGCGGCGGGAAGCGCCACCGGATCGACCCCTGAGCTGCCGCCCTCGGCGCGCCTGCCCGAGCTCGACGGGCTGCTCGCCCTTCTCGGGGTCTCGCTTCCCGCGGGCGCGCACCTCGGCGGGGCCGTGCTGGGAGCGGTCGTCCTCGGCGTCGCCGTGCACCTGCTGCTCACCCGCACCCTGTACGGCTACGACCTGAGGATGAGCGGACTGAACCCGGCGGCGGCCCACGCCCACGGCATCGACCCACGCCGCATGATCATCATCACGATGCTCGTGTCGGGCGGGCTCGCCGGGCTGGCCGGTCTGCCGGACCTGCTGGGCAACACCTATCGCTACGGCGTGGACTTCCCCTCCGGCGCCGGGTTCACCGGCATCGCCGTGGCGCTGCTCGGCCGCAACAGCCCTCTGGGCATCGCGCTGTCCGCCCTGCTCTTCGGGTTCCTGGAGCGTTCGGCACTGATCCTCGACATCGAGGGCATCCCGAAGGAGATCGTCACGATCATGCAAGGCGTCATCGTGATCAGCGTCGTGGTCGCGCACGAACTGGCGCGCCGCATGGACCGCAGGCGCACCGCGCGACTCGTCCGCGAAGGGGCCCCCGCCACGCCGACCGCCCCCGCCACGCCGGCCGGACCCGCCGCATGAGGGCGGCGACGCCGCGGCCCTGGTGGCGCCGCCCTCATGTGGTGGGCCCGGTGCTCGCCGTGGTCGCCGTCCTGCTCGCGGTATCGATGGTCAGGACTCTCACCGGAACCGAGGCCCTCACCGGATCCGGCGTCGTCGGCGCCACACTCCGCCTGGCGGTTCCGATCGGGCTCGCCGGTCTGAGCGGCCTGTGGAGTGAGCGCGCGGGCGTGGCCAACCTCGGCATCGAAGGCATGATGATCATCGGGACCGTCTGCGGGGCCTGGGCCGGTTACGCGTACGGCGTCTGGGCCGGCGTCCTGGCCGGCGTGGTGGGCGGCGTCCTGGCCGGCCTGCTCCACGCCGTCGTCACCGTGACCTTCGGCGTGGACCAGGTGGTCTGCGGAGTCGCCGTCAACATCCTGGCGGTGGGGGTCGCGCGCTTCCTGTGCGTCGTCGCCTTCAACGGCCTGCCCGGGGCGGGCGCCACCCAGTCGCCTCCCGTCCGGGGGACGATCGGCACGATCAGCCTGCCGGTACTGGCGGGCGGCTGGGGCACGCCGGACCTCCTCGGACGGCTCGAACAGACGCACTGGTTCCTTCTCTCCGATGCCGGCGGCATTCTGCGGGGGTTCCTCCACGACGTCTCCTGGTTCACCGTGGTCGCCGTCGCGCTGGTCCTGGGCAGCGTGCTGGTGCTGTGGCACACCGCCTTCGGGCTGCGGTTGCGCGCGGCCGGGGAGCATCCCGCCGCGGCCGACTCCCTCGGGGTCCCGGTCCAGCGGATGCGGTACTGGGCGGTGCTGGTGTCCGGAGGGCTCGCCGGTCTCGCCGGGTCCTACCTGGTCACCGTCGCCTCCAACGTCTACCGGGAGGGTCAGACCGGCGGCCGGGGCTTCATCGGGCTCGCCGCCATGATCTTCGGCAACTGGCGGCCGGCGGGCACCGTCGGCGGAGCGCTGCTGTTCGGGTACGCCGACGCCCTGCAACTGCGCCAGTCGACCGCCGTGCACGTGCTGATCCTGCTCGCCGCCGTGCTGCTGTGGATGGCGGCGATCGTCGGCCTGCGCCGCCGTCCCCGTCTGTCGGGGGTGATGGCGCTGCTCGGCATGACCGCCTTCGCGGTCTTCCAGACCACCGACGCGGTCCCCACCCAGCTCGTCTACGCCACGCCCTACCTCGCCACCCTCCTGGTCCTGGTCACGACCGCCCAGCGACTCCGGATGCCGGCCTACGTCGGTGTCCCCTACCGACGAGGAGGAGCCTGACCCATGACGGAAGAGCCGGAACCTCGCCTGATGGCGTACGCCGACGTCTGGTCGGCCGTGCCCGGGCAGACGGTGTCCGTGTACGGCAGCGGCCCGCGGGGCACCGTGGACGTCGACCTCGTCGACCTCGTCACGGACGCCGTCCTCACCCCGGCCTCGCCGGTCTCCGTCGAGCCGCGGCCCCTGGAGATCGGTTCCCACCTGGAGATCCCCTCCGTGCCGACGCCGGCCAGGGGAAGCCTGGCGCTGTGGATCCGCCCGCACCGGCTGGGCACGAGGCAGGTCCTGGCGGACCTGACCGCCGGGGAATGGCGGCTGCTCCTCGCCCTGGACGAGGAGGGGAGGGCCGAGGTGAGCGTCGGCACGCCGTCCGGTCGTCTCGACGGCCGCGCGCCCTCGGGCGTCCGGGAGGGTTCGTGGTCCCTGGTGGCGGCGGCTTGGGAGGCGACGCCGGCCACGACGACCGTCCATCTGACCGTCGGCGGGGGAGGGGAGAGTGTGCGCGCGACGGGACACGCACCGCCTCCGCCCGCCGGCACCGGGGCGCTCCGGCTCGGCGCGGGCCCCGGGCGCGACTCGCCCTACATCGGACGCATCGCCCTCCCCCTGCTGACGAGGAGCCTCCTCACCGGGGAGGCGTGCGCTTCCCTGCTCGGCCTGGCCACGGGGGCCGGCCTGCTCGGGCATGCCGGCGACGACGTGGTGGCTCTCTGGGACCCTTCGGCGGATCCCGGCGCCCCCCTCGTGCCCGACGTCAGCGGGAACGGGCACCACGCCCGGGCGGTCAACCGGCCGCTCGCCGGGCTGGTCGGCCCGGAAGGCGACGCCGGGAAACCCGCCCACACCGCCGTGCAGCTGAGCCCCGAAGACCTCGACGACGCACGCTGGCCGGAGACCTGCGCGCTGACCGTCCCCGGCGACACCGCGTCCACCGTGCTCGGCATCCGGCTGCGGGGCGGGGGCCGGTCGTTCGTCGCCCCGCTGATCGTCCGTCCTCCCGGGCCGCCGCACGAGCCGGCGTCCCGCCCGCTCGCGGTGGTCCTGCCCACCTTCACCTACACGGCCTACGCCAACCACCGGCAGTCCAGCGAGGCCGAGTACTTCGGCGACTACTCGCGGGTGACCACCCGCGGGATCACGCTCTCCCCGGTGGACGCCTACCTCAACCGGCACCGGGAGTTCGGGCTGTCCCTGTACGACAGCAGGCGGGAGGGCGGGGCCGTCTACTACTCCTCCAGGCGCCGTCCCGTGCTGAACTACACCGCCGACTACGTCTGGTGGATGACGGGGGCGCCGCGCCACTTCTCCGCCGACATCCTGCTGCTGCGCTGGCTGCGGTCCGAAGGGTTCGCCTTCGACGTCCTCGCCGACGAGGACGTGCACGCGGGCGGAGCCGACCTCCTCGCGGGTTATCGCGTGGTGATGACCGGCAGCCATCCCGAATACATCAGCGCTCCGGAGCGCGCGGCCGTCGGCGCGTACGTGTCCGGGGGCGGGCGGCTCATGTACCTCGGCGGCAACGGGTTCTACTGGGTCACGGGCGTCGACCCCCGCTACCCGTACGCCATCGAGGTCCGCCGCCGCGGCACGGGTGACTGGTGGGACAACGAGCCCGGCGAGGACGTCCTGACCTCCAACGGCGAGCCCGGCGGGCTCTGGCGCCTCCAGGGACTCCCGCCGCAGGAACTTCTCGGTGTCGGCTTCGCCGCCCAGGGCTGGGGCCCGGCGCCCGGATACACCCGCCTGCCCGACAGCTACCGCGACGATGCGGCCTGGATCTTCGACGGTGTCGATACGGAGGTCGTGGGCGCCTACGGGCTCGCGCTCGGCGGCGCCGCCGGAGACGAGATCGACCGCGCCGCGCCGGAACTCGGGACCCCTCCCGGCACCCTGGTGCTCGCCACGTCCGCGGGCGGGCACGGCCACTACTACCTGCCGGCCGCGGAGGACGCCTCCCCGGACGGGGACACCGTACGCGCGGACATGACCCTGCGCAGGCTCGGCGGCGGCGGCGCGGTCTTCTCCGTGGGCTCCGTCAACTGGGTCGCCAGCCTCGCCGCCCGCGAGGGCGACATCAGCCGCATCACCCGGAACGTCCTGTCCCGATTCCTGCTTTCCGACGTCTTGTGAGGAGCAGCGACATGGCCGCGAGCGCCCGCCGCGACGACTATCCGTACCCCCGCACCTCCGGCGAGCTGACCGACGAGCAACTGACCATGCCTGCCGACGATCTCACGGCCATCGCCCGTCACCCGTTGACGGTGTACAAGGACACCACCGAGCTCTACCATCAGCTCGCCCGCCAGATGGCCGACGAACTGCGGGAGAACAACCTGCGCGGGGAGCCGACCCGCTGGATCCTCCCCGTCGGCCCGAAGGCGCACTACCCGATCCTCGCCGAGATCTGCAACCGGGAACGCATCAGCTGGGCCGACGTGTTCGCCTTCCACATGGACGAGTTCCTCGACTGGCAGGGCCGGCCGGTGGATCCGTCCCACCCCTTCAGTTTCCGCGGTTATTGCGACCGCAACCTCTACCAGTTGCTGGATCCCGAGCTGAGGCCCGATCCCGGCAACGTCGTCTACCCCGACGTGTTCGACCCCGACGCCTACGCCGAACGCCTGCGACAGGTGGGCGGGGCCGACACCTGCTTCGCCGGATTCGGATACCGCGGGCACCTGGCCTTCAACGAACCCCCCACGACCCGCTGGCACCACTACAGCCTGGAGGAGTTCGCCGCCTCCACCACCCGGATCGTCCCGCTGCTGGAGGACACGATCGTGGCGCACTCCCACCGCGTGACCGGCGGCTACACCCAGGCCATCCCGCGCATGGCCATCACCGTCGGCATGGCGGAGATCCTCTCCGCCCGGAGGCTGCACCTCGTCACCGACGGCGGAGCCTGGAAGCGGTACATCGTGCGGGTCCTGCTGCTCACCACCGAGCCCGACGTCCTGCTGCCGGTCACCCTCGCGCACCGCCATCCCGACGTGCACGTCACCGTGGACGCCGACAGCATCGCACCCTGTGCGCTGGGCCTCGGCTCGTGACCGTGCTGGCCGTCGGCGCCTACACCGTGGACCTCTACATGTTCGGCGACCACCTGCCGGCGCCGGGCGAGAGCGTCGGCGCCTCCGGCTACGCCACCGCGCACGGCGGCAAGGCGGCGAACGTGGCCGTCGCGTCGGCCCGGCTGGGAGCTCCAACCGGGTTCGTCGGCGGCCTGGGAGACGACGCCGACAGCGTGGCGGCGCTGGCCGCGCTGCGGGCCGACGGGATCGAGACCGGCGGTTGCGCCGCGATCGACGGCGTCGCGACCGGGCGCAGCTTCGTCTACGTCGACAAACGGGGCGGGCAGATCGTCATGACGTGGCCGGGGGCCGCGGATCTGCTTCCCCCCTCCCGGGCGGCCGCCGCGGCCGCCGGGCTGCGGCCCGGTTCGGTGCTCGTGCTCCAGGGCGAGA
This sequence comes from Microbispora triticiradicis, assembly GCA_003260025.2. Classification (GTDB taxonomy): domain Bacteria; phylum Actinomycetota; class Actinomycetes; order Streptosporangiales; family Streptosporangiaceae; genus Microbispora; species Microbispora triticiradicis. The sequence goes on along the minus strand of QFZU02000178.1, from coordinate 29,089 downwards.
TTCCCGTGGCGACCTCCGCCGCGGCGGCCGCCGCGGCCCCGCCCGGCGTACGCGTCCTGCTCAACCCGAGCCCGGCAGGGCCGTTCCTCAGCGAGATCGGGGAGGAGCTGCTCCGCCGGGCCGACGTGCTGGTGCTGAACGACGGCGAGCTGGCCGCGCTGACCGGGCCCGCGGACGAGGCGCGCCCGGCGGCGACGCGGAGTGACGAGGGCGTCTCTCCGGCCGAGTCCCTGCTGCCCAGGACCAGAGGGCGGACCGTGGTCGTCACCCTTGGTGAACGGGGCGCCGAGATCGCCGGAGACCACGGCACTATGCTGATCGGCGTGCCGCGCGTGAACGCCGTGGACACCACCGGAGCGGGTGACGCCTTCACCGGAGCCCTGGCGGCGGCGCTGCGTACCGGCGCGAGCGTGGCGCAGGGAGTTAGGCTCGCCTGCCGGGTGGCGGCGGTCTCGGTCACGCGCCGCTTCTGCGCTCCCAGCTACCCATCCGCCTCAGAGCTCGGCATCGCCCCGCTCCAAGGCTCGTCCGGGCAGGAGAACCCCGGTGAGACGACACCCCACCCTGGCAGTCCAGGTACGTGACCGGCTGCGTGCCCTGATCGCCGAACGGGGACTGCGTCCCGGGGACCGGCTGCCGTCGGAGAACGAGCTCATCGCCCTGTTCGAGGTCGGCCGCACCAGCATCAGGGAGGCGCTCAAACTGCTGGAGCAGGAGGGCGTCATCCAGGCCCGCCACGGCGACGGCCGCTACCTCACGTCCCAGCCCAGCCTCGACCGTCCGCTGACCCGCCTTGAGGGAGTGACGGAGATGCTGGCCAGCCGGGGGCACACGGCCGACAACACGGTCCTCGACATCACGGCGGCGGAGCCGGACCGGCACCAGCGCGAGCTGCTCCAGCTCCCGCCCGGCGAGGCCGTCGTACGGCTGGAGCGGTTGCGCCGCCACGAGGACGACGCGCTGCTCTACTCGGTCGACCTGTTCCCCCGGTCCCTCATCGCCCGTCCGCTGGACGAGGTGGACTGGACCGGGTCGCTGTTCCGGCTGCTCGCCGAGCACGGGCACAACGTGGCCTACGCGGTCGCCCAGGTCCGCGCCGTCACGCTCGACGAGACGCAGGCGGAACGCGTCGCGAGCCCCCGCGACGGCGCCTGGCTGCTGCTGGTCCAGACCCATCACGACAGCGCCGGGCGGCCGCTGCTGTATTCGGAGGACTACCACAGGGGCACCGACTTCTCCTTCCATCTCGTGAGGCGCCGTGACTGACACCCCCCGCGCCCGCCGGGTCCTGTTCGACCACGACGGCGCTCCGGACGACCTGCTCGCCCTTCTCCTGCTGACCCAGTACGACAACGTCGACCTGCGGGGAATCGCCGTGACCCCGGCCGACTGCCTCCCCGGACCGGCCCTGTCGGCGACCCGCAAGATCCTCGACCTGACGGGCGAGGACGTGCCGACGGCCGTGGGAGTGCTGCCGGGGCGCAACCCGTTCCCGCTCGCCTGGCGCATCGACGCCCTGCGGGCGGACGCCTTACCCGTGCTCAACCAGAAGGACCACATGACCGCCGGCGCGGAGGGTCCTCCGGCGCACGAACAGCTCGCCGCCTGGCTGATGCGGGCTCCGGACCCGGTCACCGTGCTCGCCACCGGCCCGCTGACCAACCTCGCCTGGTGCCTGGAGCACCACCCGGAGGTCGAGTCCCGCATCGAGGAGGTGGTGTTCATGGGCGGAGCCATCGACGTCGACGGCAACGTCAGGCAACCGGGTCACGACGGCACCGCCGAGTGGAACCTCTTCTGGGACCCCGACGCCGCCAAACGCGTCTTCGACTCCGCCGTCCCCATCACGATGTTCCCCCTGGACGTGACCAACCGCGTGCCGGTCACCGCAGAGCTCGCCCGGACCTTCGGCCGCAGTTACGGCGACCACCTCAGCGATCTGGCCGGATCGCTGCTCGCCCTGACGTTCGGAACGCTGGAGACCACCGGGCTGGCCTACTGCCTCTGGGACAGCCTCACCGCCTCCTACCTCGCCGAGCCCGGCATCTGCGCCTTCGAGACGGTGCGCTGCGACGTGGTCGCGCAGGGCGAGAGCCAGGGGCGCACCGTCAGGGACAGCCGCGGCCGCGCTGTCAGGTGCGCCCGTACGGTCGACGCCGACCGGTTCTACCGGCACTTCCTCGGTACGCTCGCCCCGGGCGGGCCAGGGCTGCCACCCGCCTGAACGCGCGGGGCCCTGCGGCCCAGTCCTACGGCGGGGTCCTACGGCGGGGTCCTACGACGCGGCGTCTCCTACGAAGGGTCCAGCCCGCACATGGCGAGGGCCCGCAGCGCGAGGTCGATCATGCCGGTCTCCCGGGAGGACGACGCCAGACGGCGCAGCGCCGCTCCGTCCAGCCAGCGTGCCTCGACGAACTTGTCCCGCTCCATACGCGGGCGGGCCAGGTCACCCGCGACCGTGGCGAGCACGTCGATCTCGCGTCTGCGCTCGCCGTCGCCGCCGCTCCAGTCGAAGACGTCCACCACCCGGTCCGCCCGGAGCAGGTGCCAGCCCGTCTCCTCCTCGACCTCCCGGGCGAGCGCCGCGCACAGCGTCTCGCCCTCTTCGACGTGTCCTCCGACGATGTCCCAGCAGTCGGGGTAGAGCCGTACGTGGGGAGCCCGCCGTTGCAGGAACACCTCGCCGAGCGGGTTGACGAGGACGGCGCCGACGACGCAGCGCACGCCCGCGGCCGACGCCTCCCGCTGGATCCGCTCGAAGTCCGGAGGGTGCGGAGCGCAGCCGCCGGCCGCCCGCCCGGTCACGCCGGCTCCTGATGGGCGTAGTACGTCGCGTACAGGCCGGCGAAGCGGCCGCCGCGGCGCAGCAGCTCGTCGAATCCGCCGTCCTCGGCGACCCGGCCCTCGTGCATGACCAGGATGCGGTCGGCCCGCCGGATCGTGGAGAGCCGGTGCGCGATCACCAGCACGGTACGGCCGGTGAACAGCCGGGACAGCGCGTTCTGGATGTCCCGCTCGGTCAGCGGGTCGACGCTGGCCGTGGGCTCGTCCAGGATCACGATGTCCGGCTCCCTGAGGAACATCCGGGCGAGGGCGATGAGCTGCCGCTGCCCCACCGACACCCCCTGCCCGCCGGCGCTCAGCGTGTCGTGCAGGGACATCGGCATACTGCGGGACCACACCTGGGGACCGATCCTCTCGATGGCGCGTTCGACGTCCGCGTGGCCGGCTCCCGGCCTGCCGTAGGCGATGTTGTCCGCGAGCGTGCCCGCGAAGACGAACGGGTGCTGCGGGACGACGCCGACGCGCCCCCGGTACGCTCCGAGGTCGAGTGAGCGCACGTCGCGGCCGTCGACCAGCAGCTCGCCTCCCTGGAAGTCGTAGGCGCGGGCGATCAGCTTGGCCAGGGTGGACTTCCCGCCGCCCGTGTGCCCGACGACGGCCACGGTCTCCCGGGCGGCGATCCGCAGGTCGAAATCGTGGAACACGGCGGTCCCGGCCGCGTAGCCGAAGCGCAGTCCGCGCGCCTCGATCTCGCCGTCCAGCCGCGTCACCGGCTCGTTTCCGTGCTGGACGACGGCGTGGTCGCTGTCGATGAGCGCGAAGACCCGCTCGGCGGCGGCGAGACCCTGCTGGAACAGGCTCCAGAAGGACGCCGCCTGGGTGACCGGCTGCCACAGCATGCCGAGCGCCTGAAGGGCGAAGTACCACTCGCCGGGGGAGAGCCTGCCGAGCACCGCGAAGCGTCCGCCCTGGTAGACGACGACCGCCGTCGCCAGACCGGCCAGCAGCGTCAGGACCGGGAGGATGACCGCGTAGATGAGGCCCTGCCGCACGTAGACCGCGTAGGACAGGCGGTTCACCTCGTCGAAGTCGCGGTAGACGGCCCTCTCCCGGCCGAAGCTCTTGGCGACCGAGATGCCCAGCATCGACTCGTGCACGGTCGCGTTGACCTTGGCCATCACCCGCCGCGTGGCGGACGCCGCCATCCTGGCGAGCCTGCGGAAGGCCAGCGCCGCGGCGAGCAGGAGCGGAAGCGTGGCCAGGATGATCAGACCGAGGTCCACGTCGATCCAGAACACCACGCCGCCGAGCAGCAGCACCAGGAACATCTGGCTGATCAGGTTCAGGGTGAGGGTCATGACCGAGCTGAAGCCCTCGGTGTCGCCGGTGACCCGGCTGAGCACCTTCCCGACCGAGTTGTCGTCGTAGAAGGCGACGTCCTTGGCGAGCGCGGCGTCGGCGGCCTCGCACTGCAGCCGGTACACGACCCCACCCACCAGCCACGCCGCCAGGGCCTGGCGCGCCCAGTTCATCCCCCAGGCCAGCACCGCGGCCGCGACGACGAACAGGCTCAGCCGCACGCCCAGCCCGGTCCCGTCCCCGACCTGGTCGATCATGCGGGAGATGACCACCGGCACCGCGGCGGTCAGCAGGGCGGATCCCACGACGAGGGCGGCGGAGCCGAGCATCGCGCCGCGCTGTGCCCGCAGGTAGCGGAGAATGCGGCCGAGGAGGCGGCGGTTGCCGTAGACGCGGTCGTAGGTGTCGCCGCTCAGGCCCGCGAACAGGTCGCTCACGACGGCCGCCGGTCCGTCTCGGCGATACGGGTGTCAGCCACTGTAGATCTCCCGGTAGAGCGCGCAGCGCGCCATCAGCTCCTCGTGCGTTCCCTGGTCGACGACCCGCCCGGCGTCCAGCAGCAGGATCAGGTCGGCGCGCCGGATCTGGCCGGGGCGGTGCGAGATCAGCACCGTGGTACGGCCGGTGGCCGCGCGCTCGATCGCCTCGGTGATGGTCGTCTCGGTCCGGGCGTCGACCGCGCTGGTCGCGTCGTCGAGGGTGAGGATGCGAGGGTCGGTGAGCAACGCCCTCGCGATGGCCAGCCGCTGCCGTTGCCCGCCGGACAGCGTCGTCCCGCCCTCGTTGAGGACCGTGGCGTAGCCGTTCTCCATCGTCTGCACGAACTCGTCCGCGCACGCCTGCTTGGACACGCGCAGGACGTCCTCGTACCCGGCGCCGTCCGGCGACCCGAAGGCGATGTTGTCCAGCACGCTCTTGGAGAACAGGAAGGTCTCCTGGTCCACATGGCCGATCTGGCGGCGAAGCGCGCCCGGCTCCCAGTCGCGTACGTCCCGTCCGTCGATCAGCACCCGTCCCTCGGCGGCGTCGTACATGCGGTTGACCAGCTTGACGAGCATGCTCTTGCCGCTGCCGGTGGGGCCGACGACGGCGAGGGTGCGGCCGGCGGGAACATGGAAGGAGACGTCGTGCAGGACGTCCCTGCCGTTGGCGCGGAAGGTCACGTGGTCGAAGGTGATCGAGCCGGTGATGGCCGCCGTGGTGCCCTCGACGTCCTCCCGCTCGCCCGGGTCGCCCTCGATGATCTGCCTCATCCGGGTGGCGGCGACGACGCCCTCCTGGATGACCGGTACGGCCTGCTCGGACATGCTGACCGGCTGGGCGAACAACACCAGCCAGCCGAGATAGGTGACGATCTGGGCGAGGGTCAGCTCGCCCTGCGCGTACAGGTAGAGGGAGTGGATGGAGCCGATCGCCATGCCGAGCGCGAAACTCAGCGCGGGCAGGTAGACGGCCTGCGCCCGGCCCCGCCTGACGAAGGCGTCCCGGTACGCGGCCGCGGCGCTCCTGAACGCGAGCCGCTCGTGCTCCTCCTGGGTGCACGCCTTGACCGTGGCGATGCCGGACAGCGTGGTGGAGAAACGCTCGTTGAGGTCCGCGAAGGACTCCCGGGCCCGCATGGTCAGCGGATGCAGCCGCCGCAGGTGGTAGCTCAGCGCGCAGGCGAACACCAGGATCATCACGCCGGGGGCCAGCAGCAGCTGGCCGTGCAGCGAGGCGATGAACAGGGTCGGGACCAGCAGGGCCAGGATCCCGTTGAACGCGGTGGAGACCCCGGGGCTGAGCATGTAGTCGACGAGTCTCGCGTCGTTGATGGCGCGGGCCAGGATGTCGCCGATGCGCTGCTGGTCGTGGAAGGACATGCGCTTGCTCAGCAGGCTGCGGTACAGATCGTCGCGCAGGTCCCGTTTGACCCGCTGGGCGATGATCTCCATCGAGCCGTTGGACAGCAGGTCGGCGGCGAACCTGCCGACCGCCAGCAGACCGGCGGCGAGCGCCGCGGCCGCGACCACGCCGAGGTCCGGGTGGGCGCCGCCGGCCTCGGCGAACGCCGAGCCGATCTGGACGGGAACCAGGGTGGAGCAGAGGTTCGCCGCCACCGCCGCGACGGTGAACGACAGCAGCAGGCGCCGGTGCCGTCGCAGGTGGACGGAGATCCACCCGCCCACCCGCGGGGACGCGCCCGGCCCGTCGCCGGGCTCTCCTGCTGGGCGCGTCCCCTCGGCCGCGGGGTCTTCGGGTGCCTGACTGGTTCCCGTGGTCAACTAACCGACCTCTGCCGACGCCGGGACCGGATCCGTCAGGGAGCCGAAGCCGCTCCCGCCGGTGGCGTGCAACTCGTCCATCGTCTGGTCGCACAGCTTCGACGCCGCGAGCGCGTCGGCGACCGTCGGCGCCTCCCACGTGGGGGAGTGGCCGTCGCCGTTCCCGTTCACGGGGTGCCCGGCCGGCTTCCGGCGGCAGGCGTCCAGGAAGGCCTCCAGCTCCGGCCCGAACCCGCTGCGCGTCCAGCCGTGGTCGAGGTTGCGCGTGCTGTGCAGTTCCTGGCCGAACGGCAGGCCCTCGGACAGGTCAAGGGTCACCCGTTCGAGGGACGGGGCGCTGTAGCGGCTGCCGTCCATGCCCTGCACGGTGACGCCCACCAGGAAGCGCCTGACGTGGTTGCCCATCCGGAGGGTCGAGAGCGATCCGTCGTCGTGGCGCAGGAAGACGGTCCCCTGGAAGCGGTCGGCGTCGCCGGTGATGGCGTGCGCGTCCACCTGGACGACGGGGGAGGGCACGAACCAGCGCGCCAGGTCGAGCGCGTGCACCCCGTTGTGCCGGATCCACGCCTCCAGCGTCGTGTCGACACCCCACTGGGGAGCCGACGGGTGGCGGCTGTAGAAGTCGATCGTGACCGAGCACGGAGTGGCCCGGACGTCCCGGCTCAGCTCGTGCAGCCGCTGAAGGGTTTCGGCGTAGCGGAAGTTGAACCCCACCTGGACGTGCCGGCCGGTGTTGTGCACCACCTTGTCCAGGTCCTGCAGGGCGGCGGTGGACGGCCCGGCGGGCTTCTCCACGAAGCAGTCGACTCCGTGCTCCACCAGGTAGCGGGTGAGCACGTAGGACGGCTCGGGCGGCACGGCGAGCACCGCCGCGTCCACGGTCTCGAGATCGAGAGCCTCGACCGACTCGGCGTGGACCACACCGCCGGCCAGGGACGCGAGCTCCGCGGCGAGGGACCTGTCGGGGTCCACGCAGGCGACCACCCGGTGACCGGGGATGCGCTGCAGGAAGGGAAGGAGGTTCTGTCGCATCTGGCGGCCGCACCCCACCAGAGCGAGGCGGAGGGCGTCAGCCACGGCCGGCTCCGGCCGAGGTGTTCCACTCCTCGAATGCCTGGCGGGCACGGTCGTGCAGGTCGGCCCAGTCGGTGTCGCGGTGCGCGAGGCTCACGAAGGAGGGGTGGCCTTCGAGCAGGAGGATGCCGGCCCCGGTGAGGGCGGCGAGCAGCGCCTCACGCCGCTCCTTGTCGCCGAGGAGCGTGTCGTCGTGGTACACCAGCTCGAACATCCCGCCGCCGAGCACCGGACGGGCGCCGACCAGCGAGCCCACTCCGGCGTCCTGCGCGGCCGCGGTGAAGACGGACGCCACCTGCGTGCCGATCCTGCCGATCTCGGCCCAGCCGTCCGGCGAGTCCCCGACCGGCTTCTCCAGGATGTCCCTGGTCGCCAGCGCGGCGTAGACGGCGATCATCTCCTTGGAGAAGGTGCCGCTGAGCCGCGCCCGCTCCGCCTGCGCGAGCAGTTCCGCGTCGCCCACCAGAAGGCTCAGCGGAGCCCCGTTGGCCAGCGCCTTGCCGATCACGATCAGATCGGAGCCGAGGCGGTTGTCGTGGTCGTAGCCGAGCGGTGAGATCCGGCCCCCGGTCTTGGTCTCGTCGAAGACCGTGAGCAGGCCGGCCTCGCGGCACATCGCGACGGCCTGGCGCAGCACCTCGGGGGTGGTGAACGACGCCAGATAGGCGTCGAAGACGAAACACCCCAGCAGGCCCTTGTGCCGGTCCAGCAGTTCGGCGAGAGACTCCAGACGCAGGTCGACCCAGTTGGCCGCGGGCTCGGTCTCGCCGATCCCGCGCATCGCGTCGGTGTATCGGAGCTTTTCCCGCAGTGGGGAATGCAGCGGCTCGTGCCATTTCAGGGAATTGGCGATCTGCGCGTCGTGCCAGCCGATATACCCGCTGCGGACGACGCCGAGCCGTCCGGTCCGCATTGCGGCCAGCCGGAAAGCCGCGGTTACGGCCTCGGAAGCGGTCTTGAAGTACGCGCCGCGATCTTTCGGACGGTCGCCGAGCAGCCGCTCCAGGTACTCCTGGTGAAAGGTCGTGTAGCCCGGCATCATTACGCCGTTGACCAGATAACGGCTCAGGATCTCACTGAATTGGTCATCCGAGTGACCGAGAATCACCGGTCCGTAACCCATGACGAAGTCGGTGTACGTCACGCCGTTCGCGTCGGAGACCTCACCCCGCTTGCCCTGCGAGAACAGGAGCTGCTGCCCTGCGGACTTGAACTTGCGGGTGATCTTAGAGTGTGCTATTCGCTCGTGTTTGGACAAAGATCCTCCCTGTCCGGAATTAATGGATCTTGCGCCTAATTTCACAGACCGTACTCGTGGGTTTTGAGCGAGTCAAGCGGGTTTTCGGCCCGTTCGCGGCGTCTTGACAACCTTGCATCCGCATAGAAAGGTGTGTGAGGCCATTGGTCACGGGTCTGCCCCAGGCGGACTGCTAGCGCCAATATGGGGGCGATGTGGATTACGAGTCCAGGCGAGGAATCCCGGTCCTTGAGCTAACCGCGAGGATAGAACCCGATATCGTCGGGCGCAGTAAGCGTCTGTGGCTACTGCCCGACGGGCTGTGCCTCGTGCAGATAATCCCCAGCCTGCGCAGCTTCACCTACCAGCGTGACGAAATCGTGGAACGCACCGGCCCGCTGCGGCTCGAATTCTACGAAAAGGCCGCGGCCCGGGTCGCGGCCGCGGGCGTTCCGTGCGCGTTCAGGGAGCGGGTCTCCGACGACCTGTACCTCGCCGACTACGTCCCGGCGCCGCCCTTCGAGGTCATCGTGAAGAACAGGGCCACCGGATCGACCACGCGGAAGTACCCGGGCCTGTTCGAGGACGGCACGCGCCTGCCCCGCCCTGTGGTGAAGTTCGACTACCGGTGCGATCCCGAGGACCAGCCGATCGGCGAGGACTACCTGAGGGTCCTCGGGCTGCCGGTCGACGAGATGCGCGAGCGCGCCCTCGTGGTCAACGACGTGCTGCGATCCTGGCTGCACCCGGTGGACCTCTGGGACTTCTGCCTCATCTTCGGGCAGACGGAGGACGGCGAGCTGAGCGTCATCTCCGAGATCTCCCAGGACTGCATGCGGTTGCGGCACCAGGACGGCTCTCCTCTGGACAAGGACCTGTTCCGTGGCGGTGTCGAGGGAGACGAGATCGTGAACCAGTGGAGCCGCATCCTCGATGTCATCGACTGAGGCCCCGGTCGCCCTGATCACGGGCACCAATCGCGGCAGCGGCAGGGCGATCGCGGAGGATCTGCGCTGCCGCGGCTACCGCGTCTTCTCGTTGAACCGCTCCCTGGCAGGGGAGGACCGGCTCGGGGAGCGCCGCTGCGACCTGGCCGACCCCCGCCAGATCAGGGAGGCGGTTGGCCAGGTGCTGGAGGAGGCCGGCCGTCTCGACGTGTGCGTCTCCAACGCGGTCGACCGGGTCCTCGACCCGATCGCCGAACTGGACGAGGCGGACTGGGACCGATTGGTCTCGATCAACCTCAGTGCCGCCTTCCACCTCATAAAGGCCGTCCTGCCGGCGCTGAGAGCCGCCCGCGGCATCTTCGTCGCCATGGGCAGCCACGCAGGCTCCCGGTACTTCGAGGGCGGCGCCGCCTACAGCGCCACCAAGGCAGGGCTGAAGGCGCTGGTCGAAACGCTGCTGCTGGAAGAGCGGCGCAACGGCGTCCGGGCCTGCCTCGTCTCGCCCGGCGCGATAGCGAACCTGGACGGCGACGAGTCGCGGTACAAGATGAGCACCCGGTCGGTCGCCCGCTGCGTCTGCACCATCATCGACTCCTGGCCGAGGGACCTCGTCGTGGGAGAGATCGAGGTGCGCCCGGCCCACCTGGCCGAACCGCCCATCACCGGCATCGACCGGCTGCTGCACGTGTAGCGCGCCACGGAGGAACCGTACCGTGACGATGCTCCTGCCGGCGGAGTCCGGCCACCCGATGCGGATCGAAACCATCACCTGCACGGATGCGTACCGAGTGCCGGCTCATCACGCCTGCAAGGAGGAGTAATGATCTCTCTCGCACTGCCGAAGGGGTCGCTGGAGCGGCGGGCCCTGCAGCTCTTCGAGGCCGCGGGGCTCCGCGTACGACGATCGTCGGAGAGTTCCTACCGCGGCACCATCGACTACGGGAACATGACGCGGGTGGCGTTCTACAAGCCGCGCGAGATCCCGTCGCTGATCGAGAGCGGGTCGTTCGACCTGGGGCTGACCGGTGCCGACTGGGTGGAGGAGAGCGGCGCCAAGGTCGAGGTGGTGGAGGCCTTCGACTACTCCAGGCACAGTGAGAAGCCGTGGCGTCTGGTGCTGGCGGTGCCCACCGACCACGCCGCCACCTGCGTGACGGACCTCGTCGACGGTGTCCGCGTGGCCACCGAGTATCCGAACACCAGCCGCCGCTTCCTGGAGGCCGCGGGGCGGCGGGCCGAGGTGGTGGTGTCCTACGGCGTGACCGAGGCCAAGATCCCGGAACTGGCGGACGCGATGGTGGACGTCGTGGAGACGGGCCATTCGCTCCGGCAGAACAACCTGCGGGTCATCGAGACGATCAAGACCTGCGGTGCCCAGCTGATCGCCAACCCGGTCGCCTACGAGGACAAGGGCAAACGCGATGTGATCCGGAATGTCGCCCGGCTGCTCCGGGCCGCCTGGGTAGGGCCCGCCCACGTCCTGCTCACGGTCCGCGTCCCGGCGGAACGCCTGCCCGAGGCGGCCCTCGCCATGCCGGCGGACTCGTGGCGAGCCGGGTCGAGCCTGGCCGACGAGAACACCGTCGTCCTGCAGGGGGTGCTGCAGAAGAGGGACGTGCCGGCGACGATCGGCGCGCTGCTGTCGGCGGGAGCGCTCGACGTGACCGAGTCGGGCGTCGGCATGCTCGCCTCGGACACGGCGCGGGCATGATGCTGATCCGTTCCGGGGACGACCGGCTCGTCCCGGCGCGAGAGGCGGGCTGGCGCGCTTCCTCCGGGGCGCTCGAACTGCGTCTCGCCGGGCAGGTCCCCGGCGACCCCGTCCAGGCGGTGGCCCGCGCCCTGCTCGCCGTCGACCTGGACGACCACTCCCGCGTGCTCGACGTCGACGTCATCGGGCTGCCCGCCGAACTGCTGACCCCGCTCAGTCGCTACGCCGTCCCCCCGCACCCGTCGTACGGCCGCGACCCCGTCGCACTCGATCTGGACGCGGCGTGGCTGTGGATCCACGTCCAGGACGGCCGGCGCGCCCACCGGCACCGGCAACCCGCGATCGTGCGCTTCTCCTTCGCGGGTGAGCGGCTCGCGGCCATCCGGGCGCGCCTGCCCGAGTCGGAGAGCTGATCGTTTGCGCGTGGCCATCGCCGCGTTCGTGATCGATCCGGTGGACCGCCGGCGTCGTACGAAAGGAATGTTCTCTTGAACCCCCGACCGCTGTCAGGCATCTCCGAGCCGGGTGAGCAGCTCCGGCCACGCTCGCAGTGGGGGACGATCGTCGTCGTCTACCTCAGCGGGGTCGTCGCGGCGATGAGCCTCGGCAAGTTCTCCTCGGTCGGGCCGGAGGTGGCGGCGCGGCTCGGCCTTTCGCTGGCGCAACTGGGCTGGGTGATCTCGGCGGTCGTCGGCGTCGGAGCGGTCGCCGGGCTGCCCGCCGGGTACCTGATCCGCCGTTACGGCACGGAGAGATCTCTGGTCGTCGGCCTCGGCCTCATCGCGGCGGCGAGCGCGGCGAGTGTGACGGCGGGTGACTTCGGCTGGCTGCTGGCCGCCCGGATAGCGGAAGGCGTCGGATACCTCCTGGTCACGATCTCCTGTCCGGCGCTGATCCTCCGTCTCGCGCGGGAGCGGGACCGGGGCGCGGCCCTGTCGCTCTGGGCCACGTTCGTGCCGGTGGGCCTCGGGGCGAGCACCCTGGCCGGGGGCGCCCTCGGCTCCGCTCTGGGCTGGCGCGGCTGGATCGGGCTGATCGCCGCACTGACGTTCGTGATGGTCCCGGCCGTCTGGATGCGTCTGCCGCGCGGGTCCGCCCGGCAGACTTCGGCCGGGCCCGTCCCCAGGGCGCGGGCGCTGACCTGGCCGACAGTGCTCGCCGCGGCCTTCTGTCTCACCGCTCTGGTGACGATCCCGGTCGTCGTGCTCCTGCCCACGCTCCTCATCGAGCAGCACGGGCGCTCGGTCGCCGGCGCGGGCGCCATAACCTCGGTGATCTCTCTGCTCGGCGTGCTCGGGGGGCTGGCCGTCGGCGTCCTGTTCCGGCGAGGCGCGCCTCTCGCGCTGATGGCGGCATCCGGGCTGCTGGTCGTGCCGGCCGCCTGGCTCACCTACTCCGCGGGCGCCTCTCTGGCCGCCACCGTGGCGGGCGCGGGGGTCATCGCGCTGGAGAACGGTTTTCTGGGGGCGCTCGTCTTCGCCACCCTCCCGCTTGTCCTGGAGCGCCTCGACCACGCCGACGTCGGCAACGGCGTGGTCGCCCAGGCGGGCAGCCTCGGGTCGCTGCTCGGCCCTCCGCTGTTCGGCCTGGTGGCCGGCGGATTCGGTTTCCAGGCCCTCGTGCTGGTCATCGCCGTCGGGGCGCTCGCGGCCGTCGGCGCGCTGCTGCTGGTGAGCAGAGCGGCGCGGCGCCCGGCCTCCGGCTGATCGGCGCCGCCGCCGTCCTGCTCCCTGTCGTCTTCGCCTCGGGCGGTCGTCCGAAGCGGATGCGGGTGCTCAGGCCTCCTGTGGCTCCTGCTTACCCAGGCCCTGGAACCTGTTGTTGATGAAGTCGCCCCACGTCGCGTTCAACGTCGTCAGCTCGCCGTCCACCATCTTCCACTGCCGGGCCTTGTGCGGCGGATAGGCGAAGAGCACCGACGACAGTCGCTTGTAGCCGGGGGGCATGGGCTTGGTGTGCACGCGGTGCGTGGACGGCCGGAAGCGTCCGTCGGAGGCGCTCGTCAGCATGCGGCCGATGTTGCACAGGACCACGTCGCTCTTGGCGATCACCGGCTCGACCCAGGTGCCGTCGTGCAGGACGTACTGCAGGCCCTGGTCGGAGGGGGGAAGCTGGAGACCGAGCATCTGGATCCCCGAGTGCTCGTGCGCCAGCACCTCGCGGTCCCCGATGTCCCTGTAGTGGATCACACGCAGGTTCGTCGCGTCACGCGAGAGGTCGAGCTCGGGCGTCCCGGGAGGCATCATTCCGCGGACGACCTCGCCGAAGAGCGAGATCAGCCGGAAGGCGATGCCGAACACCTCGGTGGCGGAGGCCCCGAACTCCGGGAAGGCGCGCAGGACGTCTCCCGCCCCGGGCGGCTGATCGGAGATCATCGCTCCGCTGACGTGGATGAACTCCTTGGGGTCGGGCACGCCGTTCGCCAGGCGGGGGATCTCCGAGTTGTATGGGAAGAATCCGTGTGTGCCGCCGACGGACAACTGCGGCACGGCCTCGAACGCGTAGTCGGCCAGGCTCGGCTCGGTGGACGCGCAGGCCGACGCGAACTGATTCATCATCGTCTCGACGCGCTCCCCGATGCCCGGGACCTCCGCGGCCATGAAGCCCCATTTGGTCAATTGGAGCCCGATGTCTTCGGCGGCGGACTGCATATCCGCGTCCAGTTCGTGCAGCCTGATGCTGGGGACACGACCACTGAGTTCCATGGGGGTGACGTCCATTGTCTCTCCGATTTCTCGTCGGCCGGAATTCCGGCGTCCTGTCGGCTTGACTGATGTGGTCAAGGAGTCGCGGTCATGGTGCTTATCCGAGGGCTTCAAATGAATATGTGCGGACGGCCGCGCCTGACGCGGCGATCGCCGTCCGTACGGCGCCGCCGACGCGGAGGACCGTTCTCAGGTGGCCCGGCGCCGGGTTCGGCGGACGCGGGAAGGAGCGTCCATGCCCAGCCGTTGCGCGGCCAGGGCGACCTCTGTGCGGTTGGCGCAGCCGAACTTCACGAGCAGGTTGGAGACATGGCGTTTGACGCCGTGAATGGATATCCCCATGGCCCGGGCGATCTGATTGTTGCTCATGCCCTGCAGCAGGAGGGCCAGCACGGCGTGCTCGCGTTCCGTCACCCTCGCCGGGTGCGCGCTCCGGTCCGGCCCGCGGCGTTCGCCCGCGGCCAGCGGCCCGCGCGGCACGGAGGAAGGCACGGGCACGTCGCCGCTGATCACCTGCTCGAAGGTTCCGGTCAGCCGTGCGACGTTGATCTCGTCCCACAGGAGACAGCCGTCCACGCCGTACGTCTGGATGGCTGACGAGGCGGTCCTCACCTCCTCCTTCCGCACCGTGACCAGTATCTTCTGGCGAATCCTGAGCGCGACGCGCTCCAGGAACTCGGGCAGTACGGCGAGCGGCGTCACCACCAGGTCGAAGCGCTCGGCGTCGTACAGCGACCCGGCCTCGGCGACGTCCCGCCCGACCGCGATCCCGGACACGTTCGGCACCTTCATGAGCAGCACCGGGATCCCGTGATAGGAAACGTCGTCCTCGGCGATCCACAGGACGGAGACGGCGGGGCGTCGCGCGCGGCGGTCCTCGGCCGGTCGGCCGGACCGGAAGTCGGGAATCCGCTTTCCGGCCTTCGCGACGCCGGTACTCATCGCCTCATCCTCTCTGTCACATCGTCGGTCGACGTTGTCGCGGGCGTACCGGGAGAAGTGGTGCGGCGCCGTTGGGACGGGAATCCGTGCCCGTCCGCGGATGATATATAACTCCGATTAGAGTTCAACCGTAACAATACGGATTAGCCTGATTTACATAGTTTTTTACTGCTAGCTGACGCTAGTCAATGAACAGGGTCTCGTCAATCGGTCGGCCGGCGCGGAGACGGCATCGGGGATACGGCGGGCCACGGATCCCGGCCGCGTACCGAGCCCAGTGCTTCCCGCAGGGTGAACCGCCCCGCGTAGAGCGCCTTCCCCACGACGGCCCCCTCGACGCCCAGCGGCACCAGCGAGGCGATGGCACGGAGGTCGTCGAGGCTGGACACCCCGCCGGAGGCCACGACGGGTCTGCCGGTGGCGGCGCAGACGTTCTTCAGCAGGTCCAGGTTGGGGCCCCGCAGGGTGCCGTCCCTGGCGATGTCGGTGACGATGTACCGCGCGCATCCCGCCGAGTCCAGCCGGGCCAGGGTCTCGTAGAGCTCGCCGGCGTCACGGGTCCAGCCGTGGCTCCGCAGGGTGGTGCCGTGGACGTCCAGCTCGACGGCGACGCGATCGCCGTTCCGGGCGACGACGTCGGCGACCCACTCGGGACTCTCCAGAGCGCCCGTACCCAGGACCACACGGGCGCAGCCGGTGGCGAGCGCCGCGGCCAAAGCCTCGTCGCCGCGAATGCCGCCGCACAGTTCGACCTTGACGTCGAGGGCCGTGATCACCTCCGCGATCCGCTCCCTGTTGGTCCCGGTGCCGAACGCCGCGTCGAGGTCGACGATGTGCACCCACTCGGCGCCCGCCTCCTGCCAGGCGAGCGCCGCGTCCAGCGGGTCGCCGTACCAGGTCTCCGACCCGGAGACGCCGCGTACCAGGCGTACGGCCTGGCCGTCTCGGATGTCGACGGCGGGAAGCAGTTCCAGGCACTGCGCAGGCATTCGGGCACCTCGGGGGAGTCTCGGCAGGGCCGGCCGCGACCGCCGGGGGAGGGAAGCGGCTTTCCGCCACGGCGCGTCGTGAACTGACGGGAAGGACGGCGCACGTCCGCGCCGGATCCGAGGGCGACGTCGTCCGCCGTACGAACCCTTTCATTATGCGAGCCCGGTCGATTCTGCGAAGTACACCTTCGGCCACCTCCATGGTTCACTTGCCGCCGTCCCCGGGCGCGGGGACGCTTACGAAAGCCGAGGCGTCCCGTGCGCGTCATGCGGACCGTGAAGGAGGTTTCAGGGCGTGGAGCGCCGGATGATCGTGTGCGACCTCGACGGGACGCTGCTGGACTCCCACGGCCTGGTCTCGGAGCGCACCCGCCTGGCGGTGCGCCGCCTGCACGGCGCGGGGCACGTGTTCGTCATCGCGACGGCGCGGCCGGTGCGGGACACCCGGCACGTGGCCATGGCCCTCGGCGGCACGCCGATCGCGATCTGCGGGAACGGCTCCATCACCTTCGACTTCGTCCGGGACGAGGTGGTCGCCTTCCGCCCTCTGACCGAGGCGCATGTCGTGGAGGCGCTGGCGGTTCTGCGCGATCGGTTCCCCGGAGTCCGCCTGGGGGCGGAGTGCCGGCTGGAGCTGGTCCTGGAGGAGTCCTTCTATGTGCCTCCGGCCCTGTCGTGGACCGCGCGGCGGGTGCCGCGCCTGGAAGAGGCACTCGACCGGCGCGCCGTCGGCAAACTCATGGTGCAGCTGGACGGGACAGCCCGCCACTACTACGAAAGCGTGCGCGGACTGCTCGGCGGCTGCGAGGTCACGATCTCGGCGGACGTGTTCTGCGAGGTCATGCGCGCCGGTGTCACCAAGGCGGCCGCCCTGGAGCTGATGGCGGGGAGCCTCGGATTCGCCTACGGCGACGTGATCGCCTTCGGCGACATGCCGAACGACCTTCCCATGCTGACCTGGGCGGGCACGGCGGTAGCAGTCGCGAACGCGCATCCGGCGGTGCTCGCCTCGGCCGACGAGGTGACCGCGTCCAACGACGACGACGGCGTCGCCAAGTGGCTGGAACGCCTGACCGGATAACCGGCGCGCGCCCGGGCGCCGCCGCTTTTCGCAGCCGCCACCCGTGCGCGGGTCAGCACCGCACCACCGGCTGGTGCGAGGTCACACCGGCTCCGCGATGGAACGGCGGGGGGCGCGGGGGACCGTGGGGCCGTACCCGAGTCGCATGATCATCTGGATGTGCCCGCGCCGGTGGCGGGGATCGCTGCGACGACGCATGTCGCGCAGGTCGAGCGGCTGGTTGAGGAACGAGGCCGAGACCCCGTGGAGGGTCGCGGTCAGCAGCAGGCGTTGCAACGCCTGGCCGGCGCGCAGCCAGTCGACGGGGCGGTCGCCCGCGGTGGTGAGCACCGCCAGTCGCGGACTGGGCTCGAAGTGGACCGGCCCGCGCTCCCCGTGGTGTCCGAAGTCGCGGACCGGCGCCGGGTCGTCGGCGCAGCGAGGCCCCTGTGCGTAGGACGGCAGGCCGTCGTGGCGGTTTCCGCCCGTCGTCCACGCTCGCAGCTCGGCCCGGTAGTCGCTGTCCTTGGACAGCTCGTCGTCGGCGACGGCGACGCACTCCAGGAGGTCCGCCGAGGCACGCGGATCGGGCAGGACCAGTCCGGCCCCCTCGGCGGCGGCCGCGCGGCGCAGGTCGGCGAGCACGTACCGGGACAGCGGGCGCTCGCTGAACGGCTCCCGGTTGGTCCGGCGCACGCCGATGGAGTCGTACAGTTGCAGCTCGGCGAACTCGCTCCGGACCGCCCTGAACCGCCAGGGCTGGGTGTTGAGCACCGAGGGAGCCTGTCCGGTGGCGGCGACCAGCCGCCGGACGGCGTCCACCCGCGGCGCGCAGGGGCGGCGCCCGGAAGAGCGCCCGGCGACGCCGGAAACCGATGACCTTGGTCCTGGGGGACGGGGTCCTTGTGCGGCGGCCCGGAAGCGGTTCCCGCAGAAGGATGAGGGTGACAAGCCGCCCGCCCAAGCCCCATGAGGTGATCGAGATGACCGACTCCCCGACCGGAGCCGCGTTGCCCGCCGAGGTGCACGCCGCGATCGACACGCTCGTGACCGGTGCGCTGAAGGCACTGACGGAGTACGAGTCCTTCACCCAGGAGCAGGTCGACCACATCGTCAAGAAGGCGTCCGTCGCCGCGCTGGACCGGCACGCGGCGCTCGCCCGCCTGGCGGTCGAGGAGACCGGCCGCGGCCTGTTCGAGGACAAGGCGGTCAAGAACATCTTCGCCTGCGAGCACGTGACCCACAGCATGGCCGGCCTCAAGACGGTCGGCGTCGTCTCCCGCGACGAGATCGACGGCATCGTCGAGATCGCCGATCCGGTCGGGGTGGTCTGCGGCGTCACGCCGGTCACCAACCCGACCTCGACCACGATCTTCAAGGCGCTGCTGGCGCTGAAGACCCGCAACCCCATCGTGTTCGCGTTCCATCCGGCGGCCCAGCACTGCAGCGCCGAGGCGGCGAGGATCGTCCGCGACGCCGCCGTCGCGGCCGGCGCGCCCGAGCACTGTGTCCAATGGATCGAGGAGCCCTCACTGGAGGCGACCGGCGCGCTGATGCGGCACGAGGGCGTGTCGGTCATCCTCGCCACCGGCGGGAACGCCATGGTCAGGGCCGCGTACTCGGCGGGCAAGCCGGCCCTGGGCGTCGGGGCGGGCAATGTCCCCGCCTACATCGAGCGGACGGCCAAGCTGCGCCGGGCCGTCCACGACGTCGTGCTGTCCAAGACGTTCGACAACGGCATGATCTGCGCCTCCGAGCAGGCCGTCATCCTCGACGACGAGATCCACGACGCGGCGCTGGCGGAGTTCGCCCGGCTCCACGCGTACGTCGCGACGCCGGAGGAGAAGGCGAAGCTGGAGGATTTCGTGTTCGGGGTGACGGCACACGGTGCCTCCTGCTCCGAGGCGAGGCTCAACCCCGACGTGGTGGGGCGGTCTCCGCACTGGATCGCCGAGCGGGCCGGTTTCGCCGTGCCGCCGGACACCTCCCTGATCCTCGTCCCGGTGCGGGAAGTCGGCCCGAGCGAGCCGCTGACCAGGGAGAAGCTGTGCCCGGTGCTCGCCGTGCTGCGGGCCCGCACCCGGGAGGAGGGCCTGGTCCTCGCCGAGCGCATGGTCGAGTTCGACGGCCTCGGGCACAGCGCCGTCATCCACACCGAGGACGCCGCGCTCGCCGAGAAGTACGGCACCAGGGTCAAGGCGGTGCGGGTCATCTGGAACGCCCCCGCCTCCCAGGGCGGCATCGGCGACATGTACAACGCGTTCCTGCCGTCGCTGACCCTGGGCTGCGGCAGCTACGGGCACAACTCGGTGTCGAACAACGTCTCCGCGGTCAACCTGGTCAACATCAAGCGGATCGGGCGGCGCAACAACAACATGCAGTGGTTCAAGGTCCCGGCGAAGATCTACTTCGAGCCGAACGCGATCCGCTACCTGGCGGATATGCCGGACGTGCACCGCGTCACGATCGTGACCGACGCCGTGATGACCCGCCTGGGGTACGTCGACCGGGTCGTCGACGTGCTGCGGCGGCGCGGCGAGCGGGTGGCCCTGCAGATCATCGACGACGTCGAGCCCGAGCCGAGCGTGGCGACCGTCGACAAGGGCGCCGACGTCATGCGCGCGTTCCGGCCCGACACCATCGTCGCTCTCGGCGGCGGCTCGGTGATGGACGCGGCCAAGGTCATGTGGCTGCGGTACGAGCACCCCGAGGTCGTCTTCGCGGACATGAAGGAGAAGTTCTTCGACGTCCGCAAGCGCGCGTTCCGATTCCCGGCCCTGGGTGAGCTCGCCCGCCTCGTGTGCGTGCCGACCACCTCGGGCACGGGCGCGGAGGTCACGCCGTTCGCCGTGATCACCGACACCGCGACCGGCAAGAAGTATCCGCTGGCCGACTACGCGCTCACCCCGAGCGTCGCGATCGTGGACCCGGTCCTCGCCGCCGACCTGCCCCGGGTGGTCACCGCCGACAGCGGCTTCGACGCCCTCACCCACGCCGTCGAGGCGTACGTCTCGGTCTACGCCAGCGACTTCACTGACGGTCCCGCCCTGCACGCCATCAGGCTCATCTTCCGTTACCTGGAGCGCGCGGTGACCCGCGGCGCGGCCGACCCGGAGGCCAGGGAGAAGATGCACAACGCCGGCACGATCGCCGGAATGGCCTTCGGCAACGCCTTCCTTGGGATCGTGCACGCCATGTCCCACACGCTCGGCGCCACGTTCCACGTGGCCCACGGGCGCACGAACGCCGTCCTGCTGCCGCACGTCATCCGCTACAACGGCACCGTCCCGTCGAAGCTGTCGGGCTGGCCCAAGTACGAGGACTACCGCGCCCCCGAGCGGTTCCAGGAGATCGCCCAGACGCTGGGCCTGCCCGCCGCCACCCCGGCCGAGGGGGTCGAGTCGCTCGCCGCGGCGGTCGAGCGCCTGCGTGACGCGGTCGGGATCGAGCGGTCGTTCCGGGACATCGGCGTCGACGAGAAGGCGTTCCTCGACGCGCTCCCGCAGCAGGCGCTCAACGCGTACGAGGACCAGTGCGCGCCGGCCAACCCCCGGATGCCGATGCTGGAGGACATGCAGGCGCTGATGCGCGCCGCCTACTACGGGTCCTCCCCGGAGTAGGCACCCGCCATCGCGGCGGCGCACCCCGTCGCCACACCCCCGTCGCCACACCTGGGCCCCCGCGCCCGGCGTCCACCTCGACGCCGGCCGCGGGGGCCGTCGCGTCGTCCACTCCTGTCATTCGTCAAGAGGCACCGGCCGTCCACCCCGGCCGGCCGTTCCGGCGTGGACGACGACGCCGGCTCGGGCGGCCCTGGTGTGGCGGACAGGGTTCGACACGGCCTCGCGCAGGACGGCGAGCAGGTAGGTGCGCCGCGGGCCACAGCCTCGGCACAGGCACAGGCACAGGCACAGGCACAGGCGCCGGCCCGGTCCCGGCACACGATCTCGACGCCGGTGTGGGCCTGCAGCCAGGCGGGGAGGGAACAACGTCGCAATCCCGCTGATCAACATGCCGCAGATCGTCGCCGTCGGCAGGTGATCTGCCGCGCTTCTCGGTGAGGTAGAGGTTGCCGAACACCTCGTCGCGGGCCCGGATCGGCACCCCGAGGAAGCTGCGCGTCCACCGGTGTGGTGGCGGCTCCCGCTCCGTCATGGTGCGCACTTCCCAAATGGACATGCCGGTGCCCACCCCCGCGAGCGGGGGTGGGCACCGGAGCCGATCGTGAGATCAGGCCTGGTCTACTTCAGGATCGGGAAGCGGCGGACCAGGGGGGTGGCGGCCCAGATCCTGCCGAGCCCGAACGTGGTGCCGGCTCCGCCCAGGGCGTTCAGGAAGCCGGTGGTCGGGCTTCCGCCGTTGATCCACGCCTTGGCGGCGGGGGTGGCGAAGCCCCAGCCGAACAGCTTGTCCAGGAAGGCCCACAGGAACACCCAGCCGATCGCGATCCGGGCGGCGGCCCACACGTACCGGACCGGGCCGGCGCTGGTGGGGATCGTCTCGCCGTGCGCGCGGGGAGCGGGGACCGTGGCGGGGGGAGCGGCGGGGTGGAGGTTGTGGTTTCTCCGGTTGCGCCCTTCGGTGATGGCCATGACCGGCCCCTTTCAACGTGTTCGCGTCTTCTCTCTTCTCAACACCTCAAGCAAACCGCGATCAGCGGCCGTGCCGCAGGAGCCGTACGGCACGCTTCGGTCGTCTTGAAGTCCCGCGCTCATGGGACTTTCGGCCCAAGCGGTGCGGACAACGTGTCGTCACGATCGCCCGGCGCTTCGCCCGGCGGCACGCCACGGCGCTGTCCGGACGGCCGGTGTGGCTGTTCAGCAGCGGGCCGCTCGACCCATCCGCGGACGAGGCGGAGATCCCACCGGTTCCCCAGGCGGCCCGGGCGCCGGCCGCTCTCGGCGCGCGTGGGCACCGGACGTTCGGCGGGCGGCTCGCCCGCGACGCCGAGGGCTTCCTCGCCTCGAGGATCGCCGCAAGGAACGGAGGCGACTACCGCGACCCCGATCGGGCGCGCGCGCCTGGGCCCGACAGGTCGCCGAGCATGTGGCAGCCCCGCGGGGAACGGGGGTCTGACAGACTCCTCGCATCAGGAGATCGACGGCGGCAGGACGCGATCGCCTACGGCCTGAGGAGCAGTGCGTGAGCGGGTGGCCGGAAGCGCTCGACAGGTCACCGGCGCGGCTGATCGCATTGACCTTCGCCTTGTCTGCGCCCTTCTGGCCGGCCGGCGCCGTGCTCGACCGCCTGTCGGAGAACCTGCCCGTCAGCGCTCTGATGGCGTGCTGCCCCCTGCTGGCGGCGATGTCGCTCGTCCGGCGTCATGAGCCGAGCGGAGCCGTGAGACGGCTGCTGCTGCGCATCGTCGACTGGCGTGCCGCCCCCGATTCCGGCTGGTACGCACTCGCGTTCGCGGTGCCGCTGGGGGTGATGGCGGCCTCCTACGCCGTGCTGGTCCTCCTGGGCCGGTCGCTGCCCGAGCCGCGAGTCGCGCTGATCGAGATTCCACTGCTGTTCGCCGTGTTCCTCGCCTCTGCGGCCTGTGAGGAGGCGGGCTGGACCGCCTACGCCACTGATCCGTTGCGCACCCGCCTGAGCGTGCCGGCCACCGGCGTCGTGCTGGGCGTGGTGTGGGCCGTCTGGCACCTCGTCCCGTACGCGCAGGCCGGCCACGGCCCGCTGTGGATCGCGGGGCAGTTCCGCTAAACAGTGGCGCTACGGGTCATCATCGTCTGGCTGTACGAGCGCAGCGCGAGCGTGCTCGCCGCGATCGTCTGCCACGCCGCCTCCAACGTCGGCTGGTCCCTCTTCCCCGACCACGAGTCGCACTACGACCCGGTCGTGAGCGGGATCGCCGCCGCCGCCGTGGCCGTGCTCGTCGTGGCCGCGTGGCCCGGACGGTCCTCTCGGTGACGACCGGGGCGCTCACGCTGTCCGGGCAGACTCGACCCTGCCGCCGGAAGCCCGGTGCGGGGAGGCCCGAAGGTCTCCGGACCCCGCGCTGAACGTCGCTTCCGGTCCGGGCCGCGATCGGCTCGTGCGCCGGGCGGCCCCCCGCCGGTCAGACGCTGGTGACGCCGTGGGCGGCGAACTGGGCGTGTACGCGATCGAGCAGGGCGTGGCCCGGGGGTTCGACGTCGGCCAGGGGGAACGTGAGCCCGAGCCGGGCGTACTTGCCGGCGGCCATGCGGTGGAAGGGCAGCACGTCGACCCGCTCGACGTTGCCGAGCGTCGCGACGAACCGGGCGAGGCCGTCCACGTTGTCCTCTCCGTCGGTGAGGCCGGGAACGAGGACGAACCGCACCCAGACCGGGCGGCCCAGGTCGGCCAGCCGGCGGGCGAAGCGCAGGGTCGGCTCCAGGCTCGCCCCGGTCAGCCGCCGGTAGCCCCGCGGGTCGTACGACTTGATGTCGAGCAGCACGAGGTCGGTGTCGGCGAGCAGCGCGTCGCTCGCGCGGTCGCCGAGGAAGCCCGAGGTGTCCAGCGCGGTGTGCAGGCCGCTCTCGTGGCAGCGGCGCAGCAGTTCTCCGGTGAAGCGAGGCTGCAGCAGCGGTTCGCCGCCGCTGAGCGTCACCCCGCCGCCGGCGACGGAGATGAACCGGCGGTAGCGGTCCACCTCCGTCATGACCTCGTCCACCGTGACCCGGCTGCCGTCACGCATGCGCCAGGTCTCGGGGTTGTGGCAGTACAGGCAGCGCAGCGGGCACCCGCAGGTGAACACCACGAAGCGGGTGCCGGGACCGTCCACCCCGACCGACAGATCCCACGACTCGATGACGCCGGAGCCCGCCGCCGGCTCCGCCTGGCACAGCTCGGCGGCTGCGTCCCGGCGGAGCCGGGCAATGGATTCGTGGCGGAGCCGGGCGACAGGGTCCTGGCGGAGCCGGGCGACGGGGTCGTCCAGCGGCTTCTCCGGCATCACAGCCGTCCGTGGAAGGTGCGGTCGATCACGTCCTGCTGCTGCTCGCGGGTGAGCCGGACGAAGTTCACGGCGTAGCCGGAGACCCGGATCGTGAGCTGGGGGTACTTCTCGGGGTGGTCCATCGCGTCGACCAGCGTGGCCCGGTCGAGCACGTTGACGTTCATGTGGAAGCCGCCCGCGTCGAAGTAGCCGTCGAGCACGCCCACCAGGTCGGCGACCCGGTCCTCCACCGTGCGGCCCAGCCCTTCGGGGGTGACGGTGCTGGTCAGCGAGATGCCGTCCTGCGCCTGGTCGTAGGGGAGCTTGGCCACCGACAGCGCCGAGGCGACCAGGCCGTGCCGGTCGCGGCCGTTCATCGGGTTGGCGCCGGGGGCGAACGGCGTGCCGGCCCTGCGCCCGTCGGGGGTGTTGCCGGTGTGCCTGCCGTAGACCACGTTGGAGGTGATGGTGAGCACCGACTGGGTGTGCTCGGCGTCCCGGTAGGCCGGGTGGCGGCGGATCTTGTCCATGAACGCCCGCACCAGGTCCGCCGCGATGGCGTCGGCGCGGTCGTCGTTGTTGCCGTACGCCGGGTAGTCGCCCTCCACCACGTAGTCCACGGCCAGCCCGGTCACGTCGCGGAGCACGCGGACCTTCGCGTGCCTGATGGCCGACAGGCTGTCGGCGGCCACCGACAGGCCCGCGATGCCGCAGGCGAGCGTGCGCTTGACGGGATAGTCGTGCAGCGCCATCTCGATGCGCTCGTAGGCGTACTTGTCGTGCATGTAGTGGATGACGTTCAGGGCGTTCACGTACGTCTTCGCCAGCCAGTCCATCATCCGGTCGAATGCCGCCGCGACCTCCTCGTAGTCGAGCACGTCGCCGGTCAGCGCGGGGTAGGCGGGGCCGACCTGCTCGCCGCTGATCTCGTCCCGGCCGCCGTTGATCGCGTACAGCAGGGTCTTGGCGAGGTTGACGCGGGCGCCGAAGAACTGCATCTGCCTGCCCACGGGGGCGGCCGAGACGCAGCAGGCGATGGCGGTGTCGTCGCCGTACGCCGGCCGCATCAGCTCGTCGCTCTCGTACTGGATCGAGCTCGTCTCGATGGACAGGCGGGCGCAGAAGCGCTTGAACGGCTCCGGCAGGCGTGGCGACCAGAAGACGGTCAGGTTCGGCTCCGGCGCCGGGCCGAGGTTGCGCAGCGTCTGCAGGTAGCGGTAGCTGGTGCGGGTGACCAGAGGCCTGCCGTCGGCGCCGATGCCGCCGATCGACTCGGTGACCCAGGTCGGGTCGCCGGAGAAGAGCTGGTCGTACTCAGGGGTGCGCAGGAAGCGGACGATGCGCAGCTTGATCACGAAGTCGTCGACGAGCTCCTGGGCCTCCTGCTCGGTGAGCCACCCCTCGGCGAGGTCCCGCTCCAGGTAGACGTCCACGAAGGTGGAGGTGCGGCCGAGGGACATCGCCGCGCCGTTCTGCTCCTTGACGGCGGCGAGGTAGGCGAAGTACAGCCACTGGATCGCCTCGTGGGCCGTCGCGGCGGGGTGGGAGATGTCGTGACCGTAGGAGGCGGCCATGGTTTTGAGCTCGCCCAGCGCGCGGATCTGCTCGGCCAGTTCCTCCCGGTCGCGGACGACCGCGTCGGTGGAGAACTCTCCGTCGAGCGAGTGCAGCTCGGCCCGTTTGGCCTCGACCAGCCGGTCCACGCCGTAGAGGGCGACGCGCCGGTAGTCGCCGATGATGCGCCCGCGGCCGTACGCGTCGGGCAGGCCGGTGATGACCCCGGCGCGGCGGGCCGCCCGGATCTCGGGGGTGTAGGCGTCGAAGACGCCGTCGTTGTGCGTCTTGCGATACCTGGTGAAAATCTCCTTCACCTGGGGGGCGAGCGTGTACCCGTACGCGGCGAGGCCGTTCTCCACCATCCGCAGCCCGCCCGCCGGCATGATGGCCCGCTTCAGCGGGGCGTCGGTCTGCAGGCCGACGATCAGCTCACGGCCGCAGTCGATGTAGCCGGGCCGATGCGAGGTGATGGAGGAAGGCGTGGCGGTGTCCACGTCGTACACTCCGCGCCGCCGCTCCTCAGGGAACAGGCCCGACACCTCCGCCCACACCGCGCGGGTCCGCTCGGTGGGGCCTGCCAGGAACGACTCGTCGCCTTGGTACGGCGTGTAGTTGGCCTGGATGAAGTCGCGCACGTCGATCCGCTCGCGCCAGGCCGTGCCGCGGAAACCGCGCCACGCGCCGTGCGCGGCCGCCTCCTGCCCGGCTCCACGCCGCCTGGCCCCATGCTCGCTGGCCCCATGCTCGCTGGTCCCATGCTCGCTGGTCCCATGCTCCCTGGGCTGTGTGACCGTCATCGCCGGCCCCTCTCGTCGGTGTCCGCTCTCACTGTCGACCCTGGGGCCGTCGTCCTCGCCGAGCGGAGGTCACCGATCACGAGGACCAAAGTCATCCGCGCGACAGGTCGGCCATCGGCGGCCCCGTGTAACTTTCAGCCCAACCGGTGATCGCTCGGGGACGCCGCACACCCCGTGGGCGGCACCGGGACGGTGCCGTGCCGGGCGACCCGCCGTGCGCCGCAGACCCGTCCGTTGACGCCCGAACCACGACGTGCGTACGGTCCGGCTGCGAACCCGAAGTCACTATGAAGGAAACCGTTTGTCGGGCTCACCACGAGCGGCGATGCGGCGAATGTGGCACGTGGAATGCGTGAAGGTTCTCGTTCCCCGGTCAGTCGCCCCGCCATCGGCAACCAGTCGGAAACCGGTATCTCGGCAACTTCGCGCCCCGCCCCAGCGGCTCCCGCCCAGGCTCTCCTCTCCAACCCACCACCGCTTCAGAGGACACACATGCGACTCTTCTCCCTTCGATCGGGGACGGCGCTGGCCGCCGTCGTCTGTGCCGGGGCCACCGCCCTCACCCTCGCGCCGGCCGCCCAGGCGGCGGCCGGCTGCCAGGTCACCTACACGATCAGCAGCGAGTGGCCGGGTGGTTTCGGCGCGAGCGTCAGCGTCGACAACATCGGCGACCCGATCAGCGGCTGGAAGCTGACCTGGTCGTTCGGCGCCGGACAGACCATCTCCCAGCTGTGGAACGGCAGCTACACCCAGTCGGGCGCGCAGGTGACCGTCACCGACGCCGGCTACAACGCCTCCATCCCCACCGGCGGCTCGGCCGGCTTCGGCTTCAACGCGTCCTGGAACGGCTCCAACCCCGTCCCCGCGAACTTCGCCCTCAACGGCACCCCCTGCACCGGCGCCGTCAGCAGCCCGTCGGCGAGCCCCACCCAGTCGCCCGACACGAGTCCGAGCGCGTCCCCGTCGCAGAGCCCGTCACAGAGCCCGTCACAGAGCCCGTCACAGAGCCCGTCACAGGGCCCCTCACCAAGCCCCTCACCGAGCCCGTCACCCAGTCCGTCACCGAGCCCCTCCGGTAGCACGCCCCCGTCGAACCCCGTGGGGAAGGTGCTGACCGTGGCCGTCGGCTCCCCGTTCCGGCCGGTCACCCACGTGGCGACCGGCGGTCTGTACGGACTGGCGGAGAACGGCAAGCCCGCGGACTCGACCCTGTTGCCGCTGAAGGTCAACTCGCTGACGCAGCCGGCCCCCGGAGTGGGACAGCGGCCCAACGGCCAGCCGCCCGGCGGAGACTCGCTGCTGGTGGCGCCGCAGGCCACCCGGGTCGGCGCGGGGGAGTACATCCGGATGCCGGACATCTACCCCAACTTCCCGTACAAGTGGGTGAGCTGGAACGACTGGCTCGCCAAGGTGGACACGATGGTCCGCGCGCGGCTGAACGCGACCTCGGTGACCAACATCCTGGGCTGGGAGCTGTGGAACGAGCCGGACTGGACGTGGAACACCTCCGCCGCCGGGGCCTTCAACGACGGCTGGTCCCGCACCTACCGGGCGGTGCGGGCGCTGGACACCACGACGCCGATCGTGGGGCCGAGCATCTCCTACTACAACCGCTCGTGGTTGTCGTCGTTCCTCAGCAGCGCCAAGGCGGCCGGCACGCTGCCGGACATCATCTGCTGGCATGAGCTGGGCAGCCCCAACAACATCGCCGCCAACATCGCCGACTACCGCGCGCTGGAGTCGTCGCTGGGCATCAGCCCCCGGCGGATCTCGATCAACGAGTACGCCGCGACGAGCGAGGTGGACGTCCCCGGCCGGATCGCCAGCTACGTGGCCAAGTTCGAGCGGGCCGGGGTCGAGTCGGCGCACCGGGCGTTCTGGTACGAGTACGGCACCATGAACGGGCTGGTGACCAACAACACCCAGCCGACCGGGACCTGGTGGCTCTACAAGTGGTACGGCGACATGGCCGGCCGGATGGTCACCACCACCCCGCCGAACCAGACCGGGCTGGACGGCTTCGCCTCCTACGACGGCACCCGCAAGATCGTGAACGTGGTCCTGGGCAACGAGGCCGGTACCAACACGGTCCGGCTGACCGGCATCGGCGCGCTCGGCCCCTCCGTCCAGGTGACGGTGGAGTCCACGCACACGCAGAGCCGCTTCACCGCGGCCCCGGCGGCCACCTCCGTCTCCAGCGCCGTCTATCGGGTGACCGGCGACCAGCTGCTGGTGATCGTGCCGAACATGGCCGCCTCCGACGGGTACCACGTGGTCGTCCAGCCGGCCAGCGGGGTGCCGTCGTATCAGCAGCGGTACGAGGCGGAGGACGCCTCGGTCTTCCGCGCGCAGCGGCTGACCGCCTCCAGCGCGTCCGAGGGCGGCTACGTGGGCCGCATCGACAACGCCACGAGCACGCACAGCACCGACAGCTACGTCGACTTCGTGGTGAACGTGCCGGCCGCCCGCACCTACACGATGACCATCGGCTACGCCAACGGCGGCGGCGCCACCGCCACCCAGGGCCTGGCCGTGAACGGCGGATCGTGGGGCGCCGTCAGCTACCCGGCCACCTCCGGCTGGGGCCAGTTCGGCGCGACCACCGGCACCACGGTCGGCCTCAAGGCCGGATACAACGTGATCCGCCTGGCCAAGGGCTCTCCCGGGTTCTCCGGTGGCACCGGCAACGCCGAACTGGACTACATCCAGCTCACCTGAGCCACACCGGGACACCTGACCGCCCGCGCCGGCAGTACGCCGGC